>JAHFGL010000069.1 GCA_023247445.1 Candidatus Omnitrophota bacterium | reverse complement strand
AGATGCCGTTTAAGCCATAAAGGCGACTTGATCCTTAGTTCATTTCCTTAAAGAATCATTAGAATAATGAACTAACGGATCGTGGAGCCGTATGGATTACTGACTTCCGTGTAAGTAATAGCTTTTTGTTGTTGTCAGTATCTCGACGTCCGCTTTCTGGTTTTGCTTGATCGATTTGTTGTACGGACGTCAATAAATGGAATCTCTCCTATATGCGTATCGCTCAAGTGTGAGGATTGTGATTCCGTTCAACGAGACCGCGCGCAATTTCTCTGAATAATTCTCTAAAGAAATTGTGTAGGTCTCAATTCACGTTCATCCCAACCCTCACACTTGAGCCAGGCTTAAATCGAACTCACGTTATTTAAGTAACCCGTATCACTAAAGAACAGGATTCTGTAAAGGAGTTTTAAAATGCCAATACAAGAACATTCAAAAGTAACAGGTTTATCCGGTAATGAAATTTTTTGTTTGAGAAAATTGAACTTTGATCCAGGACAACTTTGTATTGGTAACAGCGTGGTCTCCTTAGGAGTTGGTAAGGGAATAACGAGTGGGCTTTCTACTTTAGCAGGCGGGGAAATCACTCAAATTACAGAATTGATTCTCAGCGGTAGAAAAAAATCTTTTGACCGCATCATGCAGGAAGCTCGTCAATATGGAGGTGTGGGTTTAACAGGCATTTCATTTGATTTAATTAATCATGGGAGTAATCTCGAATTTCTTGCTGTTGGTTCAACAATTCGAAGCTTATCTGGTGCTACGGATACGTTAAGTTTTTCTTCCTCGGCAGATGCCCAACAGCTTTATTGTCAGATAGATTCTGGATTCAAACCGCATAGTTTCGTTTTTGGTAATGTGGCCTATTCGATTGGAGTTGGGGGAAACATTGGAGGGTCTCTTCGAAGTCTCAAAAGAGGAGAAGTGACGCAATTTACAGAAATTTTTGATCGTACAAGGCATCTTGCCCTTAGTAGAATTAAAGCGGAAGCAAAGCAGGCCGGGGCTAATGCCGTTATTGGCATTCAAACGTCCATCACGCCTTTTTTGGGAACACAAGAAATGCTGATGATTGGAACTGCTTCAAGTCATCCGGCCTTAAATGAATATCGTAATGATCCCATAACTTCCGACATGACGAATGAAGAGCTCTGGAATATGGTTAATATCGGTTATTTACCCATCCAACTTGTCATGGGCGTATCTGTTTATTCTTTGGGCCTTTTTTCTGGAGTTGCGTCTTGGTTTCAGAGTTTAGCTGGAGGCCAGGTTGAAGGACTTACTGAACTTTTGTATGAGGCTCGAGAAAAAGCGCTTGAACGTTTGCAAATTCAAGCCCAAAAATGTCATGCGGACGAAGTTGTTGGTGTCAAAACAAGAGTTTATGATTTAGGTGGCGGGTTGGTTGAATTTATGGTTATTGGAACAGCTGTTAAAAAATTTAATGGTGTTAAAACCTTGCAAGACAATCTTCCTGTTCAAGCGACCATTCAGGATCGGGATACATTTGTGGACAGTAGTCAAGGTTTTGACATTAATCTTAATCAATCCAAAGCAGCTTCTGCCAGCGCTCTTCAACGTGGGCCAATAGTTTTTATTGGGGTTATTATTTATACTATATTTTATATAATCACACTATTTCTTAAACATCATTAATGGAAGACAAAGATAAGGCATCACCACTAAAAGGTTTGGCATGGGTTATAGTGGCGATAGGGATCGCTGCTGTTTTTGGTTTTGGGATAACGCCTTTTGTTCGTGCCATTCCTTGGAGTTTGGAAAAAAATGTTTCAGGTTTCTTGGGTTCAACATCTACAGTCAATGTTTGCCAGGGGAGCCCTAAAAATAAAATCCTTTTAAATCAAATCGTTAGTCGTCTTTATCCTCTCGATCACGATGATTCGCGTTTTTCAGTGAATGTTCAAATTGTTAATAATCCAACTATCAATGCTTTTGCTGAATTAGGCGGAAAAATTTCTTTGACGAGAGGACTGCTTGAAAAGGCCCAATCTCCAGAGGAAATCGCCGGAGTTTTGGCTCATGAAATGACACACGTGAGCCGTCGGCACATTTTAGAAGGATTTATTACTCATTTAATGACATGGGGTGGGGTTCAGATGATATCTGGATCTTCTTCTAGTATGAGATGGACAAATTATTTTTTAAATATGGGGTTTACACGAACCCAAGAAACAGAATCCGATGAAGGAGCGTTACGGAGGTTACAGAAAGCGCATATTAGCAATGATGGGTTTAAAGAGTTTTTTGAACGCATGAAGGAATCGACATCTATATCGGCATTTATTTCTGATCATCCCTCTGATCAATCTCGTTTGGAGATGGTTGAGAAATATAGGAATGAAGAACCAAAGCCAATTATGACAAAGGATGAATGGATGGCTTTTAAAGCATATTGTCAATAAAAGATGTAAGCGGTTATATTTGGCAAGAAGGTATTAAATAAAGTATTAAAATTTTTTATTTTACTGTCCGTTGAATAAATTGACAAAGACGACGCGTCGGTTATAATAGGGAACAATTTTTTCATATTTATGGGTTTTAATTTCAAGGAGTGAACTAATGAATAAAAAAGCAATTAACGATATTGACATTAAGAATAAAAAAATCATTATCCGCGTGGATTTTAATGTGCCGCTGGATGATGCTAAGAACATTACCGATGACCGCCGCATTGTTGCCAGCCTGCCGACAATCGAGTATGCCCTTAAACAAGGGGCTTCTAAAGTAATCCTCATGAGCCATTTAGGCCGTCCCAAGGGAACCGGATTTGAAGCGGATTTCTCGCTTAAGTCTGTTGCCAAACGTCTTAAAGACCTTCTTAAACAAGATGTGCTGATGTTGGATGATTGTGTTGGGGCATCTATTAAAGAGAAGATTGCCAACAGTAAAGAACGCGTCATTCTTCTGGAAAATTTACGTTTTCATAAAGAAGAAGAGAAAAATGATTCCAATTTTGCTAAGGAATTAGCCGCTTTGGCGGATGTTTATGTCAATGACGCGTTTGGAACCGCTCATCGCGCCCATGCTTCGACCGCGGGCATTACAAAATACCTTCCTTCCGTAGCCGGTTTTCTCATTGAAAAAGAATTGAAATATTTAGGCGAGGCAGTTGCCAATCCCAAACGTCC
>JAHFGL010000051.1 GCA_023247445.1 Candidatus Omnitrophota bacterium | reverse complement strand
TTATCCGTTAAGACACCATATTCCGCGTTATAGGCTAAATTACTCGACAAGACGAGTCCCATCTGCTTTAAATCACCATGGATAATTTTATTTTCATACTTAATAAAAAATATACTCAGAATGGTAGCCACCAGAATAACTAATATCGTGATAGCCACAATGGCTTTAACACGGATACCAAATTTTATTTTTCTGGGGATAGATGGTTTCATAATAATTATTTTATTTCCGTTATTCTAATGATGCCCTTGGCATTTTAATGCCAATGGTCTGTGCTGTCTTTTGATTAATAATTAACTTCATCTTGCGAGGCGCTTGAACAGAAATTGACTCCGGCTTTGCTCCCTTCATAACTTTTATGGCTATTTCAGCTGCTTGCGCGCCAATATCGGCATAATCACATTCTAATGTCATGAGCGCTCCCGCATTGACATAATTAGATGAAAATGCCATAAAAGGAATTTTATTACGTAAAGTCTTTAAAATAATATGTTGAGCGGATTGGGGATTATAAATAAAGGTGTCAACCCCCGCCCAAAGACAATCCACCTCGTTAAGAATATCATCCAGGGTTTTATCGATATCAGCTTTAGAATAAACACCTTGCGCCACAAGTATTAAATCTAATTTTTTAGCGGCATCTTCTGCTTCCTCTTTTGACTTTGTTGAACTATTAGCGTCATAGAGCATGCCTACTTTCTTTAAATTTGGAATAACTTCCTTTAATTTTCTAAACTGATCTTCGATGCTAATCTTAAGATAAACACCTGTAATATTTTCATTTGGTCCATCAAAAGATTCAACGATCTTAGTCCCGATAGGATCTAGAACCATAGAAAAGATAATGGGGTTTTCTTTCAAATTCGTCTTACTAAATAAAGCGGCTTCTGTCCCGATGGCAAAAATTATTGAAGGTTTTATATTGATAATGTTTTCCGTAATTTCTTGCTCTTTGCCGACATAATCTTCTAAATTATATTCGGTATAAGTCGTTTTAAGAGTTTCATTACTAACCTTGTCAGTAAAACCCCTTAAGGCATTATTGTAAGGAGTTAATATCCTCGACTGAATAATGACAATTCGATAGTCTTCATCAGCAAGAAGAAAACAAGGATTAATAACAAGAAAAACCAGCAGGATGAAAAAAAAAGATAGGATTATACGATGATATATCTGCATTCGTTGGGTATATTCTAAAAGACTGTTAAAAATTAAGCTGTAACTTTCCTAGGACGCGAGAACCGATATCGTCCCCGCCGATAAATTCTTGATGCTTATCATTAAAAATATTATACCCAGCGATCGAAGCCTCTAAATCTTTGGTGACTTGATATCCAATCCACAGATTAGACAGCACATAGGCAGGGACTTTCCCATCATCACCTGAAGTTGTGTGAGCGCCACTGACATAATGGGCCAAAAACTTTGTACTGAGCCTATTATCAAGAAATTTCAATTTAAAACCGGCATTGGCTTTATGCTTGGGATTAAAATGAATTTCATCGGCGTCATTGTATTTGACATGATTAACGGCATAATTACCAATAAGTGTGATCGTTTTATTGACATCATATTCGGTTCCCAATTCACCACCACTAGAGTCAGCCCTACCTCTATTTAAAAATGTGGCATCCAAACCAAAGAGCCCACCGCCATTACGCGTAGGTTCAATAAGTCCACTGATACGGGTAAAATAAATAGAAACAAAAGGTCTTAACCGACCATCCATTCTCTTGCCCTCATAATCAATCTCATAGGTCAAATATCGTTCGGGTTTCACGTTTTTATTACCATGAGCTGTTGAAATAACTCCTCCCCCTGTAACATCAACAGGTAATTTCAAGTAATAATCAGAAAGGGTTGGGCTTCGGAAAGAATATCCTGTTGACCATCGCCACAAATCAACTTTATTCGGATAATACATCGTGGCTATTCGTGCCGACGGATTATAACCACTGTTACCGTAGTGATCAACACGAGCGGAACCATTAATGGTCCATTTTTCAGAAAGTTTATACTGATCTTCAGCAAAAAAATCCCAAATTCCTTGAGTGTGCTTATGTTTATCAGAATCTGAAAATATGGTTGAATCCACATTATCAAATCGTCCACCCCCACCTATAATGGCGGAATGATTTTCAATTGGCTCAAAGGCATAACGCAGTTCTCCATCGAAGGTGTCCATCTCAACAGCGCTGTCGAATACTTTAGTTTTAAATTTTGAGCCATAATGATTCCAAAAAATACGGGAACTAAAATTTCCGACATCATAATCGCCCTTTATATACGTCAAGGTATGAGACAGTGGTCCAAAATAAAACTGTTGGGCAATCGCATCTGTACTTGTCAGAAGATAAGAATCATTTTGTGAAGTTCCTGCAGAAAGTGACGCCTTAGAATCATCATCAATTTTATAATCAAGCTGCATATTTCCTTGAACGCCATCCAGGGCATCTCTATCTCGCTCATTATTAAATGAATTCATATCCTTCCATCCAGTAGAAACTTTATAAGCGAAATTCTTGTTGGCTTCTTTTCCGTACATAACGGCAAAACGTTTTGTATCGCGGGTTCCCCCCGTTGTCGACAATGTTCCACCGTCCATTTGCCCAGGAGTTTTTGTAATGATATTAATTAATCCCAAATTCGCATTAGCTCCATATAAAGATGCCACAGGCCCTTTGACGACTTCAATGCGATCAATTTCCTCTAATTGAACAGGGATCATTTCCCATAATAAAAGTCCTTGGAGCGGTAAGTACATCGTTCGGCCATCGATGAGTAGTAATGTTTTGTTGGTGGCCATATCGGCAAATCCTCTCATGGAAACATCCGCCTGACCTATCGTTCCCATCACAACATCCATTCCAGGAACCTCGCGTAAAACTTCCCACAAATTTATAGCGCCACTCTGTTTAATATCTTCTTGCGTGATAACATAGACAGCGGCGGGAGATTCAGTAATAGGTTGTAATTTTTTTCCGGGAGTGACAACCATTGGGATTTCTTCAAAAAGAGCTAGCTCTGTATCAGGGGCTTGAGCAAAAGCAGAAGTTATAACAAATCCTAAAAATAAGAAAACCTCAAGAATTAAGACTTTCTGAAATTGCCGCATTCTTTTCCTCCCATTGTTAAAATTATTTTTACGCAGAGAATTAAAGGGAAATGGAGCCCCACGGCTAAAGCCGTGATCCCTTCTAAATGACCCGTCTTCGCTCCAAAACTTCTGTTTGGGAGCTTCGCCGGGTTCATCCGCCCTTTCAGATAAGGGCGAACATCCGCCGTAGCCAAATCTTCTCCCCATTTCCAGCCTTTCCGTCTTCGTTTAATACTTTCATGTTGAACCTCACCGGACCAGGCGTAGGCGGATGACATTTACTTTCTCAAAATATTTTATTTATAAATTCGTCGGTTCTATTGTACAAGATTTGTAAAGATTGGGAACCCTAAAATCAAAAATACTATTAGGCTGTCGAAGATCTGTTCGAGGGATAAGTTCGTGCGTAACGAATGATATTGTTAGTTAAATATTTTTGATCAATTGAGTTTTATTGACCTTAACTTCAATAATATTTTCACAAATAACACGTAAAAGTTCAGCAACACTCCAACCTTGAGCAATTGCACCACGCGCAGTATAAGGCGCATCCCCATCAAAGATTTCGGAAATCTGTCCTAATCCAGCATCGTTTAAATGATCGCTTAGCGTGCGACACCACTGGGTCACTTTTTCAACAGTAGCATCATTACGATCATGCACCTTTAAATAAGCTGTAATAAAGGGCCCCAATAACCATGCCCACACAGTTCCTTGATGATACGCGCTATCACGACTCCAGGGATCTCCTTCATATCGTCCACGGTAATATGGATGTGTTGGTGATAAACTTCTTAATCCATAGGGCGTTAATAAATCGCGTTCAATAACTTCAATGACCTTTTTAGCTCGGTCTTGAGAAAGTAAACTGTGCGGCAAGCTAACGGCAAAAACTTGATTTGGACGAATGGAACCATCCCGGTCATTACCATTAACACAATCATACAAACACTCTGTCTGCTGATTCCAAAATAAATCATTAAAACTTTTATGGGCCAACTTTTCCATGCGCGCATATTGGGTATGATTAAGTTTGTCACCAAAAATATCGGCCAATTCTTCCATAAAACATAACACGTTATACCAAAGGGCTTGGACCTCAACTGGTTTGCCGTAACGCGGGGTCACGACCCAATCGCCAACTTTTGCGTCCATCCAAGTCAGTTGAACGCCAGATTGACCAGCGGATAAAAGCCCATCACTGTCGACACGAATGCCATAACGCGTGCCACGAACATGCCAAGAAATAATATCAACAAGAACAGGATAAAAATTATCACGAACAGTTTTGTAATCACCCGTATATTTAAGAAAAGATCTTATCGCCAAAATAAACCAAAGCGTAGCATCAACGGTGTTATATTCGGCTTGTTCACCGTGATCCGAAGAACGATTGGGAATCATGCCACAATCGACGCTGCGGGCCAAGCCAAGAAGAATACTTTTGGCCACATCATATCGGCCGGTGACAAGCGTTAGGCCCGGCAGGGCGATCATCGTGTCACGTCCCCAATCACCAAACCAATGGTACCCCGCGATAACTGTTTTTTGATCTTTTCTTTTAACGACAAACTGATCAGCCGCGGCCGTTAACTGGCGGACAAAATATTTATCAGATGGCGATGAAGCCAAAATCTCTCGGCGCCTTTTGATTTCGGCCTTTTGATAACCATTGACCTGCGCAATATCATGGCGTTTGGTTGAGGCAATTAAGTTAACGCTATAACGCGTATTTAAATCAAACTTCAAAACAAATGGACTATATAAATCTTCATTAAAATCTAATCCGCGCTGCAACTCTTGATCATATTCAAAATTTTTATACCAATAGCCCGTTGGATCAACAGAAGTCGCATCATGACTAAAATATAACGTCGGCAATCCTTCATAAGGAGTTATCGCCGCCCACTGATCTTCACTTTGGATAGTTGGGTTAAGCGTATTATTTTCATGGGTCGTGCAATGGTAATCACGAAAAGCAATCAAGGGTCGCACATGAAGCTCAATTTTTGAAGCGCCATCAGCTGGACGAACTTGATATTGAATAACAGTTGAATTCTCTCCACAAATCATAAAAATACTTTTTTTAATTTCTGTACCGTTGACTTCATAGGTAAACACGGGGAAAGGATCTAAACGAAAGGCTTTGAGATATTGATATCCTTGCGGATAAATCGAACCGACATATTGATTCGTGGAAAGATCAAACTGTTGGCCATCGATGGTAATTGTCTCTTCTAATTTGGAAAGTAAAACATATCGGTCGGCCGGAGGATTAAGGCTTGCGGTTAAAAGGCCATGATATCGTCGAGTATTTAAACCAATGATGGTGGAGGAAGAAAAACCACCCAAACCATTAGTTTCTAGCCATTCGCGGGAAAGGGCAAATTGTAAATCACGGCATTGTTCTGTAGAAAACTGAATCATCCCTTATCCTTTTTTTAAACTATCTCTATCATACATAGAAATTAAATAAAAAAAATCATTAAATTATTTTTAATTGGCTTTGGTGATGTGACGAAAGTTTTTATATAGCAAAAGATCATAAACAATCTTTAGCCCACCCCCGACAAAGAAAGCTATTTGTAAAAGCTCCGCATGTCCGAGGAGCGGTCCGATAAAAATGGGCGATATCGACATACCAAGGGTACGGGCAATGTTGGTGACCCCGGCCGCCGCTGAGCGTTCTTCGGGGGTCACGACCGCCATCGTGTATGATTGCCGGACAGGAACATCCATTTGTGCCATCGTTGAACGTAATAGATAAATAGTAATCGCCCAGGATAAGTTCGGCATAAGCGGGACAAGGATAAGCAAAAGATTCGCGGGAATATGCGTAAAGACCATCGTTGGGATTAATCCAATTTTAGAAGATAATCGGGCGGAGACAAGCGCTGACAATCCGGAGAGCACATTAATACCAAAAAATATACCTCCGAGAACAACGGGATCAACACCAAAACGGATATAGAACCAATACGCAACAATGCTCTGCAAGATAAATCCACCGGCAAAAGAATCTAAGGTAAAGAGCATCGATAATTTTAAAACTGTTTTTGCTGAATGCGGTAACCCAAATCGATCTTTAAACACAGCAAAGATATTAATCTTTGTTGATCGATCTTTTAAGATTTCAACTTCTGATGAAAGACGATTAAATAATATAAAAAGAACAACACCAATGGCGCCATAACCAAAGACAACGACACGACAACTATCGAGTAACGTCCACTGAAAATGATCCGTCAAGACTTGAACCAAAAAGCCAGTACATAAGGCGCCGATGGCGGTGGATGTTGCTCCAACAAGCGCATACCAGGCAAAGACACGCGTACGCATTTGATCAGAAACAAGATGGGAAAGACTTGCCTGTTCGATCGCCAGAAAAGGCCCGACCTCATTTCCCCCCGGACTAATGACACCGATCGTGGCCACTAAAATGAGCAACACGATATTATTTGTTAACGCAAAAATAATTCCAGCAACGACCATAAGGATACTGCCTACGATAAGCATTCGTTTACGGCCAACGCGATCGGCGATCGTGGTCATCCATAACGAGATGACAGCATCTCCCAAGAGGGTCGAGGTTAACAGAAATCCAATTTGTGTTTTGGAAAGGCCGATTTGCGTTAGATAAATAATAAGGATGACAGACAAAAAACCATACGCGAACAAACGAATTGTTCGCGTATAAAATAATAAGCGTCCGTCTTGGGAAAGAATACTTAAACTTTGCGATCGAAACATGGATGGAATGAAAATAATATTAGGAAATTAGGGAGTTTGATGAATTGGTTATCCGAAGAAAAAATTATTGCCCCAAATTTTGCTGTTTATCATTAAGCGGCCAGCGATCCCGATTTTTATTTACAAGAGATAAAAATTTATCAAGAAGCTCGGGATCTAACTGCGTCCCTGCACATTTTTTCATCTCATTCATCGCCGTATCAATATCCATCTTACTTCGATAGGCTCTATTATTTGTCAGCGCATCAAAGGTATCAATAATGGCAATGATCCGCGAACCATAAGGTATATAATTTTGTTTTAAACCATCCGGGTAACCCGTTCCATCAAACCTTTCGTGATGATGCTTAACGATTAAAATTTCTTTTCCCTTAAATAGACACTGTTTAAGAATTTTAACGCTTAATAGCGGATGATTCCTAATGACTTTTAATTCATCCGGAGTTAATGATCCATTTTTAGAAAGGATTTTCCCCGGAACTCCAATCTTACCAATATCGTGGAGAATGGCGGCCCGATAGATTTCATCAGCATATTTCTGTTCCAAGGTTAGGTACAACAAAAATTCTTTGGTATAGGTCGCAACGTTTTTCGAATGATTGGCCGTAAAAGGGTCTTTACTCTCAAGGACAGAGATGATCGAAGCAATCTCTTCGATATGCTCTTCTCTGGTGCGCAAAGAAACATCCGCCATTTTATTAATCAGTGTTGTTATATTCTCCCACTGAATTTCATGCTGGGGCGTGTAGAGTTCATCGCTAAGCTTCCATGTTTCGATCCTATTCTTCCCATTTCGTTTTGCTAAATATAAGGCTTCGTCTACTTTTTGAAAAAGATCTGCACCACTTTTGATATAGTACATATCTGAGATTAAAAAAGCGATGCCGATACTTAATTCTAAATCGATATCAGGATATTTATCCTTAAATGGCAATTGAAAAAAAGCTTTTATTATTCTATTGGCGATGGCATAGGCTTCTTTCATATCGACATTATCCAACATGACAAGAAACTCATCCCCTCCATATCTTGAAATAATATCTGTTTTAGACAAACTATTCGTCAAGATAGCCGCTAGACTGGCCAAAACATTATCCCCTTCTTTATGTCCATATTTGTCGTTGATTGATTTAAAAAAGTCAACATCGATCATCATTAAGGCTAAATCTTTATTTTCCTTTTTACAACGATTGACTTCGATCTCAAGCATTTCTTCAAAATAGCGACGATTATAAACCCCCGTCAAGTGATCCTTAATCGCAATTTCCTGAAGAGTCCTATTTGCATCTTCAAGTTCTAACGTTCGTTCCTTAATTTTTTCCTCAAGAGATATTTTGGCATCTTCCAACTTCTTAAAAAGGCCGGCATTTTGTAGTGAAACCATAGCATTCTCTGAAAAAATCTTAATAAAATATTTATTCTCGTTTTCTATCGTTCCGTTATCAACAACAACAATCACGCGTCGACATTCCACATCTGTAATTGAAATAACAACATTGTCGTGGAATCTGTTCATAATAAAACTGTGTTCACTTTTATTGCTGGTATCTCGATAAAAATCACCGGGCAGATTGATATGATCAATGTCTTGCTGGCTCTCAAATATTCCCGAGCCAACCTCAAATTGGAGTTTGTTGCTATCATCAATGCTCGCGATAAATCCATTCTTGACCCCAATAAAAACCAACATATGCTCCAAAATTGTTTTAAGCAATTTGTGCAAATCATTTAAAGGAATATCTTTTAAACTTAAGATATCATCGATTAAATTTTGAAGGCCTCGTTGAAATCCTCGAGATTTTAGTTCGGCATACCATCTGGCAGAAAAAGCGCGGGAAATTTGTCTTGCCTCATCATCACTAAAAGGTTTTTTCAAAAAAAGCACATTATCGACAGCCCCACCAATATTTTTAACCAGTGACGTTACACTCTTATCAGAATATCCTGTTATCAAACATATCCCCGCATGCGGATCGAGTGCCCGGATTAATCTTCCACATTCATCACCGCCCATCCCAGGCATCCGAACATCTATAAATATAACCTGAAAAGGTTTATTCTTCGCAATGGAATCCTTGATCAATTCAAGCCCAGACTCTCCAGAGTCCACCGCAACAACCTCAAATTCTTCACCAAGCATAAAAGGAAATGAATCCTGCGGCGAATTGTTGCCAAAAAGGGCCTCGATCTTGTTCGATAGATCGATGGACTCTTGCTCGCGAGAAAATATAGTAAGACTATTCTTAATAGACTTTCGAACTTCCTCTTCATCATCAACAACCAGAACACGTGTTTTCATCTTAGCTATAACCCTATCGTTATTTATTTTTTATATATTTCATTGTTGCGTGAGGTAAACGATATTGCGAAACCAAGTAAGCCCCCATTTGGATCATCTTTTTCGACCCTGGTTCAAGACTCTTACCGGCTGAGCGTGTGGAATCCGTAAGGCAATTATTAATAACAGCACTCATTTGGGTTGCTTTCTTTTTGAGTGATGAACGCTTCAAGGGAACCGCCTGTCCTTCCCCATGACATTCATAACAGGTTTTTCCACCGCTACCGACAAGTTCACGACCTTCAAACAACTCTTGGCCTTGCTTAATTTCTTCATCATTTAATTCGCTTATATCCCATGATGGCGCAAGTGGCGGAGAATATGTTCCCGAACCATAACTGTTGACCGCAAAAGAAATTAAAATTAATTCACAGAACACGAATGAAAATATTCCAAAATTCTTCATTTTATTCTTCATAATAGTATCTCCTAAAAAAATTTATAACCAACAGAAATACCGATACTCCTATCTAATGAAGTATTGCTTCGGTAAACAGGGATACTCCAAAAAATGCCGATATCAACAGAATCCGTAGGGTAAAAAGAAAAACCGAGTCCCGTTTTAATATAATTCTCTCCAACGAGACAAAAAGGTGGCGATCCATCTCTTGTCATAATTGCCATAAACTCAGCTGACTCTAGTCCAATTCCACCGAGCGCATCCACCCCATCGACAAAAACGCGGCCAGCAAACTTAGGCGTAAAAAGCATTCCCATTTCTGCAAATCCGAAAACCTCATCACTTGGTTTTCCCGTGCGCGTACGATAACCTCCTTCGACGTTGAAATAGCTGGACAACTCAAAAATATTAAAATAGCGCCCTAAAAGAAAACGATATTCAAAATCTTCCTGATGATCTCCTAAAGAACTTAAACTGTTTGCTGAATAAGTTGAAAGAGGTGTTTTCCATTCAAAGGCAAGGGCGGCTGAAATTGGAGAATTTTCATTTTCTCGTAAAAAACGATATTGAAAACCAAGCCTACCATCACCAAATTTTCGAAACGTGGCTGTTGAATCACCTTCTAGCGAAGCTAATTCGTAGGGAAAGCTTACATGAACATCAAGATTCTCTAATGCGCCATATTTAACAAAA
>JAHFGL010000020.1 GCA_023247445.1 Candidatus Omnitrophota bacterium | reverse complement strand
CATTGGCGCTTTCTGGAGCAAATACATTTAGTAATGGAATAACATTAAGTGCCGGTACTTTACACATCAATCACGCGACAGCGCTTGGCACAGGAACATTGACTATCTCCGGCGGTACAATCGATAACACGAGCGGCGCCAGTGTTACTTCATCCAATAACAATGTGCAAAGCTGGGGGGCTAGTTTTACGTTTACCGGCACCAATGATTTAAATCTTGGAACAGGCGCGGTGACCATGAGCACTAACGTGACTGTAACAGGTAATGGTTCCAATTTAACTATTGGCGGTGCGATCGGTGAAAGCGGTGGGGCACGTCTGTTGACCAAAGCAGGAGCTAACGGCACTTTAACTTTAAGCGGCGCGAACACATTTACCGGTGGTATGACACTGAGCGCGGGGACTCTCAATATCAATCATGCGACAGCCTTGGGTAATGGGGCAGGAACATTTACGATTGGTTCTGGGACGATAATTGATAACACGAGTGGCGGGGCGATAACGTTATCGAATAACAATCCTATGACTTGGAGTGGAAATTTTACATTTACAGGAACGAATGACCTTAATCTAGGAACAGGTAATGCGGCTCTCTCAGCCAGTCGAACGATAACGGTTAACGGATCAAATCTGACCCTGGGTGGTGTCATTAGCGAAAGCGGCGGGGCGCGTAGTTTAACGAAGGCTGGCAATGGAACTCTGACTTTATCTGGACTAAATACATTTACCGGTGGCATCTCGATTAGCAATGGAACACTTTTATTGGATTTATCAACAAATACAACAGGAGTTCTCGATGCAACGACGGTTCCAACATTAATTGGGGGCACGTTGAGTGTGAAAGGTAAAAGTACCGGCGGTTCCAGTCAGACCCTTGGAAACCCGGCTATCGGTACAGGCGGTCAAAATACAATTATTATTAATGACAACGGCGGGACTGGAACAACACTTACCTTAGGAAACACTTGGTCACGCAGCTCAGTACGAAATGTTTTACACGTCGATTTATCCCTGGCTCCTAGTGGAGCCCTAACATCAAGTCCAACGTTATCAAACAGTGTTTTAGGTTACGCGACTGTTAAAGATTCTACGGGGAATATCGGATTCTTAACCACAAGCGGAGGAAACGTCGTGCGTTACACCGGGGCTACGGTGTTGGCAGCGGCAGACAACAGTTCTACGACTAATTATTCCACATCGGGAAATTTGACGATGACCAATGGCAATCATGCGACGAATACTTTATCCATCGATACTTCGGGTGGTTCTGGTTTTCTGGATTTAGTCTCAAACAGTAATGTCCTTAGTTTCGGTTACGCCGCAATTTTAATGACAGGATCAAACAATTTTACAATCCAGAATGCTCAAGTAGGCGCGAGTAATGCAGAATTCATTGTTCATCAATTTGGATCTGGGACACTTACGATCAGTGGTTTAATTGGTAATTATTTTGCTAAAGCTGGGCCAGGCGCATTAACTTTATCTGCAGCAAATACTAATACTGGCCCTTCAGCGCTACACGATGGGACTCTAAATATAAATAATGCGACCGCGCTTGGCACAGGATCATTTACGATTAATGGGGGAACTATTAATAATACAAGCGGCGCTGCTATTACACTAACGACTAATAATACTCAAGCTTGGTCAAAAGATTTTACATTTACAGGAACCAGCGACTTAAATATGGGGACGGGGGCAGTGACGCCTTCTAATCATGTCACGATAACAACCACTAATGGGAATTTGACAGTCGGCGGAGCTATTTCCGGCTCTACATTGAGAATAACGAAGGCGGGGGCGGGAACATTAACACTTTCTGGCGCGAGTACTTTTTCTGGGGGAATGACACTTAACGCTGGAACACTTAATATTAATAACGCCGCGGCTGTTGGTACGGGAACATTTACGATCAATGGTGGAACGATCAATAATAATAGCGGTAGTTCAATAACTTTATCCAATAATAATGTATTAGCTTTGAACAGCAATTTTACTTTTACAGGCACGGGGGATTTAAATTTAGGGACAGGAACTGTGACCGCCAACGCTGATCGTACGATCACGGTTAATGGAAGTAATTTTACGGTGGGTGGTATTTTTTCAGGACCACGTAATTTGACGAAGGCGGGAGCCGGAACATTGACCCTAAGTGGTGTCAACACATACACGGGTACAATGACGATCAATGCCGGAACCGTGAGTGTCGCCGCGGATTCCGGTTTAGGAACAGCTCCGGGAGGAACGGTCGCCACACAAATCACTTTTGGCGGTGGAACGTTGGGCACAACGGCGTCGTTTACGCTAAATTCTAATCGAGGGATCACTTTAAACGGGGGTGGTGGGACGATTGATGTGGCCTCAAGCACAACATTAACCTATGGCGGGATTATTGCAGGCACTGGAGCTTTGACGAAAACGAGCGCGGGGACGCTCACGTTAAGTGGCGTCAATACTTACTCGGGAATAACAACGATCAATGCGGGGACAATCAGTATTGCCGCGGATTCAGGATTAGGAACAGCACCGGGTGGCGCGACGGCAACACAAATTACTTTTGGCGGTGGGACATTGGCGACGAGCGCATCATTTACGCTCAATTCTAATCGCGGCATGACGATCAACGCTGGTGGTGGCACCCTCGATGTCGCGGCCAGCACGACATTAGTCTATGGTGGCATTGCGGCTGGTACAGGAACGCTTACGAAAACAAGCACAGGGACACTTACCTTGAGCGGGGCGAATACGCACAGCGGCGGGACAACGTTAAGCGCCGGCACTCTAAACATTAATCACGCAACCGCGCTTGGAACCGGAACCTTCACGATTGCCAACGGGACTACGATTAATAACACAAGCGGCGGATCGATTACTTTTTCTAATAATAATGCTGGCACATGGAACGGCAGTTTTACGTTTACCGGAAGCAATGCCTTAAATTTTGGCAGCGGTGCGATTTCGCTTGGAGCATCCCCGACACTTACGATTAGTGCGAGCACGTTGACCATGGGTGGCGTGATCAGCGGCGCGCAAAGTTTAACCAAGGCTGGTTCAGGGACATTGACCTTAAGTGGTGCGAACACTTTTTCCAGCGGAACAACGCTTAGTGCGGGAACTTTAAATATTAATCACGCGACGGCTCTTGGAACTGGAACCTTCACGATCGCTAATGGAACAACATTCGATAACACGAGCGGCGGCTCGATCACCTTCTCTAATAATAATGCGGGCACATGGAATGGCAGCTTCACCTTTACGGGAAGCAATGCCTTAAACTTTGGAAACGGCGCGATTTCGTTGGGCGCCTCCCCGACACTTACCATTAGCGCAAGCACCTTGACCCTCGGTGGCATTATTAGCGGCGCACAAAGTTTGACAAAAGCAGGCGCCGGGACGCTCACGCTTTCGGGCGCGAATACTTTTTCAAGTGGAACGACATTGAGCGCTGGCACATTAAATATTAATCATGCCACCGCCGTCGGGACCGGAACATTAACGATAGCCGCAGGCACAACCATTGATAACAACAGCGGCGGTTCGGTCACACTATCGAATAATAATGTTCAGGCTTGGAATGGCGATTTTACGTTTACCGGAAGTAACGATTTGAATTTAGGATCAGGGGCGGTTACCTTAAGCGCGAATCGACAAGTCACCGTGGGGGGAAATACGCTTACCGTTGGTGGTGCGATCGGCGGCGGGGCGTTTAGTTTGACGAAAGCGGGCGTGGGTGCGTTGACCCTTTCTGGAACTAACACGTTTACTGGTGGAGTTAATTTAAATGCCGGGACACTCAACATCAATGCTGCTTCAGCGCTAGGAACAATCGCTGGAACATTCACCATTGCTGCTGGAACAACGATCGATAACACGAGCGGCGGCTCAATCACAACGGTAAATTATCCGCAAACGTGGAATGGAAGTTTTACTTTCACCGGAAATAATGCGCTCAATTTAGGAAGTGGTGCTGTAAGTCTTGGCGCGAGTCCGACGCTGACGATCAGTGGTAGTACCTTGACTGTTGGGGGCATTATCAGCGGCGCGCAAAGTTTAACGAAGGCTGGAACCGGCGCGTTAACATTATCCGGAACAAATACATTTACCGGCGGAGTAACTCATAATGCCGGAACACTCAACATCAATGCGGCTGCAGCACTTGGTACGACGGCCGGAACATTCACCATTGCCAACGGTACAACCATTGATAATACCAGTGGCGGATCAATTACGACGTCGAATTATCCGCAGACGTGGAATGGTAGTTTTACGTTTACAGGAAGTAACGCGTTGAATTTGGGAACAGGTGCGGTTACTCTTGGAGCCTCACCGACGCTGACAATCAGTACAAGTACATTAACCGTTGGCGGGATCATTAGTGGCGCGCAGGCGTTAACGAAAGCGGGTAATGGAACGCTCACATTAAGTGGAGTGAATACATATTCAGGAATCACGACGATCAACGCGGGAACTTTAAGTATTGCTGCTGATTCCGGATTAGGAACAGCACCGGGTGGAGCGACCGCCACATCCATAACTTTCGGTGGCGGGACGCTGGCTACAACGGCATCCTTTACTTTAAATTCTAATCGCGGGATGACAATCAATGCCGGTGGTGGAACACTCGATGTTTCTGCAGGGACGACATTAGTTTATGGCGGCATCACCGCTGGGGCGGGATTGCTAACGAAAACGAGTACGGGGACTTTAACTTTAAGCGGTGTTAATACGCACACCGGTGGCGTGACACTGAGTGCAGGAACATTAAATATCAATAACGCGGCCGCGCTAGGCACGACGGCAGGAACATTTACGATTGCCGGTGGAACAACCATTGACAACACCAGCGGTGGATCAATTACTTTAACCAACAACAATCCGCAAGCATGGAACGGAGATTTCACATTTACAGGAAGTAACGCGTTGAATCTTGGAACAGGAGCCGTGACCTTAAGTGCGAATCGTCAGGTGACCGTGGGTGGAAGTACATTGACCGTCGGTGGTGTGATTGGTGGCGCGTTTAGCTTAACGAAAGCGGGCGTTGGCGCGTTGACACTTTCTGGAACCAACACTTTCACTGGCGGCGTTAGTTTAAGCGCAGGAACACTAAACATTAATAATGCGTCAGCGCTCGGAACAGTCGCTGGCACATTTACAATTTCCGGTGGGACAATTGATAATACGAGCGGTGGTTCGATCACGACAGTAAATTATCCTCAAGCATGGAATGGTAATTTTACATTTACAGGTTCCAATGCCTTGAATTTAGGAACAGGAGCGGTGACATTAAGCGCCAATCGTCAAGTGACAGTCAGTGCGAGTACTTTGACCGTGGGTGGTGTCATTGGTGGGGCGTTTACCTTAACGAAAGCGGGCGCTGGAACGCTCACGTTAACGGGCGCGAACACTTATACCGGCGCGACGACGATTAGCGCGGGTGTGTTAAATATCCAAAACAATTCAGCACTCGGCGCGGGAACGGTAACGGTCACCGTTACCTCCGGTGCGGCCTTGCAATTGCAGGGAGGGATCACTGTTCCGAGCACAATTAGTTTTACCTTAAATGGCACGGGTGTTTCGACCGACGGGGCCTTACGTAACATCAGCGGGAATAATACCGTGGCTGGAGCAATTACTTTAGGTTCCGCGGGACGGATTGCCTCCGATGCTGGAACGCTCACCTTAAGCGGTGCGATCAATAACGCGGGGTTTGCGTTAACATTTTCCGGTGCTGGCGATATCAATTTTAGCGGCGCGATCAGCAATGACACGACGATCACCAAAGTGGGTAGTGGAACTTTAAAGCGCACGACGAATGCTTTGAGTTTAGCGGGAGCGTTCACCGTTTCTGCTGGAACATTTGATGCCAATGGCCAGACGGTCACAATCACTGGATTAACGACAGTCAGCGGGGGAATTTATTTAGCGTCGAGCGGTGCACACACATTGACCGGCGGCTTAAGCGTTTCAAGTGGGACATTTAATGCCGGGTCAGCGGCGATGACGGTACCGGCAGATATTAATTTAACCGGCGGGACATTGACCGTAGGTACATCGACGCTAGCTTTAAATGGTTCGGCTGCGCAGACAATTACCTCCAGCGGAAATATTTTTAACGCGATCACAATCACCAACGCCTCGGCGGGCGGCGTCACCTTTGCCGATCGCTTACAGACGGCAACACTCACGGATATTACCGACGGCAGTACTCTTAAATTTGCAGCCGCCTCAGCAGGGGCCCCGCATACAATAACAACGACATTAACCTTAACCGGCGGGGCAACGAAAATTACCTTAGCTCCCCAAAATGCGGCAACGACATGGTATATTTCGCCGCCCGCTGGAGCGACGGTCACCAGTGTCAGTGTCAGCTATTCGACCTCAGATAAAACGGTTTTGACTATTACATCAACCAGCGGTGGCAATAATGTCAACTGGACGTTTGGCAGTGATGATCCTCAAACAATTACCTGGACGGGCGCTGTTTCCGATGATTGGGATACTGCTGGAAACTGGGATACCTTCGAAGTGCCGTCTGCCGTTGACACTGTTATTATTCCATCGACCGCCAGGCAGCCTAAGTTAACAACGACGGCAGCACTTACTCAATTAACTCTTAGCGCGGTTTTAGATATCACCTCCTCAACAATTACCGTTAGCGGCAATATTACCTCCACCTCAGGCGGTTCAATTACCGGAGTCAATCCAACGATAACTGTAAATGGATATATTGGGACTTTAGATAATCCGGTTACTTTTTCTGTTTCTGGAATGGCGACATTATCCGTAACAAAAATGCAGGATAATGTGTCAATCTCAGTGAAAGGTTCAGGGAAGTATCATTTTGATAATAACATCCCAGGATTTGTCGTGGTCAATAAGCGTTTTCTTAATAGCGCTGGACAAAAGAATTTTCGTAATACCTTAAAGCAGCTTGATAGTCGAGGATTATATAACTTACCACTCGTGCCACAGCTATCACCGATGTACATGGGAGGATTGCCCGGTGGAATAATTAAGAATGGATTATTGTATTAAGGAAAGAATTCAAAGAGCCATTGTCGCTTTTTGTTGTTTTAATATCGTTTTATTTCTCTTTGTTTCTTATCACCAAAAAATAAATATTCGCGGCGCGGATGGGCAGATGTATTATGCCTATGTTCGCTCCGCTGTTATTGATAGCGATCTTGATTTCAAAAATGAATTTATTGAGCTGACCCCGTTTCCGGCTAGTGTCGCGAATCAACCGACTTCTCCCAAAACCAACCACACGACCAATCGATATCCAATAGGATATTCTCTTTCAAGTCTGCCATTTTTTATTTTGGCGCATTCTTTGACGTGGATTGGACTTAAAATGCATCTATGGAATTTTTCCCTGGATGGATATTCTTATTTTTATAATTTATTAGTTCCGTTTGGCCAAGTCATCTACGCCCTTTTAGGTTTTATTTTTAGTTATCGCTTTCTAAGCTTTTATTTTGAGAAGGAACGGGCACTTCTTGCGATTGTAACTATTTGGTTAGGCAGCAATCTAATATTTTATGCAACCATTGATACCATGATGCCGCATGCGGGGGGATTTTTTTGCGTTAGCGCGCTTTACTACGTTACTATGCGCTTAGAAAGATCAGGAAAATGGAAATATTTTTTGTGGGGAGGACTACTAAGTGGATTATTAATCGTCATGAGATTTTCTAATATTATTTTTCTTATTTATCCAATTTACGTTTTACAAAAAATTATCAAAAGTAATACAAAGGTTAGGCCAGTGATTTTTTTGGGAGTGTTCCTAACCTTGGGCATTCTGTTTCTCCAAGTATTAAGCTGGAAAATTATTTTTGGCAATTATTTCGTCTACTCTTACGGGAGTGAGGGATTCGTGTGGTGGCGTCCTGAACTTACCAAGATATTGTTTTCCTCTAATCACGGCTTATTATATTGGTCGCCGGTAATTGCCTTGTCGCTTGCGGGCCTAATTGTAAGTATTATAAAAGATCGCCAAGTTGTAGCGAAATTATTCTTATCGAGCTTTCTAATTTTATTATATATAAATGCTTCTTGGCATGATGTGGGCTTTGGTCATGCCTTTGGCGCTAGGGCTTTTTGTGAAGCGAGTTTGATCTTCGCCTTTGGATTGGCCTACTTTTTTAAGAAAATCGTACAAAATTTTAGATTGGCCGTTATGATAGGGAGTGTTTTTATCCTATGGAATTTTTATTTGTTAATACTTTTTGCGTTCGATTATCTGCCGCGCCAAGGTGAATTCCCAATGAGTACATTATTCCCATTCTTAAAATGATAACAACTGATTATTCAAATCGTATTGCCCAAGAATTAAAGATAACAGCCCACCAGGTTCAGGCGACGGTTAAGCTTTTAGACGAGGGATCAACTGTTCCTTTTATTTCTCGTTACCGAAAAGAAGTAACTGAAAATTTAGATGAAGTGGCAATCACGAATATCCGTGATCGGTTGACACAGTTACGTGAGCTCGATAAACGCCGTGCGAGTATTGTTGAATCCATCCAAGAGCAGGGAAAACTTACTGAAGAATTAAAGAAAAAAATTTTGGCTGCTCCAACGATGGCCATTTTAGAAGATCTCTACTTACCGTATCGTCCTAAACGGCGAACGAAAGCGACCGATGCCAAAGAAAAAGGACTTGAACCACTCGCCAAAATGATTTTTGCGCAAACCGGATGTGATCCAGAAAAAGAAGCGATCGAATTTGTTAGTGCTCAAAAGAAGGTTGAGTCAACCGATCAGGCGCTTACTGGCGCGCGTGACATTATCGCTGAATGGATTAGTGAAGATGCACAAGCACGTGCAAAGCTGCGGCAATTATATAATGAAAGCGGGATGATTAAATCAACAGTTGTCCGTGGCAAAGACAAAGAGGGTGTTAAGTTTAAAGATTATTATGATTGGCAAGAATCTGTTAAAACCGCGCCGTCCCATCGATTTTTGGCGATGCGTCGTGGGGAAAAAGAAACATTTCTTATGGTTCGCATTATTGTGCAAGAAGAAGAGGCGCTACGGATACTTCACGAACAATTTGTCACAGGCAAGGGAGAGGATTCGAATCAAGTTAAGATGGCCGTTTATGATGGCTTTAAAAGATTAATCTCGCTGTCGCTTGAAACGGAAGTTCGGTTAGAGCTTAAAAAACGCGCCGATAAAGAAGCGATTAATGTTTTTAGTCAAAATTTGCGAGAGCTTCTCATGGCGCCGCCGTTGGGACAAAAACGTGTTTTAGCTATTGATCCAGGACAACGAACCGGTTGCAAGATCGTTTGTTTAGATGCGCAAGGAAAACTCTTACATAATGACGCGGTTTATTTATTTGGATCAGAGCATCAGAAAGAAGATGCCGCCACGGCCGTCAAAGATTTGTGTAAAAAATATAAAATTGAAGTGATCGCCATCGGCAATGGTACGGGCAGTCGCGAAACGGAATCATTTGTTAAGAGCTTAGGATTGCCCAAAGAAATTTTGCTTGTGATGGTCAATGAAAGTGGCGCATCAATTTATTCGGCGTCGGAAGTGGCGCGCGAAGAATTTGCCGACTACGATGTCACCGTGCGCGGCGCCGTTTCAATTGGTCGCCGGCTCATGGATCCATTGGCGGAACTTGTTAAGATCGATCCAAAATCAATTGGCGTTGGACAATATCAGCATGATGTTGATCAAAACGCGCTCAAAGACAGTTTGGATGATGTTGTGGCGAGCTGTGTTAATTATGTTGGCGTTGAAATTAATACGGCGAGTAAACAACTTTTAACGTATGTTTCTGGTCTGGGGCCAACGCGCGCACAGGCGGTCATTGATTATCGAAACGCGCATGGCGCATTTGTTTCTCGCGATCAGTTAAAAGAGGTGACTGGCTTTGGTCCGAAAGTTTTTGAACAAGCGGCTGGATTTTTACGGATTCGTGATGGAAAAAATCCGCTCGATGCCTCAGCGGTCCATCCTGAATCTTATACAATTGTTTCATTAATGGCTGAGCATGTGGGATGTTCGATCAAAGATTTAATGACAAATGATAATTTGCGCAATAAAATTGATCTTAAGCAATATGTAACGCAGACAATTGGTCTGCCGACCTTAACCGATATTAAAAGTGAATTGGCTAAACCTGGAAGAGATCCAAGGGAATCGTTTCAACTATTTGCGTTTAAAGAAGGTGTTGAAAAGATGGAAGACCTGCAACCGGGAATGAAATTGCCTGGTGTCGTTACCAATGTCACCGCCTTTGGAGCGTTTGTTGATATTGGTGTTCATCAAGATGGACTTGTTCATATCAGTCAGCTGGCGGATCATTACGTTAAGGATCCATCGGATGTCGTTAAGGTTGCGCAAAAAGTTAAGGTAACAGTTGTGGAAGTTGATCTTGAACGAAAACGCATTGCTTTGTCGATGAAAAAAAAGATATAAATGTTACAAATACCAAGCACCAAATTACAGACAATATACAAATTCCAATGAACAAAATTCAAAGTTTGTTATTTAGCGTTTTAGATTTGTAATTTGTTTTTTGCTTGGTGTTGGAATTTGGAATTTTTGAACTGCTTGGTATTTGGAATTTGGTTTATTGGAAATTATTATGAATTTACGTATTGCCATCACAGGTTCAACGGGTTTGATAGGAGAAGCGGTCGTTGCCCATTTTTTAAAACAAGGGGCGCTGGTGACCCGCATGATTCGGCCAACGTCTAAGATCCAATCGAAAGAAAATTATATTTCGTGGGATATTAATTCGGGATTGGTGAGTAAAGATGCCCTCGAAGGCTATGATGTTGTGATTCATTTGGCCGGCGCAAACCTTGCCGATAGTCGTTGGACGGATGCCTATAAAAAAGTAATTTATGATAGCCGTGTTAAGGGAACGCTGCGTATATCGCAAATACTTTCGGAGCTAAAAAATCCTCCCAAACTTTTATTATCCGCTTCAGCCGTTGGATATTATGGCGCGTATGAAACTCACGAAGAAATCACCGAGGCCTCGCCAGTTGGCAAAGATTTTTTAGCGAAGGTTTGTTATGACTGGGAAAGGGCAACACAGATGGCGCAGCAAAAAGGGATTCGCGTTGTTAATATGCGTTTTGGTGCGGTTCTTAGTTCCAAAGGTGGTGCGCTTGCGAAGATGTTGCCAATCTTTCAATCAGGGATGGGGGGCAAGCTTGGGAATGGAACGCAAGGTTTTAGCTGGATTGCGCTCGATGAAATTCCTTTAATTATGGACCATTTGATTAATACGCCAACAATAAATGGCCCGGTCAATGTGGTCGGTTTTCAGGCGGTGACCAATGAACAGTTTACAAAGATTCTAGGTGAGGTTTTAAGTAAACCGACGAATATTCCTGCACCAGCGTTTGCGATTAAGACGATGTTTGGTGAAATGGGAGAGGTGCTTCTTCTTAAAGGGGCACGGGTTGTTCCTAAAAAACTTAAAACTAGCGGCTATCGGTTTCGCTATCTGACACTTGAGAGTTCTTTACGAAAATGTCTGGAATGAATCGAAAATAAAAGTTAAATGCGAATGCAAATTATGTTATGATGACACCAAATAATCGGTAAAATTTTTCTGTCGTCATTCTGAGCGAAGCGAAGAATCTCAGAACGCTAAAAATATTGAGATCCTTCGTCACTTCGTTCCTCAGGATGACGATAAAATAATTAAGTTATTATCTTATGTCCTATCTCGTTTTAGCCCGAAAACATCGTCCACAAACCTTCAAAGAAGTTATTGGTCAAGATCATATCGCTGATCTTCTTATCAAGGCCATTGAATCTAATCGTGTGGCTCATGCCTATTTATTTTCTGGCCCGCGTGGGGTTGGAAAAACTTCGTGCGCGCGTATTTTAGCGAAATGCCTAAATTGTGCGAAAGGTCCGACGCTCAGTCCATGTGGCGAATGTTCCGCCTGTCAGGAAATTGCCAAGGGAACAAGCTTTGATGTTTTAGAAATTGATGGCGCCTCCAATCGCGGGATTGATGAGATCCGTGCGCTGCGTGAGAACGTTAAGTTTGCGCCCAGCTATGGCCGCTATAAAATTTATATTGTTGATGAAGTTCATATGCTTACAACGGAAGCTTTCAACGCGCTTCTTAAAACGTTAGAAGAGCCGCCTGAACACGTTAAATTTATTTTTGCGACAACTTCACCCAATAAAGTTCCAGCCACAATCATCTCTCGTTGTCAGCGTTTTGATTTTGTCCGTATTCCGATTAAAACTGTTGTAGAACTTTTAGCCGCGATCAGTCAGAAGGAAGGATTTAAAATTAGTCACGAGGCGCTTTATGCCATTGCTAAAGCCGCTCAGGGAAGTTTTCGCGATGCGCTAAGTATTCTTGATCAGCTGGGCGCTTTAAGCGACCGCGCCATTGAAGCCAATGATGTGTTCTCAATGCTCGGTTTGGTTGAGACGCAACTTTTGTTTGATCTTTCGGAAGCATTGGGCAAGAAAAATTGTACACTTGCGCTTGAGACGCTTGAAAAAATTACGGATAAGGGTAAGGATGTTAAACAGTTGATGCGTGATTTAATTGAACATTTTCGAAATTTGATGGTGATTAAGGTTGGCGGAAAAACTTTGGGAAAGTTGGTCGATTATCCTGTAGCGATTAAAGAAATGTATTTAACCCAGTGCGATTTGTTTTCTTTAAAAGATATTTTAAACGCAATCGATACTTTTGTTGGAGCCCAGGAAATTGCGCGGATTACTGAATCATTACGAATGCCTTTGGAAATTGCCTTTGCAAAGTTAACGTATCAAAATGAACCGGTTAACGAAGTAAAGACAACAGCGTCGACAGCAGTGCAAGTGACGCAACCAAAACCCAATCCACCAGCGCCAGCCGCAAACAGCTATTCTCCCATGAATGTTTTACGTAATCAAAAAGGGCAAGTCGATATTTCTGGAAGTGAGCCTGAGCCAATCAAGGAAGTCATCGCGCCACCAGCTGAGAATTTTGTTAAGAATCTTGATATCGACAAAATTCGTCAGATCTGGGATACGTTAACGCATGCGGTCAGTAAAGAAAAGATGTCAGTGGCGACTTATTTACAAGAAGGGATTCCATCGACACTTGAGGGAACAAAGTTAACCATCAGTTTCCCACCGGAAAGTTCTTTTAATAAAAATGCTTTGGAAGATCAAAATCACAAACGCTTGATTGAACGTGTGCTTTCGGAAAAATTAAATGCGGCCATGGTCATTAATCTAACCATTGGCGATAAACTTAAATCCCCCGAAGAAGATGATGTTGTCAAAAATGCGCTTAATACATTTCAAGGCAAGGTTGTTAATCGTTGGCATAATGAATAGCGTATGGCTTACCCAAAACTAATCGAAAATCTTATCGAGAAATTAACCAAACTTCCCGGCGTTGGACGAAAGAGCGCTGAGCGGATGGTTTTTTGGCTGCTTAATCATTCCATCGAAGATGCGCAAGCCCTATCGGAAAGTATTATCAATCTTAAAGAAGGATTGATGTTTTGCCGGCTATGCAATAATTTAAGTGATACCGAAATTTGTTTGATTTGTAGCGACACACAGCGTGATGATCGGATGATTTGTGTGGTCGAAGAGCCCAAAGATTTGTTGGCGATTGAACGCACCGGAGTTTTTCGTGGCCATTACCATGTTCTTTTGGGGACGATTTCACCCGCGGATGGCCGTGGGCCGGAGCAGTTAAAGATTCAACATTTATTAAATCGCGTTTCAACGCAATCGATTCGTGAAGTTGTGATTGCGACAGATCCAGATAATGAAGGAGAGATGACCGCGCTTTATTTAATCCGCCAGTTAAAGCCCTTGGGTGTTAAAGTTAGCCGCATCGGTTTTGGCCTTCCTGTTGGCAGTGCCGTGGAATACGCGGACGCATCCACACTGAGCATGTCGCTTAATTCTCGAAGAGAAATTGAAAGTTGACTTTTAAATATTATTCGATATAATCCATCTTGTTTCGAATCGACTAAATTAAAAAATTATGTCGATTCGTCCCGAGAGAGCGAAAGCGATTGAGGGATTACCACTGTTCTTTTTAAAAAATATTTAGTAAATTTTATTCCCCTGCCTTGGCTTTTCTAAATAAATTGTTGTAGCCAAGACTGGTGAATAATCTTTCTAAATAAAAATTTATTGTAATTATTCCCCTGCATGATTTTTCTAAATGCTTTATGGAAATCATTGCTGTGGAATAAAATTTTTACAAAATTTTATTCCCCTGTAGCTCAGCTTGGTAGAGCAAGTGGCTGTTAACCACTGGGTCCGAGGTTCGAGTCCTCGCGGGGGAGCCATTCGATACACTCAGGCGCACCAATGTCTGAGTGGTTAACAAGTAGCCCTTTTTCAGTCGGTCGATTGAAAAGGGCTATTTGTATTTCTTGGGGTGAAAATGTAACGAATTGCACAAAGTTAGTCAAAAGATCTTTAACCTTCTCGGGAATTAAATCTGATTTGTCATAAACTTGGCTGAATTTGGTTAAAGATTTGTGCATAATTTCCGCACTAAAAATCTTCCGTTTTTCTTCATCAATTTGAAAGCCTAAATCATTAATTGTTTTCTCAAATTGAGTTCTTTGCTCTTCTAGCTCAGCCAACTTCTCGGAAATAGATTTTGGGTTCTTGATTTGATTCCCAGCAATCGCATTAACAATATTTCCAATTTGCTCTTTGATTGAGAGCAGTTTATTTTCCTGATCTTTCTTTTGATCTACTAACCCCGAAAGTTTCCCACTGCTCGATTCATTAGCCGTTAGAATGACTTGATTTAGAAATTCTTTATCAGTTGATAATAAACGGATTTTATTTAAAACTATCTTTTCTAGTTTATCTGCTGGCACGTATTTCATCTTACAAGCATCATTGCCTCCATGAGCATTTTTCGTACACTGATAGTAATAATGGCGTCTGCCATTACCACCGGTCGAATACTTAGTCGACATAAATGAGTTACACCAACCGCATTGTAGTAAGCTTTGTAGAAGAAAAATACGTTGTTTAGGCTGTTTAGGATTTCTTCGCGTTGGAGCTTGTTTTCTAAGTAAATTATTAACTCGTTCCCAAAGGTCTTTACTAACGATCGGCTCATGTTGGCCTTTAAAACATTCTCCTTTTAGCTCAACTTCACCTAGATAAACGCGGCTTTTGAGTTTTTTTAAAATCATGGTGTTCGTAAATTTCTTTCCACTGCATATGGTGCCTCATGCGTTAGGGATGAATAAAATCCGAATTGCTTTAGAAAAGTCCAATCAGATCAAAATAGCGGAGTGGTGGTCTGAGAATTATATTCGTTATTCCCCTCTCGAAAGGCGCAATGGATTTACGTTTAATAAAATACCGGATGCAATTTTCTGGCGTGAACGTAATGATGGGACAAGACAAAAGTTCTTTCTGGAATATGAACGGAGTTTAAAGAACCGGGCTCGATATATGGAACTTTTTGAAAGCTATGCCAAGCGCGAGGATGTCATCAATAAGAATGTTATTTATATCTGTAATAACGAGGTTATACAAAAGGAGCTCTTAAAAACAGAAAGCTTAATGCTTCAATCAATGAAATTGATAGATTATCATTTTCAGTTTATTGCTTTAGACAAATTTTTCGCTCAGTATTTACCAAGTAAATCAGTAGAGCCAGAATTATCTAAAGTCGGATAATTTGCGATGTAAAAATGACGATTGTTTGGCAGGTTAAATGATGGCCAGGTGTTAGTATGATTGCGATCCCGAAAAAGCATGCAAGAAATAATATTGATTGGAAGAACATCAAGGTTACCTTTGTTTTGGCCGATCGGAACAATTTGAATCCTCTAAATCCAAATGGGAAATTGAGCGATGATGAACGAAAAAGACAAGTCATTGATTTAGCGGCTAAAGTATGGGCTGGTGTTCTAACAGGTAATAAAGTTTAACTTTTTAAAGAAAGGCGGTGCCTTATGAATCGCAAAATGCCAATGTCGGAAAGATTAGATCGTATTGGTGAACTTTTAGCGAAGGGTGTTTATTTGTGCTTGGAGAATGAGCGAAAAGAAAAATCGGCTATCGATCAAAAGGCACCTCTTTCTAAGGATAAAAAAATTAAAAAATCAACAAACTAACAAATCACCATTGACTATACAAGTTATATCTTGTATACTTTAATTGCGTAAGGATCGTATGCTAAAGACAATTTCATTTTTTATTGATGAGCGTGGAAGTAATCCGGTTAAAGAGTTCATTGATAAGTTACCCTTAAAAGAACAGGCTAAAATCACAGCCTATTTTGATGAGCTTAAAAAGCAAGGTCATAACTTGCGTCGGCCTATGGCTGATTATTTAGGCGAAGGGATTTATGAATTACGTCCTCGTGACAATCGAGTTTTTTATTTCTTCTATTTGCGAGAAAATGCGGTTTTACTTCATGCGATAAGAAAAAAGACCGATAAAATCCCTTCAGAAGACATGAATATTTGTATCAAAAGGAAGAAACAAACAGAAAATGCAGGAAATATTGAAAAAATGGATTTATAAGGAGAATCTCATATGTCAAAAGTAAGATTAGAGAATATCGATGGATATTTAAAAGAAAAGCTTAAAGATAAAGAATTTCGAAAACTTTATGAAGTTGAGCGAGCAAAAGTTGCTTTGGCTCAGAAAATTGCCGAGATGCGCCAAGAAAAACATCTCAATCAAAAAGAACTAGCCGCTCGCTTAGGAGTCTCTCAACAATTTGTTTCTCAAATTGAGACGGGCGAAGGAAAAAATCTAACCCTCGATACATTAATCCGCATCGCTGAATCCCTAGGACATAATGTAAAGATTTCTTTTCCTCGTAGTGTCGGACACGGTAGTCATCTTGAAGTAGCGTAAAAACAGCGTAATTCTCGCACCAATGGTGCGAGAAATTAGCTGCCAAATTCTCCAACAGCCTGTTGGAGAATTTGACCCTTACCAGGTTCTTTAAAGCTTTCTAACAGTTTCTGAAATTCTGGATATTGTTGATCTTCATTAACAGGGATTAACTTACGTAATTTGCGTTCAGTCCAATAATTGTTTTCTCTTGGATCAGCAAGATTTGTAAGATAATCGATAATCTTAGGGTCTAATTTCAACAAATTTAGCATTTGCCACACCCTCACACGTGTCACACCGAAATGTTTGGCAACGCTAATCATGGATGAAGCAGGCAAATTTTTGTAAACCTTATTGTATTCTAAGGCTGTTTTGATAGAATTAGGCTTGCATTTTAAAGGGCCGAACTGCCTTAGTAACATTTTTGTAATACGGCCATTAGTTGCGATCTTATAAGGAGCATCACCTTCAACGATATTTAATCATCGATGATTATCAAAAATGATATGAATTGGCATTGTGAGGATAACCGTTAACCTAGTGCGCTGGCTCTCTCGATCGGGGAGTTAATTTGACCAAACCCGTTGTGAGTGATAAACTTGCAACGGGTTTCTTACTTTAAAGGGAAATTAAAATGATTCGATTGATAAAAATGTTTATTATCATTTTGACGCTTTTGACTTTTCAAATAACGTCTTATGCCAAAGCATATTTTGCTTCAAAGGTTGAAATGATAAAGAAAGCAGATATTATTGCTATTGTAGACATTATTAACGTTGAAAATACAGAAACTAAAAGCGAGCATTGGACTTACGGGCAAAAGGTGACGGCTAAAGTTGATGAAATTTTAAAGGGAAAGCCATCTAAGGACATTACCATTTATGGGAAAGAAGATTTTATCTGTGCTCAATGTCTTTTTAAAAACGGAAAATTTCTTTTGTTTTTAAAGTATGATAAAAATTTACTGGTTGGCTCAAATTGGAGCTTTTCAATAAGACCAATAAAAGATAAGAGTGTAGAATGGTACAAAAAAGATGGTAAGAGTATCTTTGAATTGGAGTACGTGCCTCTAGATAATGTTGTTCAGGAAATAAAATCTAAAATCAAGGAATGAGCTTCACGATTTAATAGCCAATTGCAAAATTCGTCAACCAGGGGGAGTTAATTGAAGAAACCCGCTGTGAGGGTTATACTTGCCGCGGGTTTTTTATTTGCAGGATACTTTTATAAGTAAAAGAAGGAATATCAAATGGACGAACAACAACATGACATCTTGCATGGAGTGAATCTTGAAACCATTCTGACTCGGTTACATAAGAAACATGGCTGGGAAGGACTTTACAGCCGTATCAAGATCAATTGCTTTGCCAAGAATCCTAGTATTAAATCTAGTTTAACTTTTTTGCGTAAGACACCCTGGGCAAGAGAAAAGGTTCAGAATCTCTATCTTTATTTAAAGCCACAAGATCGTAAAGGGTCATGATCTAAAGGCTTTTCAGTGATGGTTACTATTGCAATCTCCTTTGCGTTTAAGTAGAATGGTGCCAAAAATTAATATTAACTGGAGTTAATAATTTACAATAATTTCGTTTTCGTTTAGAATAATCCATCGATATTTATTTTGTATTAGTCAATTCCAAGGTACATGAAAACAAATCGAATAATTCAGAAAATACTTCCTGACATGGAACAATATCGCTGTAAATTATGCGCTTCTAACAATTATGAAATTGTCTATGAAGGGCATGCTTCAAAAGAGTCTTCAAGCAAAAATTATTCCATTACGGATCTTGAAGTAAAACCTTCCTTTCAAATCGCCAAATGCCGACACTGTAACCTTATTTTTGCCCTTGATGATCAAGATGGGCAAGCGATCACCTCGTCTTATATTGACATGGAAAGTGATGAGCTTTATGTTCAAGAGGAAAGAGGTCGGCGGCTGGCCGCAGCACATCTGTTGAAAACAATTCAAAATTATAAAAAGCGCGGGCGATTGCTAGATATTGGATGCGCAACCGGATTTTTAGTTGATGAAGCATCCAAACTTGGATATGACGCCCAAGGGCTAGAGCCATCGCATTGGGCGGCTAAGTATGCACAAAATAAACTTGGGCTTAAAGTTGCGCAAGGCTCAATTATGGATGTCGAATTCCCCTATAATCATTTTGATGTGATTGTCATGACGGATGTGATTGAACATTTTGCTGATCCGTTAGATGTTTTAATAAGAATTCGTAAGATTTTAAAACCTAGTGGTATCTTGTGTGTCACGACACCTGATATCGATTCTTTCTTAAGTAAATTCTTGAAAGCAAAATGGTGGGGCATTAAAAAGGCACATCTTATATATTTTTCTAAGAATTCGATGATGAAGATGTTAGATCGTGCTGGATTTCGAATGGTTCGCGTCGGCCCACATCCGCGAACTTTTAGCACACAATATTGGCTGGATCGTTTGAGTTTCTACAGCAAATTTTGGAAAGTTTTTTCGAAATTTTGGCAAAAAGTTTTTAAAAAAGACCCGCTTGTAACACTGAATCTTTACGATCAATTGGAATTCTTTATCCAAAAGAAACGTTCATTGGAGTTTATTGATCAGGATGAGCGCGTCAACCAAGCTCCATTTTTAGAAGATTTAAAAACTGTTTTAGTGCTTCCGGCGTATAATGTGGCCCATACGTTGGCGCGGACAATTAAAGATCTTCCAGAGAATATTGTGGAAGATATCATCCTGGTTGATGATTGTTCAACAGATGAGACGGTGACGGTTGCCGAATCCTTAAATGTTCGGGTCATTAAGCATTCAGAACGAAAAGGTTATGGGGCGACACAAAAAACATGTTATCAAAAGGCGCTGGAATTAAATGCTGATATCGTTGTGATTATTCATCCCGACTATCGTTACGATCCCAAGGTTATTCCAGAGTTAATTCAGCCAATCAAAGAAGGCCGGGCCGATATGGTTTTAGGTTCGCGGATGATTAAGGGCGGTTCGCTCGAAGGTGGGATGCCTTTGTGGAAACATAATGCCAATATTTTTATTACTGCTTTGCAAAATATTTTTCTAAAAACATATCTTTCCGAATATCATTCAGGCTTTCGCGCCTTTTCAGCCAAGATGTTAAAATCTGTGGATTTTGAAAAAAATAGTGACGGATATATTTTTGATTCTGAAATCATTGTTCAGGCGATAAATCAGGGTTTTAAAATTGATGAAATTCCTATCCGAACCCGTTATTTTGAAGAAGCACGTACGGTTGGAGTGATGGCATCCATTGGTTATGGTTTTGGGGTGATAAAACTGTTGTTTAAATATATTCTACACGATAAAGGTGTTGTTAAATTTCAGCAATTTAAATAATTGTCTACGATGAATATTTCACTTTCTAAGAGAACACTTTTTTATCTGTCAGCATTTATTTTTAGCCTCATGTTTATGGCGGGATTGCTTGTTGCGGTGAATAAATATTTTTGGGCCGATGAAGTCCATTATTTAAATCATATCAACAGTTTTTCCTATCTTGATATGATTCTTGGCATGTGCAAAGTTGATCCAAGCAGATTTCCTTTATTTCATTTGGTTGAAAAGACATATGTCAACTTTTTGCATCTTTTTAATATTCGTTGGCCGGGTATTTTGGAGGCCACTAGTTATGCGAATCTTCCATTGCAAGTTTGGTATCGAATTCCACCGATTGTTTTTATTTCTTTGGCGGTTGCATTTTCGTTTTATTTTTACAGTCGTTACTTTGGTGTCGCGCTAGGGGTGTTGAATCTTATTGCCTCGATTTCTACTTATATGTTGTGGGCTCATATTGCTGAAAATCGTCAATACGCATTATGGTTTCTCATCACCACCGTTCAATTAGCGTATCTCTTTATTATTATCGATAAGAAATCAATTGATAAGAAATATTGGTTTTGGCTGATGTTTTCTCAATTCTTATTAGTTTTTCATACAGCGTTTAGTGTTTTTCAAATTTTAGCGGCGGGGATGGTTTTGTGGATTTTTAATTTCCGTCAGAAGAAAAGTCTTTATATCATGACATTACTGCAAGGAGGCATTTGGTTCTATTATTATAATCAATGCTGGCAGCAGTACTTTTATTTTACGCCCGAAAGCGGGCCGCTAAATGTGGCCGCGGCCAATTTTCCTTTAGATCGTATCTTGATCTGGGTTATTTTTGTTTTGATATTAGCCTGGGCGTATTTTAGCTCTTTCGCCAGAGAAAAATATTTGGCCTTATCCCAAGAGTTAAAACGAGGGGCTCCAGTTGCTTTATTTTGCTTTTTTATGTTTATCGCCGCTGTTATTGAAATCATTAAATTTCACACAATGAAGCCACTCAATGCCCCACGGTTTGAAGTTTCTAATCGGTATTTTATATATTTGGCACCACTGTCGATATTGATTAGTAGTTTCGTTCCTTATATTGTTGGAAGGGCTTTTCGATCAAATCGAATGTGGTTTATAATCTTTGCTGTCCTTTTTGGGACATTGTTTCTTTTTCGCTTTTATAAAACCTGGGCATATCTTTTTACCTAAAACTATGAATAATGATCAAAAAAATCTATGGCAATCGTTGTCGTACCTTTTGCGGGCTCATCCTTGGCACGGGATTTCAATTGGCAAAGAGGCTCCGCATACCGTTAACGCATATGTTGAAACCGTTCCAACGGACACCGTCAAATATGAAATTGATAAAAAAAGCGGAATTTTAAAAGTTGATCGTCCGCAAAAATATTCAAGTATTTGTCCTACGCTTTATGGCTTTATCCCACAAACCTATTGCGCCAACAATATTGCCGAATTTTGCCGTGAACGCACCGGCCGACGGGATATTGTCGGAGATGATGATCCTTTGGATGTTTGTGTTTTAACCGAAAAAACAATTAGCCATGGCGATATTATTGTTCGCGCGATTCCTATTGGCGGATTTCGGATGATCGATAATGGCCAAGCGGATGATAAAATCATCGCTGTCATGCATAATGATGGTCTCTATAGTCAATGGCGAGAAGTCGCCAATTGTCCTCAGGCGTTTATTGAACGGTTGCGTCACTATTTTCTTACCTATAAAGATCTTCCCAGTTCAACGAAGCCATCCTGTGAAATTACAAATGTATATAACCGGGAGGAGGCGCTTGAGGTTATCCTTCGGGCCCGACAAGATTATTTAGAGAAGTTTCCTCATCTTGAGCAGATGATGGGAGAGACGATCGAGGAATAATTTTTTTGATGTATCCAGCTGGGGACAATATCTCTGGATTTTGTCGTCATTTCGTAACAGTAAAATCTTTTTTCTCTATCCGATCCATTTGGATCTAGCTGCAGCTGTTTCTTTCGATAATTAATAAAGAATACTTCATCATCGTCTTCGGCAGATGCGCCACCTTTTATGTAGGCATTGAACAATTCTCGGTAATATTTTGGGATTTGAATATAGAATCCATTTTCTGTTTTATCCAATAATTGAATGTGCTTAAAGTCGTGCCCAATATCTTGAATAGGGACATTTCTAAAGATATAGGGACGATTAAGCAAATCAATTTCCATCATAAAAAGAATCTCTTGTGATCCTTTGCATGGCAAAGAATTAACAAATGCAACAATTAGGTTGTCAAAATCTTGACGATGTGAATACAGTATTGATTGGATCATCCTACCAATTGTGTCAAATCGATAGTGGTCACCATCTTGAATTGATTTCTCAATGTGTTGAGAATATAGGTATTGAGGATTTTTTTTGCAATAGTTCTTAAACCACAAAAACATATCGCTATATTTAATTTTTAGTTCGTTGTGCAGGTAGTGAAATAAGTGCCACAGGCTCCGAACGTTATATAAGCTTATAACCGCAGCGGAGTAGCGAACACCTTCAAAGTTTTCATCGCGAGTTACTTGATTAGTTGCAACAACAATTTGAGCCTCGCTGGCCGGATCAACTTCATCAACCGTTACCAGTCCATATTCTTGTTGTTTTTGTTTTAGTCCAACATTATTCATCAAGATAAGCGGGTAGGTGGCAATGGTGTCCGTGTTGTTTTCACACAACCGTCCAATTCCTTCCATAAAAGAATTTAAAGTCTCCCCAGGCAGGGGCCAGATTAGTTCAACGGTTGAATTAATCTGATTTTCATTTAATCGCATTTGCAAATCTGTGTACGTGTCCATCTTGACATTCGATCGTTCAACCATTTTTAAAGCAGTATCGCTTAAGGTTTGTAAGGAAACATTGTGCGTGGCCAAAAGACCTGCTTTGCTAAAAATATTTGTTATCTCCTCAATGCGCGATTTACTATTTTTGGAAGTACAAAAATAGAGTAAATTAGGGAAATTATATGTTTTTTTGCACTCAGCAAGATGTTGAGAAAGTTCAACATCTCTTTGTGTTATGCCCCAATTGGCATCGGCGATAAAAACGTAGCCGACAGTATTTTCCCCGATCCATTGCATTTCATCTTTGATTCGTTCTTCATTAAACTGGTAAATTTTTGATCCGGTTGCCGCTCCCCAAAAACAATAATTGCATTTAAATGGACAACCACGATTTGTCTCAAAAACACTAAATTCATATCTCTTTTTTTCAAAAACTCCCGTTAGAAAAGGAGAGGGGATTTCATTTAAATCGGAAATACGTTCTTCCTTTTCTGTGGTAATCAGCTGATTCGAATCATAGTAGGTTATTCCCTTGATGGATTTAAAACAGCGGTCTTTGTTAAGGAGTTCTTTTAGAAGATAAGAAAAGGTTCTTTCACCTTCGCCATTACAGATGACGACATTTTCATAGCGAGGGCTAAGATATTCGTTCCCTTGATTAATAACTTGAGGTCCTCCGAGGATAAAATGGGCATTGGGGCGAAGAGCGAGCAGATCCGCCAGAAGGCGCCTAATTAAACGCATATTCCAAACATAACAAGAAAAGGCATAGACGTCAGCGTTGGTTGATAACAGTTCTTTTAAAATTTGTTCATAAGGGCGAAGCAAATCGAACGATAATTTATTAAACTGATAAGATTTTTTAATTTCGGGATATTGACAGGCATAACTTTGCAGATAACCAGAAACCAAAGGGATAACGTGTTGCAGGAGTGTTAATTCACAAAATGTGACAATTTTTTTTCTGAATAAAAAAAACATAGGCCAATTTTTAATATCAAGGGGTTTATGCTCTGAAATTATAACATGAAATTTTTAGCGGTATACGCCTAATTATGAATCTTAAAAATGGTTCGAAATTATCGATAAAATAATCGTTTAATTGATTGTCGAGTCTCGTCATAAATATTATACTGTGAACAGATAAAGCATCTTTTGATCACAGGAGTTAAATTGTGTTTAACTTTTTATCAAAGGCCGCCAACTTATTATTTTGGGAAGTTGGCGAGCCTCGCCACACAAAACCAATGAAAGGCGGGAGGCAAGGATATGTTAAAAAAGGCATGTATCGTTTGTAAGGTTGTGGGAGTGCTTGCAATCATTGGGGCCCTAAATTGGGGGATGATTGGACTTTTTCATATGAATCTGCTCGACCGGCTTTTCGGACAATCGATTATTACAAACGTCCTTTATGTCTTCATTGGACTTTCTGGAGTTGCCCTTTTAGCGAGCTTTTTTATGGTTTGTCCGGCGTGTAAGAAATCGTAAAGGAATATGTGTTATGCCTCGATGGCGCTTGTTTTCACTAGCGCCCCAAGATTTTGATTATGATAAAACATTTTCGAGTAATATTTCTCGCTACAAGTATTTTCTTTTTCTGCACCTATCGTCTTTTCGCTTACGATTGGTTTCCTTTTAACGAAAAAAATGCGTTAAAAGGATGGGAGGAGAAGGTTTTTCGAAACCGCGTCCTTTATGTGATTGAAACAAAACCCAATCAAGCTGGTTTTCTTTCGGCGACAAGTCATCAGGCCTGTTCAGGTCTTCTTTACAAATCAAAATTTAATGCAAAAAAATTTCCCATGATCAGCTGGAAGTGGCAGGTAGAAGAATTCCCTGGGACAAAGAAGGCGGCTAATGACAAGGGCGATACCGGTAAACCTGGATGGGTAGAGCAGGATGATTATGCCGCCCGCGTTTATGTCATATTCCCTAGTTGGAATTTTATGAATATTAAAAGTCTGGAGTATGTTTGGGATGATGATTTGCCCAAGGACACCATTATCACCAGTCCTTATTCACCCAATATAAAATTAATTGTCGCTGAATCAGGCAAGGCTAATGTCAATAAATGGGTTGCGGTTGAACGTAATATTTACGAAGATTATAAAAAGGCATTCGGTAAAGTTGGAAACATCACTGTCGGGATGATTGCCCTGATGACGGATTCTGATAATTCAATTTCAACGGCTGAGGCTTCTTACAAAGACCTGAAAGTAGGGTATCCTAAATGACATTTTCTCATAAACGAAAACGATTTTTTGCCAACAAACTTCATTCTGATATTTTTTTTATGATCTTTTGGGCTTCGGTAATTCCTGTTTCGATTGCCTCGATTGGTTTATTTTATTTGATTTTTAATATCACCGCTGAACAAATTGGAATTCCAGAGGCGATTGCCTACAATATTGTTCCGGCGGCTCAGCGAGTTATTGGTGTTTTAATTGTCGCTGGCCCATTGTCGATTACAATATTGCTTATTGTCGCTCATAAAATAAGTTTACGCATCGTTGGGCCATTTGATCGCATTGTGCGCGAATTAGATGAAAATATAAAAGGAAAAAGGAAGGGACCGATAATTCTTAGAAAAAGTGATAAATTCCAACCGTTAGTTCAGAAGATTAATCAGTTGTTAGAAAAATTATCGCATTAATCTTTCAACCGAGCTAAAAGGAGTTTGCGTATGGGACATCGGATCGTTTGGTTTGACATTCCCGTTCTTAAGCTGGATCGCGCCATTGAGTTTTATACACATGTTTTGGCCCTTAAAATTACTAAAGATTTTCCTGATATGCCGGTCGGTGTTTTTGAACATTCGCAAGATGAAGTGTCTGGATGTTTATTCCAAAGTGTTGAGGATCAACCTTCGGCGCATGGACCGTTATTGTATTTTGGCGTTGCCGAGCGTTTGGATGAAGCTATCAAGTTAGTTGAGAAATATGGTGGAAAAATTATTAAGCCAAAACATCAAATCGGACCTTATGGGTTTCGTGCTGTTATTTTAGATAGCGAAGGAAATCGCATCGCCCTTCATTCTGAAAAATAATACCTCCTGAATTCATTAGCGAGTTTTTTAATCCCCAAGTATGAATCATAGGATGACACAAAAGATATTTTCTTGTTTTACGGTTGGGCTATTGTTTTTGTTTTCTCCTTTAGCAGCGCACAGCGTAACAACTGATTATCGTCATATAAAGGTTATTAAAGTTTATGATGGAGACACAATTACGGTAGTTAATGGCGAGAAGGTTCGATTCATTGGCATTGATTGTCCGGAAACTCATGAAAATCAAAAGTTATATCGTGATGCCAAACGGACCGGACAAGATATTGCGGTTATTAAAGAAATGGGGAAGCTTTCTACGGATTTTACCCGCCAATTGCTTCTTAATAAAAATATCCAACTTGAGTTTGATGTACAAAAACGCGATCGCTATGGACGATTGCTCGCGTATGTTTATTTGCCGGATGGAACCTTTGTTAACGCTAGAATTGTGGAGCAAGGGTTGGCATCGCCTATGACTGTTCCACCGAATGTCAAACACGCACAGCTTTTTAAAACGCTTTACGCCCAAGCGCGTAGTGGAAAAAGAGGATTGTGGGCTTTGGCCTCAGAGGCTGAATCAAAATAAGATTAACGGATTATTTTAGATGAATAAGAAAATTGAACTTACAATAGAAAAGTTTGGCAGCATTTTCTTGCTTTTTCTTGCCTTAGGGATGTTTATCGTTTTCTTTATGATCAAGGATCTTAATGGCGATGATGGAGACGTCTATTGGCGATTTAATTTGTTAAAAGTTCATTTAGCCAATGATTTTGCTATGCCATATTTTACACCGGCCCGATGCGGAGGTTTTCATTTAGCTGCCGATGCCCATGATCTTATATTCTCGCTTTACATGTTGATTAGTTTTCTCATTCCAAACACGGTCTGGGCGATAAAGATTTCCAATTTATTATTATCGATTATTTTGGCCACGGGTGTTTACCTTTGGCTAAAATATTTTAATATCCAAAATCAAATGGTACGCATTTTTGTCGGGATCATCGCCGTTGTCTCTGGCTATTGGGTTATTAATCTGACGCAAGGAGGGCATGTTTGGGCGCATGGCTTTGCGTATACCCCTTGGATTATGTATTACATTGAAATGTTGTTTGAACAAAAGCCTGGTTGGAAAAAAGATTATTTGGTTAAGGCGTTTACGCTTATCATACTTTTTTTTCTACTTATCAATAGCGGGTATTATTGGTTGCAGGTTGCGGTGCCGATGATTGGACTACGATTCATTGCGGAATTTTTGATAACAAAAGAAAGTCGTTGGGAACAATTAAAACGTTTAGGAATTATTTTATTCCTTGGATTTTTTGCTATTTTGCTTAGCTTCCCACGGCTTGGTGGTATTTTTGAATTTCAGCTTTTAAAGTTTCCAAGATTGGGAGGATCGATTGATCATTTTCCTCTGATTGAAGATACGCGAAAATTATTAGAAGCTTATTGGAAATCTTTTTTTGACGCCTCGGCCATTGGCGGCCGTCGGAATAAATTTCTGGGAGTTTGGTGGGACTACAGTGATTTTATCGGTTTAACGGCCCTTATTCCCTTAGGGCTCGGCTTTTTTCGATTTAAAGAACTATTTCGTTCAAAGGCATTTGTCGGTTTATTATTGGCTAGTTTGTTTCAGTTTGGGATGACGCGAAGCCACTATGTTGCTGATGCCTTACGAACGATACTTCCACTATACAAACAAATTACGTGGTATTGGCGGGGAACAGGAATTGTAACATTCTTTTTTTGCGTTTTGATGGCTTCTGGATATCAATTTGTGCTGCAGTGGCGAAATAAATTTTTGGTTTTTCTTGTTTTAGGTTTAATGACATTAAATTTAGCTGAAATTCTCAATGTTCAATTAAAACAGTTAGATTTTTCTCCCAACCCACCATTTAAAGATGTTTTAGACACCTCTAATAATCCCAAGTTTCCCAAACCACTTGTGTATAATAATTTTTGTTGTAATCTCAGCAATATTTATGGTTATCTTAATCCCTACCCATCACAAATCTCAATTGGGGCATCAATCAATGGAGGGCAGTCTATTGACTTGTCGCCACAAGAAGGATATTACAATATGCATGATGCCCGTCGAATAGCGAGTTCAGAAGCTAACCATGGATATTTTTTAGATCATCCATGGCCTTTATGGCCAAGGACAGATCAGGCGGAATTCGAAAAGTTTATTAATTATAAACAAATTATTAAATTGCCATTATATATTCGCATTATGAATAAAGTTAGCATGGGGTTGTGGATTATTTATGTTGTTGCGTTTCTTTGGCTAATTTGGCCGTTTGATAGAAACAAGGGACGAATACGTTGATTTTGTATTTTAGGTAGGAAGAGGAGATACGTATGAAGAAAAATGGTTTCTTTAGTATTCTTTGTAAAGCGACGATCAGCATATTAATCGTGTTTGCCTGTGGCGAAATTATTTTTCGTGCTTTTTTCCCCGAATATCGCGGATATATTTTAACGAAGGATATAACCTATGGCAAAAAAAGGTACGATGTCGCCATCCTCGGCGGCAAGACACGTTCGCGAACTTCAGATTTAACCCTTGATATTAAGCCTACGGATCATATCATTCTTGAGTTTGGCGATTCTGTTTCCGTTGGTTATGGCTTGGCCTTTGAAGATATTTTTTGGAATTATTGGCAGCGAATGCTTAAGTTGGAAGGTTCGGATGTCAAGGTTATCTCGATAAACAGTTATGGCGTTAACTATACAGATAATTTTTTGGCGATGCGCACCGCTGTTAAAAAATATAAAGAACTAACACCCCATATTGATGGTGTTGTATATCAATTTAATTTTAATGATATTTTGCCATATGATTCTGCGGATTTAAAACATATGGAGTATTTGGAATCAAAGTCGTCATTTATTACACAAATGATCAAAAAATTAGTTTATGTGCGTACGGTTTATCTTAACCATAGTGTAATGCTAAGGGTTTTGGCTAATAAAATAACCCATGCGTTATATCGTAATTCAAAAATACCATGCGAGCGATTGGGAATTGAAGCCCTTGGAGAATATAGCTATTGTTTTGGTTCAAAAGGTTTAGAAGAGACATCGCAGAAAATATGGGATCGGTTTGAAAGTGATTTAAAAATAACAAAGACAGAGTTAGGTGACATTCCTTTCATTATTCTTATTTCGCCCATTGCGGAATTAATTGAACCAGAAATGAAGATTAATGTTTTATCCAGGCCAAGAAGATTTGATTGTGCGACAATTGATCCTCGTAAGCAATTGACGCGCATCACGCAAGAATCGAATATTAATTTAATTGACCCTTCGGTATACATGAAAACCAATTTTGAAAATTATATTAAAGGGGACAATCCTGTTCGATTCTATCATATTAATGATGACGATCATTTTAATGAAATTGGGGCAAAATATTTTTCAGAATATAGCTATATGAAGATTTTTAAAGAGGGTCTTATCCCGATTCAAAAAAATAAATGAGTTTATATATACAATCTTTTCGTTTTGTGATCGTTAGTTTATGTTTTTTTGTTTTAAGCGGATGCGCTGGCCTGCGTGATAACCAGGAATCAATCCGTGACCAACATGTCTTGCAATTATTAGATTCAGATATCCATCAAGCTCTTATTGTTCATTCAGTAACGGCCTTCTCAAAAGCTCAGGTGACGGCATGGGAAAAAAAGGATATGCAGTGGCAAGTTAAATTTGATGCTATGTCAGCAGTTTTGGGACGAAATGGGCTTGCGCCTTTAGGAGTAAAACAAGAGGGGGATGGCCGAACACCATCTGGAATTTATCAGATTCGGCGAGCCTTTGGTTACGAGCCAAATGTACAAACAAAACTCGATTATCAGCAAGTAACAGATCGTGACATCTGGGTTGATGATCCAGAATCACCACAATATAATCAATGGATACAGTCGCCTACAGAGGCAAAATCTTTTGAGCGCCTTAAGCGGGATGATAACCTTTATAAATATGGGATTGTTATTGAATACAATACGGATTTGATTATTCCTGGTAATGGTAGCGCAATTTTTATTCATATTTGGCGTGGGGATGATAAGCCAACCGCCGGTTGTGTGGCGCTGGCTGAAGATGATGTAAAAAAACTTTTAGCTTGGTTTAGCTTGTCCTTACATCCAGTTATTATTTTGGGTGATTTGACTAGGGATCGTTTATATTAAGCTTGGTACAGTATTGGACATTCATAGAGGGGGGAAAATGAAAATACAATTTTTTATTGTGATGGCATTGGGTTTTTGGTTAACAACGTTTAGTTATGCACAAAATGCGGTTTCAACTCCAAAAACTATTCAAAATTATATGAACGCCTTAAACAGTAAGGATCAAAAAATTATTACCTTGGCGTGGAAAAAATTAAGTGAAAATAAAGAGGATGTGGAATATCTTAAAACAAAGATGCCTAAGATTTATCGTGCGTATCGGCTCAAGGGTCTTGCCATTCGATTGGAAGAGATGCAAGTTACTTATTTTAATAATATTGAACCTCCTACTGAGCGAGATATATCACCAAAGGCATCTAGCGATGAATCAAATCAAGCTGCGACTAGAAATTCTCCGAATCAAGAAGTCCTTTCTAATAGCGAAGCGGCGCGTTCTTCGCTTAACCAAAATGCGACTCCGAATAATATAACGGCTGAAGCGAGTCCAAATGCTGGTCGCAATCTGACAAGCATCCAAGACAGTATTCGAAGTCGTAAATAATCCAAGTGCGCATTTATTGCTATGGAATCATCAAAAATTATTTCAGATGACCTGAGTTATCAAAATTGGCAACAAAAACAGCTTGATGCCTGGGAAAATAAATGCACCCGCTGTGGAGCTTGCTGTGGTGTGGCAGAGGGGGATCCTTGTGAACACTTAGTTGAAGCTTCGAAGGGTAAATATATCTGTAGTATTTACGAAAATCGTTTTGGTTTCCATAAAACCGTAAGTGGTAAGGTCTTTGAATGTGTTTCCATTCGCCAAATTCTCCATAAATGGTGGCCAGGAGACCAGTGTTGTGGTTACAAAAGGCATTAATAGAATGACGTTAACCTCAATTCCAAAAATAATAGAGAAGTCACTTCAGAAGCGAAGTCATTTGCGAAAAATTACCAATGCGCTGCGTTTAGTTAACGGAAAAGGCGATGGATTGGAAGGATTAACACTTGATCAGTATAGTCAGCATTTTCTTATTCAACAATTTCATCCAAAGGCGAAGGTTTATATTGAAACGGTTGCTAGTTTTATAAAAACTGCCTTTGATCCCCAGTTTTTAATCGTTAAAGATAGAACTTCGGCTGATGGCCGAAGCCTCGATCAACCAAAATTTAAGATATTAATAGATAAAAGCGGTTCTAAAACTGTTGTTGACGAAAATGGCCTTAAGTTTGCCGTTGATCTTAATGATACAGTTAGTACAGGTTTGTTTTTGGACATGCGCACGAATCGAAAAATGATCGGAGAGTTAAGTAAGGGTAAGCGTATCCTTAATTGTTTTGCTTATACCTGTTCATTTGGTGTCTATTGTAGGGCCAAAGGAGCTGTTGATGTCATTAACGTTGATATAAGTAAGAAAAATTTAGATAAAGGGAGTCAAAACTATCAGCTAAATGGCATTGAGGCATCAAAAAAAGAGTTTGTTAAAGATAATTGTCACAATTATTTGATGCGAATAGTCAAAAGAGGAGAGATTTTTGACGTTGTTATCCTCGATCCACCATCATTTGCACGTTATGATAACAAAGTTTTTAATGTTGAACGAGATTTGTCTGAGCTTATCGCCTTATCACTCAAAGTCATTGATTTTAAAGGAGTTTTATTTGTATCCACAAACTTTTCTGGCTTATCAAACGATAATTTATCCAGCAAAATAAGAAAAATTTGCCAACTGAATGGTAAAAATCCCTCTAACATTACTTCTTTCGGACAAGATTCTGATTTTCCTGGCAGTGGAACGATGAAAGAAAGTTTTTTAACCGCTGTTTGCACCCAATTCGCGTGATAATTTTGTAAAACATTGTGTTTCTAGCATTTTGTGGCCTCCCAAAAAAAAGGTTGACAATATTTTAGGGTTTAGTCTATACTTGGGATGTTCAAAGAGAGCATATTATTGGTTCGAAAGGAACCAAATTCAGTTAGGAGGTAACTACTATGGATGAATGGGAAGAAGACAAACCGATTTCCAGCACAAACAAAGAGCGCGAGCGCTTTGGCTGGGATGAAATTGATGTGTATCTTTAATATTTAATAAAGCTTCAATCATCTACCCTAAAATCCTATTCCGTCATTTCGGAATAGGATTTTTTGTTTTTATACTATTGACATGGTAAATAAATTACGTTATTGTCTATCCAATATTATTAACCCACCACACAGAAAAGGAATTGTCATGAGTCAATCCGTTATTAGCTTTCATTATGTCTTAACCGATAAATCTGGAAAAACTATTGAAAATTCAAAAGGAAAAGAACCCTTAAGCTATTTGGAAGGGGTTGGGCAAATTATTCCTGGCTTAGAAAAAGAACTTGGAGCCCTTAAGGTTGGAGATAAGAAAGAAGTAACGGTTCCATATCAAGAGGCTTATGGCGCGTATAATCAAACATTGATTTATTCAGTTGAGCGTGAAAAATTTCCAGCGGGTGATATAAAAATTGGCGATGTTTATCAGGTTGGCGCAGGCGATTCTTATCAGTTGGTTACGGTTATTGAAATTACAGAGACCCAAGTTACCTTAGATGCTAATCATCCCTTAGCTGGACAGGATCTTACCTTTAATGTTGAAATCTTAGAAAAACGCGAAGCAACGGCCGAAGAAATCGCTCATGGTCATATTCATGGTGCGGGTGGCCATCATCACCATTGATTAAATGAATAAATTAAAATTACTTATTGGTAATAAACGCTATTCTTCTTGGTCCTTGCGACCTTGGATTTTATTGAAGCAAGCTGGAATCCCATTTGAAGAGATTCAAGTTTTAATTCGTAAAGATGATACCACCAAGAATATTCAAAAGTATTCTGCCGCAGGGAAGGTTCCCGTATTAATTGATGGGGATTTAACGATTTGGGAGTCGCTCGCCATCTGTGAATATTTAGCCGAAAAATATCCTCAAGCCAAATTATGGCCACTTGACTCCAAAGAACGCGCGATCGCGCGGTCAGTTAGCCATGAAATGCATGCTGGTTTTCAAAATTTTCGCCAAGTAATGCCCATGAACTCAAAAGTTAAGGGGGCGCTTAAGGAAATTCCGCAACTAGTTCAAAAAGATATTAACCGTATTATTGATATTTGGACACAGTGCCGTACAAAATTTGGTCAAAAAGGAGAATTTCTTTTTGGCAGTTTTACAATTGCTGATGCGATGTTTGCACCTGTTACCATTCGATTCATGACTTACGAAGTAAAACTTTCTTCGATAGCAGAAGAGTATAAGAAAACTATCCTATCTCTTTCCGGTATGAAGCAATGGTTACAAGAGGCTAGCTTAGAGAAGGACATCATTGAAGTTTACGAAAATCCAAAATATTAATTTCACCAAAGGAAATTGAATGTTATGGGTTTTATATACCGCGTTTCAAAAGTTCTACATTTTATTTTTGAAAAACGCGGTATTATCCCTCGTCTTTCTTGGATTAAAAATATCTTGGATGTTGAAAAGTTAATGAAACGAGGGATAAAAGCCAAATTTGAAAAATTATTTGGCATGGATGTCCGCTCACTGGCGCTGGTACGTGTTTGCTTTGCAAGTCTTATTATCATCGATTTAATCAATCGCGGCAGCAGTTTAAAAGCCTATTACACCGATTACGGTGTCCTTCCCAGACATGCACTATTTCAGTACGAAAATATCCTTCGATTAAATTCTCTTCATTTACTTAGCGGAACTTTTGCCGTTCAGTTCATTTTATTCCTGATGGCTGGCCTTGCTGCTTTTTGTCTTTTGATTGGATATCGAACTCGATTAGTTTCGATTCTGTCCTGGTTTTTTTTAGTTTCCCTTCATAATCGCAATTTCTTAGTTTTGCAAGGGGGAGATATTTTGTTTCGCATGGTTTTATTCTGGGGAATGTTCTTGCCTTGGGGGCGATGTTATTCAGTCGATAGTTTGTTAGCGCTAAGGACCAATGAACCAAAACAAGTTTCTTCATTGGCCACCGTGGCGTATCTTTTACAAATAGCTTTTGTTTACACTTTTTCTGGATTATTGAAAACAGGAAGAGAATGGACCACTGATGGGACGGCAATTTATTATGCGCTAAATGTCGATCAGTTTACAAAACCGTTTGGATATTTTTTACTGCAATTTCCCTCTTTATTAAAAATTATGACTTTTAGTACTTGGTATTTAGAGTGCTTTGGAGCGTTGTTTTTATTCTTTCCATTTTTTTCTGTTCCAATTCGAATGATTGCGCTTTGTTTGTTTGTTGGATTGCATATCGGAATTCAGATGAGTATGGCAATGGGATTGTTTCATTGGATCGCCTTGTCGGCTTTTATAGGATTTTTGCCATCGGAGTTTTGGGATTTCATTGCGCGACCATTTAAGAAAATTTATGGTGAAGGACTTACCGTTTATTATGACCATGAATGTAAATTCTGTAAAAAAAGTGTAGAAGTTATCAAGCGTTTATTCTTACTTAGCGGAGTTAAAGCATTTCCTGATGATAGCAATGTTGACATTTCAAAGAAAATGCAGCAGCAGCATTCATGGGTGATCGTTGATTCAAGTGGGAAGGCGTATTTTAAATTTGAGGCGATGCTTGTGCTTATGCAAGCTTCACCAGTTTTTAAAATTTTTGTCCCCATCTTAAGACTTAATATTTTTGCCAACATAGGAAATAAAGTTTACGAATATGTTTCGCATCACCGTAATCAAAAATGGTTTACCAAAGAGTCGCCTCCCGAAACTAATCGATATTCATTTTTAGGTAGTTTAGTATTGGCTTTCTTGATTTTATATGTTTTTATCTGGAACGTTGGGACGCTTACGAACGCAAAAATTAGAATTCCACCTAAGTGGCAGTGGCTGGCCTACACGCTACGTATTGACCAACAATGGAATATGTTTGCGCCCAGGCCTATGACAGATGACGGTTGGTATATTGTTGCGGGGCAATTAAAAAATGAGCAAAAAGTTGATTTGTTTAAAGGGGGCGCAGCGGTTGTCTCAACAAAACCAAAGTATGTTTACAAAACATATAAAAATCAACGATGGCAAAAATATATGATGAACCTTTGGAATAAGAAGTTTTCAGCTTATCGGCTTTACTACGGTCGTTATTTATGTCGGGAATGGAATGCGGTGCATGATGCCAATCACAAGCTGCAGCGATTTGTTATGATTTATATGCGCGAAGATACTCCCGAACCGGGTTGTCGGCCATCACCACCGCAAATAAAAATCATTTGGCGACATCAGTGCTTCTAATTATTTTGCTTTAACGCAATTTTTGTTATAATGCCTCCAGAAAGATTGGGTAGGAATCATACTCGAAGTATTTAACAGTACATTCTAATTTGCTTAAACGAATTAAATATTTATAGGAGAAAAATGCCAACCCCACTTAAATTCTTTATTTTTCTTATTATCGTGACCTTGGGTATAACTATTCCTAAGATTGTTACAGACAACTCAGGGAAGAAGGTGAGTATTTATAAATGGACGTCAGACCATTTTAATACGTGGTATGCTGAAGTTACTTCTCCTCAGGTCCTCGAACCTTTACCAGCGCCAGCCAACAATAAAAGATCATCCCAGTCATCTACGCCAGTCCAAACATCTTCATCTGCCGATCAAAGCATTGATTCCAAAATCGACTGGAGTCAGTACCGAGTTCAAGGTCGCAAATATTAAAAATTTTTTAATCAAACTCAATAAATAGTTAGAATTCTGTAAGTTTCTATCGATACTTTTGGTTATTTCGGTTTGACACAGAAGAGTAATTCTTGTATTATTCTTTCACGTTTTATTAAAAATGATTTATAGGAGGCACTTATGCACCCGTTAGCATCATCTAAACCAGCAAGTTGGAATAGTGAACAAAACAGTGTTTGGCGATGTATTGAAGAGCATTGGGATCATCTGATTCATAAGAGAGTTAATGAATTTATCAAATATATTCATGAAGATTTTATTGGTTTTGGCCATGAAAGTCCCATTAATATTGATCGTCCTTGGCTTGAGAAATGGGTTGGTTTTTGGACAAAAACAACAGAAATTCTTATCTGTGAGTTAAGACCAATTGATATTCGTATACATCAAGATATTGCTATTGTTCAGTATTTTATCTTTACCATCGAAAAAAATGCCGAAGGTGGCAAGCGTGTCATCCGCAGATATACCATGACCTGGAAAAAGCAAAAAGATTTTTGGGTTGTTATTGGCAGCCACAACAATCTGATGAATGACACTTTGCACGGGTAAGAAAAAATATTAAATTTACATTGCTACACTCATCGGGCCTTCCTATAATCTGGCTGTATGAAAAAGGCCATTGTTTCCTCATCAATTATATTTCTTCTAAATCTTACCGTTAATTTTACCCACATAAATTTTGTTTTTGCTGATGATCGTCAGGACCTCATTGGTCATGAGTTAGACTGTGTTGAACAACATGTCCATCAGATTACTTGGAGTGATGTCTGTTATTCAGACAACCAATTAGAGGAAAAACAAGCAAGGGCCATGAATCAGGCGTTAGATGAGTATGACGGGGTTCTGTCTCATCAAGATGATGAATTGAACATGCAGGATAATTCTCAACGGTCAGATCGCCCTTTATCTAATGTTGAAGACGACAATCTAATCTCTTCGAGTAAGGGGATACATTCTTTTGACATGGCGGGAGGAATCTCTTTTATCGAATATAAGGAGCCAGGATTAATGCGTGAAAGAGGGAATATGTATGGTATTGATCTTCACTATACGTATCGCATGTCAGAAAATAAGGATATTCGTAGTTTAAAAGATGTTTTTGATGACCAAAATAAAATTAATGTCTATGGTTTTGATTTTAAATATAGCTGGGGGAGTGTTGATTATGATTCGCAAGGCACCGGCAGTGCGGATGATGTTGAGGATTATATGGCGGAAATTCGCGGGATTATTGGGTATGATATCCCGATTGCGCAGGCAAGATTTACCCCTTACACAGGGTTAGGCATTCGATATCTTCATGATGACCTAAGAGGCCAATCATCTAATGGAGCCAACGGATATAGGCGAGAATCTAACTATCTTTATATTCCGTTAGGATTGGAAACTTATGCGAAAGCAAAAAATGGTATCGCGATGGATTTATTTTTAGAATATGATTTATTCTTAAGCGGCAAGCAAGTCAGTCATATTGAAGATATCCCAGGGGTTGGTTTTGATAAGCTAGTTAATCAGCAGCCACATGGCTACGGCTTTAAGGGATCTTTTAGAATAATCAAAAAGAATAAAGATGTCGATTTTTATGTGGAACCATTCTTTAATTATTGGCATATTAGGAAATCAAAGATCTCTCCGATTACTATTAATGGACAACTAATTTCTCCGAGCCCAGGACTTATATTGGTTGGAATTGAGCCAGACAACAATTCTACGGAATATGGGATAAGATTAGGGACCCATTTTTAGCACCCCCATTGACAACCCCAAAATTTGAGTATATCCTTAAAGTGTAGGTTAGATTTAATTGACAGATTAAGACGATATGCCACGGATCGTTGTGAACAAACTATCCGTGGCTTTTTGTTTGTTCTTAAATAAGAGAGGGAGAGCATGGCCGATCCTAACTCTATACAATATTTCGAGCCAATAAGCATTTTGATCGTTGAGGATAACGAAATCGATCATAAAGTACTCGAAGCCATGCTTAGTGAAGCCCCGCCACTGATTTCCCGCCTTAAAACAGTCAGTTCTTTAGCTTCAGCGATTAAAAGCTTAAGTAGCGATCAATTTGATGTTGTTGTTTTAGATTTAAACCTTCCTGATAGCCGGGGGCAAGACACTCTTAAACAGTTAAATAAAATGTATCCCGATGTTGCAATCGTAGTTAATACTGGAGCCTACGAAGATGAATTAGGTGTTAAGACACTTGGGTTCGGGGCTCAAGATTTTCTTGTTAAAGGTAAATATTCAACCTATATATTAAATAAGACCCTTCGTTATGCGATTGAACGTAAGCGATTGGAAATAGAATTAAAGCAAGCCTACCATAAGCTTAAAGAAACACAGGCCGAACTTATTCAAGTTGAAAAGATGAAAGTAGTGGGTAGTTTGGCCAGCGGTATTGCCCACGAAGTAAAAAATCCTTTAGCCATTATTCTTTTTGGAATTACTTATTTGTCTGAACAAATTAAACCAAAGAATAAAGAAGTCCAATTGGTGTTCGAAAATATTAAAGAAGCGATTGATCGCGCTAATAATATTATTTCTGATTTGCTCAACTTTTCTAAAATAAATCACTTAAATAAAAGAAAAGAAGATTTGAATGAGGTTATTGAAAAATCCATCATGCTTGTAAAGCATGAGGCGGAACGTTCCAATGTTCATATTAATAAAAATTTAGATCCCAACCTACCAGAGGTCGAAATCGATAGGAACCGAATTGAGCAGGTTTTTATAAATTTGTTTCTTAATGCGATTCAGGCTATGCCTAGAGGAGGCACAATTAAATTAAAAACATATAGTCATCAAATACAAAAAAATACTGGAGAAATGTCGTGGATACATGATAATGGTTTTAAAGTTGGACAAAGAATTGTTATTGCTTGTATTGAAGATCAGGGGTGTGGCATCGCGACCGAAAAGATTAATAAAGTATTTGACCCTTTTTTTACAACACGTCCTACAGAAGGAGGTGTTGGTTTAGGGTTAAGCGTTTCTAAAAATATTATCGATATTCACGAAGGACATATTGCGATCGAAAATCAAAGAAAAGGTGGCGTAAGGGTAAGTTTGGCATTCAAAACTTAATTAGGGGGAGAAATAATGTTACCTCGAATTCTCATTGTCGATGATGAAAAAGGATTTACTGATATTCTGAAATTAACGCTGGAAGCTACTGGTAAGTATCAAGTTCAAGTTGAGAATAACCCGCAACATGCCGTAAAAATGGCCCTACAATATCGTCCGCATTTAATTTTATTGGATGTCATCATGCCCAGAATGGAGGGACCTGATGTCGCTATCGAAATGCGAAACGATGAAAAATTAAAAGAAATACCAATTATTTTCTTAACCGGAACTATCACTGAAGATGAAGCATTGGAAGTTGGCCATAAAATAGGCAAGCACACCTTTGTTTCCAAACCATGCCACTTGGAAGATTTGCTTAATGCCATTGAGGAGTATATCCTGCCATTTTCCGATTAATATCCCCAATGATTCTCGCCCTTGAAAGATTCTTATCGAAATGTTATACTCTCCCAATCTTAAACCATTCTTAGAAAAATGAACAATCGAATACCAGTCAAAACTTTTATCTTTGGATTCTATCTTATCTTTGCGTTGATTCTACCTGTCGAAGCAAAGGAGAAAAATCCTGTCGCAAGCGCACTCCTTACCCATGGTAAAGAACTCTATGCCCATGGAAAGATTCAACAGGCCTTTGACGACTATAGTCAGGCCCTTGCCTTAGATCCGTATAATAAACAAGTTCATGAATTATTAATCGAATTGTCTCTAGAACCGCATTTAACAGCAACCCAAAAAGCGGATATATCACTTTTTGACGATCTTAATGTTTATCTTAAGGATTTAGAAAAGAAGAAGATCTATTTCAATGAAAAAATATCTTTATTGGAAAAACAGATCTTTGACAAAGGATATGATCCAAGGCTGCTCAGTGAAGAACGATATAATATAATTAAGGAAGCACAGCAGGGTGAAGTTAATGTGCCTTTAGAAGGATCATTTGATGAGACCCAACCGTTAAAATTAGCCATTCATTCCTTATCTCAAGACAAAGAAAAGCTTTTTAACGATACAAGTGTTTTAAAAAACTATTTCGAACGTTTGCGTAAAATTAATAAAACCATCTTAATGGCAGAAGAAAATGTATATCGGTTAGCTCATGCAGAGAGAGGAAGTAATTCTTTCGTGCCCAATGGTGACGGTATTCAAGATTTAGATCAGCAAGCGATGATAAATCAAGAAGATGATTTGTCATTGCTTAAAAAGCAATTGGCCATAATTTATAAGAAATTAAATCAGCTTGAAACAGCGAGTATCGAAAAAGATCAAAAAATTGAACGGTTAACTGGGCAAGTTATTGATCTTAGTCTTAAGACTTCTGAAAAAGACATGGCGGTTGTTAAACAAGAGCAAAGATTATTATCATTGACGGAGAATTTTCGTGATTTGCAGTCAAGACTTCAGTTAAATGAAGAAATAATGAATGAGAAGGAAGTGAAAATTCAACAGTTGCAAGAAACTTTGGCAAAGATTCAGAATGAAACAGCTGGTGCACAGGAAGAGTTCAAGAATATTGTCGCCTCGAAAGATGAAAAGTTAATCGAGCTTAACGGAATATTGCAAATTTATAAAGGGAAATTAATCGAAACAACACGGATGACGAAGCAGCAAAAAGCTAATATGACAACCTTGGAAGATCAGTTGGATTTAGTTGAAACGAGATATTTTAAAAAGAATAAAGAATTTCAAACGGTTAAGGAAGGTTATTTGAGTTTAAAGCAAGAGCTCTTAGATATTGAAAAAAAGATTTCAGAACTAAAAGGGAGTTCAACCACGATGAATGAAAAACCGCAGAATCATCAAGATGAAATCAAAAAATTGCAGAGTAAATTAAATGATGTTAAGCAGGCGCTTAGTGTTCAACTGGGAGAAATATGAAAAGAATAATTCTAGGCGTTGTTCTGCTAAGCGGTTTGCTTATATCGCCTCAGATCGTTTTTGCCGATTCTTTGACAGATTCTGTCGTTAAAATATTGGTTGCCTCTAATCGTATTGATTATTATCGGCCTTGGCAATCGTTGGGTATTGCCTCCGCCGCGGGATCAGGTGTTGTAATTAAAGGAAACAAAATTATTACTAATGCTCATGTGATTGCCAATCAAACATTT
>JAHFGL010000019.1 GCA_023247445.1 Candidatus Omnitrophota bacterium | reverse complement strand
TGAGATTAATGAAATTCGGGTTGTCTCGAATCTTATGATTGGCTCAATACTCGATTTATTAGCAGAGATTGTTAAGGATAGTATTGAGCTGACAATAAAGGAAAAAGAGCTTGATCAGATAAAATTGGATCAAGAGACGTATCTTAAAAGCGTTAAACAAGGAGCTCGGGAAATATATTCGACTGTTCATTTAGATGAGCTTTTGGTGACATTCTTAGACTTGGCGCTTCGAATGACAAATACGGAATGTGGATCAATTATGGTGAGGGATGATGACCATGGGGATTTAATTATTAAGGTTTCAAGGGGTCTTGATGGCGAGCAGGTGCAAAATACAAGGGTTAAGGTTGGCGAGGGTATTTCTGGAAGAGCGGTTAAGCAAAATATTTCTTTTGTCATTAATGGCCAAAACGGAGAAGGCACGATGCAGGCACTTCTTCGAAGGTCAGATATTAAGCAATCATTGGTTATGCCGCTAGTTGCCAAAAATCGTGTTTTCGGTGTTCTTAATTTGCATACAAAAAAAGATGAAGCAAAAATTGAAGATAATGTCGATAACCTTCAATACCTCTCCAAGTTAATTTCTTCCGCTTTTTAACTTCCCCAAAGAGTCAATAATTATAGAGTGAAAAATTAATATTTTTTATTGTCAAATTTTAATTGGCATATTATTATGAGCATATGCTCATAATAAAGCCATGATTACTTTGAGCACATGCTTGAAGTAATCTGTCAGATGTTTTTATATAATTTTCAGGAGGTTTTAATTATGCAAAAAGGTCGAAGAAAAAAGGTTCGTTATATCCAAAAAATGCCGAAAACCGTTCAGTTTAGCCCGCGGGGCAAGCCGGGTCGACCGGATGAGATTGAGCTTCGGGTGGACCAGTTTGAGGCTTTGCGTTTGGCTGATTTTGAGGGATTTGAGCAGATTGATGGTGCTAAGATTATGGGAATATCTCGGCCAACTTTTGGTCGAATTCTTCGCGAGGGACGTCGTATCATTGTCGATGCCCTTGTTAATGGTAAGATTATACGGATCCGCATAGGGGATGTTCAGGTTGGTGTCCGCCAGCTTAATCTGCAACTAAAGACTCAGCAGGTTGAGGAGGTTTCACGCCAAAATATTCTTAAATTTGATAGGCGGACGGAGTAAATTCTTAAAAACTGCAGTTTTCTGCTCTACACATAACTTCTTATAATACATATTATGTTAACTATATTGTATTTGATAATGTGTCAAAACGCATTATTTGGCATATGTTTATGTAGTTGTTAATCTGACCTGTGGAAAAGCCTTCTCAAACTTACTTATATTATAATTGCTTATTGTGGCGTGACATTTCTGTGCCATCCTGTACCATCGATCTATGTGGGCCATTAAAACAAACCAGATTCTTCCCAAAAGTGACTGATTTGTTCAAATTTATGTAATATTGGATCTTTTGTCTGGATTGGATAATGAGGCGGGATAATTGAATATGCCCCCTCTCTTTTTTGTTTTTAGTCTAGAGAGGGGGGCTTTTGAGATATTTTTTGGTTTGAAATTATTTAAAACTTATTTTTTCTGGTGTTTTTTGGTGTGGTGTCATGGCCTCAACATTTTGAATCTCAACTACCATAAGATAAAAATTAGGGTCATCAATGCCTCCAAAGTACTGTTTAAGCATTGGAATATTGTCCCATAGGATCGTTTTCTCTGCTTTATCCTGGCTCAGTGTTGCCTTGCCAGAGACACGGCAATACCACATTTTACGATCAACAAAGCAAATTTCAACTAGGGGGTTTTCCTTGATCTCTGGGATGCTTCTTGAACGCCCTAATAAAGCAACTAAAAGTTTACCGCTATCGGTTAAATATGGCATCATGGGGCGAACACGGGGTTGTTTTCCTTGGGCGGTGGCCAACATTCCAAAACCAGCATCACTGATTAGATCCATCACTTCTTCTTTGTTCATGCGCAATGCTCCTTTTATTTAGCTTTTTTATCTTGAAATTTATCAGTCCCTACATGGCTTTCGTTAATCTTTGTGATCATTTCGGCAGTTATGGAAACAGCAATTTCTTCCGGGGTTTGGGCCCCAATATCTAGCCCGGCTGGGATATTAACTTTTTTAAGATATTTCTCGGCAATACCCATTTCTTTTAAGCGGTTAAAAAATTTAATCCGTTTTGCCTTACTTGAAATAACCCCTAAATAACCAATATTAGATTTAATGACAGTTTTTAGACATGTAAAATCGTGCTCATTGCCACGCGTGACAACCATTACCAAGGTATTCAAATTCAGTGGTAGTTTGCCTAGGGCTTTAGTGTAATCCCCAACAATAACTTGATCCACATGTGGAAAACGCCTTTTGTTGGCAAATTCTTTGCGGTCATCAATAATTATTACTTTAAAGTTAAGCATTTTACCAATAAAAGAAAGTGGTAATGCAATATGCCCGGCCCCACAGATAATGAAATGTTTTTGCGCAGCAAAGGGTTCTATAAATACTTTGATTTGTCCTCCGCAGATCGATTGGCCTTTTTGGCCGAAATAGTTATACGTGACAATTGCTGGTTTGCCTGATTTAATCGCTTTAAGGCACTCCTCTTTTGCTGCTTTTTCGTTTCTTCCCCCTCCAATTGATCCAAATAAACTGCCATCTTCAAGAATAATCATTTTAGCCCCGGATTTTCGAGGGGTGCCTTTTAAGGTCGCTTCTATAACCGTGGCTAAGGCGTAACTTTGCCCTTTTTTAGCAGCATTATAGGCTTTAATGAGTAAGTCTTGATCCATGGTTAAAGCTTAAGATTCTGGAGGTTTTTCTTCGGTTTTTTCTGATTTTAGGATATCAGGATTAAGTTTTAGAAACTCAGGAGCTGTTTCTGTGGGTAGCTGAGTTTGATCTGTAGGGACATCTTTATTAGGGGAAATATTTTCTACGTTTTGTTTTTGTTCTGGAGCATTCGATTCTTGAATAGACTTAGGATCGATAATATCAATTAGTTTTTTAGGTGTGGATGCATTTTCTTCTGCTGGTTGTGGAGATATTGGCTGCTCAGGTTTAATTTGTGCTGGAGGTTCTACAGGAACATTTATAGTGGGCGGATTTGGATTTGGTTCAGGGATCTTTATAGCTTCAGGCTCGACTGCTGGTGGTGGTTCTTTTATAGGTTCTGGCACAACTTGTGGAGTTTCGATAGTATTATTGGTTGGTGCTTCTATTACAGTTTTTTGCTCAGATACAGGCGGTGTAGCTGCGGTCGTTGGGCTGGCAAAGGTTTGTAGCCGTTTAACCAAATTATCAATTTCTTTCTCTTTAGCTAATATTTCTTTTTCCAGTTTGTTCACTTTTTCTTCTATTTGACTAATACGTTTTTTGTAACCTTCGCCTTCAGCTTGGGCGGAAATAAAGTCAGCCTGGGTCTTACGAGCTTTTTCTTTTGTTTCGCTTAATTCTTTTTCTAAAATATCTTTAACCTTATTAAACTCTTTACGAATTTTTTGTTCATTATCTAAGGCTGTTTTGGTCTTTTCGTATTCGGCGCTGCGTTCTTTGAAGAGTTCATCTAGTTTTTCATATTTTTGTTTTAGTTCGCTTAGTTCGGTTGCTGCGTTAATTTCTTGATCAATGTTTTTTTCGTCTTCTTTGGATAGTAAGTTTGATTTGAGATCTTCAAAATTAACGGGCTCAATTTTATCTGCTTTTAAAGACATGGTTCCAGTTTGCGGTTCTTTCGGAAGAGTTGAGGCGTTATTTTCGTCAATAAAAGCAATCGGCGCTTTTTTATTGGTATCTAATTCAAAAATATCTTTTAAAGGGGGCAAAGAATTCTCATCCAGATGATCTTCTTGGTTTTTCTTTTTGCCGATTTTTAATTTATCGGTGATATTTCCAAGAATCTTTAGAATTGGGTTAGAAGTTGGAAAAGGAACTTTTTGTTGCTGAGTTGCTGGAGCATCAAGGGATTTCTTTTTTGCCAGAAAGTTAAAGATTTTTGTGATTTCAAATTTAGGTTTAGAAGGTTTTTCTTCTATTGTTTTTGGGGCAGGCGTGTCTTTAAAAACTTGTTCGGAATTTATGTCTTGCAGTGATAGATTATTTGAAGGTTTTTCTTTGATAAGAAGCCAGGCAACGACACCAAGCCCAAGAAAAATAATGCTGCCAAGAATGATTAATAATGTCAATCCAACACCTCCCTAAAATCCTTTTTGGCCCCCCCTCTCTGTTACTTTTGAGCAAGGCCTTTAAAATCTAATTTGACATAAGTATAAGAATGTCAGTATAATGCGCTACTATGATATCTTGTATTATTTTAGCTGCTGGATTTAGCTCTCGCTTTGGATCCCCAAAGGCGCTCGCCAAACTTAATGGTATAAATGTTATTGAATCTTTACAAAAAACACTTCTTGAAACAAGCGTCAAAGAAATAATTGTTGTCTTAGGGGCTCATTCTGATCAAATTAAATCGTCCCTATTAAACCACAAAAAAGTTCGCTTTGTCTATAACAAAGATTATAATTTTGGCCAAACATCTTCATTTAAAGTGGGATTGAAAAATATTTCTTCTGGTTTGGCGGGAATAATGCTGCTTCCTGTGGATTATCCTTTCGTTGGTCAAGCGACAATCGAAGATTTAGTTGGGAGCTTCTTAGAGAATAAACCAACCATTTTAATCCCCACCTTTAACAATAAAAAAGGACATCCACCTATTTTTCACGCCAAACTAAAAGAAGAATTTTTATTATTAGATGATTCTGTGGGGATTAATACCATCAATCATTTACACAAAGACGAAACAATGCTTTTTCCCACCAATGATCAAGGTATTATTGCGACCTTTAATACCCTTGAAGAATTTGAAAAATTAAAGAAGAGTATTTAATTATTTGAAGATAATTGCCGAAGCGGTGAAATTTTCGCGCACATAGGCGTTGCCAATAACTTTTTGGGCGGGAAGTTTTTTCCAGATTCCGGTGGCATCGGTTTTGATGTCGGTAACAGCATCGGCCCCTAAAATAGCGGCCTCGCGTTTTATCTTCTCAAGGACATTATCCATGGTTTGGATGCGTTCGGTATTAACCGTAATGGTGCTAATTATGTCATGGGGTCGATCGACCTTCTCAAGATAAACAACATCATTGGCTGAATTCTTAGGCGGATAATACTCACTCGTTGTATCTTTCGAATCAACATGATAAATGCTGCAAGCGGAGGTTAAAAATATAATTGAAGCTAAAAGAAAGAATTGTTTTTTCATATTTTATTTTTTTCCTGATCTTCCTTTTCTTTTAATGCTTTAATAATTTTTTCGGGTGTGATGGGAAGTTCTTTAATTCTGATTCCCACGGCATCGTAAATGGCATTGGCAATGGCGGCGGCCGTTGGCAAAAGCGCCGCTTCTCCCATTCCTTTGGCTCCAAATGGCCCCTCTGGATCGTTGGTTTCAACCATAATTGTTTCCATGGGTGGCGTTCCAATTGAACGCGGCAACCTGTAATTGGCAAAATTTCCGTTGGCTGGACGTCCTTTTTTGTCAAAATGCAAATTCTCCATAAAGGTATATCCCAACCCCATGGCCAAAGAACCTTCGATTTGTCCCTCCGCAGACTGGGGGTTTATGGCCTTTCCGATGTCATGCGCGTCCCACAATTTCAATATTTTGACTTCACCATTTTCTTTATTAACCTCGACCTCAGCAATTTGGGCCTCAAAACCATAACTTCCAGAGACGTTTCCCTCCCCTGTTCTAAAATCGATAGGTGTTGTCTTTGGGTTATAACTGCCGCGGCCAATAATTTGTTGACCATAATTAAATGAGTAAGCTAATTCAAGCGCTTTATCAAATGTCATCACATGCGCTTTAGTTTTTTTGTTAATGACTTCTTCGCCAATAATATCAAAATCATCAATCGCGAGTTTTAATTCTTGCGCAACAACTTCTAAAATTTGTTTTTTTGCATCGCGCGCAGCAAGAACTGTGGCATTGCCAGAAATAAATGTTACACGGCTGGCAAAGCTACCGGTATCAAACGGTGTAATTTCTGTATCACCGGATTTACATTTGATACGGCTATAGCTGACCCCAAGTTCTTGACAGGCAATTTGTGACAGGGCTGTGTTTGATCCTTGCCCGGTGTCAGCGGCTCCGGTAAATAAATAAACCGAACCATCCTCTTCAACCTTTACAATGGATCCAGCGGATTCATGAGATTTATACATCTTTGATCCCATAACATCAGCGGCAATGCCGATGCCAATGCCTCGCGATAAATGTTTTTGTTTTCCATGTTTTTTATTCCATTGAGCTGAGGTGATCGCTTTATCAATACATTCTTTAAGACCATTGGTCGTTAAAACCATTTTATTAATTGTGACCATATTTGGCGTCGTGATATTTTTTAAACGAAACTCAACCGGATCCATGCCGATCCCTTCGGCCAGCATATCCATGTGCGATTCAATAGCGAACCCTGCTTGAACGCCGCCAAATCCGCGCATCGCTCCACTGATCGGCGTGTTAGTGTAAACACGATATCCGGTAACACGAAAATGCTGGATTTTATAAAGCATAAAGATTCGCATAATCGCGGCGGCGATAACCGTTGGACCATAACTGCAATACGCCCCTCCATCAGCAATGACTTCACCTGTAATCGCAACGAGCGTCCCATCTTTTTTAACGCCAGATTTAATTCGATAATGCATGCCATGTTTGCGGCGTGAGGCTAAAAATTCTTCTTCGCGACTGTAGCAAATCTTAACCGGTAGACCGCCAGCTTTTTTGGATAATAAACACGCGGAGAAATCCATGGGAAGCATTTCAAGTTTTCCACCAAATCCGCCACCGACGGCCATTTTGATGACGCGGACATCATTTAAATCCATCTTTAAAGTTTTGGCTAAGGCCTCGCGGCATTTAAATGGCGCTTGCGATGAGGCCCACAACGTAACTTTATTGGAAAAAGTTTCCCATTGCCCGACGCAGACGTGAGGTTCAAGCGCGGCCATGTGCGCCGCTGGAGCATAAAAGAAATCTTCGCGAATGTAATCAGCTTCTTTGAGCGCGCGTTCAGGATTACCAAAATTAACAGGTAAGATAACAGCGATATTGTTAAGCGATTCATGGATCGATGGCGCCCCTGGCTTCATGGCCTCAAGTGGATCAACAACCGATGGCAAGACTTCATATTGGACATCAATGAGTTCAAGGGCTTTAAGGGCAGTCTCTTCATCGACCGCCGCGACGGCCCCAATTTCATCGCCAATATAACGTACTTTTTCCGACTCTAAAGCCATTTGATCAACCGTGTGCGGGAAGAAATATTCGTTGGAACCAAATTTAATGTTGGATGTATCTTTGGCGGTAATGACAGCACGAACGCCGGGCAAGGCTTCTGCTTTTGAGGTATCAATCGAGATAATTTTTGCGTGCGCATGCGGACTGCGGATCATTTTTCCAACAAGCATGTTGGGAAAATTAACATCAAAGGCGTATTTAATTTGACCGGTCACGATGCCTCGGCCGTCAATCCTGGGCATACTTTTTCCAACGGGATTGATGTATTCTTTATTGAATTTTTGTCTAACGGTGGTGGTCATGTTTCATCATCTTTCCAGCTTCTTTGACAGCATCAAAAATTTTTAAATAACCAGCGCAGCGGCAGATGTTGCCATCAAGCGCGTATTCAATTTCTTCTTGGGTTGGTTCGGGATTTTGATCAAGTAAAGCTTTGGAAGACATAATCATTCCCGGAATACAAAATCCACATTGAACGGCCCCGCAATCGATAAATGTGTGTTGGATTGGATGTAACTCGTCACCATTGGCTAAGCCTTCAATGGTTGTGACCTCTTCTCCCTCAACCGCACTGGCCAAGGTAATGCAAGAAAGGATTGCCTTGCCATTGATAATAACAGTGCAGGTTCCACATTCGGATTCTTCACACGCGGTTTTGGTTCCAGTCAAACTCAAATTATCACGCAAGACCTCAAGAAGGGTTTCATGTCCCTTTAGATCGACATTATATTCTCTTTTATTGATGATTAATTTTGACATGGGATTAACGGGATTTCTTGATTAACTCATTGAGCGCATTTTTAATGCAAACACGAAACATATGTTTTTTGTAATCAGTTCCTCGCGTATCATAAATTGTTTTCTCGAGGTGGTCAAGGGCTTCCTGGGCAATTGTCGCTGATGCTGGCTTGTCATTAAGAAAATCTTCTAACTGTTTATCACGCTGGGCAAAGGCGACGCAATTATTAATCGAAACACGAGTGTTTGTAAAACGATTGTTTTTAAAATTGGTTTTGATCAGTAGTGATAATAAAGGAATATCAACGTGAATTGTTTTTTTAACCCGTTGATATGCGATTGCGGCCGTTGGATCTTTTTTGATTGTTACATGAGTTAAAATCTTATCTGTTTTTGCCCCGCCTTTAAAGAATTCTTCCGCTGGCAATGCCTCTTTTGTTCCATCCTTCCCTAAAAAATGTAGTGTCGCTTCCAATCCAATCATAACCGCTGGCATTTCGGTCCAGGTGTATCGGCAGGTTAAGTTTCCGCCAACGGTGGCCATATTGCGAATTGGTGTTGTTGAGATGTTTCGACAAACCGTATGCAGAACCGCAAAGTTATCCGTTAGAAGTGGTGATTCAAAAATTTCGGTAATTGTGGTCATCGATTGGATCGTTAGCATCTGTGGATCTGCTTTAATGCCCTTAAGATCCTTAACCCTATTTAGGCTAATGACATTTTCAGGTGTTTTGGCGCCATTACGCTTAAGAAGTTTAAGACTATTTAAGAGAAAGGTCCCCCCTGCTTGCAGTTTGACGTTTGGCAAGCTGCCGTAGAGCTTGATGGTCTCCTCTAATGTCTGCGGAGCGTGAAATTTTAGGGGATTTAATAGCATATTATTGAACTAATTTTTTGTTATGACGATGAGCGTTAGTATATCAAATTATTATTCTTTGTCCATATCTTCTAAGGCTATATCAACGACGGCCACGTCCCAACCGTGGGAAGAAATTTCTTTCTTGATCTGTTCCTTTTCTTTCCCTTGAAATTGATCGGGATGGAGTTTTAAATAGGATTTTAAGATTTCTAAGTTATAAAGCTGGTGTTTGTTAAGGTGCCAGCGCAGTGGTTTTATCTCTTCTTTGCGGTTGACCATCCAAGCCACAATTCCAAAGATCAGCGGTAATAATAAAACCATCAATGAACTATAAAAATAGAATGGTTTGGTGTTCCCCAATAGATATGAGGCATTAGTCCAAAATGCATCGAACAAATAATGGGTAACGATAACCGGAATAATGCCAAAGCGTAAATAAATAAATGATAAGAAAATTCCTAAACAAGCAACTTCAATGCCGCGAAACCACATGGGATAAACAGGATAACTGCTATGGGCAAATCCCCAGATGAGTGAGGATAATAAGACAGCCACAAAAATGCTGCCAAATATTTTCTTCCCCCAGCTGATGGCAAAAAGACGATACATCGTCTCTTCATAAAAACTGGCCATGTATCCAATGGTAAAGGCGGTTAGAAAAGGCAGATACCCAGTGGACAAATGTGTCATCCAGTCATATTCAACCCATACGCCTAAATAATTTTGTCCAAATTTAATCAAGATGGATTGCATCGCTAAAAGAATAACGCACGCAAAATATCCGATAAAAATTAGTTGTGTAACAGAACGACTGAGGAATGTTGATTGAATATAGTGTAGAAACGATCCCCCCCTCGTATTTTTAAATATCTCGAATTGGAGCAATTCGCCTGAGAGGCTTGGCATAAGAAGAGCGATTGAATAAAGAAGGGCATCAATGGTCACGTGAACAAAGTGTCGCCCGAGATAGTCAATAAATGACGATGTCGTAGGATAATCAAATAGAATAACTTGGAACTGATTAAATTCAGAGGCAATGGATAGTAAAAAGGCAATCGTCGCAATCCCCAGATAGAATTTTTTTGTATTGTGCATGGCCAAATGATTACGGCGAACGACAACAAAAAAGACAGCTCCGGCAAAAAGGATCGTGTAGATAATGCGCATAAGGGTTGAGAGATTTTGGCCTGTATTTCTACGTATCCCTAGATCACGGTTAAATTGATCGGGGACGATAAAAGTGTTTTTGGCAAAAGAAAGAATATCGTTTCCAGAAACCGTCACTCCGGTTACTAATTTCCCGATGCCAGAATTTTTCTCTTTGCTCCAAGGAATTTCAATCCCGTTTTTTCGCCAGGTAAAGGAATAGTCAACGCGATTATCGAGAGAATTCTTAGCATCCGTGCTAATCGCATATTTCTCAAAATCAATATGAAATTTGTTTTGAAGAAACGTTTTTGCCTTTTCTTTAGCTTCTTCTTGAGAAATAGTTGGGCGACTCGCGGTTTCATCAATGGTATGGCTTAAGGACGTCACCTCTCCTGTGGCGGAGCTAACGGTTAATCGGTACTCCTCTTTCTGACTTTCTTTAAAAAATCGAATCAGCCAGAAAAACATGTCAAAGTCATTATCTTTGACAAATTCTTTAAGTCCGGTAAATCCAAGTGTTTTTTGTAAATATTGATTGGATTGTTTTTCTAAAGTAAAAACAATGGCGGATTTAAATTGATCAATGGTGGGATCTTCCTTACGTATATAATCTCGGGCAATGGTCAAGGCTTCGCTACGATTAATCGAGAAATCAACAAAGGCGAGTTGAGGATAGCTGAGTTTAAACCAAATGAAAAAGCTTAAAATAGTTAAGACGAAAAATACTATCCATGTTCGATAATTAATTTTCAAGGGCAGATTACAATAGGTTTAAGACTTCTTTGGGAAGTCTTTTTAATTCTTGAGTTCCTAAGATTTTAATGGACCAGCGTAGTAATTCTAGTTTTTGTTTTAGCTTAAGCCCAGGCGCATCAATATTAGCCAGACGTCGTCGAGATAAAAATAATACTTTGTTGAGTGTGTTGAAAACGATTCTCGCTTCACGTTGCCGATTGCTTCCAGTTTCTATAATATTTTTTAGGTTGTAAAAAGCTATTTCATTAACTGTGGTGTTGTAATGATCCAATTTTTGGATGAGCGCTGGAACCATCGTTGCAAAATATCGATAACGATCCAAGACGCATAACGCATGCATCCCCTCTATTTGGACGAACGGAGAGTCGTCACGGTTAATCCGTCTTAAAATGAGTCGTTCAGCAAAAATTCTATTTCGGCCAACCATTTCTTTTGCAAAATTATTTTTAAAAACGCGTATCGCCGCCGCACTGCGATACGAAGTAACGGTATCGTCTTTGATCATTTCCCAAATAACATCTTGGGCCAGATCCTTATATTTCTCGGCATAACCATTTAAAAGCATTTTGTCGTCAAAAATGGTGTTTGGTGAAAGAACGTCAACCGGTTTTGCCGTGGGCTCTGATTTGGTTTCATTTTCTTGGCTGTAAACCAGTGGGGTAAGTATCAGCGATAGAATGAAAATGGTGACTAAAACACGGTAGCAGCGGTTGAGCATTTAAATAAACTCCATGGACACATTGATAGCTTTTGATGAGTGCGTTAACGCGCCAATAGAAATTCGGTCCACACCGGTTTTGGCGAATGATTTAATATTATTTAAGTTTATTCCTCCCGAGGCTTCAAGAAGAATTTTTGTTTTTAGTTTTTTGTTTAAGGCAACGGCTTGTTTAATTTGCGCTGGCGACATGTTGTCGAGCAAAATAAAATCAGGTTTGGCGGCTAAAACATTTTTAAATTCGAATAAGCTTTCAACCTCGATCTCAATGGGTTTGTTCGTTTTTTTGCGCAACCCCTTTATGACCTGGGCTGATGTCGCCAAATCTTGATAAGCCTTTTTGTGATTATCTTTAATAAGAATCATCTCAGCTAAATTGGTGCGGTGATTGCTCCCTCCCCCACATCGAACGGCATACTTCTCTAGCTCCCGAAGGCCGGGGGTAGTTTTGCGTGTATCTAAAATGGCGGTTTTAAGTGGACGAACCTTTTGAACAAATCGATGGGTGTTGGTGCTCACCCCAGAAAGATGACTCAAAAAATTAAGCGCAACGCGCTCGGCCGCTAGTAACGCACGTGTTTTTCCTGTAATAAATAAAATTTTTGTATTTTTCTTAACTTTATTGCCATCCTTAAATGAGTTTTGAAATTTTACAGCACGATCTAATTTTTTAAGCGTTGCTTTGACAATATCCAGGCCGCAGATGATGGCATCTTCCTTGATGATAATATATGCGTCGGTAATTTGGTCTTTGGGAATAAGAAGATTGGTCGTGATATCTTGATGCGCGGCGTCTTCTTTAAGGGCAAGAGAAATAATTTTATTGATTTCGGATAGACTCATAAAGTTAACTTAAACTCGAGATGACTAACTCTAACTCTCGGATTTTTGTTTGCAGTAACGTTAAACGTTCCTTGTCCTTTGCGACAACATCTTCTGGGGCGCGCTTTACGAAATCGTCATTATTAAGACGGGCGGCTAAAGTCTCACCCGCCTTTTTTGTTTGATCGATTTCAGCAAGAATTCGCTTCTTCTCTTTTTCTAAATCAATAACCCCACTTAAAGGAATAACCAAACGGGCGTTGCCGACAATCGCGGTCGCTGAATTCTTGATGTCTTTGATCTGGTTTTCAATCGCCAAAGATTCCAGCCGCGCTAGATATTTTATCGTAGCGGCACTATCTTGAAGTAATTTTAGTTCATCCGGTGATTTAGTCATCAAATGACAGTTTAGTTTTTCTTGGGGTTTGATATTCCATTGCACACGCAAGTTACGAACGGCTGACACGGTATCAATGACCGCAAACTGCATCTGTCCTTCGACTTGATTATCAATTAATTGCTTTTGTATGGCTGGCCAGGGTTGGACGCATAAGGCCCCCTTCTCTTTTTGAATATGGTTCCAAATCTCCTCAGTAACAAAAGGCATAAAGGGGTGAATCATCTTTAAAGAGTTCTCAAGAATTTTGTAAGTGATATTTTGAATGGTTGGGTCATTCCATTTGTCTTTGATGATTTCCAAATACCAATCGCAAAAATTTCCCCAAAAGAAATCCTGAACCAAAATTTCTGCTTCTGAATATCGAAATTTCTCGATTGAAACGCCAACTTTTTCAAGAGTTGAATAAAACTTTGAAACAATCCAGCGCGATGAAAGATCTAAATTCTTCATTTGTGCAACAGTTGATAAATCAAAATTAGGATCGATATCTTTCGCGTTCATCAAAACTAGCCGCGACGCATTCCAGATTTTATTGGCGAAGTTGCGTCCGATCTCAAATTTTTCTTTTGAGATAAAAAGATCCTGGCCGGAGTTGATGATCAAACTAAAACGTAGCGCATCCGCGCCGTATTCGTTAATAATTTCTAGAGGATCAATCGCGTTACCCAGAGACTTTGACATCTTACGGCCCTTGGCATCGCGCACCGTGCCGTGGATGTAGACTTCTTTAAACGGCACGTCATCCATAAAGTGAAGTCCGGCCATGATCATCCGCGCGACCCAGAAGAAAATGATTTCTGAGGCGGTAAACAGCGATGATCCCGGATAAAAATATTTTAAGTCTTCATTTTTTTGCGGCCAGTTAAACGTCGCAAACGGCCACAGCCATGATGAAAACCAGGTATCTAAAACATCGGGGTCTTGTTTTAATTTTGTTTCGTTACATTGCGGACATTTAGTCGGCGTTGACATCGCCACAATCGGCGCGCATCCTTTGGCGCAATACCACACTGGAATCCGATGTCCCCACCAGATCTGACGTGAAATACACCAGTCGCGGATATTCTCCATCCAGTTTAAATAAAATTTGCTCCAGCGTTCGGGATAAATATTGACGCGGCCGTCTTTAACGACTTCAATTGCTTTTTGCGCCAATGGCTGCATCTTCACAAACCATTGCTTGGACAGATACGGTTCAACAACGGTGTTACAACGATAGCAGTGTCCAACGGCGTGCATGTGCTGATCAATTTTGACTAGCAGATCTTTTTCTTTGAGTGCCTCGATAATTTTTTTGCGCGCGTCAAAGCGATCGAGATTATTAAATGCCCCTCCCTTTTCATTGATCCGCCCATCAGGATGCATCACATTAATAAAAGGAAGATTGTGGCGCTTACCCATTTGAAAATCATTGGGGTCATGCGCAGGTGTAACTTTAACTGCGCCTGTTCCAAACTCAAGATCAACAAATTCATCGCTCACGACAGGAATTTCGCGATTGACAAGCGGCAACATTAAAGTTTTCCCAATAAGTTTTTTATAGCGTTTATCTTTAGGATTAACGGCAACGGCGGTGTCGCCCAACATTGTTTCTGGACGAGTTGTAGCAACAATTAAAAATTCATTGGGATTGTCTTTGAGTGGATAACGGATGTGATAAAGATTGCCATGTGTGTCTTGATGCTCTGCTTCTTCATCGGAAAGTGCGGTCTGGCAGCGCGGACACCAGTTGATAATATATTCGCCTTGATAAATGAGCCCTTGTTTGTAAAGTTCAACGAACGTATATTTGACCGCTTCACTGTAAGCGTCATCCATCGTAAAGCGTGTGCGCGGCCAATCACAAGAAGCACCAAGCTTTCTAAGCTGATGAAGGATCGTGCCGCCGTACTCTTTTTGCCATTCCCACAACTTTGCAATAAACGCCTCACGGCCTAAATCGTCACGGCGTTTGCCTTCTTTTGCCAATTGTTTTTCGACGACGTTTTGTGTGGCGATCCCTGCGTGATCGGTGCCTGGCATCCAACAAACTTCAAAACCATTCATCCGTTTGTAACGGATAATAATATCTTGCAAGGTATTATTGAGCGCATGGCCCATGTGTAAAATGCCGGTGACATTTGGCGGCGGGATCACAATTGTGTAAGATGGTTTTGCTGGATTAACTTTGGCGTGGAAAAGATTATTATCTTCCCAGTATTTAATCCACTTATCTTCTACCGCTTTAAAATCAAATTTGCTTGAGAGTTCCATAATTTTATTTTAAAGGTAAAGCGGATAGCGTATAGAGAGATGACAATGACTAATCGCTACACGCTATCCGCTTTTAGGTTTTTTTCAGATCTTTTAATAGTTTATATTCAATGGAATCCGTCAATGCTTCCCAGCTGGCTTCGATGATGTTTTCGTGCACGCCAACGGTCGTCCAGGAATCGCTGTTGTCTTGTGATTCAATTAAGACGCGGACCTTCGCCGCCGCCCCTTCTTTTGAATCTAGCACGCGGACTTTAAAGTCGATTAATTTCATCTCAGCTAACTTTGGATAAAACTTCGTTAAGGATTGGCGAAGGGCTTTATCCAGCGCATCAACCGGTCCATCGCCATCGCAGGCGCTAAACTTATCTTCGCCTTTAACATTGATTCGAACAGTCGCTTCGGCAAATATTTTTCCATCCATCCGTTTTTCTGTTGAAACTTTAAATCCTTCCAATTGAAAAAACGGCGTATATTTTTTTAAGGAGCGTTTCATGAAAAGTTCAAACGACGCATCCGCGGCTTCAAACTGATAGCCTTGATGTTCTTTTTCTTGGAGATCTTTAAGAAGCTGCTGGGCTTCGGGAGATTTTTTATCCAACTCAACATCGAGCTCTTTGGCTTTTAGAACAATGGGCATTTTTCCAGCCAGCTCTGAGGTAACAAATCGACGGTGATTGCCGACAAGGGCTGGATCAACATGTTCGTAGGCAATTGGATTTTTGACAACGGCATCAATGTGGACGCCTCCCTTATGTGCAAAAGCTGAGTGTCCGACAAACGCAGCATTGTCCGCTAATTTGAAATTGCTGATCTCGCTAATGAAATAGGAAGTCTCAGTGAGCTTTGCGATATTTTTTGAAGGAATAGATTTTAATTTTAATTTCGATTCTAAGATTCCAATCACCGTGCACAAATTCGCGTTGCCGCAGCGCTCGCCTAATCCATTAAACGTCCCTTGGATTTGAGTCGCTCCAGCGGAAACAGCCTCTAAGGTGTTGGCCACGCCAAACTCTAAATCATTGTGTGTATGAATGCCGAGAGGGATTTTGATTTTTTTTCTGACGGCTGTAACGATCTTACGGACTTCACCTGGCAAAGTTCCGCCATTGGTGTCGCACAAGATAATACAATCAGCCTTTGCTTTTTGAGCGGCCAAAATTGCTTTCAAAGCATACTTTGGATTTCGTTTGTAACCGTCAAAGAAATGTTCGGCATCATAAAAGACTTCCTTCTTTTTGCTCTTTAAGAAATGAACTGAATCATAAATCATATTGATATTTTCATCGAGCGTTGTTTTGATGACATCGGTCACATGAAGATCCCAACTTTTACCAAAGATCGTTACTGTTGGCGTGTCGGAATCAATGATCGCTTTAAGATTTGTGTCATCAGCCGCTTTAACGTTGGCCCGACGGGTTGAACCAAATGCGGCGATTTTGGCATGACGCAGTTTTAGATTTTTGACCAGCTTAAAATAATCCTGATCCTTTGGATTAGAGCCCGGCCATCCGCCTTCGATGTAATGAACGCCCAATTGATCGAGCTTCTCCGTGATCTTTAATTTATCGTTGACGGTAAAAGAGATCCCTTCGGTCTGTGATCCGTCACGTAAGGTTGTGTCATAAATAGTAATGTTCGGCATATTAGCTGTTTCCAAGATTAAATTTTTTATGCAGCGCCTTAATGGCCTTGTCGGTAAATTTATAGTTGATGATACAAGAAATGCTAATCTCTGAAGTCGAAATCATATCAATATTGATTTTGTTTTCCGCAAGCGTCTGAAACATTTTCGCCGCGATTCCAGAATGGGAACGCATCCCTGAACCAACAATTGAAACGCGCGCAATATTTTCATCGCTTAAAACTTCTCCCGCTCCGATTTTGTGCGAAATCTTTTTGGTCGCGGTGATAGCTTTGTTAAAAACAGCATCGGGAACTGTAAAGGAAATATCGGTCAACTTGGTGTGGCTGACGTTTTGAACGATCATGTCAACATTAATGCCGGCTTTGGCAAGTTCCGTAAAAATTTTTGAAGCGACACCCGGTTTGTCAGGCACGGCGCAAATGGTAATTTTAGCTTCAGCTTTGTTACAGGTGATGCCACGCACAGCGACTTCTTCAACTTTTTCATTTTCTTTAACAATCATTGTCCCTTCCTCCTTGGAAAAGCTTGATCGAACATGTAAAGGAATATTAAACCGTTTAGCGACTTCGATGGAGCGTGCCTGCATGACCTGCGCGCCTAAAGAAGCCATCTCGAGCATTTCATCAAAAATAATCGTTTCAATTTTTTTAGCCTCAGGCACGATCCTGGGATCCGTTGTGTAAATGCCTTTAACATCGGTAAAAATTTCACAGACACGTGCGTTTAATGTTTTTGCTAAGGCAACGGCCGTTAAGTCTGATCCGCCGCGACCTAAAGTTGTGATGTCATCATCATCGGTCACCCCTTGGTAGCCGGCGACAATAACAATTTTATTTTCATCCAAAGCTTTTTTAATACGTTTGGCATCGATTGTTTCAATGCGCGCTTTGGTGTGAGTGTTGTCGGTACGAATCCCCACTTGTCCACCGGTAAATGAAATCGCTTTGTGGCCAAGAGCATTAATGGCAATGGAAAGTAGCGCACAGGAGATTTGTTCGCCCGTTGACATAAGCATATCCATCTCGCGGTCGGGAGGATTGCTGCTGAGCTTTAGAGCCATCGCTTCCAAGTCATCGGTTGTATCACCGAGCGCTGAGACAACCACAACCAAATGATTATTTTTATTTTTTGTCTCCATAACACGTCGCGCGACGTTTTGGATACGTTCGATATTCGCGACTGATGACCCGCCAAATTTCTGAACGACAATATACTTTTCCATCGGTTAGCCTTCTCCTTCTCTCATCCGGTTTTTCTCATAAAGTAAGCCATCATGGCTTCGCCACTTTCAAATTTTATTCCCTTGGCCTGGGCCGCGGTTTCGCTTAAGTGATCCGCGCCGTCGTGTTTAATGTCTTTGCCAAACATCGCAAAGGGCACCGGTTCATGGGTGTGGGTTCGTTTTTCAACGGGTGTTGGGTGATCTGGCAAAACAAGAATTCGTACATCATCGTGTTCATTAAAATGATTTAGAATTGTGCCAACAACATCTTTGTCAATGGCTTCAATGGCGGCAATCTTTGCTTTTAAATCTCCATTATGGCCAGCCTCATCCGGCGCCTCAACGTGAACGTACACAAAATCATTTTTCTTCAAAGATTCAAGCGCATACTGCGCTTTGCCCAAATAATTCGTATCATAATAGCCGGTCGCCCCAGGCACGTCAATAATTTCTAACTGGGCGAGTTTCCCTAGGCCTTGAACCAAGTCAACGGCGGAGATGATCGATCCCTTGACCCCAAACTTTGATTCAAACGATGGCAGTTGTGGCCGACTCCCCTGCCCCCAAAGCCAGATCATATCCACTGGCGATTCCTTCAAATCTGATCGCACCTGATTAATGGGATGGTTTTTGAAAATTTCTTTCGAGCGTTCCATTAACTTTAAAATCATCGGCGCTTGGGGCCCTTGCGGCAAAAAGGATTTAATTTTTTTATCAATAATGTCATGCGGCGGTACAGTTTTAATACTTAAATATAGTTTTGGATCACGCACCTTTAAAACCAAAAGATGGCGATAACTTTTGCCTGGATAAAATCGAACGTCGTTATCACCCAATTCTTTGTTGAGCGATTCAATCAGTGGAATGGCCTCTTTGGTTGAGATATGTCCAGCGCTGTAATCGGTCATGGTATCGTTTGTGACGGTGACAAGATTGCAGCGAAAGGCCACTTCATCCTCAGCAAGTAAAATATCTTGGCTGGCCGCTTCAATGGGCGCGCGGCCGGTGTGACAGACTTTTGGATCGTATCCTAAAATTGCCATGTTACCAATGTCGGAACCCGGACTCATTTTTTCTGGAATGATTTGGACGAGGCCTGTTAAACCATTTTTGGCCATGTGATCCATGTTGGTTGTGTGCGCGACTTCAAGCGGTGTTTTGTTACCAATTTTTTCAATCGGATGGTCCGCCATGCCATCGGGAACGATAATAATATATTTCATAGGAGTTTTACCAGCGCGCTCGCGAGTCCCTCGCGCGACATGGGGTGGGCCAGGACTTTTCCTTCTCGGTTAAGAATATAGCCGCAATAATGATGAGCATTCGTCGAATTCGCCACAACCAAATCGCATTTTGATTTTTGAAATAAGTCACGAGTTTTAAGTCGAAGCGCCCCCATATTTAATTTGGGTTCGAGTTTAAATCCAACTAAGAAAGTTTTTGGGTTTATTTTTTTGATCAACGGAATCATTTTTTGAGTTGGGATAAAATTTAATTTTAATTCTTTCAGATGAGAACTGAGTTTGGCTTTAAATGGATTCTTTAATTTGTAATCCGAAACGGCAGCCACATGGATTACGACATCATATTTCTTTTTAAGTTCTTGTTTGAGTAGCGCTAAAAGCTCATCATAAAATTTGAATTTTAAAATGCGAATATCTTTACGCTGACTGGGATAAGCAACCGGCCCTTCGAGCAAAGTCACTTCGAAACGATTTTTTCGGCACGCATCAACAAGCGCCTCCCCCATCTTTCCGGTGGATGTGTTACTGATAACCCGAACTTGATCAATGGGAACCCAGGTTGGACCGCTGGTAATAAGAACCTTTTTCATACTTGAGAACTGTCATCCCCGCGAAAGCGGGGATCCACTGATAGTAAAATTAGATTCCCACTTTCGTGGGAATGACAAGTGGTTATAATCCTATTTCTTTAAGAACCGCTTTTAAATCCGCTTTGATTTTGACCGGAGCTTCGACATTCTTAATCGCGTTATCGGGATCTTTAAGTCCGTGGCCCGTTAAGGTACAAACAACGCGTGCGCCTTTGTGTTTATCAAAGTAACCTTGGGCCTTTAATTTAAGAAGTCCCGCGACACTTGCTGCTGAGCCTGGTTCGGCAAAGATCCCACTGTGCGCTGCTAAAATTTTGTAAGCGTCAATTATCTCTTTATCCGTCACAGAATCAATCAATCCTTTTGACTCATCGCGTGCGGCCTCAGCCTGTTTCCAGCTAGCTGGATTCCCAATCTTAATCGCGGTTGCAATTGTCTTTGGATCTTTAACAACCTTCCCAAGAACAATTGGGGCCGCACCGGCGGCTTGAAATCCCAGCATCTTAGGAAGTTGTTTGGCCTTGCCAATCTTTTTATATTCGTTGTAGCCTTTCCAGTAGGCGGTGATGTTTCCCGCATTACCGACGGGAATCGCGTGAAATTCCGGTGCGTCGGTTAAATCATCGCAGACCTCAAAGGCGGCTGTCTTTTGTCCTTCGATACGAAATGGATTAATGGAATTAACAAGTTCAACAGGATATTTTTGTGTGATGGCTTTAACGAGATCTAGCGCGTCGTCAAAATTTCCTTGAATGGCTAAAACTTTGGCGTTGTGAATCATCGCTTGAGCGAGTTTGCCTAAGGCAATATTTCCATCGGGGATTAGAACAATACATTTCATCGAACCACTGCGAGCGGCATAGGCAGCAGCGGAAGCGGAGGTGTTGCCAGTTGAGGCACACATCACAATCTTGGCTCCCTTCTCTTTGGCTTTTGAAATCGCCATCGTCATCCCGCGATCTTTAAAAGACCCTGTTGGATTAAGTCCTTCGTATTTTAAATAAACTTTGAGGCCTGTGCGACTACTCAAGTCTTCTGAATAGATCAGCGGTGTGTTGCCTTCGGACAAAGTGACAATAGGTGTTTTAGCGGTGACCGGTAAGAATTCACGGTAACGATGGATTAGACCCTGGTACATTAGTTTAGATTCTCCATGCGAATGGCGACGGGTTTACTTTTGACAATCGATAGTTGATCAATTTTTTGCAGGGCCAAACGAAATAGTCTTTCAGGGGCGTCATCGGTCAGAATAATAACGGGAACGGTGGACTTTCCTGAATGCGCTTTTTGAGTGACAGAATTAATTCCAATTTTGTAACGGCCAAGAACGCCGGCGAGTTTCGACAGGGTCCCTGGTTTGTCGGAAGCCATAAATCGTAAATAATATTTTGTCTTAACTTGGCCAATGGGGCGAATCCCAAGATTCTTGACCTCACTGTAAATGTTCGATAACAAACTTGTGTCACCCTTCCAATTCGACGCCAAATGAATCAAATCGCTTAATACGCCTGAGGCGGCCGCCATCTGTCCTGCCCCTTCTCCTGAAAGAAGAATATCTCCCATCGGGCGTGCTTCCAAATACAGTGCATTGTAAACATTGTTGATGGAAGCCAACGGATGATCTTTTGAAATAAGGGTGGGGTGAACACGGGCTTCAATCTTGCGATTAACTTTTTTGGCAATGGCCAAAAGTTTAATGGTCAGATTTAATTTTTCCGCATGCTCGATATCATCATGCGAAATTTGCGTAATCCCTTCGGTGTAAATGTCTTTAACGTGGATAAATTTTCCAAAGGCTAGAGAAATTAAAATGGCGAGTTTATGCGTTGAATCCATACCATTGATATCAAGGGTGGGATTACTTTCGGCAAATCCTCTCTTCTGTGCCTCCGCAAGTGCTTGGCCAAAACTCATTTTGTTTTTGGTCATCGCCGTTAAAATAAAATTGCAGGTTCCGTTGATGATCCCGTAGAGTGCGGAAAATTTATTTCCAGCTAAGCCATCGGTAATGATATTAATCATTGGTGTTCCAGCCCCAACGCAGGATTCAAAATATAGATGCGCATTGTGTTTCTTGGCCAGTTGAAATAATTCTTTTCCAGCGGCGGCAATGACTGCCTTATTCGCCGTGACGACGTGCTTTCCACGTTTTAGCGCTTCAATCATTATTTCTTTAGCTGGATGTAGTCCCCCCATAAGCTCAACGACCACATCGATCTCTGGATCTTCTAGAACTTTTCGATAATCTTTAGTTAAAAGAGTTCTTCCCAGTCCTCTAGTATCTTTTTTATGGATGCTACGATCAGCTAGGGTTTTAATAAAGAATTGGGCGTTAAATTTATTTTGCAGATACTCCTCACGTTGCTTAAGGAGTTTAACAACGCCGGAACCAACAACACCATAACCAATAAGTCCAACATTAATCTTGTTCATCGATACTTTTCCTCCCACTAATAAAGAAATCAATTAACTTGGCCAATAAAAATTCAGCCTGAGGGTTAATTACATCAAATTTAAGCCGTGTTTCGTAAATAATATTTTTAACCTTTTCATTGGCCCCCACAACGGTTCCTTCCAAATATGTCGTGTCAGAAATGTAGGGTGTTTTTAATTCAATGGCAATTTTTGTTCCAGGAGGATATCCCTTAGAGGTAATAAAACACATTCCTCCCAGGCTAATATTCTTCAATTGGCTAATTTCGTATTTCTTTTTTGGATCACTTTTGTCGTAATAGGTTAGGATAAAATTTTTCGCAATCCGTTTGTATTGTCGTCGGTCATCACCAGAAAAAGATTGAGGATTTTGATTCATATTGGTCTCGTTTTGTTTAGGTTAATGTTTCTAAAATTAAACTGGCCCGTGCTATAGGAATTTGGTCGGGGAGACAGGATTCGAACCTGCGACCACTTGTACCCCATACAAGTGCGCTAGCCAGCTGCGCTACTCCCCGTGAAAATTATATTATTGCCAAGTGCGCTGGCCAATCCTGCTGCTCACGACACTCCATACTAATAAATATAATAATAAGTACAATAAATTGCCCCAATTATACACTATCCCCTTTTGGATGCAAAGCGAAAACTCTAGTCGTAGGTGAGTATGCTTAAGCAGATAAGTGTTAAAGTGTTGGGGTACAGAAGAATAAATTACAACATCACTGAACTAATAAGAATTTATAGAAAACAATACCTATCATGATAACTATAAAAAACACAAATATGCTGACAAAGGCCCATCCGAAGATATAAGCGATTTTACGGAAATATCTTGAGCCGAAGCAATAACTGATCACGCAAAACACAATAAACAACCGATCGAGGATAACTCCCTCAAAATTCTTATATTTAATCACCCCGTGCCATTGATTGTAATTCTTCCAATTAAGACTAAGAATTCTCTTTTCTTTGAGCATATTCTCAAAAACGATTGTCCCGGGAAAAGGCGTCAGAAGAAACGGAATCGCTACCCAAGGTTTTAGCTTTAGGCAATAGCGCCATAAATCAAGAAGTCCTCGAAAATTTTGTGAATCCCATCCTAGAATAAATGTTGCTTTAAAAGGAATGCCAGCGTTATGAACTTTCTGGGTAAGCTCTAAATATTTATCAACCATTCCAAATTTTCCGCCGCGGTTTTTTTCAATCGAACTGTCATTAATTTCATATCCAAAAAGAAGCATATAACATCCGCTTTCTTTGGCCAATTGAAGAACTTCCTCATTTTTGGCCATATCAAGCGTGGCATTAGCAAACCACTGGATTTTTAGTGGCTTCAGTTGTCTGAAAAGCTCTTTCGCATACTGCGGATCATTGTAAATATTGTTATCGATAAAAATGAGTCGTTTATATTTATGTCGAATTTTTTTAATTAACTCAACCAATTGAAAAACGGGTTTAGTCCGAACACCTGATCCGCTGATACTTGGGACCGTGCAAAAATGGCACGTGTATTTACATCCGCGACTAACTTCCAAGAAATCTTTAATCACCTCTGGGGCTGACTCCAGAAGCTCTTGATAAACGATTTCGTGGCACTCCTCTATTTTTCCTCCAGAATAAGTGCGTTTTAAACAATTGTTTTCATAATCTTCAATAATCTGTGGCCAGACCCCCTCCGCCTCGCCAATAACTACGCTATCACAAAACTCTAAAGCCTCTTCAGGGAGAAAGGAAACATGGGGCCCGCCAATCACAACCTTTGACCCGCGCTTTTTGAATTCTTTTGCAACTTTGTAGGCCTCAGCGCTGTTTGAACTAAAACAGGTAATGGCCACGAGTTTATTACCCCTAAAATATTCATCACGCCATAAGATACGATTGAATTTACGAATTCTATAATTTTTAGGTGTCAGTGCTTTAAGAATCACAAAAAAAGGAGGATGAAAAGTCATGACCCGTTTGAAAACAGTGCTTGAAAATGGTGATTCATTGCCGCAGGTTTTAGGATAAACCAAGAATAGTTCTTTGGAAGAATCATTCTCTTCTATTATTTCGGGATATTGTTTAAGGACGATAATGGTCAAATATAGAAACTCGAGAAAATGAAGATATTTGGCGGCAATCTCTAAAATATTTTGTATAAAAATGTTGGTGATACTGATAAATTGCGGCTGATAAAAAATAAACATTTCAGATAGATATAAAAATATGATGACAAGAATATTTTCTCGAGAAAGGGCAATCGCCCGCAACGGTTTTTTAAATTTTTCAGGATATTTTTTGTGAAGAATCCCAATAATCATTAGGAAAGAAAAAACAATGCTGATATGCCTGTAAAAAATTGAAGACGAAGTAAGAAAATGTCCTGGAGAGATAGCGACTAATAATGCTTGGATAAAAAAGCAAAGAATTAATAGAAGCGTATAAATCCGCCAGAATTTCTTGGCATTTTGATGGAGGCTACTATACTCAAGCATGATGGCCTCCCTACTAACTAGATCAACCATCACACCATAAAGTCCGCTATAAAGATAAACTTTAAGAGGAATAAAAATAAGAGAAAACCCGCCGTACACGACCGATAGAATTTCAGAAATTAAATCTAGGACGTAAGCCGAGAAAATAAATAAAAATACGGAGTTGGCTAAAAGAAAAGCTTTTTGGCAACCATTTTTGTTAACAAACATATTTTTAGTGTGCCTTTAACGACTAGAAAAGATGTTTTAAAAAGTCACCTATGCTGGTCATAACGTGGACAAAATTTGGGATCGCCACCAGGTAATGTTCTAGATTGAAAATCAGCTGGATAGCGGTAAAGATGAGAATCAGCAGAAAGAGTAAATGGGCCTCTTTCTTTGTGATCGAAGTTTGATTGTTTGGCGGATTTGAATTATTCATTGGTTAATAAGTCGTGATGAAATTGGGCCAAAAGTTTTCTTTTTGATGGTTGATCAATAAAGTCCTTACGAACAAAAAGATAACTTTCCTGATTGATTTTTAAGATCAACTCATAATAGGGATCATTCATGGCCTCTTCAAGTGGAATTTTTGTTTTAAAATAGAAAGCGTCTCCTCTTGCGTTTAAATAATAGATCAAGGCATCGGGCTTGGTTGATACATCGTTTTGAAGATTCCAGACGCGATTTTGTAAATTTATACCATAGGTAGGAGCCACAAAGTAGAATTGCCCATCAATGGCAACATAGCAACTTAAGCCCTTGGGATCATCTTTAGTTAATAGATCCAAAAGTTCCCATGAATAACTAATGCTCGGCATGAAGGAAGAAAATTTAAGATATTTATTCTTTGAAACATTCTTTCCTGCGATCAAATCTTTAATGGGGGCATCAATGCGATACGACGGCAAACGAACAATAGCCAGTTCAACTACAGCTAAAATGGAAAAAATACAACATAATGTTTTAATGGCTGTCGTGTAGATTTTATTCTTGGTGATAGAAAGAATTGTTCCCATGGCCAAAAGTCCAATGGGAATAATAAAGATTGAGTAGCGCGGACAAAGATATAATTGTCCCAGTGGAACCATAAAAAGGATCCAATAGCCGAGAATGAATTGAACCCAAATACCAATGGGAATAAGATTTTTAGATAAGCGAAATTGTTGGATTGATTTTAAGAAAACAAAAACCCAACACGGAAACGCGATGCCTAGAAAGGTTAATCCAAATCCGCCGTGGAAACTCCCTAACCCAGTGTCTTCAATAAAAAGCAGCGCATATTTAGCGGGCCATTGTAGATACATATCAATAGGGTTGATCGTGGCATTGCCATCAAAGACACCTAAGCCTTTATGGAAAATACTCATGGGATAAAATGGCGATTTTAATTCGATTAAATTTTTAACATACCAATATCCCCCAGCTAGAAAAATGATGCTTACGTAGATAAATATTGTTCGTTTATGTTCTTTGAAAATTTTGGGAACAATAAACATTTGTAAAATAACGGCCATGGCCAACATGCTGTATTTCATTCCAATCATTAGCCCCATCGATAGTGCCGCCATGTATAAATAAACCAGCCCCCCTTTTCGATAAAATTGTACAGAGAGATAAAGACTAAGCAGAAAATAGACTGATGTCATGGTATCAATATAAGCACTGCCGGCTTGCGCTAATACCAGCGGTGCAAATAAGAATTGTATCGCCACAAAATAGGCTAAGGACGGCTTGATATCTAAGATTCGTGCCAGGGCGTAAACAATAATAATGCCAGCGATCGTAACAAAGAATTGAATCAAACCAATCCAGCTGACATTGTGGAAAAAGATCGTTGGCCAAAGAAATAAAAGTTCGGCGTTTTGGGGGAAGGCAAAAAAGATGCGCACATCAGTTGGCAATGTGTAGATTCTATGCTGGATGATGTATTCATAGATCGCCGGCAAATGATAGGTTATATCATCGACTCCACGCGGTGGAAGAAGATGTGAGGCTAAAAACATCCATAGCGTTACAACGAGAAATAATAAGGTTAGAAGAATGTTTGAGATTGAGGCAAAAATTAATTTACCCCCTTCTTTTAACTTAAGGAAGTCTTCACGTAGCGCCAGTAGAATATCAGATGTTGGGATGTTGTTTAAGAGAATGATGAGAGCTGCAAGGGTTAGATTAAAGGCAATAAGCCAAGATAGATAAAGCCAGTGAAAGATTCCAAGAACGAGTATCGTGAGAATAATTTGTGCGGAAAATAAAACAAAAATAAAGATAATTTTATCGGTTAGTCGTGCGATCTTGAATCTCACGACTAAGGTGTAGTGTGCAAAAAGAATAATTAAATTGGTGAGAAGAAAAGCCATTATTCAGATTTTGTTTTGCGATGCATTAAATCCAACACGGCTTGTTGTGGTTTTTTATTTTTGTAGATGATGTTGTAGACTTCAGTTGTAATTGGCATGGGGATTTTGTATTTCTTACTAAGATTATAAACCGCCTTGGCTGTTTCCACCCCTTCGGCCACCATATCCATTTTCGATGTAATTTGTTTGATGGTCTTCCCTTCCCCGAGCTTTTGGCCAACGCTACGATTACGACTTTGTAGATTAAATGATGTGGTCACAAGATCCCCTAAGCCGCTTAAACCTGAGAAGGTTTCAAGCTTTCCTCCCAGTTTCTTTCCAAGCCGCGCCATTTCTGCTAACCCGCGCGTTAAAAGGGCGGCTTTGGTATTTGTTCCGTATCCTAACCCATCGCAAACCCCGCAGGCAATGGCGATAATATTTTTAATGCTTCCCCCCAGTTCAACTCCAATCACATCGGTATTGGTATAAATACGAAATGTTGGAGTATTAAAAGTTTCTTGGATCATTTTTGCGACCTTAGCATTTTTAGAGGCAACAACTGCGGAGGATGGAATTTTTTTGGCAACTTCTGAGGCGATATTAGGACCCGAAAGGACAGCAACGGTTACATCGCCTAATTGCTCTCGAATAATCTCAGTGATTCGTTGGAGTTTGGTTGTATCAACGCCTTTGGTCACACTTAAAAATATTTTTTTAGAAAAGTTCGTTTTCGTTTTTTTAAGGTGGGTCAAAACATCTCTAGCATATTTTGAAGGAACGGCGAAGACAACCAGATCACTACTGTAAACGGCGATCGATAATTGTTCAACAAACTCAACTGAATCAGGGATTCTTAAGTTAGGGAGAAATTTTTTATTAATACGAGTTTGGCGCATTTTGGCTAGATACTTAGCATAAGGTCCCCAGATTTTAACGTGCGCTCCTTGCTGGGCCAGATGAATCGCAAGCGCCGTTCCCCAGCCGCCGTCACCGATGATCGTTATGTGTTTTATTTTTGACATGGTTTTAACTGGTAATCCGGATTTCCAAATGTGCACCTTGCATTATAGCTAATTCCATTTTCTCTTCAATAACTCATTCTTAAAATGATCTATCAAACATAATATCCCGATGGATTTTAAAAAGAACCAAATCATTGTTGGTATAAACGCGTTCGAAAAGATCGGTATCCTTTGTTGGCGAAGCATAGCGGACAAAGACAATATAATCCGCTTTGTATTTACCAATCGCATTTTGAATTGCTTTTTGAGGCGACGAACCGATATTATATTTAAAAGCTTCAACATCATGCACCCTTTTCTGCCATTCTCGTGCGGCATTGTAGTCAAAGCCAATAATGCCACAGTCGCGATAACAGACAACAATTTTTCGTTCAGAAAAAATACGGAATCCACCCATTTCCATATTGTAGGGAACAAAGATCATGGCATTAATAGGTGTATTTTGTTTAACGAATTTTTGCATATCCTCCCAACTTCTTTGCAACTGCCAAAATCCCATCCCCTCGTTTTCCTTTTTTAACCGTTGGTAATGATAACTGCTGTATTGAAAAAGAAATATAGAAAGTGGAATGAGAATGAAAATGCGTTTGAAAAAGAGAGTGTCTCTTTGAGGGATATAGCGATAAAGAAAATAATAAGCCAAGAGTAAGCTAAAAAGTATGGCTAAATTTAATCGGACAGTAAAGCTGTACATCGTAATGTTAAAATAATAAATGATTCCGTAGATAAGCGGAAGACTTACGATCGTGGCCGCCCCAACCAGAAATTTTGTGACTATACTTTTTGGATGTGATGTAAGACACTGTTTACTAAAGAAAATAAACCACAGGAGTAGACTAGAAAACGTGGCAATGGCATCGTTATATTTTAAAAAGGTAAAAAGAATGGCCACAACTAGGGCTAAAAGTGCCCCCTCCTTTTCTATCCTTTCAATGACAAAGATGGTTGTATATCCCATTAAGAGAAATAACAAGAATTGAGTGTTGCGCGTTAAGTTAAGATCAATAAAGAATCGCAGCGGATGAAGATAGGTGAAAATAAAGCATAAACCAAGAAGTCCAAAGGCGGCTACGCTGTATGCCAAGGCTTTTTTGTTTAAACGAAATTTAGGATGAAAGAAAAAGTTTAGAAAAAATAAACTGGTTAGTAAAAGATAAGATTGCGTAAAGTGCAAAAAGATTTTGACATCTTTTATGATCCCAGAAAAGGGAACTAGTGTCGCGTCAGTAAAAAAGAAATTTTGTGGACAGGCGGCGATAAATAGAGATATCCAGTCGGGACCTAGAGTAACCGGGTGGGCCACGGCGCCTACGACTCTGTTTTTTATAAACCAGATCAAAAATGGTAGGCTCGTTAAAATAAATAACCCACATGTTTTAAAAAGAAGCATCCATCCGTGCTTTCTAACTTGCCAAAGTAAATAGCTTCCCATAAAGATCATGGGAAACAGGCTGTAAAGGGCATGAAAATTAGCGGCGATTCCTAGAAAAATTGCGGCGAGGAAAAATCTTTCTTTAAAAAAATAATATATGCCGCCAAAAATGATGGCTAAAGCAAACTCCTGATGCGAAAAGGTTCGATATAAAAATTCATCGACCCGTGCCACCAAGATAAAAACTAAAACACAGACAAAGGCCTTAAAGCGATTTTCAGCAATAAGTAACCAGAGTTTATAAATCCAATAAAATAGAAAGTAACGTGAGATGCAATAGAGAATGAAATATGTCGTTGGGATTTGATCAACGGTGATTAAGCGCGACAGGATGGTATAAAAGAAAGAAACAAAGTTTTTCTTAAGACTTTCGACGTAGTAGTCTCCCTGATAGAGCGCAGGATTAATCAGGCTTTTTAAAAGGGGGATTTCCAGGTGCTGATCATCCCATCCAAACTTATAGTGGGACGCAAGCATGAAGATGCTAAAGAGAATAAGAGAAATAAACCAGGGAGTTTTAAGGGTAGAGTGGATTTTATTTCTTGATAGCATGGGGTGAGAAAAAATAATCGAGGGTCAAGGGGCAGGGGACAAGGATTGCCATGCCCCTTGCTACATGACCCTTGACCCTAGTTATTATTTCCAGATAAAAATTTCTCGAAAGACTTCAAACATATACGCGGCTCCCCAACGCAGAACCTGGAGTTTACGCTCTCCTCCCTCACGGGCTGGTTCATCTCCGGGGATGTCCGCCACCTTTAATTTACGTTTGGCCGCGCGGATAGATAATAGAGGTTCCCAGCTAACAACCGTTTTAAAAAGTTTTTCTTCGGTTGCGTAACTAGTCTCTTGGTAAAGATCAAGATCAAAAATTAAATTTTTCTTGTACGCGCGGTAAATGACCATCGCATCGGTGTAATGTCCACCGTGAAAGAGATTGATAAAGGTCGTAAATAATTTATTACCAAAGGCGGTCACGGCATCATCGTCATAACTCTTGGCGCCTTGGGCGTACCGCGAGACGATGACCATGTCATATCCTTCTTTCATCTTATTGATGCAGGCTGGAATAAGCTCCGGGATGGAGTTGCCATCGGGGCTGAAGGTCAAAACAACATCGCCCTTAATATACGGCAGGGCCTCCATATAGGCATGGCGCATCCCCTTCTTTTTTTGGACAACGACTTCGTATCCTAGGGATTTAGCGGCTTCTATTGTGCCATCGGTTGATTGACCATCCACAATGAGAATCTGGTCACACCATTCTTTTTTAACTTTAGGCATGACGGTTTTTATTCCGTCGACTTCATTGAGGGTTGGGACAAGTAAAGTAACTTTCACGGATGGTATTATACAGAAGCGGAGTTAAATGTATATTTGTTTTTTGGAAAGTTTTGAATGATTTAAGAAAAACATTCTTTACAGCCTTAAATAAATTTGTTATATTGGGGTCTCAAAATTGACTCTTAGATCGTCGATTTTTAGTGTATTTAATTTTGAAAAATATTTGCTGCCCTGATTTCTCTCGATAACCTTTTTGGGAAATCAGGACTGCATCAATTTTCTCCAAATTTAATATTGGTTGTAAGTTGTAAATTGATGCTGGCGTAGCTCAGTTGGTAGAGCAACTGACTTGTAATCAGTAGGTCGGGGGTTCGAAGCCTCTCGCCAGCTTCTCTTTTCAACAAATTAACAAATTATATTTCAGAAAAAAGAGAAGCAGTCCCAACTTCTATAATTATTTTAGGAAAGTTGGGGCAGCGCCAAGAATAAATAGAACTAAGACGGGTAGCCCCAGCTTTTCTAAATAAATTATTTGAAGCTGGGACCACCCAAATTTCTTCTAAAAATAAATTTTTATTTCTTTGGTAAATTTGGGTAGGTACTCAAGTGGTCAACGAGAACAGACTGTAAATCTGTTGCGCTTGCGCTTCGGTGGTTCGAATCCGCCCCTGCCCATAAAAATATTTATTACAGATCTCGCGCGGGAGTAGTTCAGTGGTAGAACTCTAGCCTTCCAAGCTGGTAGCGAGGGTTCGATTCCCTTCTCCCGCTCCATTTTAAAATCAAAGAATCGTTACCATCTTCCTTAAATAAAATTTAGGGAAGTTGGTAGCGAGGATTTGATTCCCTCCAGTCACTTACCAATTAATTTATTATTTTAATGTTAGAGAAGATTTAATTCTGAAGATACAGCTGCTTGATGGCTTTGTTGGATTGATTTTCAAGGACAACCAAATCCTTGATGATTTTGATGATCTTATATTCCTGCAGATTATCCCCGATCATGCGCACTTCCCCATCGATTAAGGCATAGTAAACGCCATTTTTACGGGTAATGCCTTGCAAGCGAAATGGAATGGATGGAGCTTTTACAACGGTCTCTTTTATGTATCTTCCCTTTAATGCGGCCTGCATTTGCGCTGTCTGCGAAATGAGCTCTTTTTCGACTTTGACTCGTGCCAGTTGTTTGTTTTCGACTTTAATGACATGCTGTTGCCAGCCGATAACAATTAGTAGAATAATAAAAATCGCGAGCCGTATTCGAAATTGAGAATCGGAAGTAAGAAAATGGTAAAATTTATTTTTTGCCATGTTGTGCATTCACCTGTTCTTGGAGACTTAACGCATAACTATACTCAGAATCGTTATAAGAAGACTTTATATCTGTAATGTTTTTATTTATTTCAAATAATTTTATCCCTAATCCGATGTTAACTAAGAGAACAATTAATAAAACCGCATGGACAGCGAGAAAAATCAAACGGCGCTCTTGAAGCGAAAATGCGTGCTCTTTTAATAGGTTTATTGTAAAGAAATTATCCTGGGTCGTTAAGGAGCTTACGTCCATCGAATGGTAGCGTGTGGTTTTCGTATTAAAGACCTTTTCTATTTCCAGAATCAGATTTTCTTTGTTTGTTAAATGGCCGTAAAAATAAATGTTATCAAATTGCTTGTTGCGGCTTTTGGAACAGGCGCTGCGCAGTGACTGGATGACCTCGTTTTTAGCCTCATTGTCGTCATCGTAGGGGATTTGCCTAATTAGTTCACATTGATGATCCATGAAAATCGCTAAGTTAATATTGGTTTCCTTTGAGAAATCAATCAGGCAAAATCGCTCGTTTTTGGTTTCATGTTGTCGGAAAAAAGAATCGATCGTGGCAAGAAAATATGTTGTGATTTTAACGGGAATGAGCTTTGCATTATTTAAAACAGCCAAGTATCCATCTAAAGAACTTTTTGGCAGGCAGGTATAGATCCCCGCAACCGTCTCGTCCTCTCCTGAAAGAATCTGATAGTCCATGACAATTTGATCGAGCGGCAGAGATAACATCCCCACCGCTTCCGAGCGCAAGTGAGCCAGAAGTTCTTTTGAGGACATTTTCTCTAAGTTAAATGGACAGATTAAAACCTGTGGGCCGCCGATTGCTAAAGTTGTTAAACGGCTTTTGGAAGGATTCTCTTTGAGGCTGGTAGTTATTTTATTTTCTAATTCTTCGGCCGATGAGGCGGCAAAAGCAAGTAAAGAGTTTTTCATAGGTACAATGAATTAGGCCAGAGGTTAATTTCTAATATGTGAAACGATAACATACCTATTGGAATATGTCAATCTTAAGGCGAGAAAGATTAATTATTTCCTGTAAAATAAAGAGAGCTCTGATTGCATGATCATTAGGGAAGTTTTTTAGATCCATTATTTTAAAACGTTTAATTCATACTTAATTTTAGCGGTTTAATAGATTTTAGCTTTGGACTCGGATGACGTATTGCATGCCATAAATCATAAACCATTTGGCCTTGAATCCAAAAATCGATGGAAGTTTGAAAAAGTTTAGCTAGACGTTGGGCGATTTCAAGAGAGATTGGTTTTGACGCATGAATAATATCAATCAGGTGCTTTCGGGAAATTTTTAAATGCGTTGCCATGGCTTGTTGCGTAATATCATAAGGCAACATATATTCTTCCAGCAATATTTGCCCAGGATGAACAGGCGGTCTGTTTTGCGGTAATCGTATTGTTGTTTTTGTAGAGTTATATTTCATACTCACATCCTCCTTAATGATAATCAACTATTTCAACTGACGTTGGTCCTTGAGATGTCCAATAAAAACAAACCCGATATTGGTCATTAATCCTAATGCTATACCGCCCTTTTCTATTCCCTATCAACGCTTCGAGCTTGTTGTTAGGAGGCGATCTTAAGTCGTTGAGTGATATTGCATGATCCAGGGCGTAAAATTTTCTATATGCAACTTTCCAAAGTTCAATAGGCAATTGTTTTAAGGCTTTTTTACTTCTCGTCCCATTGTAGATATCTTCAGTTTCGGTATCTTTGAAACTTTTGATCATAATGTAAGTGTAACCTATGAGGTGACATTTTTCAAATAGAATTTATTCTATTTAAAGGCTTGAAGGTTATGGTGGAAAAGGCAGGATTTTTAATGGAGTAATTAACGTTTTGGCGGGAGATAAAGCATCTGGCCGTCAGTGGGGAAAGGGATTAAGTGCAGTTGGTGGACGTGTCGTAGGGGTTACACTCTTGCCAGCTAAGGATGACAAAATTACCGATACCAGGACTTTTTTTCTTTAAAGCTTCATCATAATGAAAAGTGTTATTATTGTGAAAGTTAACAGACTTTCCAATAAACGATCCATAAACCGCATTAGACGGATTTGTGTTGTGAATTTGAATAGCCGCATTAGGAGCATAAATAGCCATATATAACGGTGAATTATTTTTTATTATTATATCTGAACTCCCCATGCTATAGAAAATTAAATTTGTTGGTAAGGGGGTATTCACATCATTAATCGCAACATTAGGATTATCAGCGGCTATCCCTCCTGGGCCAGTTGCATATATTGTTAAACTTGAACCCGTTGTAAGACGTATAAATCTACCATTACCCAAAGTAATAGAATTCGTAGCACTGGAAGTTGTCAGTTTAAGTCTAACCGTACCGGTGACTGTTAACGAATCGGAAATATTGTCATACGTATAATCTCCCGAACCCGAAATAGTTGAAGGTGCTGTCCCCGTTTGCCCGGAATTTGTTGCATTGAAATTCGAGGGGACACTTACGGTTGGCAGAGTAATATTATTATCAGAACTTACTTGACCAGAAATTGTTGTCCCATTGCCTTGTGTTATGTCTGTTGCTGTACCATTTGTTCCTACATTTCCTGTGGAATTAACATTAGTTGACCCATCCGCGCAAACTTGATTATAAAGGCAGGGGGTCCCATCGCTTTTTAATTTAGACGAGTCGTAACTGTCTACATGATTGTTATTATCGAGATTAACTGTGTCATCCCCGAAAAGCGCAAACGCAAATGGGCTACTGCTAACCCCAATTTTTCTTTTCTGAGGATTAGCTACCGTTGTGTCAGCATATGATGTTCCTGCTGAAATGATTATCGAATTGTCAGTGTTTACATTTAAATTATAATCCGCTATTTGGACACCAAGGGAGTCATTAAAGGTTTCGGTGAGACATTTGCTAGCTCCCGCGCAATTACAATCCGTGCATTGAATCGCTGGGGATGTTCCACATTGAAAAAAGTTAGTACATTTATTATAATTTATTCTTGAAATAGCCTTTTGAATACCAGCTTCAGCTCTCCAATACGCTTGATTCGAAAATTTTAATTTTTCGGCCATCTCATTTTGTAGCCCTGCATGATGAAGAGATCCAAGTCCCAGCATGGTAAAGACTAAAACAAACCCCATCGTGATAATCATGATTGAGCCGCGGTTATTTTTAATTCCCATTACTGGATCCTTTTAGTACTCGTGCTTGAAAGGTTAAATGGCACATTATCTTTTGTTCCTGTCAACGTAATTGTATAAGAGTTCCCACTTTGAGTCAAAGCCAAAGTCGGGTTGGCCCATGTGGCATTGATTGGTATGGAAAGGATAGTTTCTCGTGAACTAGGAGTTAATTCGGCAGCTGCACTGGCAAATCGTACCAATTCAATTGTCGTTGTTCCAGCGGGTTGATATAAGCCGTATCGTTCTGTATTATTGATAATTATTTTTACATTGTTAGTTGTTATCCATGGGCTACTAAGCGTTCCGGATGTTACATTGTTCGCCGCATGAACTCGATTCTGCAAAAGTTTAAATCCATAATAAATGTCGCTAAAAACTTCGCCTTCTTTTTTTATTTTATTATACGATCCAAGGCTGGCATCGGAAATTACGCCAATAATAAGAATGAGGATAGCCGCGATAATGATGGTGACTTGCAGCTCAATTAAGCTAAATCCTTTTTTGGTTTTTAAGATCATGGTTTAGCAATGTAAGTCGTTGCACTAATTGTTCGCGTACTATTTTGACCTGGCTCTGTCCAAGTTATTACGATATCAAACTGTCTTGCATCTTCCCCATCAGGAGGACTATCAAAATCTATTGTTGAAGAGGTTATCAACATGGTGCCAGGTATTCCCTCGTGACCAATTACGTCTCCTCCGAGTGTTACAGCTACTAATGTAGTTTGCACAGAAGGCAACCCTGTTACATAAGCTGAATTTTTAAGTTCTTCCATCTTATTGTTAATAAGCTCAATCGCCATTTTTTTATGCATCGCCATTCCTAGTACAGCTTTTGAATTAACATAGATGACTAAACCAGAGGTCATAATAATGCTTAGAATGATTATAGAAACTAAACATTCAACAAGAGTTAATCCTTTTTTTGATCGAAAATTTTTCATAAAAATGAACCAGACTAGTTATTTAAAGAAAACAACTAGTCTGGTTTTTAGGTTAATTTTCAAAAAACAATGGATTAATACGCACTCCAAGTTGTTCCATTATCATAAGAAACAAAAATACGACCACTATTATCCATTTCCAATCGATAATTAGCAACTTCACTCGCTTTAACAGCACAGTTGGTGATCGCCCCAGAACAAGCACGACTATTATTTCCGTTAGCAGTAACAATAAAGTTAACAGAATTTGGGCCAGTAAATAGAGCTGAAGCACCAGTAGCGCTTTGGTTAACAGAATCAACCGAAAATGCTGAATTAGAGAAATATTGGGCTGTCCCAACATTTACGTTAGCTCCAGCTGTTAATGGTGATGGAGCTCCGGTTGCGGCAGTAACAGAAGTTGGTAAGCCATTTTGAATTTGTCCATTAGTTGTGTCTGGTGTAGCTGATCCACCATTTGTATCGAAATAATTATTGGAATTTAACTGATAATCTCGCTGGGCTTGGCGCAATAATCCCATCGTAGCAATTGCTTCAGCGGCTCGAGATCGTTGGACGTTTTGCAGATAGATTGGTGTTGCAACGGCGGCTAAGATACCGACGATAACTAATACGACAAGTAACTCAACCATTGTAAAACCTTGTTTGTTTGACATGTTCTTCTCTCCCCTTTTTTTATTCGCATCATTCGTTTGTTTGTATTTTCGTTTATAGTGAAGTGATTATATCACATGATATTAGGTTGCTTTGTAAATTTCTTTCGACCGCGTCTACCTGATAGCTGTTGAGATTCTTGAGAAAGCTATTAAGCAAATATTCGCTGGTTGACGGCTAATTTTTTGTGTAATTCCTCAGCCCCTTTACGATAGAAAGCCAATCTTTGCTTTACAGTCATACCTTTAGTTAAACGATAGTTTTTATCACGGATCTTTCTGACCATAGAAACCGCATCCAATTTATTTTTCATGAGCCACCTCCCTCGGGGAATAAATAACCAACGGGGCATATCCCTGCTTAATATTTATCGCATTAAACTGACGAATTTTATCATAATGAACAATATGTTTAAAATTCCAACTGACCAAAATGTCTACTTTAGCTACCGTCGCCAGCGCAATATGCATCATATCATCTTCAAATTTATCACTCAAAATTTTATGAATCCGGTATTGCCGCATCAAATTAGCGCTTTCATCATCAGCGATCAACAGATCAGCATCACAAGAGACAATTTCACCGTATTTACGAATAACGTGTATCGGTGCATCATTAACCTCATTAGCAACAATATCGGAAACCACTGGTTTAAAATATCCCATCCGAAAATTATCAACCAAAGCATTCGACCAATGGGCAAACTCATCATCGAAACAACCGCCAATAACTGATGTATCAATATAAACCCTTAGAATTTTCATTTTTTACTTACTGTACATATATCTATAAAATTGTCTTCGTAAGCCTTTTAAATTTCATGTTTTTTATCCAGGTTTATCTGACAGCTGTTGAAATTTGGAAAATTGGTAGATAAAGTGCTAAGACCACAAGGAGAACAATCGCCCCAATAAAAACAATAAGAACCGGTTCAATTAAAACGGTTAAATTTTGTAACGTTGTTTCTAATTCATCTTCATAATATTGCGCGGTGCGTAAAAGCATATCATCTAATCGTCCCGTCTTCTCTCCTACAGCGGTCATTTTAGAAACTAGGCGAGGAAATATTTTTTGTTTACGAATTTCATCAGACAACGTTGAACCGCTGATAACGTTGGTACGAATTTTATCAACAGCCTGGCCAGCTTGAATATGGTCAACGACTTGAGTGGTAATCTCCAGCGCCGTTGATAATCCAACGCCACCGGAAAGTAAGAATCCAAGCGTATGACAGAATCGAGAAACAACAGCTTTGTGAATGATGTGTTTTCCAATAATTGGGATTTTAAATTTAAAACTATCGATGATATAGCGTGTTCGTGGAAAACGTAGTAGATAAAGAAAGATGATCCATAAAACGACAATAGAAATTAAAACGGGCACGGCATTTTTTAAGCAAAAACGACTAATACTAACAACGATAAGCGTTAATAAAGGAAGTTTGGCATGGGCATTGGCAAATAGTCCTTCAAATTTAGGAATTAAAAATAAAACAATGACGGCGACCACAAACAGCGCAAAGCCCAAAACGAAAGAAGGATAACGAACTGCACTTTTGACCTTCTCTTTCATCCGTTCAGAATTTTCCAAATATTGGGCTAAATTCATCATAGTTTTGTGCATGTTTCCCGTTGCCTCACCAGACTTAACAATGGCCACATAGGTCACGGGGAAAATTTTTGGATATTTCTTTAAGGCGACAGAAAAGTTTGTTCCGCTTTGGATTTCTTCCCTAATATTACGAATAATTTTACGAAAATACGCGTTTTCTAAATCATCAGCAATGGTTTCTAAGGCTTCGGTTAATAAAAGACCAGCGCTTAAGGTTGCCGCTAACTGACGGGTAAAGATGGCCAGCTCTTTTCCTTTAACTCTGTTGCTACGAAATACCGGGAGCATCGGCGGCGCTTTACGTTTTGTTTTTGCTGATTTTGATTCGGAGATATGTAGAGGCACCAGTCCCTGATCCTTAAGTCGAAAGACTAAGGACGAGATATTATCAGCGCTTGTGACTTCGCTAATTTTCTTTCCAGTTTTTTTATCTGTCGCGGTGTATTTAAATTCCATTGGATTATTGATCTTCGGTTTCTTGAGTTACACGTAGGATTTCTTCGGGAGTGGTAACGCCTTCTTTAAGTTTCTCAAGGCCGATTTGGCGTAGTGTTTTCATCCCCGCTTTTTGTGCTTTGGCTCTAATTTCTTCTGAGGAATGACGTGCAAGAATTGATCGACGGATATCTTCGTTAGGAACAAGGAGTTCATAAATCCCTTGTCTTCCCATATAACCACTGTTCATACATTTCGGACAACCCCGTCCACGGACAAAATGTGTAAGATCAATTTTAAAAGGCAACATGTTTAAGACTTCTTTATCCATTTTGTGCTTTTCCACGCAGTGTGGGCAAACGGTACGAATAAGACGCTGAGCGATAACGGCCAAGAGTGATGATGTCAGTAAGAATGGTTCAATGCCCATTTTCGTAAGACGTGTGCTTGCTCCAGCGGCATCATTGGTGTGAAGCGTTGAGAAAACTAAGTGACCGGTCAAAGCCGCATGCATGGCGATTTCGGCTGTTTCATGGTCACGGATTTCTCCAACCATGATGACATCCGGATCTTGACGCAAAATTGAACGCAGCCCCTTTGCAAAATCGAAACCGATTTGAGTGTTTACTTGTGATTGTTGGATAAAACCTAAGCGGTATTCAACAGGATCTTCTAGGGTAATGATATTTTTTTCGGAAGACTTGATTTCATTTAATGTGGTGTAAAGCGTTGTTGTCTTTCCACTTCCCGTTGGTCCAGTGACAAGCACAAGGCCATAGCTTTGGGTGATGATTTTACGAAATTTTTCTAAATCGTCGGGATAAAGTCCTAATTTTTCAATACCCATCAAGGGCTGCGAAGTATCCAAAATACGTAGGACCATGCTTTCGCCATAGATCGTTGGAAAGCTTGATACACGTAAGTCAACCTCGGTCTTTCCTACCTTAACTTTAAAGCGGCCATCTTGGGGCAACCTACGTTCGGCAATATCAAGCCCAGCCAAAATTTTGATACGGGTTGTAATCGCTGGCACCATCGCCTTTGGCGGTGGCGCAATAGTATAGAGAACGCTATCGATACGAAAACGCAGTTCTGGTTTATCTTCTTTGGGTTGAAGATGGATATCGCTGGCACGGCTGGTGACAGCTTGAATAATCATTGATTTGACGTATTTGACAACGGGCTGATCACTGGCTTCAAATTGTTTGCCTTCAAGTTCTTTTTCACTTAAAGTTTCTGTCTCGCTCTCAAGATCAAGAAAGCTTTCGATATCTTGAGTCATGCGGCCCATACTCATGTAACAATATTCGATGGCCTCGCTAATATCATTTTCAGAAGAAATGACAACTTGAATTTTGTAACCAGTCTTAATGCGTAAGGTATCAATGGCTTGCAGATTCAGCGGATCAAACATGGCAACGGTTAATGTCTTTTCATTACATTCGACAGGAATGCAGCTAAAGCGCCGGGCTAATTCTATGGGAACGATATCAATTACTTCGGATTTTATGTCTTTGTAAACATCTTTGAGTTTAAGGTAAGGAATTTGGAAATATTGGGCGAGAACTGGAGCCATTTTCTCAGCCGTCGTGAATCCCATGCTTAGAACAATATCACCAAGGCGGTTATGAGACCGCTCTTGTTCTTCTAAGGCTTTCTTAAGGGAGTCGGAGCTGATCAATCCTGCTCTTTGTAAGGCTTCACCGATATGCATGAATCTTAATCTCCAGGGTTATTCCTAAAGTTGAATGCCCTCAATTGTGTTGCGATTATAAATTAACTCTCAATTTTTTGCAAGTAATTATATTTAAAGAGTTTAATGATGAGAAAAAATCTATGTCATCCTGAGGAACGAAGTGACGAAGGATCTCTTAAGTGATTCTTCGCTTCGCTCAGAATGACAATGCTAAATTTTCAAGAATGCTAAAGTATGTCCGGTAGTGTTTTAGTTGTCAATGGTACCAACTAGGACAGAGTTGGACATGTTAATGAGAAAAAAATAGATGGATATTTATAAAAAATAACTATAATAATGTCATTCCTGCGTCGCATTGTCATACCCGCCCCATGTATGTCATCCCCGAATGTTTTAATCGGGGATCTTAATCACGGGGTAAACTCCAGCGGGAATCATAATATAATATTATTATTTTTGGATCCCCACTTTCGTGGGGATGACATTTCAAATCGATTATCAATGCTATCTCAACTCACCATCCAAAACTTCGGCCTCATCAACAAGATCTCCTTAGAATTCGATGAGCATTTAAATATTTTAACCGGCGAAACCGGCGCGGGAAAATCGATCATTATCGATGCCTTGCGCATTGTTTTAGGTGACCGCATCTCCTCATCTTCCTTGCGTGATCCTCAAGCGTCTTGCATCCTCGAAGCTGTCTTTGATTTATCTCAAAATAAAGATTTAAAGAAGTTGGAAATACTTCAAGATTTTCTTTCTCAAGAGGACAGTCAATTAATTATTAATCGAACCCTTGATCCTAGTGGTCGGAGTAAAATTAAGATCAATGGACTTAACGTCACCGTTGGCCAATTAAGTGAAGTCGGCAATCATCTCATTGATTTTCATGGCGCGCATGATCATCAGATGCTTCTTTCCGCGGATTCTCATTTAGGAATGCTGGATCGGTTGGTTAGCTTTGAAAATATTTTAGATGAATATCAAGCAATCTTTGTGAAGTATCAAGAGATTGATAAGAAGCTTGCGCAGTTAAAAGAGTTGGCGCAGTCGCGAGATCGTGAACTTGATCTTTTAACACATCAGGTTAAAGAACTTGAACAAGTTTCCCTCGATGAAGCTAAATATGAAGAATTAATTCAGGAACAAACCAAGATCAATAACGCCGAGCGGTTGTATGTACATGTAAATAGTTTGCTAGCGATTTTAGAGGGTGATGGCGAGGCCTTGAGCGAACGGATTCGTGGGGCCTTCCCTCCCATGCGCAATCTTAATCAAATCGATGAAAAGACAGTTCACTTGATGGATTATTTGAATCAGATTCAAGATAACAGCAGTCAACTGGCCAATGAACTTCAAGATTACGCACAGAGTCTTTCCTTTGAACCCGAAGAAGCGCGTAAGATTAATGATTTGTGTGACAGCTATGACAATATTAAGAGAAAGTATGGACCGACTTTAGCTGAGGCCAAAATATTTTATACGCAGGCGAAAGAGAAATATGATCTTTTGCTGAATCTTGAACACAATGATAGTCAGTTAAGAAAAGATAAAGATGAATTGGAAAAGAAATTAAAACAAGCGGCGGCCAAAATTACCAAAGAGCGCAAGAAAACAGCCACTACACTTAAAACAACGATTGAAAAAGAATTATCAGAGCTCGGTATGCCGCATGTTAAATTTGATTTTCGTACCGAGCCAGGTGCGTTTACACATCATGGCCAAGATCACGTCACGTTTTTTATTAGCCCTAATGCCGGAGAAAGTTTAAAGCCGCTGGCGGAGATTG
>JAHFGL010000050.1 GCA_023247445.1 Candidatus Omnitrophota bacterium | reverse complement strand
CTCCCAATGGCAGTAACAATTCCCCAAAAGAGAAGGCCAGCAATAATGACTCCGAAAACAAATAAAATAATACCATCGAAATCTTTCATGATACTTTAATTATAAACTGTAGAAGCTGTTCCAGCAACTTTCTCTTTGGAAAATTTTATATGACCATGAAATTGGAAAAATCGTTTTATCGAATAAGTACGTTGAAAATAGGAGGTAGCTGCGCAGCTATCTTAGTATCATTATTTTTTATTTGTGAAGGATACGCACAATCCAAGCCCATAGAGTTTTTTTCCAATGGAGTTGAATATAAATCCATTGAAGATTATAAAATAGTAAAGATTAAAAATGAAATCAAAGAGTTGTTCCCAACGATGGAAACCAAGAGGCTTGAAGAGGTTTATAGTAATTGTTTGAAAGTCTATACAGTTCAAGAATTGGAGCAATTTAGCAGCGAACGATTGCGTCAAATCATTGAAGAGCAACGAAGTGGAGATGAGGATGTCTCAAATAAGGATAATTTAACCCCAGATGTTAATGAAATGCAGCAAATTCTAAAAGATTATCAGGATAACCACAAAGAAGACGGCCCCTTGTCCATTGATCCGCAAAAAGTAAAGACAATCATCATTAGTCCTCAAGAAACTAAGGAAAATAGCTCTTCTGTGGATACGTCTAAATAATAGATTGGGAAGGTTTTATCCCTCGTTTCATTAAATTTGAAACATTCAAAATAAGTCTAGTCCCAGAAAGACGAGGGATAATACCGCGTCTTTCTGAAACTAAATATTGCAAATTTCTTGAAGCGCGGTATAAAGCCTTGACTATTAAAAGGGTGGATAGTATAATTGCGGTCTGATAAAGAGAGAAAAAACAATTAAGGAGGAACAGAAAAGTGGTTTTATTAAAGGAAAGAAAATCGGAAGTTATTGACAATTTTAAAGTCCATTCCAAGGATACAGGGTCAGCGGCAGTTCAAGTGGCCTTGCTTACCGAAAAGATAAACTATCTAAGCCAACATTTCCAAACACACAAGAAAGATCATCATTCTCGTCGAGGATTGTTGGTAATGATCAGTAAGAGACGTCGTCTTTTGACCTACCTCACAAAAACAGATTCCAAAAAATATAAAGAAATTGTGGAAAAACTAGCATTACGTAAATAAGGGAGCATCAATGAGTTTAGCACGTACTGAAATTCCTTTCGGGGCCCAGAATCTAATTATTGAAACCGGGAAATTAGCCAAACAAGCCAACGCTGCTGTTACGGTTACTTATGGCGGAACAGTTGTTCTTGTTACGGCTTGTATGTCTAGAAAACCAAAAGCGGGAATCGATTTTTTTCCCCTTATGGTTGAGCATCAAGAAAAAACATATTCGGCCGGACGCATTCCTGGCGGATTTTTTAAACGCGAAGGTCGACCTTCACAACGCGAAGTTTTAACCTCTCGATTAATTGACCGTCCTATTCGACCATTATTCCCAGAAGGTTTTTATAATGAAGTCCAGGTCGTTTCAACTGTATTAAGTAGCGATGGCGAGAATGATCCAGATATCATAGCCATCATTGGTGCTTCAGCCGCGTTAACTATTTCTGACATTCCTTTTGAGGGACCGCTTGGCGCTATTCGGGTCTGTTTAATTGATGACAAGTTTGTTATTAACCCTACCTATACGCAACGTGAAAATTGTACACTTGAGATTGAGGTTGTTGGTCTTAAAGATGGCATTGTCATGATCGAAGGCGAGGGAAAAGAGGTCCCAGAATCTAAAGTTGTTGAAGCGCTTGAGTTTGCCTTTAAAGAGTTACAAGCTGTTCGTGAGATGCAAAATGAGTTTCGCAAAAAAGTCGGGAAAGAAAAAGCAAAAGTCGAAATTATTTTGCCTAACAATGAATTGAAAAATAAAATTCGTGAGCTAACCTTTGGAAAATTAAATGAAATTTATAAAATTGCCAAAAAGGAAGATCGCGAAAAGGTCCAAAACGAACTTCTTGATCAAATCACCAAAGATATGACTGTTTATGCGGATCATAAAATCAATGACCGTGAAGTTACCGCTGGCGATATCAAAATGATTTTTGATCAGATTGAATATGAAGTCGTTCGTCATTTAATCTTTAATCAGCACAAAAGAGCCGATGGACGAGGATTAAAAGATATTCGTCCCCTTTCTTGTGAGACTAATATTTTGCCAAGAACCCATGGATGCGCGTTATTTACCCGTGGGCAAACGCAAAGTTTGTCGGTTGTTACCTTAGGAACCAAGCGCGATGAAGAAATGATCGAGAATTTAGAAGGTCTTTCTTATAATAATTTTATGCTTCATTATAATTTTCCTTCTTTTAGTGTTGGGGAAACCAAACCCATGCGCAGTCCTGGCCGACGAGAAATTGGTCACGGCGCGCTGGCGCTCAAAGCTTTAAGAGCGGTCATGCCAACCAAAGATGAATTTCCTTATACGGTTCGTCTTGTCTCAGAAATCTTAGAATCCAACGGATCATCGAGTATGGCCACAGTCTGTGCGGGATCGCTAAGTTTAATGGCCGCGGGAGTTCCGGTTAAAGCTGCGGTTGCTGGAATTTCGATTGGACTTGTTACCGATAAAGATAAATATTGTTTGTTGACGGACATCATGGGTCTTGAAGATCATTTTGGCGACATGGATTATAAAATCGCCGGAACCCGAAAAGGTGTAACCGCCATTCAATTAGATTTAAAGATCAAGGGAACACCACTTGAAGTATTAGAGAAGGGCATTGAACAGGCGAAAGAAGCAAGAATGATTATTTTGGATACAATGCAAGCAGCGATTGCCGCTCCGCTTAATGATATCTCAGCTTTTGCGCCACGCATTATTTCAACGCACGTTCCTATTGATAAGATTGGCGAAGTGATTGGTCCCGGTGGAAAGACAATTAAGAAGATCATTGAACTAACCGGTGTCGAAAGTATTGATATTGAAGATGATGGTAAGGTGCTTATTGCCTCAATGTCGAAAGAATCTGCTGAGAAAGCCATTGCTTATGTTAATGGAATGGTGGAAGAACCAGAAGTCGGCAAAATTTATAACGCTAAGGTTTCAAAGGTGACAAATTTCGGGGCGTTCTGTGAATTCTTGCCTGGACGAACTGGTTTGGTTCATGTCTCTGAATTATCTAAAACGTATGTTAAAGATGTTACGTCGGTTGTAAAAGTCGGCGATGAATTTAAGGTTAAGCTCGTTGAGATTGACCAAATGAAACGCATGAATTTAAGTAAGAAACAGGCGGAAGTCGAATAAACCGTTTCGTTCTTAAATCAAATCATTGCGGGGCCATTGACCATACTCTAAATGAAAGAAGAACACCTCAATGAGATAAAAGCCATTATCATTCTCGCCGTGAGTATGATATTGCTGGCAAGTCTCGTATCTTTTACCCCCAATGATCTTTCCTGGTATACCTCTCATCCAAATATTCCAGCTCAAAACTTAATTCGGATTACCGGTGCCTATCTGGCCGGTAGTCTTTTTTTTGTTCTAGGCTACAGCGCCTATGCGATGGTGATCTTTCTATTTTTCTGGAGCTGGAATCAATTTACATCGCGCGAATTAAAGTTTAGCATCCCAAAATTTATAAGTTTTATCGTCCTTTTTTCCGTGGTCAGTTCTCTATTTAGCATGATTGGTTCCCAGGATTCGGTCGCGCGTTTTGGACGATCGGGATTAGTTGGTCTTGTCATTGCAGATTTCTTGATACAGTACATCGGTCGTACCGGTGCGTATATTATTTTAATGACGCTGGGGACGCTTGCTCTTATTATCACTGGCGAATTTTTGGTCACGCCTATTTTCTTGCGATTGGTTGAAGAAATTAATGGACTTCTTAACTCAAAGACATCCGCGGTTAAGAAAAAGGAAATTAAATTGCCGTCACTAAAACCAAATATTAATTTTGGTCAACAACCAAACAAAGAAAAAGATATTGGCAAAGAAATAAAAAAGTTAGCCACAAAGGTTGATGAAAAAGGTAAAGAAGACGTGGCTAACAAAGTAGCTGAAACCCCAAAGATTGAAAAGCCTGCTAAACCAAATATTCATATTGCTCAACCGGCTAAGGATGACAAAGAAGCTACTCAAGATTATGAACCACAAATCGTCGGTGAATATCATTTACCGTCGCTTGATTTATTACAAGATTCACCACAGATTTCAACAGACAAAATTCAAACTGATTTAATGAGTGGGGCCAAGTTGCTCGAAGAGACATTAGCCAACTTTGGTGTCATGGCCCGAGTTGCAGATATTGAACGTGGGCCCGCCATTACCCGTTATGAACTTGAACCAGGCCCTGGTGTAAAGGTTCAAAAATTTACAACACTCTCCGATGATATTGCCTTGGCCATGCGAGCGGCAACTGTTCGTGTCGTTGCTCCGATTCCAGGAAAAAATAGAGTAGGGATTGAAGTCCCTAACGGCGCATCGGCCGCCGTTTTTCTAAAAGATATTTTAGCGAGCGCTGAGTTTCGTGCATCGACGTCAAAATTAACATTATGTCTTGGAAAAGATATTGCTGGAAAAGCGATGATTGCGGATTTAGCCGAGATGCCACATATGCTTATCGCCGGAACGACAGGTTCGGGAAAATCGGTTTGTGTTAACGGGATCATCATGACGATTCTTTTAAATGCCTCTCCCGATGAAGTTAAATTTGTAATGGTTGATCCAAAGATGGTTGAGCTTGCGCAATATAATGAAATTCCACATCTTCTTTGCCCAACGGTGACCGATCCACAAAAAGCCTCCGCGGCTTTAAATTGGGTTGTCGGTGAAATGGAAAACCGATATCGTAAATTATCCAAAGAAGGGGTAAAAAATATTAAAGGTTTTAATGAGAAAGGGCATCGAATGCCTTATATCATCGTCATTATCGATGAGCTCGCGGATTTGATGCAGGTTTCGGCTAAGACGGTTGAGAGTTCTATCACGCGTTTAGCGCAATTATCTCGCGCCGTGGGTATTCATCTTATTTTAGCAACGCAGCGGCCGTCGGTGGACGTTATTACCGGTGTTATCAAGGCCAATTTTCCCGCGCGTATTTCTTTTAAAGTTGCTTCAAAGGTTGATTCGCGTACAGTTTTGGATATGAATGGCGCTGAAAATTTATTAGGCAAGGGCGATATGTTATTTATTAAGCCCGGCGATCCAAAACCCACCCGTGGCCAATGCAATTATGTTAAAGACGAAGAGATTCATAAGGTCATTGATTTTATTAAAGATCAGCAGGCGCCGATTTATGATGAAACTATTACCAAACAACAATCGAGTTCATCCGGTGGTGGATCTGAACAAAAGGATGAACTTTTCGATGAGGCGGTGCGTTTGATTATCGAGACCAATCAAGCCTCGGTTTCGATTCTTCAAAGACGCATGCGATTAGGTTACACCCGTGCGGCACGATTAATTGATATGATGGAACAAGCTGGGATTGTTGGCCCGTATGTCGGGAGCAAGCCACGCGATCTTTTGGTTGATCGCGAGAAATGGCTTTTAGAAAATATGAACAAGGCCGAAGATGAGCAAAAGACCTAATTTTCATTATTTACCTGAAGAAAGAAATCCACGCAATCGTGACGTCCAAAAGATCACGATTTTAAAAGAAACGCGTGAAGGCAAGGGTTTGTCGCTTGAGGCGGTTCATGAAGCCACCAAAATTCCACTTGATGCGCTTCGGGCCATTGAAGATGGTTATTCTGTCAGATCACTCTCGCCATTTTACTACCGTGGATTTGTAAAAATATACGCCGAGTATCTTAATGTTGATGTTAGTAGTGTTATAGGTGAATCCAAGGTTCGCGAGTTCCCGAGGGCAACGAAATCATCAGTTCCCGATTTTGATTTTCAACAATGGGCGGCGAAGATTTTTACGCGCGAACGAAAACGGCAACTTGTTATCATCTGCGCCGCTGTTTTAGCATTTTTTATCGTAAGTAAAATTTTTGGTTTTATTGTGCATAAGTGGCCCGCCAAAAGTGAGAACAAAAATATTCTTAAGGAAGAACCAGTTAAAGCAAAAAAAATAAAAGAGAAGAATCCTGAAGTATCAAAGGAAAAAGAGAAGAGAGAAGTTCCTAAGCCTGTTGTAAAAGAAAAAGAAGTTTTTAAGCCCGTTGAATCAAAGGTTGTGGAAACAGTTGCGGTTGTTTCAGAGATCAAAGAACAAACCGCACATAAAAGTATTACTTTAACCGCTAGAGCGAAAAAAGGCACCTGGTTACGGGTTAAAGCGGATGACGATGTTGTTTTCCAATCGACGCTGGAAATGGGCGCGGTCGAGACATGGATTGCGAATCAGAAAATTGAAATTTCTGGAAAAAATCTAAACCAGCTTGAACTTGAATTAAATGGCAAAATGTTAGGACCCCTTGGCCGTGACGATCGTCAAGCGAAGACGATTGTTGTGACGAAGGACGGATTGACGGTGACGAAGTAGGGAATTAGGTTCCCACCCCGCATTGTCATACCCGCGAAAGCGGGTATCTTCGATGAGAGTTGTTAGATCCCCGATTAAAGCATTCGGGGATGACAGATTCAAGAATATCCTTTTAAATTTATGATCAAAACTACCAAGAATTTTAATCAAGAACGTAACTTCCAAGGCCAGCGAGTCGGCATGGTAAATTTAGGCTGCGCCCGGAATCTTGTGGATTCGCAAACGATTCTTGGAAAGATGCGTCGCAGTGGCCATCGAGTGGTTGATATCAACGAAGCTGATATTGCTATTGTTAACACGTGCGGTTTTATTGCGCAAGCTAAGCAAGAATCGATTGATACGATTGTTGAACTTCTTGAACTCAAGAAACAAGGGAAATTAAAGAAAGTTATTGTCGCCGGCTGTTTGGCCCAGCGTTATAGCGAAGAATTACGAACAGAATTTAAGGACATTGACGCCATTATCGGTGCACAGAAATTAGATCGTGATATTATCCCTGAGCAGGTAACGCTAACGCCACGGCATTTTGCTTATGTGAAAATTTGTGAAAGCTGTTATAACCGCTGCAGTTTTTGTATCATTCCTAAGATTAAGGGAAAGTTTGTTTCTCGGACGATGGAATCTATCGCACAAGAAATTCAAAAATTAGATGCTCAAGGCGTCAAAGAAATTAATCTTATCGGTCAGGATATTACGGCGTATGGAATGGATTTGTATCATGAATATAGTTTAGCCAAGCTCCTTAAGAAAGTTATTCCGTTGACTAAAAATATCCAATGGATTCGTCTACTCTATGCCTTTCCAGCGCATGTTACTGATGAATTAATTGAGGTGATAGCCAGCGAAGAAAAGATTTGTAAATATATCGATATGCCGCTGCAGCATATCAGTGATCATTTGCTCTCGAGCATGAATCGCGGGATCTCAACCCAAGGGACGATTGATCTTGTTGAAAAAATGCGCCATAAAATCCCTCAGGGGAGTTTGCGAACAACCTTCATCGTTGGCATGCCTGGAGAAACGGATCAAGATTTTAGCGAGCTTAAAAGTTTTATTGAAAAAGTACGATTTGAGAAGTTAGGCGTTTTTGTTTATTCACGGGAAGAGGGCACGGCTGCCTATGATATGCCGGGCCAAGTCGCTGAGAAGATTAAGAAGAATCGTCTGGATGAGCTTATGCAAATCCAACAAGGGATATCAAAAGATGTTCAAGAAAACTTTTTAGGCCAAACACTTAAGGTTTTAATTGAAGAGCCGGTAGAAAATCCTGTCATCCTGAGCGCAGCGAAGGATCTCCGAGATCCTTCGGCTACGCCTCAGGATGACAAAAGCTTTACCTATCTGGGCCGTAGTGAATTTGATGCCCCCGATGTGGACGGGGTTGTCTATGTCCATTCTTCAAGGGAACTCGCCGCCGGTGACTTTGTGAATGTTAAGATTACAGAAACGTATGAGTATGATTGCGCAGGACATCTTGTATGAGTTTGCCCAACATATTAACCATCACCCGCATTATCTTAACTTTTGTTTTTGTTTTTTTAATTTTCCAGTATGGATTTTCCGCTAAAGTTCTAGCCGCAATTGTTTTTACGCTCGCCTCTTTAACCGATCTCTTCGACGGATATTATGCCCGCAAATATAATTTGATAACAAACTTTGGCAAGCTAATGGATCCCATCGCTGATAAATTTCTTGTCCTGGCCGCCTTTTTTGTTTTTATGCAGATGCATTTAATTGCCACGTGGATGTTTCTTGTGATCCTTGTTCGGGAAGTTTTTGTTACCGGCTGGCGGTTAGTGGCTATGCGGCAAGGTAAGGTGTTGGCCGCTGAGAAAGTGGGTAAGATTAAAACCGTCCTACAAATAACCACAATCTTCTTAATTCTCTTTTACCTTATCTTTATCGAAGCTGGTCATCAAGCGAGTGGATATCAATATCTGTTTGTTGGTATTTATTGGCTCATGATTATGGTTGTTTCAATCACGCTTTTCTCCGGGTTTTCCTATCTGTGGCAAAATCGAAAATTTTTTCATGCGTAATAAACTTAGTAAGTTTCTGGCAACATTTTTTTACATCGGTGACTTACCGTTTGCTCCGGGAAGCATCGCGAGCATTGCGGGCACGCTTATTTACATCATCGTGTATCAAAACTTAGTGCTTTATCTATTTTGTTTGACGGCTATAACCGCAATTGGTTTTTTAGTTTCCGGTCGGGCAGAGAAGATTGTTGGTCAGAAAGATCCAACCTGTATCGTGATTGATGAAGTGGCTGGCATGTTGATTGCCTTTTTTATGCTTCCTATTTCCTTCTCCGTTTTAATCACCACGTTTTTTCTTTTCCGAGCGTTTGATATGTTCAAAATCTATCCCGCCTATAAACTCGAAAAGTATCCTGGTTCGGTTGGAGTGATGATGGATGACTTGATTGCCGGAGTTTATGCCAACCTTGTTATGCATAGCGCGATTTATCTAATCAATAAATTTTGATGATCATCGAGAAATGTTCGAAAGATTAATGGAAGCGAATTTCCGTCCGAGTTTCCATGATTTTATTTAGAAAGACGAAGGACGGATGAACGACATTAGTCTTTCGAACTTTTATACCAAGGATAATAATAATTGCAGGGCTTGGGTTGCCGCTTGAGATTTGATTTGCAGACGCGAGCCTTTGAAGATAAACTTTTTGCAGAGAATTTGTTGAGATGTTGCGACGGCAATGAAAGTTAATCCAACGGGTTTGGTTTTACTGCCGCCTGTTGGACCGGCGATTCCTGTGATAGCAACCCCAAAATTTGTTTTAAGAATTTTTCTGACGCTTGCAGCCATTGCTTGAGCAACCACATCGCTGACAGCACCGTTGTTTTTTATTGCGGCAGGAGAAATCTTGAGAAGTTTTATTTTTGATGCATTGCTGTAAACAATAAATCCGCCTTCTAGATAATCCGAACTTCCAGAAATATTAGTTAAGCGATTAGCGAGAAGTCCTCCCGTGCAAGATTCAGCCACCGCGAGGGTTTTATTCTTTTGGATAAGTAATTGAGCTATTTTTTGCTCCAGCAACATAGCCACATTATAGGAAGACAGTCGAGTATTGACAAGAGGGAACATTCAGAAAGGCCTATTGCGTCGTTAAAAGAGAAGCGCTATAATAGCGCCAATTTACAAAATTTGAAATAGGGACACGTACCTTTTTTGAAAAAGGTACGTGTCCCTAAAAAAATACCTAAAAAAATATATGAAACTCTCCATCGTCATCCCCGTTTTTAACGAAGAAAAAGTGTTGCCGCATCTTAAAGAACGTCTTTTTAAAGTTCTTTCGTCGCTTAAAGAAGATTATGAAATCATTTTTGTCAGTGATGGCAGCATAGATCAGAGCGCCACGCTTATTAAGAGCTGGATGAAAGAGGATGAACGCATTATCTTGCTTGAATTGTCACGTAATTTTGGTCATCAGCCAGCCATCGCGGCGGGTCTCGCGGAGACAACCGGTGATGCGGTTGTGATTCTTGATGCGGATTTGCAGGATCCTCCGGAAAAGATTTCAGAAATGATTGCTAAGTGGAAAGAAGGATACAAAATCGTTTTGGCCCAACGAACAATGCGTAAAGAAAATTTCATGCGCGCCGCTCTTTTTAAATTATTTTATAAAATGTTTGTTATGCTTTCAGATCTGCCTGTTCTTATTAATTCAGGGGTGTTTGGACTCATGGATCGAGTCGTTGTGTCCTATCTTCTTAGGTTAGGAGAAAGCAATCGCTATTTACCGGGACTCCGGGGCTGGTTGGGATTTGAAACAGCAACAATTTCCTATGAACGTGAAGAACGTTTTGCAGACAAACCAAAACAATCGCTGCGACGGCTCTTTGAATATGGATTTAACGCGATTTTTAGTTTTAGTTATAAACCCATTCGGATCTGCTTTGTTTTGGGATGTCTCATCAGCCTTGCTTCGTTCGGGTATGGATCAATTCTAATAATTCGCCGCGTTCTTAATATCGATGTGGTTCCTGGATTCACAACACCGACGGTCGCTATATTTTTTATTGGAGGCGTACTACTCATTAGTAATGGTATTATCGGAGAATATCTGGCGCGTATTTATGATGAAGTCAAACGCCGTCCACTTTTTATTGTTGCACGCAAAACCAAACGGCAAGCTAACGGACAAGTTTCAACCCAAGATATTGAGCCTTCCAGATAAATTGAATATTCCCAATATAGATTTAATTAAGAAGAGACTACAAACAGTTCTCTCCGT
>JAHFGL010000018.1 GCA_023247445.1 Candidatus Omnitrophota bacterium | reverse complement strand
TCGAATTCAATTTTGACATTGTCATCAACCCGTACCATCACGGTTTTTTCTTTAACAAGGACGACGGTTCCATGGATACCGCTGGATGTGACCTCTTGATCGTTTTTCTTGAGATTATCAATCAGTTTTTTTTGTTGCTTTTGTTTGTCGCGTTGAGGTTTGATAATGAGAAAATAAAAAATACCAAAGATGATGATGTAGGGAATTATTGGTAATTGCGTCAAAAAATTATCAGTTGGCATTTAAAATTCCTTTTATTAATGCGATGGCGGACAGCGTTTAGCGTTTGGTTTCCTTGTTTGCTAACCGCTATCGCTATACGCTATTTATTCTTTTTTACGAGAGATTTAACAGTGTCGCTAAGTTGGGCGCCTTTTTGAACCCACAGCGCAATACGTTCTTTATTAATAGAAACGGCGGCTGGTTTTTTTGCAGGATCATAATGCCCAAGAATTTCTAAGTGTGCGCCATCACGTTTATTCGTTTTGCTGATAGCCACGATTCGATAGTTATAATGCTTTTTAGCTGATTTACCAATTTTTTGTAGTCGAATACGAACTTCCATGAATCACCTTCTCCTTTTATGTTGAACTGAATTGTTGATAAGCTAACTCGATCGCCTTGATTGGCGCTTTCGCTTTGTTAATTGTTTCGTTAAATTCGTTTTGAGGATTTGAATCGGCAACGATTCCGGCCCCCGCCTGAACATATGCCTTATTCTTTGTGGCCACAATAGTGCGAATGGTAATGCACGTATCTAAGTTTCCCGAAAAACTAAAATAACCAATCGCGCCAGCATAAAGTCCGCGCCTATTGTTTTCTAACTCTTCGATAATTTCCATGGCTCGAATTTTAGGCGCTCCGGAAACTGTCCCGGCTGGAAATGTGGCTTCTAACACATCAAAACTATCTTTATCGTTTCGTAAAAGACCTTTGACGTTACTGACAATATGCATGACATGTGAATATTTTTCAACGATCATAAATTCTGAAACGTTAACACTGCCGCCCTTGCAAACGCGCCCCAGATCATTGCGTCCTAAATCAACGAGCATGATGTGTTCAGCCTTTTCTTTTGGATCATTTAGAAGATCTTTGGCTAAATCAGCATCTTCTTTTTCATTGGCTCCCCGTGGCCGTGTGCCAGCGATGGGACGTGTTTCAACCACCCCATCTTCGCAACGAACCAAAAGCTCAGGAGAAGATCCAACAATTCTAATTCCGTCAAAATTAAGATAATACATGTACGACGACGGATTAAGAACGCGCAGCGATCGATAAATGTTAAACGGATCAGTCTTTAAATCGACCTCAAAACGTTGAGAAAGAACAACCTGGATAATATCACCAGATTGGATGTATTTTTTGGCCTTATCGACAATACTTGTGAATTGTTGCTCTGTAAGGCTCGATTTGACCCTCAATTCTAGCGAAGCAGATGCCTTTCGTCCATTTTTATTTTTTGAAACTGCGACGGGTCGATTGAGCGCGGTAATCATGGATTCAATTATTTTTAATGATTTTTTATAGGCTTTTAGCTTTTTTTCTTTGGAATCTTGCGGATTGACATGCGCGCACGAAACAACTTTGATTTTATGGTTACGATGATCAAAGATAATCAAGTCTTTGGCTAAGATTAAAAGTGTGTCTGGCAATTTTAAATCGTCTTTGGTTCGTGCCGGTATCTTTTCAAAGAAGCGCACGATGTCATAGCTCATGTAGCCAACCATCCCTCCGCAAAATCGCGGAAGCCCATCGATATTAACAAATTTATATTGTTTTAAAATGTCGCGGATAAATGATAACGGTGTATCTTTGATTTGTTTTGATTCGGTTGTCGCCTTGCCGTTTTGAATGCGGGTGATTTTGACGACATTATCTTTACTTTGGAAAACGAGTTCGGGATCTTTGGCTAAAAAGGAAAAGCGGGCGATCTTCTCTTCTCCTTCAACCGATTCAAGAAGGAATGAATATTTGGCTTTGGCAGCGAGTTTATAGTACGCTGAAACAGGCGTCTCTAGATCCCCAAGTATTTCGGCATAGATAGGGATCAGGTTGCCTTTTTTAGTTAGTTCTAGAAATTGTTGTTCGGATAACATTGCTGCCTTTTCTGTCATTCCCGCGAAAGCGGGGATCAAATAATAGTAGTATTAGATTCCCACTTTCGTGGGAATGACATACTTTCTATTTTTTAACTTTTCGATAGAAACAACTTTTTTTGTTTGTATGACACGCGGCGCCGATCTGGCGCACTTTGATCAAAAGTGTATCACAATCGCAGTCATAAGACACATCTTTTACAAATTGAAAATGTCCTGAGGTCATCCCCTTAACCCAATATTCTTGACGGGATCTTGACCAAAAGCACGTCTTTCCTAACTTGATCGTTCGCTTGATCGATTCAAGATTCATATACGCTAACATCAAAACCTCTTTGGTCTTGTAATCTTGGATGATCGCTGGAATCAAGCCGTCATTGTTAAACTTTAGTTTGCCCAGTGTTTTTGTTGTTAGTTGAATCTTTTCGATCTTCTTGTCTTTCATCAGCGGACTCCAATTTTTTTCTTTTTTAGATATTTTTTTACATCCTGGATTTTTAATTCACCATAATGAAATACGGAAGCTGCGAGCGCCGCATCCGCCTTTGTTTTATGGAAGACCTGATAAAAATCTTCGAGTTGGCCAGCGCCACCGGAGGCAATAACTGGAATATTAACCGCGCGGCAGACGGCATCGGTTAGCGCTGTATCATATCCATTTTTTGTTCCATCAAAATCCATGCTGGTCAAAAGGATTTCTCCAGCACCTAACTTTTCAACTTCTTTAACCCATTTGATGACATCTTTTCCCGTTGGGGTTCGTCCACCGTGGATATACACTTCCCATCCTTTGCTAGATTTTTTAGCATCAACGGCAATCACAATACACTGGCTGCCAAAAATTTTAGCTGATTCGCGGATTAATTTAGGATTATTAACCGCCGCGGTATTGATTGAAATCTTGTCGGCACCGGCGTTAAGTAGATCGCGAATATCCGCAATTGCCTTGATTCCTCCGCCAACTGTCAGCGGCATAAAAACTTGTTCAGCGGTGCGTTTAACCACATCCAATATAATGGAGCGGCGTTCATGACTGGCGGTAATATCCAAAAAAACAATTTCATCCGCGCCTTGATCGTTATAGGCCTGGGCAATTGTAACTGGATCGCCGGCATCACGCAGGTTAACAAAATTGACGCCTTTAACCACACGTCCATCTTTAACATCTAAACAAGGAATTATGCGCTTTGTGAGCATAGTTTGATCGCTTCGTCTAAATTTAATTTGCCTTCGTAAATGGCCTTGCCGGTAATGGCGCCGATTAAGCCTTGCGATTTAAGTGCCAAAAGTTTTTTGATATCTTCTAAATTTGAAACGCCACCAGAAGCAATGACCGGAATTTTGGTCGCAGTTAATATTTTTTTAAGCTCTTCAATATTCGGCCCTGTCAACATTCCATCACGAGCGATGTCGGTATAAATCAAAAAGTTGAGTCCCATTTTCTCTAAATCTTTTACTAAATCAACGGCCTTGATGTTGGAGGTTTGCGTCCATCCTCGTTGCGCGACAAAACCGTTCGAACAGTCCAAACTAACGGCAATCTTTTTAGGCCATAATTTCAGCACGTTCTCTAAAAATGGACGATCTTCAATAACCTTTGTTCCCAAAACGATTCGTCCAATATTTCCTTCAATCAATCTTACAATATCTTCTTTGCGCCGAATCCCGCCGCCAACCTGGAGAGGTATGTTGACATTCTTCGCAATATCTAAGATCGTCTGGATATTTTGCATTTGCCCTGTCTTTGCACCATCTAAATCGACCACATGAATCCAGGTTGCACCCATGCGTTTCCATTGTTGGGCGATCATCATCGGATCCTTGGAATATTCGGTCACTTGATCGAATTTGCCTTGAACCAAACGAACCACGTGGCCGTTCTTAATATCGATGGCAGGAAAAATTATCATGTCTTTATCCTTACAAAGTTTTCTAAAATTTTTAAACCAAGCAGTTGACTTTTCTCAGGGTGAAACTGCACGCCAAAAACATTATCACGGCAAATAGCCGAGGCAAACTCAATGCCATAATCCGTTGTTGCCGCGATGATTTTTTTCTCTTTTGGCGCAACAAAATACGAATGACAAAAATAAACGTTGGTATCCTTCTTGATATTATTGAGTAGTGGGCATTTGGTTTGGACAACATTTAATTGATTCCAACCCATGTGCGGAACTTTTAATGAAGATTTAAACTTTTTTACCTTTCCCTTTATGATTCCCAAACCTTTGACGGCGCCACCTTCTTGACTTGTTTCAAATAGTAATTGTAAACCCAAACAGATTCCTAAAAACGGTTTGCCTTCTTGGATTGCTTTTTTAATCGGCTCAATAAGTTTGAGCGCCGACAATCTTTTCATCGCTGGCTGCATTGCGCCGACGCCGGGCAAAACGATTTTGTCAGCTCGTTTAAGATCAGATACTTTTTGCGTAATGGTAGCCGTGGCGCCAACAGATTCCAAGGCCTTCTGTACGCTGCGTAAATTTCCCATGCCGTAGTCGATGATGGCTATCATAATAAAATAAAGGTCACAATGTCACCGGTCACCACGTCACCATTATTTTGGTGACCTTGTGACTTGGTGACTGGTGACTCAGTCAATAATTCCCTTTGTCGATGGAACTGTTCCTTCTCTACGAGGATCAATCTGTGTGGCTTGATCTAAGGCAAGGCCCAAAGACTTAAACACCGTTTCAATATTGGTATGCAAATCTTCACTGGGCTTTGAAATGTGAACATTGATCGTCGCGCCTAATCCATGGGCAAAAGATTCTAAAAAATGTTCCAAGTAGCTAATGGAATATCCTTCCTGATCTTTAATGACGACATTGCCTTCGACTTGAAGTGTTAGATAGCCGCGGCCGCTAATATCAACAACGGTGCGTCCCAAGGTTGACTCCATTGGAGAAAAGGCGTAGCCGAAACGTCGAATGCCTTGTTTTTCATCGAGTGCTTTTTTAAAAAGTTTGCCCAAAACAATTCCGACATCTTCATTGGTGTGATGAATATCAATTTGGACATCCGCTTTTTTAACTTCTAAATTCAAATCAAAATAGCCATGGAAAGCAAATAGCTCGAGCATGTGATCTAAAATGCCGATGGGCGTTTTGATTTTGGTTTGGCCTTTGCCATCGATATTTAGTTCAGCAACGATTTCTGTTTCTTTGCTTTTACGTTCTAAACTGGCTTTGCGTGGCTTCATCTAAGATCCTTTCAATTTTTAAAACGGATATTAACGGATTCGTAATGTTTTGGTAAACCTTCAAGGGTCGCGATTTTTTCAATCGGTCCTTTAATTTTTTCAAGCGCGCGTTTGGAATAGGAAATGATGTGACTACGTTTGGTAAAATCCGATAAACATAATCCAGAGAAAAATTTTGCCGTTCCTAGCGTCGGTAAAACGTGGCTTGGACCAGCGGCGTAATCTCCGAGTGCTGTCGGGCTGTAATCACCTAAGAAAATTGCTCCGGCATGACGGATTTGATTAGCAATAGCATTTGGATTATTCGTTAGAATCTGCAAATGTTCTGGCGCAATACTGTTAGCGATCGTAATAGCTTCTTCGATATTTTTGGCGTAGATGCCATACCCTTTTGGAACTTTATTTTTAAGTTCTTTTAAAAGTTTTTTATTGGTTGTGACCAAAATGGCTACACCACCAACGTGCTCACACTGCGCTTCCATGTCCGCCACGATATAGTCTGTATTACTGTAGCGATTGGCGATAATGACAAGTTCCGTTGGCCCAGCTAACATATCGATGTCAACAAATCCAAAGAGCTGACGCTTGGCTTCGGTGACATACATATTTCCCGGACCAATAATCTTATCAACTTTAGGAATTGTTTTTGTCCCAAGGGCGAGCGCAGCGATTGCTTGCGCCCCACCGATTTTATAAATTTCATTTACCTTAAGTAAATTCGCCACCGCCAAAATGTAAGGATTCACATGGCCATTTTTATCTGGTGGTGTTGCAATCACTACACGTTTAACGCCGGCGATTTTCGCTGGCAAGGCGGTCATGTAAACGGATGAGACCAAGGGCGCCGTTCCCGCGGGAATATAAATCCCAACCGAGTCCAGCGGAAGAATATTTTCTTTAAGTAAGATACCGTCCTCATCACGCACGCGGCATGGCTTTTGAATTTGCTTTTTATAAAAACCTGAAACATTGTTAAGGATTGTTTTTAGGCTAGCGATAAAATCCCCGGTGATATTTTGAAAGGCGCCGCTGATTTCATTTTCTGGCACACGTAGTTCTTTGGCCGTAAGTTTAACCTTATCAAATCTTTTCGTATAGCGAATTACCGCATCATCACCGTTAAAACGGATGTCATCGATGATACCTCTAACCTTCTCTTCAATATGCTTTTTGCGGGCAAAGAGATTACGGTTATAAAGTTTTTGTAACGATTCCCCTCGGCGTAGAATTTTCATCGCGTAATTTTTTCCTTTATTAAACGTGTAGCCTCGGCCATGGCCGAATCAACCTTGCCCGCTTCTTTACTGCCGACTTGAGCAAGCTGAGGTCGTCCACCACCTGTGCCGTTAAAGAGCGGCGCAATTTCTTTAACTAAATCATTGGCCTTAATGCCTTTTGCAACCAGATCATCAGAAACCGAAACGATGATTGAGGCGCTGGTTTCATTGTTCGTGCCTAAAACAACCGCTGAAGATGGCGCCGTTTGTTTAACAAGATCGGCGATTTTTTTTAAGTTATTGACCTCCATGTGTTCGATTTTCTTTATGTAAAGTGTTGTCCCACTCACAACAGGACTTAATTTTATTTCTTCATGAACAGATTTCAAGATCTCTGATAACCGTTTTTTTTCTTTTTCTTCAACAGCGGCGCGCAGCTTATTTGAATTTTCACGCTCTGACTCTTCTTTTTGTTTTTCCTTGAGATATTCTTTAGCCCCTACCCCAGTTTTGGCTTCTAGCCGTCGGATACCTTGGGCAACGGATCCTTGGGAGGTGATTTTAAACACTTCGATTTCTCCAGTATTCTTTAAGTGTGTACCGCCGCAAAATTCTTTGGAAAAGTTGCCGATCGTCACCACACGAACCTCTTGACCATATTTTTCAGCAAAAAATGCGAGTGCCCCCTTCTTTTTGGCCTCTTCGAGTTTAAGCTTTTCAACTTCAACAGCTATTTTTTTCGTTACAATCTCATTAACCTTATTTTCGATCATCGCTATTTCTTCTGTCGAGATTTGTTTTGGCTGGGTAAAATCAAACCGCAATTTTTCGTCCGAGACCAAGGATCCTTGTTGTTGAACATGGCTTCCTAAAATTTCTCGTAATGCGGCCTGTAAAAGATGCGTTGCGGTGTGGTTACACATAATCGATAGTCGACGCTTGCCATCAATCTTAGCTTCAACAGTTTCGATTGTTTTTAATTCACCATTGTCAACTTCGCCAAAATGAAGATAAATGTCGTCCTGCTTTTTTGTATCCAAGATGCGAATTTTGCCCTGCTTTCCAATCAAACAACCTGTATCACCAATTTGCCCACCGGCTTCAGCGTAAAATGGGGTTTGGTCTAAAATTACTTTCACATGATCACCGGCTGTGACTTGGTTTACTTCCTTATCATCAACGAATAATTTTAAGATTTTTGCCTGGCCTTCTACGTGTTCATAACCTATGAATTTTGTTTTAGCGATGCCAGCGAGCTCAAGCTCAATGTCGGCGAAACGATCTCCCGTCATCTTGCTTGATGCGCGGGAACGATCTTTTTGTTGCTCCATAAGCTCATCATAATACTTCATCGCTTCACGATGGGTGTCTTTTGATATTCCAGCCTCCTGGGATACCGTAACAATCGTTGCTAACGATAAGCCGTGTGTATCACGATACCGGAAATAAATTTTACCCAGTTTTTTTGGATCCGATTCTTTAAGAAGAATTTCATTAAGTTCTGGAACTTTTTCTTTGGTCAATTTTATAACAGATTCTTCAGTTCGCTTAATAACCTCTTCTATAGTGTTTTGATCCTGGATTAGCTTGGGATATGTTTTTCCCATGACCTTAACCACAGTATCAACAAATGTATAGGCCAGGGGTCGTTCTATCCCTGCTTGTAAAAAAATATTTGTCATGTTTACAATTAGTTTGCGCATAATATAACCACGGCCTTCATTCGATGGCAGCACACCGTCGCTAATTCCAAACACAACCGCTCTTAAATGATCAGCAATAATTCTCGCATCTGTTTCTGTAATTTTTGGAAACGTATTCTTTATCTCTTTTAGGATCGGTTCAAACAAATCGGTTTCATAATTGTTTTTTTTGCCTTGCACAACGGCAACGAGTCTTTCTAGCCCCATGCCGGTATCAATGTTTTTCCCGGGAAGCGGTTCTAAGACACCGCCGTCTTTACGATTGAATTGAGTAAAGACAAGATTCCAAACTTCCGTAAAGCGTCCGCAGTTGCATGACGGATCGCACTTTTTGCTTTTGCATTCGGCATTGACGCCATAATCAAAAAAGATTTCAGAGCACGGGCCGCACGGACCATTAGGACCATTTTTTTTGGCTTCGGCCGGCCAAAAATTATCTTTATCACCCAAGCGAACGATTTTTTCTTTTGGAAAACCCATCTTAATCCATTCGTTATACGCCTCATCATCTTCTTCATAAACAGAAACCCAGAGCTTTTCGCCATCGAGTTTCAGTTCTTTCGTCAAAAATTCCCACGCGTATTGAATCGCTTCCTTTTTAAAGTAATCGCCAAAAGAAAAATTTCCAAGCATCTCAAAGAACGTATGATGACACGGTGTTTTGCCAACCTTATCAAGATCATCCGTACGTAGACATTTTTGCGAAGTAGCCGCGCGCGTGTAGCCTTCGATGTGCCCTAAAAATTGTCGTTTAAATTGTTGCATCCCCGCCGTCGTAAACAAAACGGTTGGATCATCCTTAGGCACAAGCGAATCGCTCGCGACAATTGTATGTCCTTTGCCTTCAAAAAATTTTAAGAATTTTTCTCGAATTTCGTTAGTTGTCATATTTTCTTTAATGCTTTAAAGATTGCCGTGCTCTGAAATCCTTTACGAACCAAATAACCATATAATCGTTGTTTTATCTTTGCCTTATCGATTCCCTTATAGAGAGTAGCGCGTCTTTGCGCTAGGGATGACACAACATCCTCCTCGGGAAAATCATCCAACGCGTCTTCTAATTGTTTTTGGATGATTACTTCATCGACCCCTTTTGTTCTTAATTCAAATCGGATGCGATTAATTCCGAAGGGCTTGAGCAGGCGTGATTCAATCCATTTTTGGGCAAATTGGCGGTCATTAACTAAGTCCAATTTCTTGAAGTATTGAATGGTTGCGTCGATAACGTCCGTGCTAAAGTTTTTTTGTTTTAACTTGTCCTTAATTTCTTTCTCGCTGCGTAATCGAATTTTCAGTAACCGTTCAACCGCAAGCTTTGCCTTCGACAATGTCTTTCGCGCATCTCTCCCCATATTATTTATGGGTTCTGGCATACGTGGCTATTTAATCCCCAGCTTTGTCTTAATTTGTTTCTCGACCTTGTGGAGGGTTTTGGGATTTTCATTTAAGAATTTACGGACATTTTCTTTTCCTTGTCCTAATTTTTCCCCTTCAAAATTAAACCAAGCTCCAGATTTTTCAATGACATTGTTTTTAACGCCTAGATCTAAAACATCCGCGGTATAAGAAATCCCTTCGTTAAAATGGATCTCAAATTCTGCTTCGCGAAATGGCGCGGCCACTTTATTCTTCACGATTTTGGCTCTAACCAAATTCCCAACAATCTCTTCCCCTTGCTTAATCGATTCTATCCGACGAAGATCGATACGAACCGAGGCATAAAATTTGAGTGCGCGTCCACCGGTTGTCGTTTCAGGATTACCAAACATAACGCCAATTTTCATGCGGATCTGATTGATAAAAATAATACACGTATGAGATTTGTTAATCGCCGCCGTTAATTTACGAAGCGCCTGAGACATAAGTCGGGCTTGAAGTCCCATGTGAGAATCGCCCATTTCACCCTCAATTTCAGCACGTGGGGTTAACGCCGCCACAGAATCAATGACAACAAGATCAACCGCGTTAGATCGCACCAGCGTCTCAGCAATTTCTAAGGCTTGTTCTCCTGTATCCGGTTGGGAAATGAGTAAATCATCAAGTTTAACGCCAACGCGTTTTGCATACGCAGAATCAAAAGCATGCTCGGCATCAATAAACGCCGCTACGCCACCCATTTTCTGCACTTGGCTAATGACACTTAAGGTAAGAGTTGTTTTTCCAGATGATTCTGGCCCATAAACTTCAATCACGCGTCCACGGGGAACGCCGCCTACGCCTAAGGCAACATCTAACGACAATGATCCCGTTGGGATAACATCAATGTCCTTAATGACATTGCCATCGAGCTTCATGATTGACCCTTTACCAAATTGTTTTTCAATTTGGGTTAGAGCCAGATCCAACGCCTTTTTTCGATTCTCCAAGTCAACAGTTTTGTTCGCTTCAGCCATAAGACCCTCCATTTAAATTGTTAATTTTTAAGGTCTGAATTATACACGACGGTAATTTTATTGTCAATACAATATCCGGATCAAAAGCAGCATAAACAGTTGATAATTAAAAGGTTATGCCTCTTTGATCGGCAGTTAGGAAAGATTTTATATTTGAAAAGTGTGTTATGTAAATTATTTATTCTGACACTGGGTTATTAACAGTTGGATTTCATTTTTAAACTGCGGCTTTAATTCAATTGCGCGTTGATACTGTTCGTAAGCCTTTTGGCAATCTCCCTTTTTTTGATAGATGTTCGCCATTCCTAGATATGCATCAATACTATTTCTTTGAAGTTCCGTGACCTTCGCATATAACGTTAAAGCTTCACTGGTTTGCTCGGTATGTTCGTAAGTATACGCAAGGTTATAAAGGGCATCAATATGCTGAGGGTTAAGTTTCAAAACTTGATTATAATACTTCTTTGCTGACGAGAAATTTTTTTCAAGGAAGAAGGAATTTGCCAGATTATTTAACGAGTTAGTATCGTTGGGTGTAATTTCAAGAGCTTTAAAATATTGTTCTTGAGCTTTTGTATAGTTTTTCTGGTGTTCGTAGATTGGACCCATTTTACTGTAGCGTAAGAAATCAACTTCTCTTGCATTAAGAAAAGTTGGTCGAAAAGTAATCCAAAATAAAATCATAAATATACCGGTCGCGAATAATGGTAGAAAGTTTTTATCTCTTATCTTGTTAGCCAGCCAATCAAGTGCATACGCTTCATAGATGATAAATAATGGCAGAATAGCCGCTCGGTGGCGGTTGTTTAAGAAAAAGATAAGTGTAAAGATAAGTTGGCTGATGATCATTAAATTGATCACAACAGTTTTAGGATTATTACGCGATAAGAACAGTCCAAGGAGTGCTATCGGGCAAATAACAAAGTAGGGATTAATGTCCAGCATCCTTTTCCAATTGCGTTGGAAAATTAAATCCATATCAAAGGTGCGTTCTGTTTCAGTAAAGAAAAGTAAAAATTTTTTGGATAATAATTCTAGATAAGCTTTTGGGTTGTTTTTGATAAAACTTAGCGCTTGATTGCGCCAGAATTGTGAGACTTCGCGATCAGTTAACTTTTTCTGTAAGGCAGATTCAGCAATGATTATTTGATCCTCATCTTGGGCTTCATGATTTGGACGGATAAAATCTGGATTGGCATAAATTCCATCGGCCTGCGGATTATTCCCGACATAAAAACTGAGTCCGGTTTGCGCGCTAATTAAAACCCAACTGCCTCCGACGATTTTATTCCGCAGACCAGTTATTGAAAGGATAAGAACGAATGCTAATGTCAGTGGAAATAATTTTTGTCGGCAGAATAACCAAATGTTTTTTCTGTTAGTAATGACAAGATATATGAGCAATAGGAAAGCGAAAATCAAAAATTTTCCGTCAGCCAAGGTGGATATCCCCAACAATGTTCCTAGAATAAACCAGCTTTTTTTGTTCGTAAGATTTTTTTGATTTAGAAAGGAATCGATCATAACTAGACTAAACAAGATGATGAGCGGAACAGCCGTGGCCAGACAATCATAGTAAATAAGAATAAAGTTTGACGCTGTGAGAAGTCCTCCCAATACAGCGATGCGTTTTTTAAAAAGTTGTTGGCTAATCTTAAAGATGAACACACAATTTAATGAGCCCAAGATTAAATGAATCAGATGTATTAATAAATTGTTATTTAGGAAGAGTCGTTTTAAAACGGCCAGAAAATATGGATAAAGCGGCAGTCCGTAAAATGTCTTGGTGCCCAGCCAGTTGCCACGGGCAATATCATCAGCCCAGGCGAGATAGTATTGAACATCATCACTGGGATGCTCGAAGAAAAAGTAATGCGTTTTTAAAAATATTAAGTAGGCAAGCCGTAAGGTAAAAGCAAGGATGAATAGTAAAATAATGGTGTTATCTGATTTTTTACCCTTTAGGAAATTATACAATTTCCTAAAGGGCTGAAAATCGCTTAAGTTATCGCCAGAGGCGATTTTCTTGTGGAGCGGCAATGTGGTCATGGGCAAAGAATGAGTTGGTGCATGCGATAACAGAGATTGCAGCCGTTTCGACTCTTAAAATTGTTTCACCTAGGGTGACAGGAATACAACCCTGTTTTTGGGCATTACCATATTCCTCTTCAGTAAAATCTCCTTCAGGCCCAATAAAAAAAGAAATAGTTTGGGGTGATTTAAGCTCATTAAGCGCCGTTATCAGATTTTTCCGTTTCCCTAATAAGCTTGGAATGATGACGGTTGAATTTTGCGTTAACTCTTTTATCGCGTCATTAAATGGTGTAATGGGATGAATGCGTGGAATCGTTGGGCGCTTGGATTGTTTGGCCGCGTTAATCGCCACCATCTGATAGCGATTTGTTTTTTTATCAGCACGTTTTTTATCAAGAATAATTTCAGTTCGATGCGTTTTAATTGGATAGATCTCATCAACGCCTAATTCGGTAGCTTTCTCGATGATTAATTCAAATTTTCCTTTTTTGGGAATGGCACAGGCCAAGATAATTGTTGGCGTATTTTTTTTAATGTGCTCATGCGAAATAATCTCAATAGTGACAGATTTTGCAGAGATGGCGCTGATTTTTCCTTTAGCCTCTTTCCCTTTTCCATCAAAAACAAAAATTTCATCGGCCTTTTGTAGTCGCAGGACATTATGAATGTGGTGGATTTCATTTTTATCGGTAAGGATAAGTTCTGTTAAGGAAAAATCAGCTTGTGGGCAAAAGAAACGATGCATGGTTAGAAATTGAGTAGGTGTTCTACTTCGCTCAAATACTTTTGCGTTGAGCTTCGTAGAACATTCTTCTTCGCCATAAAAGGTTTATTCTTCGAAGCCAAAGGCGAAAGCACTTTGGCGAAGAAGAATGGATCGGGCGGGGATCGAACCCGCGGCCTTCTGATTGCGAACCAGACGCTCTCCCAGCTGAGCTACCGACCCGGTATAATGTGGGTTATAATATCAAATTAAAATTAATAAAACAAGAATTTAGATAGCAAAGATGTGTTTTTTACCAGCTATGAGAAGGTGGGATAATGCGTGTATTGACGGTATATTTGGGATTATTAACAGGGTGGTAAGGTTTGGAAATATCGTCCATTGTGGTTAGATTTATTTCAAAATAAAGATTTAAATTTGAGCTAGCGTCGTCAGTTACTCGACTATAGCTTATTGTTGAAATATTTTGTAACAAGGTTAAATTTGTCGCAATGGCGCAACCCCCACCTATACCCGAATTTGGAACGGGACCAGCTGTTGCGTCTTGAGTGCAGGTATACATTCGACCAGCAATTCCACCATCGGAATAGATGACCCATGTATCATCGCTAAAATTATTGGGAGTATTGTTTCGATCTTGGCGAAAAGAAAAATAGGCTGGTGAAGCCCCTGTTGCTGAGGTGATTATCCCAGGATCATCTTGGTAACCTACAGCTTGAACAGCACTTCTTCTAATGTGGTTAATAGCGGCAGCGGTTCGTATTTCAAGAAGCGTTGATTTTTCATTTGTCGTTTGAATTTGTTTGATTGCCGAGCTAAACGAAGCAATCCCTACCATCACAATACCAACGAGGATGCTAGAAACGATAAGCTCTGTTAAGGTCATACCTTTATTTGACATATTTTATTTAACCAGTAGCCTTAATAATCGATTGTCATATTAACGTATCGCAGATTTCCTCCACTTGTGTTTACAACTGTCCAAGCTACAAAGTAGTTACCAATCGTGCGATTATGGTTCCCAACAGTTAAGTCACTATTGACGCTGTCCCAGGTCCGGCCATCAACTTTTCCGCGTAAATCATCAAGCATTTGTTTCCCTATATAAGCAGCCGCTAACTTTCTTGCTGACTCGCCACTCTGGGGACGCATCATTGAAATTGTTGTTAGGATTCCGTAGGTCGCGATGATAAAAATAATTGCGGAAATAATAACTTCGATCATTGAAGCTGCCCCCTTCTTTTTTTGAATTCGTAGCATCGCTGGCGTAATTCCTTTACTTTAAGAGCAATTTAAAAGAGATGGACAAGTTCCAGCAAAACAGCATGGATTTCTATTCGCTGCTGTGGCATTGGTGGGATCGATGGGTTTTTCATTAATACGAGCTGTAAAATCATTCGTTGTCCCACTTTCATCCCAAACTGCGGTTGCGGAAAATGTTGTTGGTTTTGAGGCCCCGGCTACATAAGCGTATGTCATACCATTGGCGATAATATTTATTCCTAATCCAGTATTGATTCCTGTTATATCTAGAGTCCCTGGTAAAAATCCACCATCTTGTGCGTTGTACATTAAATTAGTTGCGTGTAACGAAGAGAGTTGTACGATCGCATCTCTTTCGTGGGCTTTACGAATAGATTTTTGGTAGTTAGGTAGAGCAAATCCTGCAATGATTCCCAAAAGAACCACGACAATAATAATTTCTAATAAGGTAAATCCAGCTTTCATTTTTTTATTCATAATTTTTAGCTTTAATAACCCAGCTTTGTACATAAGCCAGCAGCTCCTCCCGTACAAGTAATGGTTCCATTCTCAAAGATATTTAAAGTGTATGAACTTTTTCGTACGATGCTTACAATAGGATCGGTCGTGCTGACGGTTGGGGGGTCAAAGTTTTTTGAAGTTGGGACAGTAGCATCTAAGCTGGAGGCACTGTTGGCATAGCCACCAGTTTCAGCCTTAAACGCAACTTGTGCACTACGTAAAACATCAAGAATTTGGAAGGCTTCGGATGATTTTACTTTTTCTGTACTACTAAAATATCTTGGCAAGGCCATGGAAACAATAGAGCTAACAACAATAATAACAATAATGATCTCCATAAGTGTAAAAGCATTTTCTGAGTGTTTATTGTAAGTATTTCGAAGCATAATTTGGTTACCCACCTCAACTTCTATTTTTATCTATAAAAGCAACATCGAAGCTTTAACTTGCAAAACTTCGATGTTGCTTGTTATCCTGCATTTATTTAAAGAACAAGTTATTTGATACCCACAAAAGCTCCTTCACCTGTTCGTGTTACGCCTGTGGATGTCTGTGTTAACGTAATTTTACCAGTCGCGGATCCACCATCTCGTGTATTTCTTGTTGCTAAAACTGTATACCCGGTTGCAGATTGCCCCGAAATAGTATAAGTAAAGTGATTTCCAGGAGAAGTACCTGGATCTTCAAGATCGAGATTAGTAATAAGACAAGGAGTTGTCCCAGTATAGCTTCCAGCGTTAGCTAGGTAGCATCTTTCTAGAGATTGTCTTAAGGCTGTCATCGAGGTTAAAGCTTCAGTACTTCTTGAAAACTCAACTGTACTGAAGAATCGAGGTAGAGCCAAACTTGCTAAAACACCTACAATGATGATAACAATGATAATTTCAAGTAAGGTAAAACCACTTTTTTTATTAAGATTCATTTCTTTGCTCCTTTTGTTTTATACTCAACATTAATAATTTAATAACTACTTTTCTTTGCTGCATACCCACAAAAGCTCCAGAAGCTACTTTTGCTACTTCTGTGGAGTTCTTGTGTCAATTTAATTGTACAACCACCTCTTATTAACTAAAAAACCCATTCCACACATCCCGTAGAATAGGTCCACAATAATTTGGCTAATGGCAACTGGCTACCCTAACAACTTTTTTATATTTAAATCCCTTAATGCTAGGGCCCTTATAGCTTTGTGTCCTACCCTTACGGGTAGTTTACGTTTTGCAATAACCTCTAAACTTCTTTCTACAGAATGTATAACACACTAAATTTAGATTGTCAATCTGGCTCCACCTCCTTCGTTAATAATCTATAGTAATTTACAATAAATTAATTTGTAATCATAGAATAATTTAAGAAATTTTCGTTTAATTAAAACAACATTTTTTATACTATTGAGGAGCTGGGCCGGCTCCAGTCCCACCCCCAAGTTGGGCAATATTAAATAATGGTAAAAACATTGCCAGAACAATGGTTCCAATGACAAAACCCATAAAAACAAGCATAAATGGTTCAATGATGGTGGCAAAACGTTTCATAAACGTTTCAACTTCAGTTTGGTAAAATTTAGCAACATGTTTTAGCATTTTACTTAACTCACCTGTCTCCTCACCTACCATAATCATTTGAATACACATAGGAGGAAAAAATCCACTTTTTTCCATGGGGGATACCAATAGCTCTCCTTTTCGGACGTCTTCCTTTATATTGTTGACAATTTGTGAGCAGATTTTGTTATCAACTAATCGTTCTGAAATATCTAGCGCGTAAAGAATCGGAACCCCCGCATCTAAAAGAATCGCCATTTGAGAGGAAAATCGTTCCACGATGATAAGTTTGAAGATTTCACCGGCTGTAGGTAGATTAAATAAGAATCTTTCAAAGGCAATACGACCACTACTTGTTTTGATATATTGACCCAAAAAGAAAATGATGCCAGCTAAAACTCCTACGATAATGATGAGATTACTTTTAATAAACTTAAAAGTAGCTAAAAGAACAATCGTAATTAAAGGAAGTGCCACATTCATTGAAGAAAATATAGATTCAAAACGTGGACCAACAAATAAGGCAAAAAAGACAACGGCTCCCATGGAAACTGTGAACAAGATTATGGGGTACAAGACTCCGGAAATAATGGTCGCTTTAAATGAAGACTGTTGCTCCAGATAAAAAGTTAATTTGTTTAAAACAATCGGAATGGTTCCAGAAGCTTCCCCGACTTCACTGAGACTGATCCAAAATTGGTTAAAAACTTTGGGATGCTTGGCTAATGATTGACTTAAAGACAAGCCTTGCTCAACATCTTTTTTAACCTGAACAACAACATTGAAAAATTGCTTACTTTGAATTTGTGATTGAATAACATCTAAGCTGCGGGTCAATGTAACGCCTGATTCAAGCATGGTTGCCAATTGACGGGCGAAAACCAAAAGATCAGCAAGCTTTGTTTTATTGTGACTAAATTTTCTTTTATTTTTAAATTGAATCTGACTTTTCTTCTCGATCGCCGGCTGTTGTTTGCTGGCTGGGGAAGTTGAAGAGGCGGATACAATTTCTTTAATACTAACAATAAAATATTCTTGTTTTTGTAGTTTTTCAACTATCTCTTTTTGAGTGGGGGCATCGACAACATATTTATAGGCTTTTCCCTCTTTATCTTTGACAACACAAGAAAATTTTGGCAATGATTGCTCCTTTTGGGATACTAGTCTTCGGTGCTAACTCTACAGATTTCCTCGAAACTGGTAAAGCCTTTATTAACTAATTTTATTCCAGATTCAAAAATTGTTGTCATTCCACTTTTGCGCGCGGCATCTTTAATTTCTGTGTAGGTTCCTCCTCGGGAGATAATGGCTTTAATATCTTCCGTGACTAAGAGAACTTCGGCCACAACAACGCGTCCTCGGAATCCTGAGCCATTACAAGCCTCACATCCTTTGGGTCGGTAAATAAGATCGCTTTCGAATTTTATATTTCCATGTTGGTCGGGAGTCGGCTCGTAAGGGTCTTTACATTTTTGACAAAGGCGCCTGGCTAAACGTTGACCAACAATCATGACCAAAGACGGTGTCAAAAGATAATTGGGTATGCCAATGTCAATAAGTCGTGTGATGGCCGAGGCGGCATCGTTGGTATGAAGGGTACTTAAAACAAAGTGTCCTGTTAAGGCCGCTCGTACACAAATGGATGCTGTCTCAATGTCTCGAACTTCCCCTACCATGATAATATCAGGATCTTGTCGTAAAAAAGCCTTTAAGGCGGTGGCAAAGGTTAATCCGATTTCCGATTTAACGTTGACTTGATTAATTCCTTCGATTTTATATTCAACAGGATCTTCCGCTGTCATGATGTTTTTTGTGGGATCAATTGTTTCCGTCAACGCCGCATATAGGGTTGTTGATTTTCCACTTCCCGTCGGCCCTGTTACGAAAAATAAACCATACGGCAATTTGAGAGCTTTGCGTATCGTATCAATTTGTTTTTGATCAAAGCCTAAGGGTCCCAATTCCAAAGACACGGCCCCTTTATCAAGAATTCTCATAACAACTTTTTCTCCCCAGATGGTGGGAGCTGTTGAAACACGTAAATCAATCATACGATCATCAATTTTGATAGCGATAGCGCCATCTTGCGGCAATCTTTTTTCGGCAATGTCGAGTTTTGCAATAATTTTAATACGGGAAACAATAGCCAAATTTAAATGGGCAGCTGGTGGGGGAACATCATATAAATTTCCATCAATACGGTAACGTAAATGAACTTTATTTTCAAAAGGCTCGATGTGAATATCACTGGCCCTTTCTTCAATGGCTTGACGGATAATAAGATCAACGAGTTTAATAATAGGCGCTTCGCCAGCTTTTTCGATAAGTTTATCAAGACTTAATTCTGAAGAAGCTACGCGTTGTCTTACTGACGAGGCAATTGCTTCGTCCTTTTTCTGTATAGTAGTTTCTTCTGGAGTCAAAATCGTGGTAGCTGGAGCCGAGCGGACATCGCCTACATAAAAATCATTAATTGCTTTTTGAATGGCTGTTTTGGTTGCGAGAACCAAATTTAGTTCTGCCCCAACAATTCTTTTTAAATTATCAAGCGCTAAGAAATCAAGAGGATCACTGACCGCACAGGTCAGGGAATTCATATTTTTAGATAGTGGAAGTATGAAATTTTTACGAGCAAAGTCAGCGGGGATAACCTTTTCTAAATCTTGATTTGGTAACGGGCGGAGTAATTCTGCATTTTCCGACGAATAATAGGGGATTCCTAATTGAGAACCAAGCGCTGAGGCCATATGTTCCTCAGTAATCATGCCTAGCTTGATTAAGATTTCTCCAATACGACCTTTTTCTTTTTTCTGGTGATCGATAGCTTTGAGAAGTTGTGATTCTGTAATGAGTCCTTGTTTGATGAGGATCTCACCGAGTTTTAATCGGGCCATACGCGATTACCTTCTCTTTTCAAAAAGAGTTAAATCTTTATCGATTTCTTTTAATTTTTTGGATGGAAAATTTTGTTCGCGGATAAAAGCTTTTTTGTCAGCTGATGAGAGTTTTGACTCCCCATCTTCTTTTAAGATGTGAGGCGTGATGAATATAACCAACTCACGTTGATTTTCTGTTTTATCTTTATGTCGAAAAGCAGCGCCTATAATCGGAACTTCACCAAAAAAAGGAACCCGTGTTCGCGAATCTGAAACATCAGTCCTTAATAATCCGCCAATGACGATCGTATCGCCATCTTTAACTCGCAAAATAGATTTTGTTTTTCTTTCTTCAGTATCCTTAAAGTCTTGAAATGCGGATTGTTTGGCCAAGATAACCTTAGGCTGTATCGCCATTGTAATTTCACGCGTGTAAAGATTTGTTTGGGGAGTGACATCCAGGAAGACCCCTGTTTTAGCGCGCTCGGGTGTATTTCCAGATGTTGTTGATCCCGAAGCGGAAGTGGTATCCGATTTTGTTATGGAGATAGCTTCATCAGTACTGACATTTATTTGCGCCGTTTGGTTGTCTAACGTGAGAATACGTGGTCGTGCTAGATTTTTTGTATCAGATTGTGTTCTTAAGAAATCTAACGTGAATTTAAGGCCTGCAAACGATAAGGTTCCTGGTGTATATGTACTCCCTGAAGATTTTCCATCATCAACGGCATTATCTTGATTAAATGGGAAAAGAGAAGTTTTTGATGCGCCTCCTTTAAATTCTACCGGTGAAAAACTATCGGAATCTCCAAATTTTGCCCCAAGAAGATCAGCCGTATTTTTAGAAATATCCAACATCTCCACTTCAATAAGGATTTGAGGGATTCGAATATCTAAACGCGCTATCGTTTGTTCAATCATTGGGAAGTTCATCGGAATATCAGTCACAATGATGCTATTGGTTCTTGAATCTTCAATAACTTTACCATCTTCTGTTATAACATTTTCTATAACAGCAACAATGCCCCCAGAACTAGATCCTCCACTGCTGCCGCTGTCACTACTAGAGCCACTACTGCCGCCACTGCTACCGCTACTACCACTCCCACTTGAGCTAGATTCACCACTATCGCTTGATTCAGAACCTGAGGAAGAGCCACTGTCGCTGGAACCTGAGAATGTGCTATTCATTTTTGAGGATGGGACAGTGGCAAACTTTAACGGATATATTCTTGTCATTAATTCTTTTGATGGGCGTTTTAATTCTTTGACAAGAAAAATATTGCTGTCATCGTTAAGTTCATACGTTAAATTATTCGCTGATAAAATTCTTTCTAACGCTTCTTCAACGGGAACTTTATCTAGGTAAAGATTGATTGTTTTATTTGCCACATCGGTCGCCGCAATAAAATTAAGGCCGGATTGTTGAGAGAAAATTTTAAGGACATCATTTAATGCAGCACTCTTAAAATCCATGGAAATTGTTTTTGAATATTCAGGACTAACGAGTTCACTGTTTTCGGTGATATCAAGTAGGGCATGGGCCAAAGGGGTCCAAGCTAGGAACAAACCGAGCATTAAGCTCAATCTTAATGTTTTTGTAAAATTCATTACAAATGCTCCTTTTAGGGCGTTAAGGTTGATTCACTCCCTTGAAATTCTATGCCAATACTTGTTTTTTTAATGGAAACAATTTTTACCTCTGAAACAACATCGCCTTGGTCAACAACTTGGCCATTGATAATAGCCTGAGGACGATCAGTGTTCCAAACGACCCCTGTAATAGTTAATGGTGGAGGTACTGGTTTTTCAGCGGGCTTGGTTGGTGGTGTCATGTTTTGCGTTACTGGTGGAGGTTCTTTTATTGATATTTGTTCGGGTTCTTTCTCTGTTTTAGGAATAATTTTTTTAGGTAATTTGGGTTGAAACGGATTCGTGACAAGTACAGCTTCTTTCCCTTCCATGTTATTAATTGAGCCTGGTTCTTCTGCCCAAACTCTTAATGGAAAGAATGTCACAATTACAAAAATTATGAGTATAGATAATTTATTATCCATCTTTAAATTTCATGGAGACCACTTCAATGCTGGCCTCTACTCCACCAATAATTTGTTGAGGTCGTCCTGGGCTGTCGATTAGTTCTTCTCTCTCGGAGGACTTATCGCTTAATTTTCCTAACCATTTTTCTATGCGCAAGCTATAAGGTGATTCTTCAATATCTTTAATAAATAAGATCATGTTGTTATAGTCTTGGGTGGTGACATTGATGCTTAAGGTTGCCATTTCTGTAAAGGCATCATTTTTATTTTTTGTTGGAGAAAATGATGTTATTTGAACATCCCGAGCTACAGCAAAATCAGATATTTTATCAATGACTTGATCTGTTGGAAGTGACTTGGGTAAACTCTTCATAAAATCAGTATATTCTTGTTGGACTTTCTTTTGATTTTCGACAGCAGCTAACTTTTCCTGCATTTTTTGAGTTTCTTCTGTCAATTCTCCAACCATCCCAGTATGCCGTTTATAGATATACATTGTGGCAAACAACGTTATAGCAATCAACAAAATTCTAATGAATATTTCAGGTCTGCTTTTTATTTTTTCTTTTAGATCGTTAACATTGATGTTTTTTAAACTATCAAGATTAATGTTCATCATTGCTGGCCCCTAATCCTAAAAGAAGTTACGGTATATTGATCAACCTTTTCAATTCTAACGGTCTCTAAGTCAATGTCAGTAAAAAATTGTGCAAAATCTTGACTCTGTTTTAAGTTGCTTCGAAATCGGTTGACTAAAAGAACTTGCCCTTTAGTATTTTCGATATAACTGTAGCCGTTGAGTTCAATGTTAGCTCTAGGCTCTGTGCTGCCTGGGGTTGTGCTTTGTTTTGTAGCATCTTTAGTTGGGATGTAGAGATAATTGATATCAAGACTTTTAAGCCACACCCCTTCTGGTAGTAATGCTGGGGTGGTTTTTAATAGTAAAGTTACATTGCTTTTTAGTGGGACTTTTTTAAAATTATCAAATTTAGTCATGAGACTAACAGTTTTCTCTTTAATTTTTTCCGTTTCTGCTGTCTGAAATGTCCCTAATTTTTGTCTTAAATCATTGAGTTGATCTTTAGGGCTGCGAAGGGTATTGAAAGAAAAAATAAATGCTCCTAAAATTAAGGGCAGAAGGACAGCCGCCATAATAGCCTCTATTTTGTATTTAAAACCTTGCGAGGATGCCCCACCTCCTGAAAAGGATTGAGGCTTATCCATGGCTAAATCAAAATTAACCGCTGAATTTGTCGAGCCAAATACCCCAACACCATATGCGCTTAGATATCCGATTTGATCAACAGAGTTGTTTCCAAGAATGGTTTGACAATTAACCCCAACAGTTGAAATGCCTAAGTCTTCTTCTAGGATTTTGGGTAGTGGCCCAGAATCGGTGGCGGTCAAAAAGAATATTTTTTTAACCTTAAGGACAGCTTCCTGTCGACTAAAATAATCAAAAGAGATTCTAATTTCATTGACTAGCCGAGTGGCCATAACTTTTGGGTCAATCCCCTTCATCCCTGTTTGAGCAATGGAAAATTGGAATTCTCGGACAAATTGAGGAACCCCTTGATCAACAATAATAATCTTTCCAATGTTTTCTCCTTTTTCAACAATAGCTGTTGTTTGATCAAGCGGTATATTATTTTTAAGACTTAAAACGCGGATCAAGCTTAGAAAAGAAGGTTCAATGACATCAACCGATAGGTTGGCATGGGACAAAATGTTAGAATAGTTTTCCAACGTGTCTTTTTTTATGGCGACAAAAATTATGCGCATTTTCTTTGCGTTGTCTTCCGTAAAGGTAAGCGGATGAAATGTGTAGGACAATTCTTCCAGGGGGAACGGAATATATTTGCTGGCCTCAAAGTCGACGACCCCTTTAATCTCATTTGGTTGCATCCAGGGGATGACAAAAGAACGAAAGATAATATCTTTTGTTGGAAGAGACAGGTTAACAACGGATGACGTGATTTTGTGTTTTCTTACGGAATCTTGTATAAGAAACGGCAATTGAGGATCGGCGGGAATTAAGGTGATACCATCAAAGCTTTGACTTTTTTCTTCTTGAAATGGAAGGCAGAAAATTTTTTTAGGACTCGTCACAGGAGAGGCTTCAATAAAATATAGAAAATCTTTCCCCCAGTAAATCCCTAGTGTTTTTTTATCTTCCATAATTTTTTATCTTGCTTTTCTGGATTTAGATTTTAACCATTTATCGATTTCTTGTTTATCAAAGCGCCAAACCCCACCAATCTTAATGCCAGAAATTTTTTTTTGATTTAGCCAGTTATAAATTGTTTGTTTTTGTAGTTTAAGGTAATTGGCCAAATCTTCTATGTCCATAAGTCTTTTCATAGTAATTACATATATTATATTGATTATCTAATAGTTAATTAAACTATTATAGAATAGTTCTGTCAATTTGTTTTAAGATTATTTCTAAGGAGAGGATTTTTGGTTAGATAGAACGAATTGAAAATTTCGTAAGGAAGTATTAATAAATAACGTTAATTGTCATGGGGTGGGTGCCATGAATTCCGCTATTGTCAGTAATTGATACGGAGTAAGAAGTGCTAAATGTTGTTCCATCCATTATGTTTGATTGCGTGCCTGGACCAATACTTTGGATAAGATTTTGATTGTCTAGCTGTTCATGAGCAAGTTGCTCAACAAGGTCTCTGTAACCAATAGCTAATTGTTCGGCTTGAATGCGCTTGACCTCTCCTTCGGTGGCCATCGTATGTGTGAGATTTACACTAATAACGCTAACGACAAGAATTATCATGGTAATAATTACTACCAGAACCATGACAAAAACAAATCCTTGCTTGTTTCGTTTTAAATTTCTAAGCATTCTAAGTAAAACCTTTTGTTAAAGATCAGTTTTTAAAAAGCGTGTTAGTAAACAACGTTAATTATTAGTGGAGAAGTCCCATAAAGTCCGTCAGTATTATCAATTGTCATATAGTAAATGGGATTATAAAGTGTTCCATCTATTTTGACGGATTGGTTGAACCAAAAACCAGTTCTCCTAAAACCATTGCTTGCGATCAAATCTTGGTCATCAAGTGTAGTATGGGCCCAATGCCTGGCAACGTCTCTATATCCATAAGCTATTTGTTCCGCTCGCATGCGCTTGATCTCTCCTTCGGTGGCCATGGTATGCGTAAGATTTACACTAATAACGCTAATAACAAGAACCATCATGACAATGATAGTTACCAATATCATGACAAAAACAAATCCTTGTTTATTTTTTTTTAAGTTTCTAAGCATTTTAACTAATCTTTTTTATTTTAAGACCACCATTTTTTTCCTGTGATAAGGGTGTTCTAGTTATTGTCATATAACTTTTGCATCGCGGACACATGGGCAGCTCGGTTTTGGTATAGTCGAAAAAAAGATACGTGCAATACGAGCATTGATACAAATGACGAATGTCCGTCTCATCACTACTTCCACGACAAGTATAAAACAACCACAATGCAAAGACAAGGATAAGAGTTAAAAACAAATAGATGGTTATCGCCCAGGTAATATCAATTTTAATCATGGGGGTAGAGTTTTAAAGGTTGATAGGACGTTTCTGGGAGATTGCTTTCGGGATCAGATATTTTTGTTGGTTTTTTCGTTTGATTATTATTGGTAACAGGAAAAGTTGATTTTGTAATACTCTTTGGTTCACGCGGGAGTAAATAGCCGCTAGGTGGTTTGGTGGTTGTAAAGGCGTCTTGGCTCAATTTTGATTCAAATAAAGTGATTGGTTCCGTTACACGATTTATTTTTTTATTTTGAAACGTGCTGTGGGCAACCACATCTTGTTTTTTAAGTATTGATCCCAAGAAGAATAATTTTGGTTGAAAGTTTTCTTTAGGTGCTGGGAAAGTGAAAGCAAAAAATATTATAATAAAAAGATGAATCCCGGCAGATAAGAGCAGTCCGTTAGAGATCTGCGGGTTTAAATTAGCTTTTAAGACAGTCATTAATTTTCTTGATTAGTGGCAATGTTGATTTTTTCTATCCCTAAACTTCGACATAAATCCCAGATATCAACGATGCGACCTACGGAAGATCGGCGATCAGTTTTAATTAATAGCGGTTTATTTTTAATGTCATTATTACTGAGACGCTTGGATAATTCTTTTAAGGTTGTTACTTTTCCATTTAAGTAAACAACATCTTCGCCGGTGATTGTGATGATAAAATCTTTTTCTTGAACGATGTCACTAGTAATAGCTTTTGGTAGTTTGACATTAATGCTGGGTTGGATAGTAAGCGATGGGGATAAAATAAAAAAAATAAGTAATAAAAAAATCACATTGATCAGTGGAACCGTAAGGATTTGTGCTGGGCTATAGTCTAATTTGAAATGTCGTTTAAATTGCATGGGTAACTATTCGATTACTTGGGCCCCGCTATTAGCTTCTGATATGTGATGCATTAAGTTAACTAACTCCGTTGCCACACGCTCCATCTCTAAAATGATATGATTCGTTCGAGCGATACAGTAGTTGTAAGCGATAAAAGCAGGGATTGCAACCATGAGTCCAGCAATCGTCGTTAATAGAGCCTCATAGATCCCTCCTGCTAAATCACCGGAGGTTACAGGATTTAAAGAAGCCGCGCGTATTTGAATGGTATGAAAAATCGATGTCATCCCGGCCACTGTTCCTAATAAGCCTAGGAGTGGACTAATGTGGGCAATTGTTGCTAAAGCCCCTAAGCGTATCTCTAATTTTGGAATTTCAAGTAAACTAACAGCTTCTATACTTTCTTTAATATCTTCCCGGGAGGATCCAAATTTTAAGAGACCAGCTTTTAGGATTTTTGCAACGGCAGAACGGTCAGATTCGCAGAGCTTGATGGCTTCGATAATTTGATTGTTTTTGATTAAATCAAATACCCTCTTTTTTAATAGAACGACATCCGTTTTTATACTGGCAAAATAAGAAATTTTTTCGATAAAAATACCGAGAGCAAAAAATGAACATAATAAAATTGGGATTAAAAGCGGTCCCCCCGCTTTAATAAAATCCCAAGCTGACATCCCCCAAAGACCACTGCCCATACAATCCTCCTAATTCTTTAATAACTTTATCGTATTATTGATCCACTCTAGACGTTCTTGAGCAAACTTAGACTCTTCCGTATTGTAGGTGAGAATTTTTTGATATGTTGTCTTCGCCTCTTCCCACTGCTCGTTATCTTCAAACAAACGTGCAATTCTTAAATAAGCTTTGATGATTAATGATAATTCTTGGGGATAGAGATAAGGTATTTTTAAATACGTATCAATGGCTTCTTTGGTTTGATGAGCCAGTTCATACGTATCTCCCATTTGAAATTGAATTTCAAAATTTTCTGTCTGACTTGAACCTTTTTCAGATTTTAAAGCTGATTGATAAGCCTCCATGGCTTTGTCATAGGCTTTATTTAGTTTGTTGACTTGGGCAATTTTAACGAAGGCATCACGTTTAAATTCTGGTGATGTTGTAATAATATTTTGATAAGTCTCAATTGTTGATTCAGGGTCGAGTTTCTTAGAAAAAATGTCAGCAATCGCGAGTTTCGCTTTCGCATATAACTCAGCTTGTTTCGGATCATCAATAAGTTTTAGAATATTAATGGCTTGATCATATTCATCTTTCCCTAAATAGGCTTGACCCAGTTCATAACGAACGAGATTGAGTTTACTACTGCCTGGAAAATTATTAATAAATTGTTGATAAGAAACGATCGCGTTGTCGTAATCAGATGATTCAAGGTAGTGATCTCCGACATAGATTAGCGCTTCTTGCGCAATGTCTGATTTTGGATATTTGCTAATAATGAATTTAAATTTTGCCAAGCCTTCTTTAATATTCCCAAGTTTATAAAAACATTTGGCGATATTGATTTCTGAATTCTTAACTAAAGCGGTTTGTTCTGGATAATTCTTTATGATGCTTTGAAACGTATTTAGTGCTTTTTCAAATTCATTTAAATTAAAATAAGACAGGCCAAGGATATACTGTGCTTCTGGTAAAAACTCATTGGTATTTGGCAAATTTTTCATGAATTCTTGGACCTGCTCTTTTGTGCTAACCCAGTCTCCTTTTTTAAAATAAGCGACAGCCAAATAGTATTTGGCATCGGTTAAATATTTACTATTGGGGAAATTTGTTTTTAAACTTTGGAAGGATAACGTTGCCATTTCTGTTTTATCCATTTTAAGAAGAGCGATTCCTTGGCGGTATTGAGCGTAATCGGTGTACGGACTATCAGAATAATCGCGAAGAATTTGATCATAAATATCAATGGCTTTTTCTAGCTGACCAACATCTTGATAGGCATCGGCAATTTGGGTCAAAGCGCTAATTTTGACTGTTTTGTTTTCACTTTGATCTTTAATCGTTTTAAAGGTCTCAACAGACAAGTCGATATTGCCTATTTTTAGATACGACCAGGCTAATCCAAAATAGGCCTTCTCGAGTGTTTCTTGATAATTATTATTTGCAGAAAATTTGTTAATAATGGTCCGATATGTTTTGATGGCATTTTCATAATCTTCTAATAGATAATGCGTATTGGCTTTTCCTAAATAAGCCTCGGCAAGACGGTGGCTGTTAGGAAATCTTTCAATGAGTTGATTGTAGGCATCGCGAGCTTTCTGATAATCTTTTGTTTCTGTGTAAAGGTTGGCCATTCCTAAGTAGACATCATCAGAGAGGATTCCTTTTTCTTGAGATAATTTTAAAGCTTCATCAAAGTATTGCTGGGCCAGCTGGAATTTTTCTAATTTTAAATAACACCAACCTAAGCTGACTTTGGCCATGAGGGTCAGTTTGTTATCATAGGCAATTTCGGCGGCTTTGGCATAATAACTAATCGCATTGAGTGTATCGGTTAAATAATAATACGATTCCCCTATATAGAAGTAAGCTTCCGCATGACGATGCGATTGTGGATAATTAATAATAAAATCTTTAAAAAACCCAACGGCATTTTCATAATTATGAAGATTATGTTCGATTTCTCCTAACTTGAAATAAGCATCTTCGGCTAATTGGTGCTTGGCATATTTTTTGACCAGTCCAATAAAGGCCTCTTTGGCCTCTTTAAAATTATTTTCTTCAAAATATGACCATCCGAGCGAATAGTAAGCCTGTGGCACATAAGAGGAATCAGGAAATCTGTCGATGAGCTCACGATATTGTTTTGCGGCTTGCTTATAGTCAGATCCCTTTAAATAAGTTTCTCCCAACCAGTATAGCGTTGCGTCTTTATACTCTGAATAGGACAAAAGGCTTTGGAAAACATCATAGGCCTTTAGATATTCGCTTTTAAAGAAATAGCATTGGCCTAAGAGAAGATTGGCTTGAACGCGTCTTTGTGTCTGTGGATTCTTTTGTAGAAGCTGCTCAATATAACGCATGGCCACATCATAGAATCCATCTTCAAATGCTTTTTCAGCGACTAGAAATAATTCATTGTCATCCTGTTGGGCATTGATTGTGGGAATGCAGTTTAATCCTAGGAGGAAAAGAATTATGAGGACTGATAGAATTTGCTTCGTCATCCTGAGGCGAAGCCGAAGGATCTCAATTATATTTTTAGATTCTTCACTGCGTTTAGAATGACGGAGAGTTTTTATATGAAACATGGCGGTTATTATATCAGGATTTTTTTAGTTAGTTGTCTTTAAAAAACTTTTTAGATATTGAGCAGTATAGGAAGATTTTTGTTTGATGAGTTCTTCAGGAGAACCGGCAAAAATAACCTTGCCTCCCTGATCGCCTCCTTCAGGACCTAAGTCGATGATGTAGTCAGCATTTTTTATAATTTCTAAATTGTGTTCAATGACCAGAACTGTATTGCCGCGATCAACGAGGCGTTGCAAAACCTCCAGCAACTTGTGGACATCAGCAAAATGTAGCCCTGTCGTAGGTTCATCTAAGATATAAAATGTCTGGCCGGTGGCCTGTTTGCATAATTCGCTAGCTAATTTAACGCGTTGTGCCTCTCCTCCAGAAAGCGTCGTCGCTTGTTGGCCAAGTTTAATATAACCTAGTCCAACATCATTTAATGTTTCTAAAACATTTCTGATCCGCGGAACATTCTCAAAAATGTTAAGCGCCTCAACGACCGAAAGATTAAGAACATCAGCAATATTTTTTCCTTTAAATTGGACTTCCAAGGTTTGCTCGGTAAAACGTTTGCCATGGCAGATTTCGCATTCTACATAAACATCTGGTAAAAAGTGCATTTCAATTTTTCGAATCCCATCACCACCGCAGGCTTCGCAGCGTCCGCCTTTGACATTGAAACTAAACCGGCCGGGTTTATAGCCGCGCATTTTAGACTCGGGCAGTTGACTGAAAATATCGCGAATGTGGCTAAACACACCCGTGTACGTTGCTGGATTTGAGCGCGGCGTTCGTCCGATGGGCGATTGATCAACAACAATGACTTTGTCGATGTGCTCCATCCCCTCAATTTTTTTATGCTTTCCTGGCTTTTCACGCGCCTGATAAAATTTTTGCGCCAAGGCTTTATATAAAACTTCATCAACGAGCGTTGATTTGCCAGAACCAGAAACCCCTGAAATACAAATAAATGTTCCCAAAGGAAACGAAACATCGATATTTTTTAAATTGTGCGCCTGTGCGCCAGAAATTTTTAGTTGTTTCGTTTTGTCGATTGCCCGGCGTTTTTGCGGAACAGGTATTTTAAGTTCACCGTTTAAGTATTGACCGGTTAAAGATTTTTTACACTTTAATAATCCATCCACATCTCCGGCGTAAATGATTTCTCCTCCGTGTTCACCCGCCCCCGGACCAAGATCGATTACATAATCAGATTTACGAATAGTATCTTCATCATGTTCGACAACAATCAAAGTGTTTCCTAAATCACGCAAGGCATGAAGTGTTAGTAATAATCGATCATTATCGCGTTGATGCAGTCCGATACTAGGCTCATCAAGGATATAGATGACACCGACTAAGCCCGACCCAACTTGTGTGGCCAGGCGGATGCGTTCTGCCTCGCCACCGGAAAGTGTCGCGCTCTTTCGATCGAGCGTTAAGTATTCGAGTCCGACATCGATACAAAAATCTAGACGACGTAGAATTTCTTTTAAGATTTGTTCACTGATTGCTTTTTTATCTTTGGTGAAATTTAAATTTGTGAAAAAATCTTTAGCTTCTTTAATGGAAACGGATGTCAGCTGCGCGATATTCAAATTTTGGATTTTAACCGCCAGACTTTCTTTTTTTAGACGCGACCCTTGGCACGTTGGGCATGGCAGAACCGACATGTATTTTGTGATCTCATCCTTAAGCCAATCATTATCGGTTTCGCGAAACATCCGTTCTAAATAATTAATGACTCCTTCATAAGGTTTTCCCCAGATTACGTCATCGGATCCGTGCAGGACAATTTTCTTAAATGAATTTGATAAATCTTTATATGGCTTTTCGTGATCAACTTTGTAGGCGCGCCCTAATTCTCGCATCACCGCTCGGTAATACATTAAGTATCCACGATGTGTCATTTTTCCTGGAGCCACCGCGTAGATCCATGGTTTAGCGTTGTCAGGAACAAGGATTTCGGGATCGATTTCCATTTTTGTTCCAAGGCCGTTACATCCAGGACAGGCGCCGTACGGTGAGTTGAATGAAAATGTTCGTGGTTCGATCTCTGAAATGTTTGTCCCACAGTCAATACAGGCATATTGTTCACTAAAAATTCTTTCAGCCATCTTGCCGTCAAAATCGACGATCATTAGACCATTGCCTGTTTTAATAGCCGTTTCAATGGAATCAGTCAGACGCTTTTTAACGGTGGGCTTGATTGTGAGTCGATCGACTACTACTTCGATGTTATGAGTTTTGTATTTATCTAATTTTATTTTTTCATTAACATCTTGGATTTTGCCATTAACTCTTATTCGGGCAAAGCCAGCCTTCGCTACCTGGCTGCCGATATTTCGATATTCCCCTTTTCGTCCACGGATTAGCGGCGCTAAGAGTGTGATTTGAGTTTCTTGCGGAAGCTCTAGAATCTGTTCAACGATCTCTTGGGTTGTCTGGCGTTCAATTTTTTTGCCGCACTCATAGCAATGCGGCGTTCCGACGCGTGCAAAAAGTAAACGTAAATAATCATTAATCTCTGTTTGAGTCGCGACCGTCGATCGCGGATTACGGCTTGTTGTCTTTTGTTCAATTGAAATCGTTGGCGATAAGCCTTCAATATATTCAACGTTTGGCTTTTGCAGTTGCTCTAGGAATTGGCGGGCATAGGCGGATAAGCTTTCGACATAACGGCGCTGACCCTCGGCGTAAATGGTATCAAACGCCAGCGATGATTTTCCCGAACCACTTAATCCGGTCACAACCACAAATTGATTGCGGGGAATTTTTAGATCGAGGTTTTTGAGATTGTGCTCTTTGGCCCCGCGGATTGTAATAAATTCGGATTGCATATTTTCATTCTCCAATATACAAATTCCAAATACCAAACAATACACAATTTCAATGACCAAAATTTCAAATATCAATGTTTGTGATTTGAAATTTATTTATTGTTTGTGATTTGGTGCTTGTAGTTTGGAATTTATAAATCAACAGCCCCTGACATTTTCAGCGTTAGCCTGGAATGTCAAGGGCTGTCGTATTTGTTTATAAGGCCAATTTACTTTCTTTTTTTAGCCTTTTTCTTACCGCCTCGGACCATCTTGGCGCAAGAAATGTCACCTGCTTTGTCAATGAAATAGAGGTAACCTGATTCTTTTTTTACACCAACCTTAGCTACCTTCTTTGGTTTTCCCCCTTTTTTGTTACCACGTGCCATCATAGCACAGGAGACGTCTCCATTCTTGTCAACGAAATAGAGATAACCTTTTTCTTTCTTGATACCGACTTTAGCGACTTTCTTCATCATGTTGTGTTTCCTCCTTTCTTGTTCATTTTATGTACCGATTAAAATGCCAGTACAAAATTGTTTAAGCGTTTGTATTCCTGAAAGAACAGCGAGATAACTTGTCTTGGGATTGTCCGGACAAACAACGTTGTTCGTTCGAGTTGTAATCTGTCCGAAATCGCCAAGCATGTCAATTTCATGTGAGTTTGTTGTGTAATCAGGCGACGTAAGGATACGAATCGAAATTTTTTCTTTCGCCTGGCAAGCTAAGGCCAGTGTCGCAGCTACGTTAATATTCTGAGGAAATAGTTTTACCGCTTCATCAACAGTTCCATCGAAAAGGACGGTTTCTTTAGTAATGTTGAATAAATCAATGCCCTTCTGACGGAAATAAGGATTGTCGCGAAATCCTGTTGAAGGTTTACGTGTTGTTAACGTAATTTTTTTTATGCCAACGAGGCTGGCCGCTTTGATCGCATCTAAGCCTGCAATGGCCCCAGATGGCAGCAAAAGCGAACATTTATTTTTTTCAGCGAGACGAAAAAGTTCTGGGGCATTTAGAAGTTTACCAACGCTCATACACAAGACACTCTTTTTTGCTTTAAGAGCTTTTTGAATAATTTCTTTAGTATTATCAGCACTAACGGCTTCAACCATGCAATCACAACTTTTGATTAAATCTTCCAGAGATTTTTTAGAAATACCTTTAAGCGATAAACTCTTCTCGAGTTCTTTAATCTTTTCTCCCTTAATATCAAATAAGCCAGACAGTTGGCATTCCTTCTTTAAATCTGTACGAATACTTTTGGCAATCCGTGAACCAATGGCGCCACAGCCGACAATCCCAATTCGTAATTTCCCTTGTTTACGGCTCATGAGCGGACAACCATATTGTCAATGAGTCGTGTTGACCCAAATTTAACGGCTAAGGCAACAAGGATATTTCCCGTCAGTATTTTAAGTGGAGTTAGCGTGTCGGCGTTAACACATTCAATATATTCAATCATACCTGTGCTGTTTTGTTTAATGTTCGAAGTAATCAAGCGGATAATTTTTTGCGGATTACGCTCTCCGGATGAAATAATTTTTTTAGCTTTTTTGAGTGATTGAGAAAGGATGGGGGCTTCTCTTCGTTGTTGGGGTGAAAGATATCGGTTGCGTGAGCTCATTGCTAAACCATCAGGTTCTCGGATAATGGGACAAACTTTTACGTCCACATCGAAATTTAGATCACTGACCATCTTCTTTATGACAACTGCTTGCTGCGCATCTTTTTGTCCAACATACATACAATCGGGATTGATAATGTTGATCAATTTCCCGACGATTGTGGTGACTCCTTTAAAATGTCCTGGTCGGGTGCATCCGCACAATAGGTTAGTAATACCATTAACTTCGATGTATGTCAAATACTCTCTCGGGTAAATTGTTTTTGCCGACGGATAAAATAGGATATCAACACCCCCCTGCTCGGCGAGCCGTCGATCGTGGTTAAATTCTCGAGGATATTTATTTAAATCTTCATGGGGACCAAATTGAGTTGGATTGATAAATATACTTAAAATTGAAATATCATTTTCTTTGCGCGATTTTTTGAGTAGCGATGCATGGCCTTCGTGCAACGCGCCCATCGTTGGAACAAAACCAATGGTCTTGCCTTTTTGTTTTGCTTGTTTAATAAGTTGGCGAAGTGGTTGGATTGATTTAACGACGCGCATGGCCTAATCTTTCAACGACCGCTGGCGCAATTTCATTAAGTGGCATCATAACAAAATTGCGTGTGAGCATTCGAGGATGTGGGATTGTTAATTCATCGGTCGTTAAGGTTAGTTGATCATAAAGAAGGATGTCGAGATCGATTGTGCGTGGACCATTTTTAGTTGTTCGCACACGACCAAGCTCATGTTCAATTGATTGCAGCACGCGTAGTAGTTCGTAAGGAGATAATAACGTCTCACCTTCAACCACAGCATTTAGAAATTTTCCTTGCGGCGGCCCGTCCACCGGTTCTGTCTCGATAGTGGTTGAGCATTTGGATATCTTGATAGAGTTTTTTTCAAGCAAAGATAGTGCTTCGTGAATGTTTTGATCACGACGGCCTAGATTTGACCCCAGGGCGATATAAACAATGGCCATTGTTTGTTATTTTTTTTATCGTTATCCTGAGCGAAAGCGAAGGATCTCAGAATTTCTTAAGTGTTTTGAGATTCTTCGGCCTTGCGGCCTCAGAATGACGGAAGATGAGATTGATTTACAAAAATTTTTTTAAACGAGCAACAGCTTCATTGAGACGATCTTTGGAAACGGTTAGCGTCATGCGCACGTAGCCTTCCCCTGCTTCACCGAATCCAACACCAGGTGTCGCGACGATATCAGCCTTTTCAAGGAAAGCCTTCGAGGTTTCCATCGAATCATTAAATCCTTTTGGAATCTTGGCCCAGACATAGTAGGTCGCTTTAGGTGGTGTAATCTTCCAGCCAATTGAACGCAGTCCGTTAATAAATAAATCACGGCGTTCTTGATAAAGCGTACGCATTTCTTCCACCACATCATCATTACTTTTAAGCGCGGCGATCCCGGCAACTTGAACGGCTTGAAAAATACCAGAATCAAAATTGGTTTTTACTTTAGCAAGCGCGGCAATAAGCGTCGGATTCCCGCAAGCCCAACCCATTCGCCAGCCGGTCATAAAATATGTTTTGGAGAAAGAATGAAATTCAATCGCCACATCTTTGGCGCCTTCGATCTCTAAAATGCTGAGTGGTTTTTCGCCGTCGTAATACACTTCTGAATACGCCATATCAGAAATGATAATGATGCCCTTCTCGTGTGCGAGTTTAATGAGTCCTTCATAAAATTCACGTGTCGCTGTGGCCGCTGTTGGGTTATTTGGATAATTAATTACGATCGCTTTAATATCTTTGTACTCAGCAAGTTTGGCAAGATCAGGAATAAAATCATTGCTCGCTTTAATGGGCACGCTAACAATCTTTGCGCCGGCGAATTGCAGCGATGGTCGATAGGCTGGATACGCTGGATCAGTTAACAAGACTTTATCTTTAGGATTAATAATCCCAAAGGGCAAATGCGCTAATCCTTCTTTGGATCCAATCAAAGGATAAATTTCTTTGTCAGAATCTAATTTAACGCTAAAGCGATTTTCAAACCATTTGCCAATTTCTTGACGCAGTTGTGGCAGCCCGGCATCAAAGGCATAATGATGATTGTTGCCGTCTTTAACCGCCTCAATCATGGCAGTAACAATATGTGGTGGTGTCGCTGAATCAGGATCTCCAACACCTAAATTAATCACATCGCGGCCTTGCGCCATCGCCTCGCGTTTGGCTTTATCAATTTCAACGAAAAGGTACGGCGGCAATTCCTTTAAGCGATCAGCAAATTCGATTTTAAAATTTTCAGCAGTCATGGTCATTTGTGATCCTTTCCAATTTTATTTTAACCCCAATACGTCTTGCATATTAAACAGCCCAGATTTCTTTTTTGCCAGAAATTTTGCGGCGACTAGTGAGCCTTTGGCAAAGATGTCTCGATTCTTGGCGTGATGAGAAATTTTAATGATATCTTCCCCGCTTTCAAAGATCACATCATGATCACCGATGATTTCACCTTCACGAATGGATTTAAAGTCGGTAACTTTTTGGCCGGAACCTTTTTCGGCATATTCCGCTAACGTTTTTGCCGTCCCCGAAGGCGCATCCTTTTTATGAATATGATGAGCTTCGACAATGTTGATCGAATAATTTTTCCCTGTCTTTTGTCCTGCCAGCTCAACTAAGCGAAAGACAAGATTAACGCCGACAGACATATTAGAGGAAAAGACAATAGGAATTTTCTTGGAAGCTGCTTTAATTTTTTTGACTTGCTCAGGCGTAAACCCGGTTGTGCCAATCACCATCGCGACTTTATGTTTGACACAAGCGCTTAAATTTTCAAGTGATCCTTCCGGCAGGGTAAATTCAATCAAGACATCGGCCCCTTTGATCGCGCTATTATCTGTGCTGATCTTAATTCCACTTACGGCTTCGCCAGCTTTGGGATGATTCTTGTGCTCAAGCAAGGTAGTGATTTTAAGGTTTTTATCGGCAAGAGCAAGTTGGGTAATCCGTTGTCCCATCCTTCCCTGACAACCGCTTATGGCTAAATTGATCATAGCTTTTAATTCCTTTATTATTGTATCCTATGTAAAACCTAGTATACGCTTACAGTTTACTTTTTTGATTCTAAATATCCCAGATAAGCAAAAATTATAGGTCCTGTGATAGACAGCAATGCAAACCAATATTGTTTATTTTGAAACTGAAAGAATGCCAACACGACTAAACTTATTAGAATAAATAGAGTGGGAATTGTATTATTGAAAAGAGTGAAAATAGGCCCTAATGTTGGCAAATCATCTTTTTTATTTGGAGCCCATCGTATTCTACTTAATATTAAGAAACCAATAACAAAAGATAAAAGTAAAAAAAATTTATTGCCATCGACATACTGTAGCGCTCCGAATAATACTACTAACAAAATTAATAAGATTAGACCTAGGAGTTGTATCTCGTTTGAAATTGTAATAATAAATTTTTCGTATTTTATATCTTTCAATATGGTTCCTTTTGAAATCTTATCCTAGCAATCCATAAGTTTTAAGCGCTACTCTAAGTTTTTTTAAATTCTCTTCAGCCATTGCGCATAAGGGCAGACGCACATCGCCACTACAAAGTCCCATCAGTCCAACGGCAGTTTTGACAGGAATTGGATTTGTCTCGATAAATAAAGTTTTAACCAAGGGAAGCATTTTATAGTGCAATTCTTGGGCCTTCTTTAAATTTCCAGCTTCAAAATGTTTAATCATTTTAGCGACATCCGCTGGAATGATGTTGGCGGCAACGGAAATAACTCCAACTCCACCAATGGCAAGTAGCGGCAATGTTAGTGCATCATCACCGGAAAGCAAGATAAAATCTTTCGGACACATCAGTTTGATTGTGGCCATTTGCTCAAGCGATCCCGATGCCTCTTTTACGCCAACAATATTTTTACAATCCGTGGCTAATTTAGCAATTGTGGCTGGTTCAATGTTGACACCTGTTCGCCCGGCAATGTTGTAAAGAATAATAGGAATGTCGACACTGTCAGCGATCGCTTTAAAATGAAGATACAATCCTTTTTGCGTTGGCTTATTATAGTAAGGGCTCACAATGAGCGCGCCATTTGCCCCGGCCGCGGCAGCATTTTTGGTTAGATGAATCGCCTCATCGGTAGAATTGGATCCTGTGCCGGCAATAATGGCAACACGTTTTTTGGCGGCCTTGATACAAATTTCAATGACGCGTTCATGCTCGGCGGTCGAAAGTGTCGGTGATTCGCCTGTTGTTCCACACGGAACAATTCCAGACGTGCCATTTTTAATTTGGAACTCAACGAGCTCTTTTAATTTGGCTTCATCCACTTGACCATTTTTAAACGGCGTGACAATCGCAACAATTGAACCATTGAACATTGATTGATCCTTTTTATATTTTGTTTAAGAAATATTCACCCTTGGCGATAAACCGCGCACTTCCCTTAAGCCAGACATTGGTGATTTGATCGCCGTGAAGATCGAAGGTTACTTCCAAAATTTCACCACCGGTTGTTTTTACTTTCATCTGACATTTTTTCATTGATGAGACAAGCGGGTTTGCTTTTAAATATGAAACAATGGCCGAGGCAACACTTCCCGTCCCACACGCTTTTGTTTCATCTTCCACGCCACGTTCGTAGGTTCGAGCGGCGACCAATCCCGCATCAATTTGCTCAACGAAATTGACATTGGTTCCGCGTGGCTTAAATTGTTGATGGTTACGAATGATCGATCCAAGCGTTTTGACATCAATTCCCGGCAACTGATCAACAAACACAATTGTATGCGGAACGCCGGTGTCAATGTAGGTAACGTGAAGATCTCTGTCATTAACTTTGATTGTAATCGATGGATTATAATCTTTGGGATTGCTTAGACGGACAATCGCGGTTTCACCTTTGGCTTCGGCCAATACTTCGCCGGCTAAGGTTTCCATCGAGAATAATTTCTTTTTTGGTTTGCGATTAAGAACGATATAAGCGGCCATGCAGCGTGCGCCGTTGCCGCACATCTCCGCCTCTGATCCATCAGCGTTGATGATACGCATTTTATAATCGGATTCTTTTGATTTGTTTAAAACAAGCAGGCCATCGCCACCGATTCCATTACTGCGGTCGCAGGCTTTAATCGCCAATTTCTTTAGATCCAATTTTTCTTTCGGCGCATCAATGACGATGAAATCATTGCCTGCCCCAGACATTTTTGTAAAAGATAAATTTTTCATTTTAAAAATGAAGGGATCCTTTCCCCTCGCATCAAATCTTTAAATGTTTCGCGGTTTTTAGTGATTTCAAATTTATTGCCTTTAACCATCACCTCTGGCACGCGGCCGCGGACGTTGTAGTTGCTCGACATAACATAGCCGTAAGCGCCGGCGCTCATGATGGCCAAAAGTTCTCCATTTTTAATAATGGACAACATTCGATCGTGCGCAAAGAAGTCTCCGCTCTCACAAATCGGTCCAACAACATCGAGTTTTTCTTTCTTGACCGTAGTTTCTTTGACCGGCACGATTTCATGATACGCATCATACATCGCTGGTCGAATCAAATCATTCATCCCAGCATCAACAATCAAAAACTTCTTAACACCATTATCTTTTAAATACAAAACCTTGGTGACCAAGATGCCAGCGTTGCCGACAATAAATCGTCCCGGCTCCATCACAATTTTTAAACCTGTTTTTTCTAAATATGGCAAGATCGCATCCGCAAAATCCTGGGCCGTCTGCGGTTTCTCATCTTTGTAGATAATCCCTAGCCCTCCGCCGATATCAAGATATTCAAGCTCAATACCATCTTTTTTAAGCACATCAATAAATTCAATGACACGTTTAATCGCATGAATAAAAGGTTCTTTTGAAATAATCTGTGATCCAATATGACAATGAAGTCCGGCAAAGATGATGTTTGGATATTTTTTGCGATTTTTCATCATCGCGTGCGCTGTTCGTAGATCAATCCCAAATTTCTTTTTTAAAGTTCCAGTTGTGATCTTTTCGTGGGTTGCGGCGGCCACATCTGGATTAATCCGCAAGGCAACTTTTGATTTTGTTTTTAGTTTTTTGGCGATGCGATTGATTTCTTGAAGTTCTGGTTCAGATTCAACATTAAAGAATAAAATTCCAGCTTTGATAGCTTCGATGATCTCTTCTTCTGTTTTGCCAACGGAGGCGAAGACGATTTTTTTAGGATCGGCCCCAGCCAACAAAGCTTTACGCAGCTCGCCAATTGAAACAATATCAACGCCGGCTCCGATATTAATTAATGTTTTTAAGACGGCGAGATTGCCATTTGATTTCATCGCAAAGCAGATAATAGGACTTACTTTGGCAAAGGCGCGCTCTATTTTTGTGAAGTGGTCAACGAGAGTATTGTGGCTGTAGAGATAAAATGGCGTGCCGACTTTTTTTGCGATCGTGCTTACTTTAACGTTTTCGCCGTGGAGTTCACCATTTCTAAATTTAAAATCGTGCATTTTTATCAGTTGTCAGTTATCAGCTGTCCGCTATCAGTTGCTTCAGCTGGAAACTGCTGAGAGCTGATGGCTGAAAGCTGAGAGCTACTTAAGTTTTTTACCCCAGTTTTTCAGTTGGGCGTCTACTAAAATTGGATTCGTCGAGCCAAAAGATTGTTTAATTTTAACAGAAACTTTTGCATTTAAAAGTTTTTTTACATCCTCTTCGAGTTTCGGATGAAACTTTTTAAGTTCAGATTTGCTTAAGTCAGCGATCTGTTTGCCCTGATCTAAGCAGCCCTTAACAATTCGTCCAACCGTGTCATGCGCTTCGCGATACGACACGCCTTTTTTGATGAGATATTCCATGATGTCAACGGTAAAAAAGGCTTCGTTTTGAATTCGCTCACGCGTGAGCGAATTGACTTTAAGCGTTGCAAAGGTCTTGGCTAAGAGTTGCAAGATCAATTTTGTTTTATCCACTGATTCAAATAACGGCGGCTTATCTAATTGCATATCGCGATTGTAAGTTAGCGGCAAGCCTTTCATCAGAATCAACACTTGATTAAGATTACTGATGAGCGTCGCTGATTCGCCGCGAATCAATTCCAAAATATCTGGATTCTTTTTGTGCGGCATAATCGATGATCCAGTGCACAAGGCCCAATCGATATCGACTAAATTAAATTCTTGTGTTGCCCAAAGAATCAAATCCTCCGCCATGCGTGAGGCATGAACGCCTAAGATCGCAAGCGTCGACAAGAATTCGATAATAAAATCACGATCGCTGACGGAGTCGATGCTATTGTCGGTCGTGTGCGTAAATCCTAATTGATGAGCCACGAAATGGCGATCCGTCGGCAGCGTTGTTCCAGAAAGCGCGCAACTTCCCAGTGGCATGCTGTCGGTTCGGATGAACGCATCTTCCAGGCGTGTCTTGTCTCGCTCGAGCATTTCAACGTACGCCAACATATGATGCGCGAGTAAAACAACTTGTGCTGACTGTAAATGCGTATACGCCGGGATGATGACATCTTTATTTTTTTCGGCAAAGGCCAAAATAGATTTTTGTAGTTGCGTTACAAGCTCAACCGTATTCGTTAGCTCATGCATGCAAAACATTTTTATATCGAGGACTATCAAATCATTGCGTGAACGTGCGGTATGCAGTTTGTCTGCCGCCTCGCCGATAATTTTTTTAAGCGCTGATTGAATGTTGGTGTGCACATCTTCAGCCTTGGGATCAAATTTGAAACTCCCCTTTTCAATCTGCTGACCAATCTTTTTTAAGCCGGCGACAATCTTCGCGCTGTCTTTGGTGGAAATGATTTTACATTTGGCGAGCATCTTCGCATGCGCGATGCTTCCAATAATATCGTAAATAGCCAAACGATAGTCATAGCCAATGCTGTAGCTAAATTGATCAGCTAAGGCATCGGTAGTTTTTTCAAAACGACTTCCCCATAGTTTACTCATGTGGACCTTTCTTGGTGGCACGGACAATTAAGTGCCGACCAAATAGTATTGGATCCGAAAATAAAATTTTATGAATCCGGCGGAAATCCATCCCGCCTTTTTTAAGCGAGCGACGCTCTTTGCTGCTGGTTTGTAATTTCAATATCGGCCACAGCAAATAATACAGCGGCTTCATGTGATGATAAATGCGATCCGATTCAATTTTAGTTACATCTAAACCACAGCGATCGAGCATGTATTCGAGTTCATGATAGCGCCAGGGAATTAAATGCATGTTCTGAAGATTCCCTGGATAAAGCTCTTCGTAAACTTTAGAATAATCTAGAACCGGCTCGCGGAAAAAATCGAAACAGCCTTCAAACAAAAATCGAAATCGTGAACCGATGTTTAAAATGTTTGGTGTTGAAATATATAAAGAGCCACCGGGCTTTAGCACTCGGCTGATTTCACGGACGACTGCAAATGGATTTTCCAGATGCTCAATGACTTCTAAAAAAAGAACGTAATCAAAGGTATTGTCGGGAAAGTTAAGATGCTTCGATAAATCGCAATGAACCCATTTGATTCCGAAATCTTTGTATTTAAAATAACGTTCAGCGACATCAGCGGCCAAGACATCAAACCCAAGTTGATGGATCCGGTCAGAAAAATGGCCACGTCCACAGCCTAAATCTAAAACCTTACCTCGTTTTTCTTTATCAAAAAGTTCTGGGATCTTTTCAAGTAACAGATTATTTTTTAATTTTTTAACCATTTTTACAGCTCTCAGTCTCCAGCCTTCAGTTATCAGCAGCTTCCAGCTGATAGCAACTGAAAGCTGACAGCTGATGGCTGACAGCTAGTAAGGCATTCCCCAGATTTTAATAAACCCTTCCGACAATTTTTGATCAAACTTATCTTTGGCACCGTAGGTCGCGAGTTCTTCTTTGTACATTGAGTTGGGTGACTTGCGGCCAACGACGACACAATTTCCTTTATATAATCGCAGGCGAATTGTTCCAGAGACTTTCTGCTGAATTTTATTAAAGTAAGCGTCCAATTGTTTTTTAAGAGGTGTTTCCCAAAGTCCGTAATAAGTTAACTCCGCATACTTTTGCGACAACGGTTGTTTATAGTGCAGCGTTTCGCGATCTAAAACAAGCGCCTCTAATTCTTGGTGTGCGATCTGTATTAGCGTCCCGGCGGGATTTTCATAGTTTTCGCGCGATTTAATTCCCACCAATCGATTTTCGATCATATCAACTCGGCCAATACCATTGGCGCCACCGATTTCATTAAGTTTGTTGATAAGATCAACAGGTTTGTAAGATTTGCCATTAATTTTTGTCGGCAATCCTTTAGCAAATTCGACTTCAACGTATGTCGGTTTATTCGGGGCCTTATATGGGCTCACCGTCATCTTATAAATTTCTTCGGGTGGTTCGAACCACGGATCCTCGAGTTTGCCGGCCTCAATACTTCGTCCGTATAAATTGATATCAACACTGTACGGACTTTTTTTGGTGACTTCCATCGTAATGCCGTGCGATTTTAAATAATCAATCTCTTCATCGCGCGTTTTAAATTCCCAGATGCGTAAAGGCGCGATGATTTCTAATTTTGGATCAAGCAGGCGCGCGGTCACTTCAAAACGTACCTGATCA
>JAHFGL010000017.1 GCA_023247445.1 Candidatus Omnitrophota bacterium | reverse complement strand
GCCAATGTTCCAACTGCTCCTGCTTTTGTTAAAGCTTGCGCACCACTGATAATTCCGCCAACCGTTAACGTACTGGCACTCCCTGTAATTGTTACATCTGCCCCTAACGTCACGGCCCCAGTCCCAAGATTTAAACTGCTTGTGCCTGTAAAAGTAAAACTACCATTCCAAACCATCGGGTTATTCGTGGTTAAGGTAACACTAGAACCGCTAGTGTTATTAATCGTAGTTCCACTGGCCATCGTGAATGTACCCGTGCCAAGCGCTGCGGCACTATTGATGTTGAGTGTACCAGCAGAGAGTGTCACTCCCCCAGTAAATGTATTAGCCCCACTCAAAGCTAAAGGAGTTCCAGCGCCTGCTTTTGTTAATACACGAGATCCTCCTGATTCTGAAATAACACCACCCACGGTCAAAACAAAAGCTGTAGCACTGGTGATAGTCACATCTGTGGTCATAGAAACAGTACCCGTTCCCAAATTAAGACTACTACTATTACCCCCAAATGCAAAACTACTATTCCATACCTGTGGGTTAGTATTAGTAAGTGTGATTGAACCGCCACTAAAATTTAAAATGGTACCACCATTAATAGTAAAAGTTCCCGATGAATCTCCCAAGGCCGTGGCATTATCTATACCTAATCCCCCAGCATTAAGAGTCACACCCCCGGTAAAAGTATTAGCACCGCTTAATGAAAGATCTCCTGTGCCCGCTTTAGTGATTCCATAAGCTCCACTAATAGCCCCCTGAAGGTTGAGATCTCCATTCCCATTAGACGTGATTTGGATATTTGCCCCTAAAGTGATGGCCCCTGTCCCTAGATTGAGGTTCCACGAACCCGTATGAGCAAAATTGGCATTTATGGTCACAGGATTATTATTTGTGAGAGTAATTCCGCCACTCGTGTTATCAATCGTTCCACCATTAATAGTGAAAGTATTTGAAGCATCTCCAAGAGCAGTGGCGTGATTGAGATTAAGTGTGCCTCCACTAAGCGTCACGCCTCCTGTAAACGTATTAGCCCCGCTTAAAGTCAACGTCCCGGCACTTATCGTTAATCCACCAGTATATGAACCAATTCCGGAAAGAATGATGGTCCCACTTCCAGCTCCAGCTTTGGTCAAACTATAACCACCACTAATCCCCCCACCAACAGTCAAGCTGAAGGCGCCACTTGCTGTCATTTGAGTATTCGCGCTTAAGGTCACAGCCCCGGTTCCAAGGTCCAGATTTCTACTTCCAGCAAATGTAAAATTACCGTTCCAGGTCTGTGGGTTATTATTCGATAAAGTTATCGTACCCCCCGTGGTGTTATCAATTGTCCCACCGCTGATGGTAAATGTTCCTGCGCCATCTCCCAACGCTGTTGCATTGTTGATATTAAGTGTCCCAGCATTCATTGTCATGCCGCCGGAGAATGTATTAGCTCCCGAAAGTGTCATCGTGCCGGACCCTGCTTTCGTTAAACTCTTGGCACCACTGATTACACCACCGATCGTCAGCGTATTGGCACTGGCCGTTAGTTGAACATTTGCACCTAAAGCAACGGCCCCTGTACTAAAATTAAGGCTAGAACTTCCCGTAAAAGTAAAATCACCATTCCATGTTTGAGGATAAGCCGAGGTTGTAATGGAACCACCGCTCGTATTATCAATGGTTGTGCCGCTGGCGATGACAAAGGTTCCGGCCGTTGTTCCAAGAGCAGCGGCTTTGTTAATATTAAGCGTTCCCGCATTTAGAGAAACTCCGCTATCAAAAGTATTAGCGCTACCACTTAAAGTTAGCGCCCCATTTCCTGCTTTAATCAATCCACCACCCGCTCCACTAATAACACTGCTAATAACCAGCGTCGCGCCAGAATTATCTACGGTAATTGTTCTCACCGCCGTTGTTGCGATGGCCAAACTGATCGTGCTGGTTCCTGAGGCAGCGCTGTAAGTGATGGGTCCAGCGAGAGTGATTGAATTAGTCGCGAGTGTGTATCCGCTGGCTTGAATGGTGATTGAATTAAAACTCGTCGCCGCGGCGATATTATTGCTTGTCGAAAGATTCGAAGCGCCCGCTGGAAAGACCAAATCATCGCCGGAACCTGGGGCCGCTCCGCCAAGCCCGCTCCAATTACTAGCGGTGGCCCAATTAGCGCTGGTCGCGCCCGTCCATGTTCCTGTTGGATCCCAATTGACGCTATTGCCGCGATTGGTTGATTCGATCATGATAATCTTAACTGGATCTAAGTTATGCGAATCCTCCACCCAGGTGTAACTAATATCACGTGGCCCTTGCGCATCAACGAACCAACGATCAGGCGCACTTGTTGAAACTAAACGAACGTGGGTGGCGTAAGCGCCTCGCAGCGTCCAGGTGCCTAGGATCGTTTGCGTTTTTCCCGCTTCGAATTGGATGACTTTATTGGGTGTAAAACTTGAGAAATTATGGAAGGTGTTGTTCCCTAAAACTTTCGAAGGCTTTGACGCATCATTAAAAACAACCGTTGAGGCGTTCGCAATGAAACCCCCATCACCATTAGCCCAATCGCCAGAAACCGTGATGGTTTGTGAACCAGCATCAAACGTGCCGCTATTTAAGGTGATAGTTTCAGTGAAGATGAGATCACGCTGAAGAAGAAGCGTACCTGTGTAACCATCGAGAAAAAGATTGGCGAGAGTGCCTTGAAAATCGGAATCGATAACAGAATCTTTTTGAGGATTGGCGCCGATGACACCATGCGCGCTGCCATCAAAAGTAACCGTATCAAACGCGGTAGGGGTTGTTCCGGTGTCCCAATTATTAGGATTCGACCAATTATTATTTAAACCTTGTCCGGTCCAGTAAGGATCAAGATCGAAATTCGTATTGTTGCCAAGAGAACTAGAGTGTATGGCCTTAACCGGGGGGCCCCGGATGTTATAGGCATTAGCGATAAGGGAATATTGAATATCCGTTGTTCCGAGTGGATTAATTTTCCATTGTTTGGTTGGGTCAATGGAACTAAGTAAAATTAATTTACCGTACTCACCTTTGGCGATCAAAGCGCCAATGATAGTTTGCGTGCTGTCTGTATCAAAACTTATTAATTTACCAGGCATGATCACGGTAAAATTATAAAACAAATTGTTGCCAATAATCTGAGCTGGATCAGGAGAAATAAAGTTTACCGTTGAAAGATCCGGAACAAAGGTTCCTCTAAAAATCCAATCTCTCCCAATATTATATTGGGCATCAGCGGCGTTAAGCGTCGTTCCCTTTTCTGTTTTGATCGAACCCTTTGTATTAATCACAGAATTAGGCTGCTGATTAAATACAGCTGGCGCGCCAGCTTGTTTTAAAATTAAATCGCCAGCGGAATTAATATTGGCTAATGTCGAATCTGCTGAAGATTGAATCGTGATATCGCCAAATACTTTTGTTGATATCGTTGTGCCTTGGGCCTGATTAAATGAACCCTCACCATTTAGATCAGCATCTGCTAGCAGCTGAAGATTACCGGAAGTTGTCGTGACATCACTATTGACATTAATATCGTTACTCGCGCTTAAGGTTGTATCACCAGTTGTATTTAATTCTTCAGTAACCGTAATTGTGCCGGTTGAATTTACCTCGATGTTGCCAGCGTTTGTTTCCATCGTTCCGCCAACTTGAATGTCTCCATCTCCCACAATTTTAATGACACCGTTTTGTTCAACAATGCCTGTGGCTCGAACCGTACCACTTTCGCTCACCGCATTGGCAAATAAATCAGAAGCGGTTTGAGCCGTCATCGTAACCATACCGCTTTCGATAGTTCCCGAATTAGTTACTGCATTTTTAATTTGATTTCCTTTGTCATCAAAAATTTGCGTGCTTGTTTTTTCATTCACCGCAACTTGGATAAGACCAGAGCGATCAACTGTCACCGCCATCTTATCTCCAGAAGCTAAATGAACAATGCCAGCTTTGGCTTGAATAATTCCCCCATTATTTACCGCGCCACCGATTAAAGCCACATTGTTTGCAGATATTGTTCCATCATTTTGTACATACGCGCGATTAGAATTTGATTGGCGTTCAAAATTATAATTGCCTGCGATAAAATTATTGGTTGCGATATCAAGCGCGGAGGCAATCAAAGTGTTTGCGTTGACTTGCGCGGTTGCGGCAAAATGAATTCCATTTGGGTTAATTAAAAAAAGATTTCCATTAGCATAAAGCGTTCCAGAAATTTCACTAGCTGAAGATCCAGTGACTCTACTTAAAACATTGGCATTAATTGAAGGCTGGATAAAATTAACTTTTTCATTTGAAGAAATATTGAAGGATTGAAAATTAATCACCGCATTTTCATCAGCTGTAATATTTAACGTTGATGCATCGGGCTGATTAAACGTAACGTTGCCGGATTCAATATTGGCAATTTCAGGAAGGGCAAAAAGCGGTGAACAAAAATGCAGAACAAATATTGGGATAAAAAATAATATGTATTTTTTATTGCGCATGTCTAGCTCGTTAATACTATTGATGAGCTATTTTAGCCAACATATTAAATTAAGACAATATAAATATCTATTATTTCCTAATCTGGTAAGAAAAATTGCTAGGCCACTGCCCAAGGAGAATTAGTTTTTTAATGCCTGATTTGCTCGCTCAATAACCTGCTCAATAAAAACGACATAATCATCCGCTTCTTTTTTGGTAACAACCTCTCTTGCATCATATAAATCTTTATTTCGTTTCATCCGCATAGCGTTACCAATTGTGAAGATATCAGGATCAGCGAGAATTTCACTTAATTTATTTAAAATTTTAACATGGTGACCAACCACGCTTCGCACCTTAACCCCACCTTTTTTCGCCAAAAGTGCGATCCCAATCTTGATTAATGCCTGATAACAATAAGTGAATCGCACTTCAGTAAATGGATCTTTTCGGGCAATGTTCAAATCACGCGCAGCACTTTTTATATAGCGATCAATTTGAGCTTGAGTAAATTTAAATTTATGAAAATATTCTTGTTCAAACGAGGTCATATTAAATTTATTATCTTTTTTGTCCCAATAGATTTCAAAAACGGATCTGTTTTCCTTTTCTTGTCATATTCCTGGACAGACATGCTCACAACATTAATATCTCTGTGGACTTCTTTTTGTACTTGTGCGATCGATCTCTGAAGGTCAACCGTGCCATGTTCACCGACGACCAATAAATCAATATCGCTATGAGAATCCATCTGATCCTGGGCATAGGATCCAAAAATAATAGCCTTCTTAATTCCAGTTATTTTTTTAAGAACAATTTTTAGAAGCTGTTCAAAGCCAACTGTTTTTAAAATGATGTTCTTATATTCCTTAAGCAACGGAAAATTTTTGTTGAGTGAATAATAACGCTGCTTTCCCTGCCAACGACTCCTAAGAATCCCTTCTCTTTCGAGCTCTGATAACTTGCGGGTTAGATTGCCGCTTTCAACATCTAGAATCCTGGCCAAATCATTAACGTAGCTTTCTTTTTCTTCTTGAAGGATAAAATAATTGAATATCTTTTGGGTGAGTTTTGCTCGGAGACTTAGCATAATTTTCCTTACTGTATGACTATACAGTAGTTACTGTATAGTCATACAGTAACGCTGTCAAGAAAGAATATTACAATTGCATCTGAAAAGTAACATAGAAATTTGAGGGTCCGCTTCCAGAAATGGTACGATCAGCAACGCGTCTTGCCCAATCAAGGCGAAGGTAAAAATAATCGTTAAAATGGAATCTTAATCCGCCCCCAACTCCCGCTAAAAATTTATGGTTTGATTCACCAGGCAAAACTTTTCGTAAATCTCCACCGCCTACATCCGCAAATAATACCGGTTCGATTTGATGACGAAGATCAGTATCCGAGCCCTTCATATGCCAACTTTTTGGAATAAAATACATCGGCATAATCCAATCAAGATTTAAACTTCCTCCTTGATCCGCCAGATAATCTCCTTCTGGATATCCGCGTATGGAATTAGCACCACCGAGTTGAAATTGTTCCGATGACGGCAACGTGTGCGAGGCTAACTGAAGCTGAGAACGAATCGATAAATAACTATCTAAAGGCATGCGCTGCATGCGATTAAAATCCTGTTCATATTTAAAAAAGAAACCGCCTGTATCGCTGCGGCTAGCCGAAGGATGATTTAAACTCGATGCGCCTAAGAAATTAGCTGTACTGAAACTAAATTTAGGTGAAAGCGATGTTTGGCCATAGGGATCAGTTTTTGTAAACTGAAATCCAAAAAATGGGATCCGCAATTGATCATCGGAACTACGCTCTCCACTGGTATGCTTTGTAATCGATTTAATATCAATTCCAGCATCAGCATTGGCCGTAAAGTTTTCGGTAAGGGCGAGCTCCCATAACATATGCGGCGTATAAATTTGAGTGTTACCCGTAATATCTAACGGCTTAAATTCTTTACCGATTTTCATATTAAAATAAATTACATCAAAAGCAAATTTTGTTCCATACGTTCCAATAGGCGCGGCATAATTAAAGGATTGTCCAGAAGTAAGCGAGCTAAAAATCGAACTAAGAAACACCGTGTCACCGCGGCCAGTGGCATTAGAGCTACGCAAATAAGCGCTGGAACGATATTTCCCCGTTAAACGCGTGCCTTGATTATCAAAACCAATTCCTCGATGCCAAGGAAACTTGTCCGCAACTTTTAATGTGATGTCCGATGTCTGTGGTTCTTGGCCACGTTCAATAACTGTCTTGACTTCAAGGTCTTGATTTTTATTAAGTCGCAAAATATCGCGTTGAAGTTTTTTGACATTAAAGATTTCATTATTTTTAGCATGAAAATATTTTTCAATAAAAGCGGTTGAAAAATATTTATTGCCTTCAATATGAAGCTTGCCCATCTTCCCCTCATCTACTTGAATCATTACTTTGCCATCAATGATATCTTGTTTGGGGATATAAACTTTCGTTGTAAGATATCCTTTTCTTTTATATTGTTCCTCTATTTTCTTTGCGATCGTGTTGAGGTCTTCAAAGGAAACAGTTTTATTAAGAAAAAATTCGTAAATGGGTCGAAGAGTTTTTAAATTAAAAGCCGTGTTGCCAGCAATAATTATTTCTTTAAGTTCAAACGTTGGACCTTTTGGTGTTGGTTTTGTTTCTGCGGGCTGAATTTCTATTGGAGAAGGTTTGATTTTCTTTTCAAAACGTTTTTGCTGACGCATGGCTTTTGCTTTAAAACGTTCAGCCTGAGCGCCAGGCTCGGTACCCGGAGGAAGGTTTTGAGCAAAAACATAAGAATGAAAAGTTAACGACAACAGACTAAGAATTATTATTGTGGGGAATTTTTTATTCATTAGTCGATACTTGCTGACGGAGTCCGAGAAACTAACGGAGTCCTTTGAGCTTGTTGAGCTCAAAGGACTTCCGAGTAGAAAGAATTGGCTGAGCACTTTGAATCTAACAAAACCTGACGGACCGCCAACCTTTAAAAATTTTAAGTGGTTGGCGAGTCTCGCCATTTTGGCAAAGCCAAAATGGCGGAGAGGTCGGGATTTGAACCCGAGGACCCGTTGCCAGGTCAACTGCTTAGCAGGCAGTTGCAATCGACCACTCTGCCACCTCTCCACAAAAACGAACAAAATTTAGAAAGCAAAGTTCATATAAACTAATTCACTGAGACGATTTAATCAAGAACTTTTTAAAGTCGATTGCGATACGATGTTTTTCTTTTTTGTTTAAAAAAACTACTCATCAAATGGCTACAGTCATCAGCTAAAAGCCCCTGATGAAGTTCAATCTTATGATTTAGTTGATCGTGGCAAGCGATATTGTTGATTGATCCACACGCTCCAGTTTTAGGATCAGCCGCGCCAAAGAAAATCCGCTTTATGCGCGATAGGACCAGTGCCCCTGCACACATACTGCAAGGCTCGATTGTTACATACAATGAACAATTGCTTAACCATTTTGACGAAAGTGAATTGGCCGCCTGAGTGATCGCAATCATCTCGGCATGCGCGGTTGGATCCTTTAATGTCTCAACTTGATTATAGGCTTTAGCAATAATTTTATTTTCAAAAGTAATAATTGCCCCCACAGGGACTTCGTCTTCCTCAAAGGCTGCTTGAGCTTGCTTTAACGCCTCTTGCATAAAAAACTGATCAAGGAAAGGTTCTTTCATCATAAAAAAACTAATGTTTTATTTCTTGTGATTTTTATAAATCGGCAGCGTAATGACAACCGTTGTTCCTTGTCGCAAATTACTTCGTATCGAAATATTACCCTGAGAAGCTTTCAGAATCGAATATACAATTGAAAGCCCTAACCCTAGATTTTGAGCTTCCTCATCTTGTTTGGTTGTAAAAAATGGTTCAAAGACATGTTTGAGGGCTTCTTTAGAAATTCCCATGCCTGTATCATGACATTCAACTATGATATTTTGCGCCGATGGGTCATAAGTTGTTTTAATCTCAATAACGCCATCGTGGGCAATGGCTTGAATAGCATTATTTAAAACATTCACAATCACCTGATTTAATTCTAACGTTCCGATAGCAATCAGCGGCAATCGGGGAGAAAGCCTTAACTTCAATTTAATATTCGATGCTTTAAATTCATGTTCAAATATATCAACGACTTCTTTAATAATGCCATTGGCATCGCAATGATTATCTTTAATGCCAATCTTTCTTTTGCTGATGATGACCAATTTCTCCGTTGTTTCAAAACATTTTTTGATCTGATCTCGCATTTTTTCTAAAGCACGGATAATACTGGTAAACTCTTTATAACCAATATATTCAAAATCTTTTTTCGAATATTGCTCTAACAAATAATCCAAATGATTTAGCACAGCGTTTAAGGGGTGTTGAATCTCTTTTGTCGTCCCAGAAATAAAATGTTGAACCGTCTTTAACTTTTCGGCTCCGCGAGTTAAATCCTCAAGCTGTTTCTTTTGGCTTATATTTCGGACAATGGAATGGATAAAAACAATCTTTCCATTTTGATAAATTGGTGAGGCTGTAAACTCAACAGGAACAGATTGACCCTTTTTATCGACAACACTTAGCTCATCACGAATAACAGAAACTCCGCTTCTAACCTTATTAAAAGAATTAACCGCCTGTTCCAGAGATTTCTTATCAACAAACTGTTCAAAGTGTTTTCCAAAATATTCTGAAGCGGTAAATCCAGCAATATCTTTAACCGATTTATTGGCATAACGAATAACACCATCAAGATCGACAACAAAAATGCCGTCGGCCGCCTGTTCACATAAAGTATAAAAAATATCTTTGGATTGATTGAAAAAACTGGGAGTAAGTTGCTGAAGAAAAATTCTTTTCTGAGACATAGCTCGCTTGAAGGGTATAACGCGCTCGGCAGGAATCGAACCTGCAACCCTCAGCTCCGTAGGCTGATGCTCTATCCAGTTAAGCTACGAGCGCAAATTACAATAATATTATTTAGAAAATTTGTGCCAGCCCTTTTGCCAACAGCAAAAGGGCGAGCGCAAATTACAAAGATTTTATTTCTTCCCTAACAACTCATTACGATTAAACCCTAAGCCGGAAATAGCTGCTTCAGGATTTTTATTATACGCATGACAAAATGATGTTACTTCCTTCATTGTTACTAAATTTCTTTTATCTAACTGTTCTAATAAAAATGCCCGCAAAAGATGCTCTTGCATAACCTCTTTTGGTGTTATCCCGGCTTGTTGGGCCAAACGATCCCGATAAACAGTACTCGGATTAACTTGGCGTAACTTGTGCAACTCGTAATTATACTTATAAACGTGAGATAGTAAAATTTTAATTTGTTCCATCCCGCTGGTTTCACTGACCTCATCAACAACACGAAAAATTCGATCACGCACATGATATCGCTTTAGAACAACAAAAACATCAATAAGATTAACCAACATCTCCGGGATATTCATCGGTTCATTTTGTAGACGAATAATCGCTTCCCTCGAAGTAAGCGCATGAATTGTTCCAATACAATATTTTCCAATATTACAGGCCGTCACCATGTCACGGGCCTCTTCCCCTCTAACTTCGCCAACGATAATCCGCTCTGGCCGCATACGTAAACTATTTTTTACCAAATCCGCTAGCGTAATGTCTTCATCGCTTTCTAATCGTGAACAACTTTCTTCTAAAAATGTATTTAATTCAAGCGTGTCTTCAATAACGACGATACGATCTGATTCTGGAATAAAAGCTAGTAGCGCATTAAGAAGAGTTGTTTTCCCAACACCGGGTCCACCGGCAATCATAATATTGGCGGGGCGGATCGATAACCCTTCCAAATATAACCAAAGTTGCGCCGCCACCTCATAGGTTAAACTGCCCGCACGAATGAGTTCAATAATACTCAGTGGAGAAATTTTAGCTTTGGTAATGGTTATCTGCGGACCAAAAGGTGAGAACGCGATATTAACACGCCCCTCTAAGTTAGGCAATTCGAGATTCATGATCTTTCCCAACTTCGTCTTACCGGCAAACAGCATCAATTTCTTAATAAAAAGATCTAATTCCTTGTGATTAGCAAATTGAACATCGGTAGCAACAAACCCACGCTGACTATGGTGAATATACATGGGTTTAAGATTGTTAATAACAAGGTCTTCAACATTAAAATCACATAAAAGATCAGTCGCAATCCCATACGAAAGAAATGTTTTAATAAATTTAACTTTGTTTTTGGGGTCAGCTAGAATTTCTTTTATCTGCGGAAATCCATCTTTGCTAAAAATCTCTGTGAGCGCTTCGACAACCAGTTCCTCTCGCTCTGCTTGCGTTTGGAGTAAGGTCATCTTGCCGATGAGTTGCTCAACTAAACGAAATTCTAATTCTATGCTTAGAAGACGATCGATCATAAGGATAACTTTAAAATGACTTTTTACGACGTAAAAACAGGTTTAATCTAACATCGTTTTCATGCCTTGTAAATAATAATTTCCCTAAAGCGTTAGTATCGCGCCTACTTTTGAGGCAAATGTTGTAAAGGCCGTGTGACAACGATCGCTGCTTTATCAAGTGGCAAATATTTATTGGCCAAACGTTTAATGTCTTCTTTAGTTACTCCATCAATATTCTTGTCATAGCTAATATAATTTAAGGAGCCCAAGCCATAAAGTTCATCTAACCCACTAATAAAGCTCAAGCTTGCTTGTGTTTGTCGCTCCGCCTTAAAATTGCCCTTCAAATACTCTTTCATATCGCGCAATTCTTGATCGGATATCATTTCGGTTTGAAGTTTTTTAATCTCACGGGTCAAAATATCTTTAACCGAGTTAACATTCTCATCCGTTGTCAGCACATAAAAATAAATAAGGCCGGTATCAATTCCCGGCAAAGAATCGCCGCCCATCGTATACGCTTGCCCTAATTTTTCACGGACACCGTTAAATAATCGTCCCGCGAAGGAAGAACCCAGAACCGAGGATAAAATATCCAAGCCATACCGGTCATTATCTTCTATACGCACACCGTGAAACCCAAGCATAACCATTGCCTGCTCTTTATCCATAAACATGACTTTCTCACGAAACGTATCAATGGGTGTCTCTTGATAATTTTTTAAATTTACTTTTGGCGCTTTAATACTTCCAAATTTCTTCTTTAGAAAATCTAAAACTTTATCTGAGTCAATATCTCCAAAGACAGTCAAAACCATGTTGGATGGCGTCAAAAATTGTTGATAATAATTCTTTATATCATTTTGAGTAATTCTCTCTACCGACTCCATCGTTCCCTCATCATCTAAACGTAGCGGATCAGTAGTAAATAAAAGTTCACGTAACGCGTGGCTGGTATAACTACTAATGTCATCTTGTTTTTGTCGAATGACGGCCTTAATTGTATCTTTAACCTGTGGAATCTCTTTGGCCAAAAAAGTTGGATTTTTAATTAGCTCCTCAAACAAATTAATTGCCGCATCGAAATCCTGCGTTAATGCACTTAAACTTAAACCCAAACTATTTTTTCCTGAATAACTGTCAATATCCATCCCCAGGGATTCTGAAATCTCGGCGATTTTTGTCGCGGAATATGATTTTGTTCCTTTGAGCCACATGGCCGCTGTAATTTTCGACAAACCATTTAATTCAATTGGTTCCTGACGAGTTCCTCCCTGCGCCATGACACGAAAAGAAACAATCGGAACAGAATGGTCTTCACGAAGCAAAATGATAAGTCCATTATCGAGCGTAAATTTTTGAATCTCTCCCGCGCTTATCGATTTATCTTTAACCTCTTGCTGTGCCTGCGCAGCTTTTGGTTTAAGGACAACGACTGTCATAGCCGAGGGTAATAAATATTTGCGCGCAACCGCCTTTATAGCATCGCTGGTAACACCACTAATCCCTTCAATATATTTTAAAGCAAATTCATAATCACCGGCAAACGCCTCATCAACCGCCTGTGAGTAGGCAATTTGCGAAGAAGTTTGTCGACTAAAGATATATTCGCTTAATACTTGTTTCTTCGCCTTTTCTAGTTCAACTTTACGAACGCCATTTTTCGTAACATCTTCGATTAGACTCGTGACCGCCTTAATTGTTTCATCGACATTCTTTTCTTCTAAAACAGCATCAATACCAAATTGCCCACGATCCATGGGGGTGTAGTTAGAAACTGAAATGTCGTAGACAAGTTTTTTCTTTTGATAAATATCCAGATAAAATCGCGAGCTATTTCCATCACCCAAGATTTTAGCCAAAACATCAAGGGCAAATAAATCAGGATCAAGCAAACTGACGCTACCGAAGGTTATCGATAATCGTGTCAAATCCGTGGGATATTCTTCCTCGTATCGGCGCGGCGTTATCTGCGTTGGTTCAAGCGGTAAATTTCGCAAGACATCATGACTACGTTTAAAATCTTTAAATGCTTCTTTGATCTTTGACAAAATTTCATCCGTTTTAACATTTCCTGCAATTGAAAGCACTGTATTATTAGGGATATAAAATGAATGATAATAATCGGCAAGATCATCGCGCGTAACTTCCTTAAACACAGATTCATAACCAATGACAGGATGGCGATACGGATGTCGCAGATAAGCATTGGCATAGACCATATCATTTAAACGACGGTCGGGATTATCATTATGTAGGTGCATCTCGCCTAAAATAACCTTACGCTCTTTCTCCATTTCTTTGGCATCAAGTGTGGAATGGATAAGCATATCCGATAAAATATTTAGCGCGACATCAAATGATTCCGAGGGAATAGAAATCGTATAAATCGTATAATCCTTACTGGTTGAGGCATTAACACTCCCCCCAACCGCCTGAACCTTCGCCGCAATTTCGCCAACCGCGCGATCTTCAGTTCCTTTAAAAAGCATGTGCTCAAGAAAATGCGATAAGCCGGCTCCGAGATACTTCCCCTCTGTCGCTGATCCGGCTTTAACCAAGGCATAAACCGAAACAATCGGACTCGTGGGCATTTCGGTGACCAAAACAGTCAAACCATTATCTAAAACAATTTTGGAAGATTTTTCCTGGGAGGCAGAATAAGCGATGTTTGCGGAAAGAAGAAAAAAAACAAAAACAAAAAAAACAAATCTTTTCATAAGGAAATTTTATCCTAATTTTTTCTTTTTAAATTCTTCCAATAAATGTTTAATGTCTGAATCGGTATTCTTAGCCACTTGTGTGCAAATAAAAATCAGAAGCGAAAACTGCCAACAATCTTCGGACGCGACAATAAGTCCGGTTTGAACATCCTCCTTCTGCTGCAACTCATCTTGAAAATTTTTAATCGCAGAAGAAAGCTTTCCTTCATAAATATCAAGCGAACTTGTCTTATTATCATATTTAAATGATGGGAATGACACGCCGCGCACAATCAAAAAGTTAACCAAGAAATCTTCATTAAAATTATCTTCTTTTTCAAACTCAAATCCTTCAAACTGTGGCGTTAATGGCGGCACAATAATCGCTGGTCGCTCGACAACTACCTCACCTTTACGAACAACCGTGTCGCCAACATTAATCGATGACTCAGATAATAAAACATACGGAACCGTGGTATCACTAGATGACAAAAGACTTCGTACGCGTGATCGAATAATTTCTGTGTTTCTTAACGCCTTTTGCCAGGCGGAGTTAATATCCAAGTGTTCTTCCTTTTATTTTCATAACGGAGCCCTTTGAGCTTGTTGAGCTCAAAGGACATCCGTCAGTCTTTTCTAGCATTTGCAATAACTTTCCCCTTCGGGTTTGAAAGTTATTGCTTGAAGTAGACTGACGGAGAGGTCGGGATTCGAACCCGAGAGATGCCTTACGACATCCACACGCTTTCCAGGCGTGCGCCTTCAACCACTCAGCCACCTCTCCACAAACAATATAAAAACAATACATCCAGAAAAGAGAGGTGGTAGTCCTGACTTCAATAAAATCATTTAGAAAAGTCAGGGCAGCCACCTTTCATTATTCAATTCTTTTTGAAACGCGGTATAGAATAACATAAACAAAATATTATTCCAGGGAAAATATGCTGTCTTTTGAGTAAAAACTTTGGATTTATTACGGCGTGGTAAAGGATTCGCGGAACTTCTCTAAAGCAGCAATCGGAGAAAAGAATCGGTCAACCCTATGGTCCCCATCAGCATCGTTATAGCTTGTGCCGTACGGACTTTTGGGAGCGCCATTCGGAAAGTATGTTTTGTTATTTAATAATGCATCAAGGGACAACCACTCTTTTATTTGGTCATAAGATTCTTGCCATTTTTCATTGATCACTTCTATATTTCTTTCTTCGATGTCAAGGGCGCGTTTATGAACCAAACGTTCCTTCCCTTGGGCCTTGCCAATAATGACAAGATAATCTTCTTGCTTTAAGAATTCTTTATTGCGCCATCCAAGTATTGGACTAACCCCAATACTCTCAAGCAAGTTAACCGAGTCTCGCGGCAATGACGCTGTTGGTAACCGATACTCGAGCTTCATGATCTTAACTAATTCAACCGCAAATTGTTCCTGAGTCAAACGCTCATCTAACTTCACCTCTTGAGCGAAGGCTTTAAAGGAAATTAAATTAAGAAACCCTAAAATCAAGAGTGTAAAAATTATTTTTTTCATAGTCAGATTAATACTTTGCCGTTAACTGTATACTTACCTTATTATCCGTATAACCTTCATTAGCAAACTCTGTATCGCGTTTTGTGTAATCATAACTTAAACCCAATGTTAACACTGAATTTAACTTACGATTAAGCGTTGTCCCGATCGTTTGGATATCTGTTTTTCTACTTTCTGATAGCTGCCCCACCAACGCATCGGCTGATCTAAAGCCTTGTCGCTCGTAAGAATACGCCCATAAAATAGATGTTTTAGGATTAATCGTGTGGTCTAAACTCATTTTATAAAGATTCGAGGCATATTGTGTATATTCACGACGTAATGATGGGTGCTTATAGTTGTGGCTATAAGACATTTTAAATTTCGTATAAATTGAGAATATCGTTTCCAATCCTAAATATTGATCTACATTATCATCATCCATATTGTCATCCATATAAATCTGTTCAAACCCAACCCCGTACGTAAGACTAACAACCCCTGGAAACTTTCGTGTTAGTCCAACAAATGGGCGATTACTTGTCGCTGATTTTTCAAAAATTTGTGGGAATGAAATATCATCATATTGATAACCAAAAAAGCTAATAAGATTATTGTCTTCGGTCAAACTATAATTAAGTTGTTCAGTGGCGATAACGCGCTTGTTATCAATATAATCATCATTGTTACCATCACGCGCATCTACTTTTTGATATCGAATATTTGTTTGCACGCTAGTACGTGGATTAATTTCATATTTCATCTCAACATAAGGAGAAAACTGAGTATACCCTAACGCCAACAAGCGATCGCCAAGCGTGGAAGCGATTCGACTATCACTGAGCCAATAAAAATTACTACCCAAACCAAATGAAAACTTGTCCACTGGACGGTATGAGTAAAGAAGATTCGTCGAATGGCTTAAAACCCCTAAGCTTTCTTCATTATAATAGTCGTAATCCCCTGTATATGACCAACGAAGAAAATTATCTCCAGACGAATGGTTATATTCCAGAATCTGAGTAAAAATCTCTTTAACATCCGAATCTTCACGATCCTCTGTTAAAAAAATATTGTCATCAAATTGAAATCGAAGACGACTTGTGTAGTCAAAGCTTTTAAGGAATCGAATAAATGCGTTTTGAGTTGTTGCGGTTGTTTTTATTGTTGGATCTTGATTTTCATCAGCGGCATGAATAATAATCGCAGAAGTTACAATTGAAAGAAAGAGGATAATTAAGGTAGAAAAATACTTTTTTTCCATAGGATTTTTAAAAGTTGCGTTAATATTAACAACAACAAAAAACTTAGTCAAGGCAAAAAAATAAAGGATGCTTAAATTTCAAGCATCCTTTATAAAAATCTATATGAAATAAACTTCAACCAAAAGGACCACCGCACGGATGTCCCGGAGCTGGAACACACCCACCTGTTCCACCTGTCGTCCCGCCGGTTGTTCCCCCGGTATCTCCACCAACGCCACCAGTTCCACTTGTCCCACCGTCACCAACACCGCTTGTTGTTCCTCCGGTATCACCTGTCCCCGCCGTTCCACTGCCTGTCCCTTCAGAACCAGTTGTTCCTGTTCCACCCGTTCCACCTGTCCCTGCAGTAGCTCCATCTGTCGTTCCAGAACTTCCACCACCAACTAATTCAGCGGTAAGAGGTAAGTCCCCTCCCGTAATAAACTGTCGCGGATCTCCTTCACCTGTACTAATACCATCAGCTGCCGCAAATGTTTCATCATTGGCATTAAGTTCACAATTAAGTACCGCTGTAAATAAATCAGGAGACGCGTCTTTTGAATTCTTAATTAATTCTTCACATTTCTTTTTTTTCTTTTCAATTTCGTCGGGTGTAGCCGCAAAAGAAATACTTTGCAACAAGGCAGGAATTAACAAAGCTGTAAATATAATAACTTTGATTTTTTTAATATCATTTTTCATAAAGAGTAAATCTCCTTAAAGAAATTTTTTAATATGTTCATCGTTCTCGAATACAATTTTCTGGAGTAGATAGCTGTAAGTATACACGCATACTGTTTTATTTGTCAAGAGAGGGAAAAGAAAAACTCTAAAATTTTTTTGTTATTTAACTAATATTTGTGATTTTGTTGATTTTATCATCAAGCGATATTAACCAATAAAACCGCACATAAAATGTCGACTTTTATCAACACTTCATGCAATAAAGTCGACATTGTCCTATTCTGTACATATCTGAGCCTGACACGAACACATAACCTTATATGCATCAATAACTTAAATTAGTCAATTTTGATTAGCATCTTGGCATACAATTTGCTACTTTAGTAATTACTTGAACGCAATATCATCCGTTTATGGGGGAGAAACAAGTTTAAACATAAATGGAACTCTTTTGCGAAAGGGAAAAATAAATGAAAAATATGAAATTAACCGCAGTTTTAATTGCTGTCATTACAAGTTTTTTAATCACTACCTCCGCTCACGCTTTTTTCTTAGTGGACACCGGTGAACCTATTAATGCTACTGGTTGGAATATTCAAAATCCATCAGCTGTCCCTGGCGTAGAAAATGGTTCAGCAGCACGATTTACTACCCTCAACCCAGTGATCATTAATAGTGTTGGCGCTTGGTTTGGGTCTAATCCAGGTATCCCAGGATCAGGTAGCGGAACATTAACCATTGCTCTATATGATGACACAGGAGCTCAGATTCCTGGCAACACAGAATTATTTGCCGATGCCATAAACGTTAGTACCGCTAGTGGTGTTTCCACCTTTAACAACTTAACTGGACTATCATGGAACATTAATGCCGGGACATATTGGATTGCTGTAGAAGGCAGACTCGGAGATACTTTCTTTGGACGCATTGCTGGTGATTTTAATGGCCCCGGGACAAACATTCCTTCTCCGCTTGCTAATGAAGCCCAGTTTTTTGGCGGCACTTATTTTGAATATGATGATTACAATATTGGCTATCGAATTGAAGCCACCGATAACAGTCCCTCAGCAGCTATTCCTGAGCCAGCAACCATGACACTTTTAGGAAGCAGTTTACTTGGACTTGCTGGTATTCGACGTAAAGTTAAAGTCTAAACTAAAAATTATTTATCAAAAAAGCGTAAATCAAATTTGATTTACGCTTTTTTATTTACCTACCGTAGTGTTATTTATTCATTAACCATTCTGACATTCTCACCAAAGGCGTCAACATTGCACGTGCACTAACGCGAAGAACTGAATGCCTAGCCAATTGATCGGCAATCGATGGGCTAACGCGATAATACCACGCAACAAAATTTTGGCCGGAGGCAAATTTAATCAATATTTGATCTCGAAAGTGACGCAGAGCAACAACTTCTTTCGCCATCGGTAAGCTATTAAACGCCGTCTTGACCACACATGCGCCTGGTGGAACTGGATCATTTATTGTAATATTATTTTTAGTTATCGAACCCAATTCTGCGTTGACGGGAGAATACAACTCCAATTTCAACAACTCACCATTTGGTTCAGCGATACCATCATTTATTAATGTAATGGAAAAAATTTTTGACGTCTCTCCTGGATTAAATATCACATTTAACGGCGAAGGCGATACAACATAGTCGGCACCGGATGTAGCCGTACTGCCGGATACGACTCGAACATTAACACTCACCAGTTGATTTGAAGCTTTATCTAAACGAAGTCCAATACTTATGGGCCCCTTGTCTTCAAAGGCCACAGTACCTCCCGCATTAAATTGAACTAACCTGGGGGCTTCCTGAAATTTCTTTTGAAGCTCCCAATAGACCTGACGCGGTTCGGTACAATTTGCGCCGCTTGAAAGTTTACAAACTGTATCATCGGCATTTAATTTGTACCGCATAATTCCATAATATTCTAAATTTTGTGCCCCATCTGGTTGCCCAGCATTAAACTCAACACTTAAATTTGAATCATGCGTTGCTACAGATGGTGTCCAGTCTGACTTATTGCCTTCGGGATATTTACTCCAATTATCTCCCCAGTAAAATACAGCTCCACCGATGGCAGGCCCTCCACTAGAAACACTATGATCAACAATATCATTCCATTGTGAAATAATCGTCTCTTGCTGCATAACTTGATTTTCCTGTCCTATACGTTGATCCCACGCGTCCGTACCAAATTCCGCGATAATAATTGGTTTAGGCGTAGTACTTTTGAATAAGCATGAATATTGATTAAATAAATTTTTAGGATTCTCCTCACATTTCACGCCCAGAATATCTACACCAAAATTTTCGCCTCTATAACTATTTATGCCAATAATATCAATACTCGTCAACAATCTATCAACATTTCCATCTAAATATTTGAGCTCTGGTTCTGCTGAAACAATCATCACAGGATGAAAATTAATGCCTTCAGCGGATTTACCTTCTTGCGCCATAAAATTAACTAATTCATAAAAAGCTAAGGCTTGTTCTTTTAAATCACAATTTTTACCAGCTTCAGCATTTTTATATCGACAAGTAAACGATGCATTTTCATTACTCAAATTCCATAAAAGCAAAGATTCATATCCTTTAAATTTATTGACATAATCCACATATTCTTGCACTAATGGGCTTCGCAATCCCTTGGCTTTCGCATCTTTGGCAGCGGCTAATTCCTCTATATAATTTAGCTCATATGAAATCCAATAAACTGGCATTATTTTAAGTCCATATGTTTTGCCTTTCGCAAATAACTGTGGTGCAGGATCTCCCCATGCGCGAACAGTATTAGCATTCATTCTCTGAATATCAACAAAGTCACGATCTAGTATTGCTTCATCAGATAAAAAAGTTTTTTTAGGAATACCTGCAGTGCATTGAATGTCATTGCTTCCTTCGGGAACAACATTAAAACGACTGTCATCTAAGGGTGGAACACCTACGTAGGAACAAATAGCTTGCCATGAATTGTCTGCTGGAATTCCTATAAATTTCCCAGGAGGAATTGGCTCATAGTTAACCCCTTTGACGAAGAACGGCTGGTGATCAACCATTAGCTGACGGTTTTCGACCGTCACAACTGAGGCCTCAGTCTTTAGAATAAGAAAATTGATCAACAACATAATGACGATTAAATAAAATATCTTTTTATTCTTCATCGGCACCTTTTTATTTTAAATAGGCCAGCATTGAGGATTTATTATTGGCTTGGGATAACTTTAAGATTTCAGCGACTTTAGCCGAAATGCGGGCGCAAGAAAAAGAAGATCCCTCCTGCCCCATTACTTTACCATCAGTATAAATATCGCTTACCTGATCAGAATAACGCGCAACTTTTCCTTGTTTATTTAAACCTCCAACCGAAATAACATATTTATTTGAAGCTGGAAAAGTTATAACCCCTGACGATTTATTTCTAGTCATAAATCCGTTTGCATCCATGGCAAATTGACTTTTCATCGCATTATTCCCTGAGGCGGCAATAAACAATATTCCATGTTGTATTGAAGCGTCGGTAATTAATCGATCAATCTCTTGGTCATACTCAATAACCAATGACATGTTAACGACATCAATACTATTGGCGATCGCCCATCGAATGGCGTCTTTAACCGCATCCACCGATGGCTTTAATTTTCCATCCCTGTGCTCGCAAACTTGTAACATATAAAGATGAGCCTCTGGTGCTCCCTGACGAATAAGCTGGGAAACAACCGTGCCGTGATGAAGTGGATCCGTGTTCGCCGGATAAGATGAGAAACTAATCGCCTCATCGACATGGGCCGTGGCTCCCGAGTCGATGATAGCGATCCTGACTTCTTTAGCTAATATAAGAGAAGGATTAATAACCGTTGTCACAAGAACAACGGCCAATCCCATCATTAACATTCCTAGATTTTTGACGTTGTGTTTCATATTTTTTCCAATAAAAAAGGCGCTTGCCCGATTGATATGAGCAAGCGCCGTATGTGTCTTAGTCTAGAAACAAAAAAAGCGTTTGTTCTTTGACTAAGAGCAAACGCCGAAAATGATTACTCATTTTGGTAGCTGGCTGTCCCCCCAATGGACCCTTTAGCTTTGCGTCCCTAGGTTACCCTAGGTTTGCCCTTATCAACTGAGTACTTATTAGTTAATCTATCAATGAACTGTTCTTACAATAAAAGTATATTCTCTAAGTATGCTATCGGCAAGCCACCGACCGAGGTTTCTTAAAAACCATATTTTTAGCAAGCTTCCATAACCATATGAAAATAAACAATTTATAACATGATTGACCAACAAAAGAAACCGTTTCCAATTTTAAGTTTTTAAACTTACTTATTTTTCTTAAAATTAATAGTGGTATCCCTCGTTTCATTAATTTATAACACTAAAAACACCTATCGAACCAGAAAGACGAGGGATAATACCGCGTTTTTCTTAAACAAATGTTGCATATTCTTTTGAAACGCGGTATATAATCTAGTTATGAAAAATAAAATTTTTATTGGAATCGATATTGGTGGGACAAAGATTGCAACTGGTTTAGTTAACCCTTCCGGAAAAATCTTAGCCAAAATAAAAATATCAACGCCACCGAAAGTCTCACGATCAGTTATTTATAAAACTATTACCAATCTTGTTGACGATCTTATAACGCAAAATGATTTATCCATTAAGGAAATTGGCGGTATCGGCATCGGCATTCCGGGCATCGTTGATATTGATGAAAACAAAATATTAGCGGCTCCTAATATTGACATGGCAGGACTCGCCATCAGCCAAAGTTTATCGAAAATTTTTAAGGTCAAAGTTGCGGCGGGTAATGATGTCAACTTAGGCTTACTTGGTGAACAATGGCTCGGCGCGGCTAAAAATCTTCATCACGTCATTGGTTTATTTCCCGGAACAGGAATCGGTGGCGCCATTATTGTTAACGGCAAATTATTTATCGGGGCCCAAGGAGCCGCGGCGGAATTAGGTCACATGATAATGGAAACAGATGGCCCTCTCTGCAGCTGTGGTAATCAAGGATGCTTAGAAGCCTTGGCTAGCCGCTGGGCCATCGAACGTGATATCCGTCAAGCGATTAAGAAAGGGAAAAAAACTATTTTGGCCAACAAAATTTCGTCGAATAAACCAATCAAAAGTAAACTTTTAAAAGATGCACTTAAATCACATGATCCGCTAACAACCAAAATTATGACCAACGCCTCTTACATTCTAGGCGAAGCATGTATTTCTTTGACACATATTTTCAATCCACAAGTGATTGTCTTAGGTGGCGGTGTCGTTGAGGCCTGCGGGGATTTTATACTGCCCATCATCCGAAAAACGGCTTACAGCGATCCCTTCTTTAAAAAATTAAAACGCTGCCAAATTGTCGAATCAAAGTTAGGCGATGATGCCGTGCTCTTAGGTGCGGTGGCCCTTATTCGTTCATCGTCCTAATCTTATCTACTTTCCGTAATAATCAATTAAATATTCCTGAACATTAAACTTTTCACCTTCGGGCTTTAATTTTAGGTAGGTTTTATCTGAAGATAGTTGGCGGGATTTGATATTGTCAGACCAGTATTTGTTCATTAAAAAACTTAAATTTTCTTTAATTTCATCTTTATAAATCTCAAACAAAAGCTCAATGCGTTTGTCAAAATTGCGCGTCATCCAATCGGCCGAAGAGATAAAATAACGTGGGCTGCCGTTATTATGAACAATAAAAAATCTAGAATGTTCTAAGAATCGTCCCACAACACTTTTAACTTCAATATTTTCACTTAAGCCCTCTTTCCCCGGGAGAAGACAACAAATGCCCCGCACTAAAAGTTTAATTTTAACGCCCGCCGCAGATGCCTCATAAAGCTTCTCAATGATCTGAGGATCCTCCAGCGAGTTCATCTTGGCCATAATCAAACCATTTTTGGATTTCTTTTGTGAAGTAATCTCACTATCAATCAAATCGAAAAAGAATTTTCGTAAATCATTGGGCGAAGAAATGATTCTCTTCCATGACGAAGGAAGCGAATATCCGGTGATCACATTAAACATATCAGAAATATCTTTGGCAAAATCATCATTGGCGGTGAAATAACCAATGTCGGTATAGACCCTCGCGGTGTTTTCATTATAGTTACCGGTTGATAAATGAACGTAGCGCCTAATGCGTCCTTCATCTTTTCGGACAATCAAGGTCATTTTAGAGTGAATTTTTAGCCCCGCAATCCCGTAAATGACATGACAGCCAACGGCCTCTAATTCCCGGACCCAATTAATATTCTTTTCTTCATCAAACCGAGCTTTTATTTCGACCAATACCGTTACTTGTTTTTTATTTTTTGCCGCTTCTTGAAGCGCACGGATGATTGCCGAATCCTGATTCGTTCGATAGAGCGTCATTTTAATGGCGAGAACATTTTCATCTTTAGCCGCGGCGGTAATTAAATCAACGGTTGGATAAAAAGATTGAAACGGCAAATGCGCAACAAAATCACCCTCATTAATCTTATCAAAAATATTCTCATAACTAATCTTGGCCGGGACAAAACTTTTATAACATAGCTGCGGTTTCTCAACCTGGGCATTTAATTCAAAAAGATAGGCCAGGTCTAATTCACTACTAATACGCACAATATCTTCTTTAAGAAAATTTAACCCCTGACACAATGTTTCTAAAAGCTCTGGCGGGCAGGCCTTTTCAACTTCCAGATAAACAACCTTAGCCCAGGAACGCTTACGCACTTCTGCCTCAATGGCTTTTAGAAGATCGCTGGTAAACTCTTCCTCCAAAGAAAACTCACTATCTTTCATCAAACGAAATAGGGCAAAATTATTAATCTTATATCCCTTGAAGAAGACGTCGATATTCTGGCGAATGATTTCATCAATCAATATAAAATTGACCTCATCTTTTTCCGCCGGAAGTTTCAAAAGACGAGGAATATTCTTCGGGATCGGAATAATAGCTAGAAGCGTTTCATCTTTACGGCTCAAACTAACAGCAAAGGCCAACGTTTTTGACGGAAGAACTGGAAATGGCCTCCCCTGATCAACCGCCATCGGTGTAATGATGGGGAAAAGTGTTGTATCAAAATATCTCTTAACATATTTTTTTTGTTCAGCATTTAAGTTTTCCGAAGTTTTTAAAAAGATTTCATTTTTTTCTAAATCCTTACAAATTTTGTTTTGATAAACATCATACAAGCGTTTGATAAGTTGCTCCGATTGATCTTTAATTGCCTCGAACACTTCTTGCGGATAATAGCCATATCGATCTTTATTGTTATATCCGGAATCAATGAGCCGCTTAACACCAGCAACACGCACCATAAAAAACTCATCGAGATTATTGATAAAGATGGCTAGGAATTTAACACGTTCAAGTAGAGGATTAGAAAAATCTGCTGCTTCCTCAAGCACGCGCTCATTAAACTTAAGCCAACTTAAGTCGCGGTGAATAAATTTATCTTGTTCTGGGCGTTTTTCACTATCCATAGTTAATCCTGACTCTTAATCATAAGGGCGATTCTATTTCCTGATAACTCTTCGAACAGCTCCTTCTTCTCAAAAAAATTAGCTTTTTCTAAAATAAAATTTTCTGGTGTTGTTACAACCAACGAAACTTCTTCCTTTTGATTAATCTTAACTTCGAGCTTTTTGATTTTCTGTTTATGTGAGCTGTCTAGGGCGTTGGCCATGCGTAAAAGCGAACTTAATTTTTGAACCAAAATCTGTTTATCTGATGATAAAGAACTATAAAGGATATGTGCCGGCAGTGGTGATGAACGCCGATGATACCGGGCAATACAGGCGATAATTTTAATATCTTCATCAGTTAGCCGGAATAAGTTAAGTGAATTAATAATATATTCCGAATGTTTATGATGGCTGCGATTACTAATAAACTTACCAATATCATGCAAATACCCCGCCAAAATTAAATAGATAGAATCTTGTTCTTCTAAGCCCAGAATTTCCTTAAGATCATTAAAGAGTATTTCTGATAATTGGGCCACATGTTTAACGTGGGCTAAATCGACATTGTACTTACGGCACAAAAAGTTGGCAACGGAAACCAGTTGGTTAGTTTTGTTAGTTGTCTTAGAAAGCTCAAAATTAAATAAGACATTGGCCAAAAGAGCTTCCGGCAGCGACGTTTCAAGGATATAAATGTAATTACTTTTATTTAACTTAAGCAAGGTGTTAACGATGATTGCATATCCATCAAGGGTATCGGCGACCTCGGTTGGGATATTGTAACGCCTGGCCAGCTCATCTAAATTGGTTTCAGTAACCTTGGCCAAAAAGGCATCGGCCTCTTTTTGCTTTAATTGAAAAAAGTTTGATTCAACTTTGTTATCAGGCAAGATTTTGTGAACAAATGAGGTATAACGCTCATCAATCAAAATGACGTCATCGATCGTTAATTTTGGAAAATCATCTTTGACACTTAAGAGTTCATTCTCGATGTATTCGTTCATCGCCACATTAATTTCCTCTAAGCTCCCTTCAATCTTTCCCTTAAACTGTTTAAGTCGCAAGGTTCCGATAGGGATCCCGAAATTAATTAATGTGTAACCTTTCTCCATGATTGAGATGTCGAGGCTTCCGGCCCCCAACTCTGCAATCAATAAATTCTTCTCAAAAATTGGATAAGTTTTTTTAAGTTTAAGCGATAAAAATGAATCGATATAATAGACCACGTCCCCGACATTTAAAACTTCGATCTTAAAACCGGTTTTACGATAAACCGTGTCGATAAACAAATCCTTGTTTCGCGCAACCCGTACGGCATTGGTCGCGATCACCTTAATGCTGGTGACATCGTATTCTTTAATGACTTGTTTATATCGTTCGATAACGGCGATGGTTTGGTTAATAATGCCCTGCGAGATACGTTCTTTTAGGAAGGCGTTGGTCCCCAGTGGCACCATGTTCTTAAGTGACTCTAAGACCTTAATCTGGTCATCGACTTTTTCTCCGATGATCAGTTTGATTGAACTTGAACCAATATCAATAACAGCAGCACGCATGTTGTCCCTTTCGCAAGAAAATTCCTCACTTCGTTCGTCATATCTTCTTTGCTGTGCAGGAAAGGAATTTTCTAGCAGTTAGGAAAGGTTTATCCTTTCCTACACTGTTAAAAATGCCCACCTGAGAGTATAACACAAAATTTAGAGGAAATACGCCAGGCTTACCTCCTCCAAGAAAAGGATCCCCTGGTGACTTCCTCTAATAAACCTAGCTAATTACGAATTATCAGTCTTTTTATGAAGGAATTTAAGCTCTTCTGGATGGTGTTTGACGAATTTAGCTTCAATCATATAAATAACTTCCTCTGCAATATTAGAGGCATGATCCGAAATTCGTTCTAAATCACGTGTGATTAAAAGTAGTGGTACCGCACGGGTCACCGTTGAAGCATCTTTGGCCATATATGAATGAATTAATTCTTGCATAATAAGCGTACGCAACTGATTTGATTCCTTATCGGATAAAATAACATTCTTGGCGATTTCTTCATCATGCTTAACAAAGGCATCAATTGCATCTTTAACCATACGCTTAGCATTTTCAGCTAATTTAGGGATATCAATTAAAGGTTTTAAATGGGGCATATCCGCAATTTCCAAAACCCGTTGGCTGATATTCACCGCTAAATCTGCAATCCGTTCCAAGTCTGTATTAATACGCATTCCAGTTGTAATAAATCGCAAGTCTTTGGCCATGGGTTGAAAAAGTGCCAAAATTTCAATGGCATGTTCTTCAATCTTATTCTCAAGCTCATCAACTCTTTGATCATTTTCGATCACAGACTTGGCTAAATCTTTATTACGCGTTTTAAGGGCTTCCATTGATTTATGGATGGCCTCCTCCGATAACGCCGCCATGGTTAATAAATCGGTATTTAAATTTTTCAACTCTTCATCAAGATGTCTTTCCATGCTTAAGCTCTCCTTTGAGGATTAACCATATCGTCCTGTAATATAATCTTCCGTTCGTTTATCTTTCGGGGCTGTAAATATTTCTTGTGTATGTCCAAATTCAATAAGCTCGCCTAAAAGCATAAATCCGGTATCATCCGAGACGCGGGCTGCCTGCTGCATGTTATGTGTGACGATTATTATAGTATATTTATTTTTTAGTTCACGCATTAATTCCTCGATACGAGCGGTTGCTTGCGGATCTAGAGCTGAGCAGGGTTCATCCATAAGTAGTACTTCAGGCTTAACCGCAATAAGACGTGCGATGCATAATCGTTGCTTTTGCTCAAGGGATAATCGTAAAGCTGGTTTTTTTAATTTATCTTTTAATTCCTCCCACAACAAAACGCTCTTTAAACTTATCTCAACACTCTCATCTAATTGATCACGCTTTAAGTTGCTTTTATGGATGCGCTCTCCAAAAACAATATTTTCATAAATCGACAAGGGAAATGGATTCGGCCGTTGAAACACCATGCCAACTTTTTTACGGAGCTTAACCAAATCCATTTTAGGATCAAAAATATTTTCTTGGTCGATTAAAATTTGGCCATCCACCCGTACGCCTTCAATCAAATCATTCATACGATCGAACGTTCGAAGTAGCGTTGACTTGCCACACCCCGATGGACCAATCATGGCGGAAATCTTATTGGCGACAAATGTAGTGTTGACATTTTTAAGCGCCTGAAAATCACTGTACCAAAGATTCAAATTCTTAATGGCTATTTTTGCCGATATCATCCAAAGGCTCCTGTGATATAGTCGTCCGTACGTTTATCTTGCGGTGCAGTAAAAATTTTATCTGTTTTATCAAGTTCAATTAATTCTCCAGATAGAAAAAAAGCGGTTCGATCACCAACACGTGCAGCTTGTTTAACATTATTGGTTACTAAAACAATTGTGTATTTTTTCTTTAATTTAAGCATTGCCTCTTCTACCTTGGCCGTTGAAATAGGGTCAAGTCCAGAACAAGGCTCATCAAAAAGAATGACTTCGGGTTCAACCGCGAGTGTACGTGCGATGCATAAACGTTGTTGTTGCCCACCCGACAATTTAAATGCAGACACGTCAAGACGATCTTTAACTTCTTCCCACAAATATGATTGCTTAAGTGCTTCTTCAACACGATTTTCGAGTATTTTCCTATCACGTTCACCATGCATCCGAACTCCAAAAGCGACATTATCAAAAATCGATAATGGCAAAGGTAACGGTAATGCAAATACCATGCCGACTCTTTTGCGCAATAATTCCACGTCAATTTTTATAAGATCCTCTTGACCAAATCTTACCTCTCCAGCCATTTTACAATTAGAGCTCAAATCATTTAATCGATTAAGCATACGCAAAAAAGTTGTTTTCCCACTATTAGATGGGCCAATAATACTTAAGATTTCATTCGATTCAATAGAAATATTTACCTGCTTTAAAGCTTGAGCGGCTCCAAACCAAATATCTAAATTTTTAATCCCAAAAGTTACCATTTCTTTTTCTTTCTAAATTGATAACGAATAATAATTGCAATTAAGTTCATTACTAAAACAATGGCAAGCAAAACAAATGCCGTCCCATAACGAGTTTTTTCATCAACATTAGGAACTTGAGTTGAAATAACATAAAGATGATAAGGCAATGCCATCGCCTGATCGAATATAGATGAAGGAAGTTGAGGCAAATAAAAAGCCGCCACTGTAAATAAAATTGGGGCGGTTTCACCGGCCGCTCGACCTAATCCCAAAATTGTTCCTGTCAAAATTCCAGGGATAGCATTAGGTAAAACAATATGACGAATAGTTTGCCACTTACTGACACCCAATGACAAGCTGGCCTCGCGAAATGAATAAGGAACACTTTCCAAGGCTTCACGCGATGTTGTAATGATAATGGGTAAAATCATAATTCCCAGCGTCAGCGAGCCTGAGAGAATCGATGCCCCAAACTTAAAAAAAACAACAAATAACGCCAAACCAAAAAGCCCATACACAACTGAAGGCACACCGGCCAAATTAACAATCGCCAATTTAATAAGACGAGTTAATAAGTTATCCTTAGCATATTCGCTCAAGTAAATTGCCGCCAAAACTCCAATCGGAAGCGCAAAAACAATAGCCCCAGAAACCAAATAAATTGTTCCAACAATTGCAGGGAATATTCCACCAGCACGCATTCCTTTACGTGGTATATCACTTAAAAATTCCCAGCTAATGGCAGGCAAACCTTTTTCAATTATGATTAATACAATGATACCAACCGGAATAACTATCAATAAAGTTGCGATCAGTAGAAAGAAAAAAGCAATTTTTTGTGTTCGATAAGGATTTCTCATTATTTATTTCGATGTAAAAATAAATCTGCAGTGACGTTAATACAAAAACTAATAATAAATAAAACGATACCAATTCCAAATAATGCAAAATAATGTTCACTTCCAACAACGGCCTCTCCCATTTCTGCCGCAATGGTAGCTGTTAATGTTCTAACCGGAGCCAAAATGCTATTTGGCATGACAGCGGCATTTCCAGTAATCATCATAACGGCCATCGTTTCCCCAATGACCCGACCGATCCCCAACATAACCGCAGCCACAATACCACTGGAAGCAGCAGGTAAAACCACCCTATAAATCGTTTGCCAATGCGTTGCTCCTAAAGCAAACGCCCCCTCTTTATATATTTTCGGAACTGAATAGAGAGCATCTTCGGCAATCGAAACAATTGTTGGCATCGCCATAAAGGCAAGCATAATTGAGCCGGAAATAGCAGTTAAACCTGTCGGCAAATGAAAAATACTTTTAACTAGTGGAACGATGGTCACCATACCAATAAATCCCAAGACAACACTGGGAATAGCTGCCAGTAGTTCAATCCCAACTTTTAAAATTTCTTTTAATCTTAATGGCGCAATCTCTGCAATATAAATAGCACATCCCACTCCAATGGGAATGGAAATAATTGCCGCACCAATCGTCACTAAAAATGATCCCATAATTAAAGGTAAGATTCCCAATTGTGCAGGTTCAGAGATCGGGTACCAACTTTTACCCAAAATAAAATCTTTCAGGCTAATCGTTTTAAAAACAGCCAAACCTTCCTTCAACAAAAACAAAAAGATTAGGACAACAAAAAAAACAGAAGCTAATCCACACAAAAGGATTAGCTTCTCAATAATAGATTCTTTTAATTTCCGCATACGTGTTCTTTTTATTTTTTAATAGGAACAAAATCTGTTTCAGTTACAATTTTTTGTCCTTCACTTGAAAGCATGTATTCAACAAATTTTTTAACTAATCCTTGCGGTTCGCCGTTAGTATATAAAAATAATGGTCGTGAAATTGGATATTTCCCAGATAAAACATTATCAATACTAGGTTCAATGAACCCCTGTGCTGGATCATGTGCGATAGCAATTGATTTTTGTTTTGGCGAAATATATCCCATCCCATAATAACCAATAGCTGATGTATTCGTTGCTACTTCATCCGCAATCGCCTGTGATGAAGATAGCATTAAGGCACTTGGAACAAATTCTTCCTTGCTGTTTGCATCACCTTTGCGCAACACATGTTCCTTAAAATAAACATGGGTTCCTGAATTTACCTCACGGGAAAGCACAACAATTTTCTTGTCACTCCCCCCCACCTCTTTCCAATTTGTAATTTTACCTGTAAAAATTCCAGCTAATTGATCAAGGGTTAACTGAGAAACCGAATTTTTAGGATGAACAACAACCGCTAAACCATCTAAAGCAACTTTAATTTCATTAGGATTAATTCCTTTTGCTTTGGCCAAATCAATTTCTTTTTTCTTAATCTCACGCGAACTCATGGCAATATCACACGTACCGCTAATCAAACTTGATAAACCCGTCCCTGATCCACCCCCAGTGACAGCCACAAAATCGGTGGGGTGTTCTTCCATATAAAGTTCAGCCCAGGATTGGCCCAAATTAACCATCGTGTCTGAACCTTTAATCTGAATGGAGTTTTTACCTGAAGCGGCCCACGAAAATGTGGTCGTCAGAAGCATCATCATTACTAAAAATAATTTTTGTTTACGCACACCACTCCTCCTAGATTGATTATATTAATATATTAATGTGACAACTATGTGACAATTATGTAACTTATTAAAACTTGAAATTAACATCTCCTTGAACTAAATCATTCGAATTCTTTGCTGCTCTATATCGCTGATCATGATAATAATCGAGCGCTAAAATAACATTCTTGTTAATTGCATATTGAAGTTCAATTTCATGTCCTGTGATATCTGTGGCTCCACCTAAACGATCAGAATCTGGAGTAAAATCAACAAAAGCATCTTGTCCCAAGATCGAATATTGATATTTACCCTGCCATTGACCTTTTTCAACAATTTTTTTATTACCAAACTTAAGTCCAGCCGCCCAACCGCGATTTTCTTGGATTGGATCAATATTCTGAATATAATCACCAAAAAACGCAATTCGTTCAATCGGCAAATGAATTGGTTTATTCATTCCAACCTCCAAAGAAGCACCAACGGAATCGTAGTCATAAACTAGTGTACCTGTGCAAGCACCTGTTGAAGAATTTATTGCAGTTAAACCCGTGTTAGTGGCAGAACACCAATCAGGGCCAGTTCCTTTAATCCCATTAAACCCATAAAAAATCCCAGCTAAATTTACATCGATTTTGTCATTATTCCATTTAAATCCAGATTGCGCATAAGTTAAATACGGATCTGATTTGTCGGTTGTTCCATTATCATCAATAACCCAAACTCCTGAATTAACATATCCCGTTACAGAGGATATTAATTTATGTTCAAAGTGGATCGATCCGCCCTCTGGATTAATATCTGTGTCCCACAAAAAATCATCGGGTGTCCACAAATAATCTGAAAATTTAAATTTACCCACTACCATTCTAACGCTTTGATTCAAAACATACTCTCCAAAGGCATAATCAAGACGTATATCAGGATGCTGAAAAGAATCTTGAAATGTTTGATTTGTTGATCGAGGGTCAGCCCCCCCTGTTGCCAAACCAGCTCCAACTTTAATATCTTTGGCAATCTCATTTTCGATTCCAAGACGATATCGTAATCTTGCCCTTGTTCGTGCCTCCGCATTTGCTTGACGTTTTTCATATTGGTAACGTACACGCATATCTCCTTTAAGTTTTGTTTTTCCAACCCATTCAGGAAGATCAATCGATTTGGTTGGTTGATTCACGGCTATTTCTTTAGCAGCCTCTTGTTTTACTTCTTGCTTAACACTCTGCGCTTCTTCTTTAGTAAAAATTCCTTTTTCAACTAACTTATTAAGAAGAATGTCCATCTCTGCTGCCCAAGATATGTTAATTAAAAACACTATCAGTCCCACCCCCATAAAAAATGATATCCATACTTTTTTCATTCTTTCTCCTTCAATAACTTTAGTGAGGTTTAGTTTTACATTTATATTAAATAGAATAAATCTCTATGGTAATAATCGTAAGGGTTTCCCCTTTAATCAGGCCTTAATAAAATCCTTTAAACGGCGTATTCCTAAATCAACCGTTTTTAAAGATTCCTTAACGTAGTCTTTTTCACAGGATTGGGAGTTTTCTAATGACTCCAAAATACTGCGAAGAATCGTAATTTACATACGCAATTGACTGGCAACTACATCGAGCTCTAAGCCTGAATAAGCATTTAATCTATTATTCATCTTCTCTCCTCCTTTCTTTTACCATTACAGTTATAAAAGATGGATGTGAAGGAATCGTGGCTTGAATGTGAAATTTAAGTAAACTAATTGAAGAAGGTGACGAATCTAACCTTGAGGCAGGGTAATGGTAAACGTCGATCCTTGGCCCAATTCGCTACGAACCGACATTTCACCATTATGGGCTTGAATAATATGCTTAACGATGGAAAGACCTAAGCCAGTGCCGCCTAATTGACGAGACCGAGCTTTATCAACACGATAAAATCGTTCAAAAATTCGTGGCAAATCTTCCTCAGGAATTCCTATCCCAGTGTCGGAAATCGAAATAACAATCGCGGGGTCTTTTTTATAAGCCGAAATTGTGATTGACCCTTGAGGTTTATTATATTTAATTGCATTTTCAATAAGATTAAGAAACACCTGAACAATGCTTGTTTCATCTACTTTCAATTTTGGAAAATCCACAGGAACATCAAACTTAATCGTAATTGATTTATCCAAAAGCATCGGCTGCAGCAATTTGATTGCCCGATTAATCAGCATTTCCAAGGAACATTCATTGAGAGATAAATTCATGTTCCCGGATTCAATTTGGGACAATTCCAGCAAATCGTTAATTAATATTGCCAAGCGATCAGAATCTGAATAAATAATCTGAATAAAATCTTTTGCATTGGCTTTATCGTCCAAGGCCCCATCTAGAAGCGTTTCGGCATATCCCTTAATCGTGGCTATCGGCGTTCGCAGTTCATGCGAGACATTCGCCACAAAATCTCGACGAATTCGCTCTAAATGACGTAGCTTTGTAATATCATGAAAAACAAGAACTGCCCCATCAACACGACCGTCGCGCATAACCGGAGTAGCATGAACTTCAAGAAATTTTTCTTCCGGGACTAAAACCGACAACTCCCGAGAGGCCATAACCGTTTCCCCTCTTAAAATAGTGTCAGTGATTTGCTGAATCTCTATGTTGCGGATAATTTCTAAAGGTTTATGTCCGATAGGATCTCGCGAAACATTCCATAAATCTTTCAGTGTCTGATTAATTAACAAAATGTTGCCGTTCTGATCAACGACCATAACGCCGTCAAACATACTTCCCAAAACAGCTTCTAATTTTGATTGATTCGCGAGTACGGCGGCAAGTTTTTGTTGGGCATCTTCCAACTTAAGGTTTAATTCAGCATCGTTACTATTGAATATCTTTTTTATAAAATTAAGAATTTTATTCATCACAGAGTCGATATCCGTGCCCGCGAACAGTTTCAATTAACTTGCCTTCTTTGCCAAGCTTCTGTCGTAGACGTTTAATGTGCGTATCCACAGTACGGGTTGTAACATCAGCGCTTAAATCCCAAACATCTTCTAAAAGTTGATCGCGGGATTGGACACGGCCCTGGCGATTCATCAAAGTCACCAGTAAATTAAATTCCATAGAAGTTAGATTAATATCTTTGTCATTAACAATAACTTTATGCCGAGGGATATCAACCATAATTTTACCAGCAACTAATATTTGCTTCGCTACTTCTTCTTTTGGTTTTTGCCGTTTTAAGATTGCCTTAACTCGTAAAACCAATTCACGGGGACTAAACGGCTTAACCATATAATCATCAGCCCCAAGCTCCAGGCCAACAATGCGATCAACCTCTTCTCCCCGGGCGGTTAGCATAATTAAGGGAATAGATGAAAGATGCTCATTCTGTTTAATCTTTTTACAGACTTCAAAACCATCCATCTTAGGAAGCATCACATCTAAGATAATTAAATCAATAGATTCCCGACCAAGCGTTGTTAAGGCCTCTTCCCCGGTTATCGCTCCCACACAGGAGAAGTCCGCCTTCTCTAAATTATATTTAAGAAGTTTGGAAATATTTCTATCATCTTCAACAATTAATATACGTTCTTGTGCCATTTGATTTAAGACTTTTGTAGTTGAAGGTTATTGGGTCGCGTGAAAACTGCCTGAGCGACGCTGATGTTACGCATATGAAATGCCGCCTCGCAGTAAGACTTATAATAATTCCATTTACGAATAAATTTCTCATCGAAACCCAGCGTACGCACTTGATCAAGGTTGTGGTTAAAATTTTCTCGCCACGTATAAAGCGTCTTAACATACGATGGGGTTATGTCTTCATAATCAAATAAACACAATTTTCCGGTCTGGGCTATTGCCTCCTGAATCGCCGACAAACACGGCAAAAGACTCCCCGGAAAAATATGCTTTTGGATCCAATCAACGTTCTTTCGAAAACTGTCATAGCGATGATCGGGAGAAAGAATCATTTGTAGACCTAATAGCCCATCTTTTTTAAGAAGCGCATCACATTGCTTGAAAAAGGCTGCTAAAAACTTGTCGCCCACCGCTTCAATCATTTCAATGGAAACAATCTTATCATAAAGCCCTTTAACATGACGATAATCGATTAATTGAATATCAATCTTGTGTTGCAGCTTTTCTTGCTCAATACGCTTTTTGGCATATTCAAACTGCTTATTGGAAATTGTAATCGTTGTTAGCCGGCAATTATATTTTCGCGCCGCATAAATAGCAAAGCCTCCCCAACCACTTCCAATTTCCAGGACATGATCGGTCGCCTTAAACCGCAATTTCTGACAAAGGGCCTCATACTTTTGGATCTGTGCTTCTTCCAAACTAATCTTAGGATCTTTAAAATAGGCGCTTGAATAAGTCAACGTGGGATCTAAAAATATTTTAAAAAACTCATTGCCCAAATCATAATGATCTGTGATGTTTTGCTTACTTCCTTGAATCGTGTTCGCTCGTAAGGCAAAATAAATCTTATTTAAGAATTTTAAAAAATTAACCGGAGATATTTTTTTCTCATCTGCCATAAGCGTGGGATGATTTTCAACATTTAAAATCATCCATTCAATGACCTTCCGAACATCATCCGTATCCCAATCGCCATCAACATAAGATTCGCCAAATCCAATATCACCAAAAAGAACACAACGTTTGAAAAATCGATAATCCTTAACCCGCATTTTTGCTTCGACATTGCCGTCTTTGCGGCCATAACTAAGCATTCGACCATCAGGCAAAGCAATCTGCAGTTGTCCCAACTCCATAGGGAGAAAAACACTGTGTAATAATTTTTGATAAAAATCAAATTTCGAAGGGATATTTTGAACGACCCAATTTTTCTCAACTTCTACGCCAGGCACGAAAAACCTCCTTCTGTAGCTCTTGATGACTTTCCTTCATATGATGCGGAATCCGTTTCAAATAAAGAAGTCCTGCATGCAAATGAATCAAACCAATTACTTTCAATGTCACAAATGGAAATTTTAAACTATACCACAACAGATTACCAGTATTAAGTTCCTTGCGCTTGCCAATCATGGTGGCATAGAGAAACTTTGCACCATGTTGAATATCATCAACACGGATATCCAATTCGTCAGCTGGAATCTTCATCTGAAAATCTAACGTGATATCTAGATCCGTAAACGGTGAGATGTAATAATATTTTGTCTGCTGACTTCGAAACTTTCCTTCGGCAAAATCTTGTGGTCCAATAAAATAGGGTTTTAGTTCACCGAAGGTGTTCCCAATCTCAGGAACAACATACAGTGGATTATCTTTCTCATCAAAACAGAAATAAAATGCGACGGGATTAAAGATATGTCCAAATGTCCTTAAATTGGTCAGCAGTTTAATCTTTGCCGGTGGGGCCGTGACTCCTTTTGATTTTAAATACAGCAAAAGATTTTCTTTGGCCGTCTTGCCCCCTAACTCGATATGATCGCTATCACGAAAACTGTAAATGCTAAATCGATTGTGGCTGACGAACTTCGTTTTCTGATTGAGAGAATCGATCTCATCTAAATCCAAATAGAACATAAAAATCTTATGGATTAATTTATGCTTTTTTGGCTTTAGCCTTAGATGCATGATTTCACATTCGTAAAGGCAGGAATTCATCCGCCTTCGCTTATCATAGCTTCGGCGGATGGACCCGTCGAAGCCAAACACGTTAAGAATTTGGCGAAGACGGGTCATGACCACACCCTCTTGCCTAAAATTAAACTAGCCACATCCAGCGCTGAATTAAACGCATCCTCATGAAACCCATAGCGAAAATAGCTTCCGCAAAAATAAATAGACCCATTTTGATTTAACTTTGGCAACTCCCCCTGCGCCTCTATCGTTGTCACATTATAAATTGGATGAGTATAATCATTTTCCCAAATAATTTTTGATCTATCGATACCACCGGGATCATTAACAGAAATAAAATAATCTTTTTTGTTGGATACCTTTTGAAGACTATTCATGTAGTAAATCGTTGATGGAACCAATTGACCTTTCTGATTAAACTCAATGCGGGAATTCCAGGCTGACCAGGCCCGTCGTGATTTTGGCATGACCAATCGATCGGTGTGTAACGTAACGTGATTCTTCTGATATTTAAAATTAACCAGTAACTTCTTCTCTAATTCGGTGGGAGCCGCGAGCAATCCTAATGCCTCGTCCGCATGCGATGCGATAATAACTTTATCGTACGAAGCCTTCTGTCCTTGCGCATCGTAAACGACAACCTTATCGTTTTCTCGAATAATTTTTGTTGCACCACGATTAAGAAAAATCCGACCTTTAAATGAATCCAAAATTTTATCACGGTATATCCGACTGCCCCCAATAACCGTACGCCACTGGTAGTGCGTATAAAGTCCAAGAAAACCGTGATTCTTAAAGAATCGAACCAGTGTAACAATTGGAAAATCGGAAAGAAGTTCAAATGGTGTTGACCAAACAGCGGAACTTATCGGAACTAAAAATTTGCTTAAGAAATCATCGCAAAATTTATTTTCTTTTACATAATCAAGAATCGTATACGAAAGATATTTGTCATTTTCTAGTACCTCTGGCGCCTCTTTGTTGAAACGATCCATGTCGCCAAGCATCCGCCAATAACGTCGACTAAAAATATTTTTCTTCTGGACAAATAAACCGCCTAAGCCCGCGCCTGAATACTCTAATCCCGATGGCAGATGCTGTACGCTAAAAGACATCGTTGTTGGCATCGTTGTAACATCTAACTCCTTAAAAAGTCGGGTCAAATTGGGATATGTGACTTCATTGTAAACAATAAATCCAGAGTCAATATAAATGGGCTGGCCATCTTCATTAATGGTTAAAGTGTTGGTGTGTCCACCGGAATAATTGTTCTTTTCGTAAAAGCTGATGTCATATTTTCCTTTTAGAAAATATCCACACCCCATTCCAGCAATGCCGGTGCCTATAATCGCAATAGATTTCATGATCTTTTCTTAAACAGATAATGACTAACAATCCACTCAGTTCCGTTTCGATATCCCCACAACTCTGCACAGGCCATAAAAAAGACGCGCCAATAGTTCCACCATTTCTTATATTCCTTTTGTCCATACGTTGCTTTTAGAATTGGAATAATCTTGGTTCGATTTTGATCCATTCGTGCAAGCCAGCTTTCTGATGTTTTTTGATAATGCGTTCCGCTGACACGCCAATTGTGCTCAATTTGAAAATGATCTTGGAAGTACAACAATAAATTATCGGAAGGCATCACCCCTCCTGTAAAAAAATATTTCCCAATAAAGTCCGACGGATCAGTTTCATCATAGAGATACGCATATTCTCGATGGGTAAAGATATGAACAAACAACTTTCCTTCTGACTTTAGAAAACCTGACACTTTTTCTAAGAGGGCCTGATAATTGCGCATATGTTCAAACATCTCAACCGAAACCACTCGATCAAATTTATGATGAATTTGGAATTGATTCATATCAGCGGTTAAAATTTCTAGATTACGGATCCCGCGGCTAGCGGCTTGCGCATCGATATATTGTTTTTGTGTTTTGGAATTAGAAACGGCAACGATTTGACTACTGGGAAACTTCTTGGCCATAAATAACGACAACGATCCCCACCCGCAACCAAGCTCCAGAATCGATTGGCCATCTGACAAATCCGCCCGCTCGGTAGTAATCTCAAGCATATCCTCTTCGGATTGGTCAAAATCTATAACGCCATCCCGCCAATAACCGCTGCTGTATTTCATGTGCTTTCCAAGAACGAGCTGAAAAAATTCAGTAGGCACCTCATAATGCTGTTCATTCGCTTCTTTTGTATTAACGGCAATGGGGCTCGCCTTTAATTTATTAATAAACTTGATCAAACGTTCTTGCCCAAACTCTAAACCATCCTTTTGCTCATCAATTAGTTTTTGTTTTAAAAGCTGGCGGATCCCGACACGTATCGCGGGATCAGGGATTAGCCCTTTTTCCAGTAAGTTTTGTGATAGGGAAATTAATTTTTTCATAATCTAATTTCTTATAGTTTTCGTCATCCTGAGCATAGCGAAGGATCTCTTATGAGATCCTTCAGTCGCGTTGCTCCTTCAGGATGACGTAACCTTTCGTTTTGGTAACGGAACAAAAATACTTGTCGTCCGTTGATATTCGCGGTAAAGATCCCCTCGACTTTTGATCGATTGAGCCTCCGCCATGGGCACGCCGCTGACATTAAGAAGAAAATGAAGCATGATGAGACAGGAAACAATCCCTGTCCATCCATATGGGCTTCCTAAAGCGAAGACAGCAAACCCAACCCAGACAAGCCATTCAAAAAAATAATTGGGGTGTCGCGAATAATTCCATAATCCAATATTACAAACTTTACCTTTATTTTGTGGATTCAGACGAAATGATTTTAACTGTTGATCGGCTATGGTCTCACCAAGTAAGGCCATTAACCAAATCGCTGCGCCAACCCATTCTATCCACTGAATCGAGGGATTTTTGTTTAAACAGATAAAAAGAAACGGCACGGAAAGAACTGTTTGTAAGAGCGCTTGAAATTCAAAGAAAAGAAAGAATTTAAGCGGGACATGAGTTTTCCATGCCTCTCTTATATTTTTATAACGGCTATCTTCGCTTCGTTCCTGCATCATCCGGCGAATAATGTGTGTTGATAGACGAAATCCCCAGATAGCAACCATCAAATAAATCATGCGTTTACGTGGTTGGAACCCACAGCCACAGATAACATAAATGGCCGTTAAGACGACGATTCCAATGCCCCAAAACGCATCAACCACACCGGCATTTTTCATCACCAAATGAATAATCCAAACGATCGCCATCAAGAAACACACCGTTGTTAAACCAATTAAAGCAATATGAACAGCCATCGGCATTTAAGTCCTCCTCAAAATAACTTTTTCAAATGAATCTCCTGGTTTTAATTTAAGCAGTTGCCGTAAGACATAAAAAGCAGTGGCAATACTTCCCAAAAGAATAAAGGCAAGGATCCAAAAAACTGATCGAACCCAATTGGCTTCTTTGTAAACCATCCATGCTGAAATAATTGTAATGTTAAAATAAAAGTCAAAGAGCGTCGTCTTAAACCAAGGCTCATTAAGAACAACAGGGTTTAAGTTAAACATATCACTTTCGATGGATGTTTTAATGACTAGATAAATCATAAAGAACGACATCCCACCAAATAAGACCTTCAACATTGTTAGCCTATTTTGCTCCATGATCTGTCTCCTTAAAAATATGGTTATCTAATTTTGATTCTAGGCGGTTAAAATATTTTGGGTCAACTGTGTAGCCAAACGATTGTGCCTTAAGGGCATCGGCAAAGGCCCCCTGAATATTCCCTTCTTGTTCATTCAGTAATGATCGACGGAAATAAACGTTAGCATTCTTTGTATCTATCGTCAAAACCTTACTATAATCACTAATGGCCATCGCATATTGATGGCTCATCTCATAAACTAATCCCCGATTATAATAAGTTGTGTAATCTTCCTTAATGGATAAAGCTCGGGTGTAATCTTTAATGGCCAAATTATATTGGCCCAACAGGCTATAGACAATTGCTCGATTATTATACGCATCGACACATTTGGGATTTAAAAGAATGGCCCTATTATAATCAAAAAGAGCCAAGTCATATTGCTTTAATTTAAAATAAATATTCCCACGATTATAATGAACCTGATATTGGGGCTCCAGCATGAGTATCCGATTATAATCAGCCAAGGCCAAATCATATTGGCCCTTCGCTTCATACAATAACCCACGATTATTATGCGCCTCAACAAATGCCGGACCTAATTCAATGGCTTTCTCATAATCACTTAAAGCTAAATCATATTGACCGCTGGATTCATAAACCAGCCCACGATTATTATACGCCATCAAATTATTTGGATCGGTCGTAAGAATACTGTTGTATAACGTCATCTCGTTCTTATACATCGTTGTTGCGCCTTGAGTAAGTATTCCTAAAACAAGAATTAACGCGATCGAGATACCATAACGTAAATATTGGGGATATTTCCTTAAAAAACTTGCGCCAATCGCTGATAATAATACGAGGATGCCAAGGCTGGACAAATAATTGAAATGGTTCGCGACCAACGAATAACGCATAAAATAAATATTAAAAAAGCCGAGGGCTGGGAATAGACTGGTAATAAAAAATAATACCGCGACTAAAGCCCCCTTCCCTGTTTTCTTGCGTAAAGACCATAAGCCAATTAGCAGCACGAAAGTTCCAAGTAATGGAATATATTGAATCCACTCTGTGGCATCAATTGTCCAGCGAGGATAGAAAAATAATAAAGGATGTGGCCAGATGAGTTTGCCCGCATAAAACCATAATGCTTTTGCGGCCAGCAAACAGCGCTCGAGCAGTGAAAAATCCCAATAGATCCCATGCGCGCCAGCTGTGTGCCGTTCAAACCACGCCGTAAATATTCCTAACAAAACTCCAATAAAAAAATGTGGGATTAAATATTTAATGTCCTTTGGTTTTAGATTATCAGCCTTCCACCAGAGGATTAATAAAACAATAACTGGTAGTGTGCACACAACCGTTTTGCTCAATAAGCCACAAATAAAAAGAAACAGGGAGATACCATATAAGCCAAAATTTTTATACTTTTTCTCCCAAAAGACTAAATAAAACCATAACGACAAAAGATAAAACGCCCCAGAGAGTACGTTCTTAAGCTCAGTCACCCAAGCGACCGATTCAACATGAACCGGATGAACAGCAAAAAGACAAGCGGCAAAGAACGCTCCTCCTATCATCAATCGTCGCAAAATAAACCATATTAAAATCGCATTTAGAGCATGAAGAAAAACATTAACTAAATGATATCCCAACGGTTCATACCCCCACAATTTATGTTCAATCCAAAGAACAGTAAACGTCAAAGGATAATATTGGTGTGTCGCCCCTGGCTCAATCCATATGCGCTTAAGACCCTCTAAAGTTTTCAGCGTCTCATTCTTTGTGATGTAACTATCATCATCCCAAATGAAGCCATTATTCCAAACGCGGGCATAAAACAAAAAGGTGATAGCCACTATGGTCACAATCCCCGCCAATAATTTTTTATCTATTTTCATAATCCGTCTTTACCTACAATCGTGGGGTCGCGTTAAATAATTGCATAATCAAACTTGAAATATCAATAAAGTACAAAACAAATAGGGCAACGAAAGTTCCATCACAAATTTTCGCTAACTGTTTCTTACTGTAAGCGCTCTCGCATCCTTTGATAAAAAAATCAAGAAAGGCCAAAATAGCTGGGAAAACGTAAATAACCTTCATTGAACTAAAATCTTTATATTTCATGGAAAATATAATAACAGATAAAAGACTAAGGGCTATGATCATGAAATGCCCCCATGAGTTGGTATCCTTAAAATAATTGAATCTTTTATTCTTTATAGCCCTTATCAGCAAACTTAACTCGGCGCCCATTCCCTTTAAGAGCAACAACGTTGGCCATAGCGCTAGAAGAAAAATCAAACGTCCAACGTTTAAAACAAATGGATCCGTTGTTTGCCATGATGGCGGCCAAAAATCAAAATGAACAAAATGCATGCGGCCATATAATTGAGTCCAAAACGAAGTCCGATGCGCTGGATAATTGTCAGCGGAATTGGTTTGAATCGTGGGATGTTTAAATAAGTCAATAAAACGAAAGGTCAAATACGTATTGGTAAACGATGTTACACCGGGGCGATAATATATTTTTTCTTTCCACAAATCTGGCAAAGCAGTTGCAGTAAGATCGATGGTAATGGGGGATCCGTATCTTTGATAATTTGTCCAATATTGTCCTATGGCAGGAACAATGCTCAACCAAATCACAGAAAAACCAATGATAAGAATGAACAGTTGTCGTCTAATCTTTATTTCAATGGCCGGCGTGACAAAACATTTTATAAACAGAATTAAAAAAATCCCTGCCGATAATGTCAGTGTTGTGGCTTTGGTTATAGCCGCCAGCACAGCATACACCACTGCCCACCAAAACAGCACCACCCGATTATACGTAAAATATTTATCCAAATTATATAAAGCCGCTGTCGAGAATAAAATAGCGAAAGAGTCGTTCGTTGCCTGGGCATTGATGCCAATCAATTTTGGATTTAGCGCAATAAACGCAAATGAAATCAACTCGACTTTCGGATTGAGTCCCCGCTCTTTTAAAAAAAGATAAACAATCCACAGCGTTAAAATCCCAGCCAGGGCATTAACAACTTGGGCGATCTTAACTACGAGCATTTCATCCGTTATTGAGAATATTTTTAAAAGGCCGGCAACACTTGCATGGTAGAACTTAGCGTGGAAACACTCGCGGCAATCTTCTTTGATGGGAAGCCTACCTTCATCGCGAATAACTTTGATTACTTCAACATGGTCATCATTAGATTCGTCGTTAACTAACGCTAGTGAAAAACGTAAAAGACTGGCAAAAATAAATACGATGATTATAAGGACTCGGTAAGATTCTTTTGCGGACGATAAATGATTCATGAAGATCTAGATGCGAGATTCTTATTTAAAAAAACTGGCGGAGCCCTTTGAGTCTAAAAATAGATTGGCGGAGAAGGTGAGATTCCCCTGCTTTTCTTCCATCTGCTGTAAGCAGGGTCTCGCCTTCTACAGATGTTAGCAAAGGCGAGAGAACTCTTCCTACTCTTTTAAATCAACGGAGAGGCTGGGATTCCCCCGCTTCTCTCACATCTGTGGTAAGCGGGGTCTCGACTGCCACAGATTTTAGAAAAGTCGAGAGAACCCAGGGTCTCTTGTAATAATACGGAGAGGGTGAGATTCGAACTCACGGCCCCCTTGCGGGGGCAACGCTTTTCGAGAGCGCTACCTTCAACCACTCAGACACCTCTCCTACAATAATTAAACAAAAAATATATTTAGATAAGGAGAGGTGCAGTCCTGACTACAAAAATCATATTAGATAAGTCAGGGCAGACACCTCTTCAATTTTAAGCTTGTTGTAACTCCTCATCACTACGTTCTTCGGAGCGTATTTTGCTAAAACTTATGTTCACTTCGTTCCATAAGTTTAAACAAAATACGTCAAGGCAGACACCACCCAACAAATCTTTTATAGTAGTCCCCTTCGCTGTGCTACGGGGACGTACTTTGTTAAAAGCTACTTAAGTCAAAGTACGCCAGGGCAGACACCTCTCAACTCTAAGAAATCTTCTTCTCAAAACACCCAAACACCGTCTCACCAAAATAACAAAATCGCCCGATATCAGAAATTCCTAGCCATTTTAAAATTTGAATCAACCTTACTCCCCGTTCAATTAAATGTCGAGCCAACTGTTTCTTTACATTCGGCGCCAAATTCTTTTTTTGAAGATCATCGCTATTTAAAGAACTAAAATCAATATCAATAGCAACGCGTGAAGACCGACTCAAATATTGCCGCCCAAATGGTTTGATATGTAAAACAGGATTGTCATTAACAGCGCCCCAATTGATGGCTTGACTAAAAATTTCTGATAAGAGCAGTAAAGAAAAATTGATGTACCGCGATTTCTTTCGATCATTCTTCAAATTTAATTCTGCTGATAAATAGCTAACGTAGCGGCTAATAACGATCGGCGTTATGTGCGATATTAATTTATATTGGGGAAAGTTTAAAGATAAAAATCGTTTAAAATCTTGGGTTACAGCGTCAAATCTGGCATAGGTGATAGGTGAATACTCTGACTCAACTAATTTTAAAAAATTTGTAAAAACATCATTAAAAGGATCTTCTCTTGTTTTATACCAGTGGTGTTGGTCTGGTAGGCTGTCTTCGATTTTCTTTAAAACCTGTTGGGCTTCCTCGAGGGTTTTCCCACCAATCTTACGGAATAAAAGCCCCTGCGCATAATATTCAACAAAATACTCTTCCCCAATTTTGCGGACTTCGGCCATAATGGTTCAAACAATAACGTAAAATATAAAATTAATCAAGGAAAAGGATTGGTGGGATTTTAAGTTTCATTTAATGATTCAATAAAGGCTTCGACAATGTCTTGGTCAATCTCTTTCTTCATTTGGCGAAGGATAACACAAGCTTCTTTAGAAGTCATTTTTGAACGATAGGGACGATCTGTTGTTAAGGCATCATAAATATCGGCAATGGTTGTAATACGCACAAGAGAAGTGATTTGATCGCCCTTAAGACCATCCGGATAGCCACTGCCATCTAATTTTTCATGATGATGTCGAATAATATCGCATAAATTATTTAGGGAACGGATTGGCTTAATAATACTCTCACCAATCTCAGGGTGTTTTTGCATCAAAATCCACTCC
>JAHFGL010000016.1:32274-47027 GCA_023247445.1 Candidatus Omnitrophota bacterium | reverse complement strand
CCAGGAAATCGTGTTACGATTAACAGCATCATCCGTATTTTTCCCACCAACCGTCGCGGCGGTAATATCCCGATTAGGTTTTGCGACAATTGGCAATGTATTAAAAAAGCTCACCCATTGCCCTTCCGTTAATTCATATTTCATTTGATAAGCAGCTTGATATCCCTTTGGGAAAGATGTCGGAATAATAAAATTATCACCAGAATTATTTTCACCAGGTGAGCCAGCGCCTTGATAATAAAAACCATCATTGGCAACACTAGCTGTTGTAATCGCCGTTTCGCCCTGGATGTACCACGGATCATTATCAGCGCTGCCTTGTTTAAATCGATAGTCGGAAGAACTGTTCCCATCTCCTGCAAAAAAAGATCCTTGCGGAATATAAACCATTTCAATGCCAAAAACTTTATTGATCGTGTTCGCCGCTGTAGCCACTTGATCAGATAATCCATCTTGTCCATAATTCCAAACAAAACGTACATCTTGAGCGGTTACGCTTCCTGATGACAAATCAGTTCGTTGCAAGAAAAATCCTTTGATATCCTGCGGAACTAAAATCTCAAAACTGTTGGGGGCCTTAAAACCGGGAGGATTTTTACCGCTAGAGCTCATACTGGCATGAGACCAAGTAATTCCAGCATCCGTCGAATATTTTACAAAAACCCAAATCGCATCGTAATTGATTGTGCTGCGCCAGCTATTATCCCAAGTTACATCACATGAAAAAGTAATCGTTTTCGACGCCGTATCCATTGCGGTCGTGTTAAATTTGCTAATCGTGAGATTATTAGCCGATGCCTCATGTCCAGTCAATGAAAGCGTTTGCACAACAAAGAAAATAAAAAATACGCGGGCGATCGTTAACAATTTAACAAAATAATTATTTTTAATTTCCATCATATGTCCTGACTCCTCGACCACCAGCGTTGTTATAAGCGGCCGTTGATGCATTTGCAGCATCTTGTCTATCAGAAATTCTTAGACGGTCACCATCCGATTGATCATCCCACCCGCCTCCTTTAAAACCAGAACCATCTGCGCCGGTGATCCCTTTGGCGGAAATTGGATCAATTCCTGGCCAATCTGCTTGGGTGGCATTACCTTCAAATCCAGAAACTGTTGCAAGAAGACCGTCACCATGACTTCCAATAAAATTACGTCCCGTCACATTACCGATGGTGACGACACGTTCACGTAAATTTCCAGACAGATCCATAACCCCATAATAACCAGCGCCAGCAGTTTCTCGCGTCGAAGATGTTGTTGCAAAAATACCGCCTCGTAATGGACCTTCTTGATGTTCAACACCACTCGGAGCATCCCCGTCAGAAAAAATCATATTGTTGTAATTCGCATTCGCTCCGCTATCGAGAATTATTTCTGTTCCTGTTTCAGCTCCTGAAGATATCGTTGCGGCTGGAACAATATTGTTTGAGCCCCATGCAAATTCTTCGGCGATTGGAAGAATTGGTCCACGAGCTACTTTTTCAAATTCTAATTCTGTCATAGGCCTTAAAGCTACCCAGTCAAGAAAAGCTGAAAGATCCATCCAAGTCAGATAGCTTACAGGTCGAGAAGGTCGACTGGTTGAACAGCTCAAAGGAGTTCCTGAACAATTAATTGTATTTCGATATTTCACACTATCTGTATTCTTGTGATTACCATCGGTTAAATCACGATTAGCTCGAGCTTCGGCGCTAGGTAAAGAATTTAAAAACTCGACCCATTGCCCTTCAGTAATCTCATATTTCATCGCGTAAAAAGCGCCATATCCTTTTGAAAAGCTTGCTGGGATTGTAAAACTTGTTCCTGTTGAATCTTCCCCGGCGTTATTATTGGAAACATATCGATAACCACCAGATGACGGGTTATCAACATTAATTGGGACATTACTGGAAATATACCACGGGGCTGAATCCGCTGACCCCTGATCGAGTGCTGCGATACTCGCATCGTAATCCCCAGCGTAAAATGATCCTTCGGGAATATAAACCATTTCAATTCCAAGAACACTTGCATTGACCGTATCGTTGTCCTCAAAACCACAGCTACCATAGTCAATGGTTAGTTCAACATCGCTGGCTGAAATGTTTTTTCCCATTCCATAGTTCAATGGTCGTAAAAATGCTCCCAGTTTATCGTTAGGCACAGATATTTCAAGATCAGAACTGTTGCCTACTGAAGTTCCAGAAGGATTTAGACCACTTGCGGAAATTTGGCAGAGTTTTTTATTGGCGGGAGATGTGGCGGGATTATATAAGCGGACGGTGATCCATATAGCATCATGATTAATTTTTGTTCTCCAAGAATTTTCTAAGGAAAGATCAAATTGAAGAATGACAGTATTTGCCGTCGGGTTACGACTTCCTAAAGAAACATTAGTAATTGATAAATTGTTTGCGTATGCTGCAGAAGAAAGAAATGCAGAACAGACTAGGGCCGTCACAAAACAAACGAATCGTAAAGAATTCGTCATACACCCCCTAATAGAAGATTTATAAAATCTATAATTTTTATTACTAATATAATAAATAGAAGTGCGCACTTATAGACCGAGACTTTACCTTAAATTAAAGGTTGCACTATACAATTTCTGGAATATTTTATCTATATGGATCGAAAAAAATTACCAAATTTAAAAATATAATTTAATACGAAACAGCATCTTTGCGCTTTTCTTTTTCCAAAGGTGACTCAACGGTGCTTCCAAGGATTAATTTTGCATTGGTTATTTTTTCATTAACCAGATAAACATCTTTTGCATCTGGCTTTAGATAAAGATACATTTTATAATGCTCAAGTGCTGTTTTGTAATCTTTCAAATACTCACTACTGACAAAAGCTAAATTATAATGAGCATCTGGATCGTTCGGCATAAGTGTTACAGCCTGATAAAATTCTCTTGCCGCCAATTCGTATTCACCCTTTTGAAAATAAATATTTCCCATATTAAAATGCGCCTTAGCGGAATCGTCTTTTAATTTTGCATCAGTCTCTTTAAAAGCATCTATGCGCGATAATAAATCCACGGTTTTTTCTTCTCGACTCTTAACTTCCTCTGACGTTACTGATGGAGCAGAATCTTCCTCCATGGTTGAAACTGACGACTGACTATTTTTTGCTGAAGCCAATCGTTCTTCCATTTTTTCATTTTGCTGCACGGCTTCATCATGGGATTCTTGCAATGTCTGCAAATTAGTCTCAAGCTTTTTTATATCTTGGGAATACTTACGATTCGCGTTTCGCACTGTTTCGATATTTTTAGCAAAATCATCGCGCTCACTCTTTAACTGTTGAAACTGTTCTTGTGTTGACGTGGATTCATTCTTAAGCTGATCAATCTGCGATTGTAGTTCTCGTGTCTGACTATTTAATTTTTCATTTTCTTCTATCGCTTTTTTCAAATTTTTATTTGTCTCTACCATTTGTTTTTCTTTGATAGTGACATTTTCTAACCCACCTGGACCAGCCTCCGCCCAAAGCTGTGTTGAACCAAAGACAACAACAGCTAATCCAATTCCTCCGCCCAGTAGGAGAAACTTTTTTATTTTTTCTTTTTTTTCAGAATATCCATTAAGCATATTATGCCCTCTTTAAATTTTTTTAATATTTTTACTGCGAACTATAAGACTTAAATGGTTTGATTCCCCCACGAATATCTTCAAAATGATGACTGCCCGTAACAATGTGCGGCGTAATAAAAATAACAATTTCTGTTTGAGCAAAATTATCACTACTTCGACTAAATAATTTTCCAACAACCGGCATGTCCATTAAACCGGGCAATCCTTTTTTAGTATGGATCTTGTCATCTCGTCTGAGTCCACCCATAACAATAGTATTACCATCTTTAACCATAACCGTTGTTTCTACTTCTGTTTTATTTATTTGCGGGATACCACCACCCTGAGAAGTCACCGTACCAACGACGGTTGAAATCTCAGGTTTCAATCTCATGGTAACAAAACCATCTTCATTAATTGTTGGAATAACATTTAATTTCAAACCAACATCAACAAAACGTACATCTTCACTGGTAATCGCACTGTCTCCTGTACCTGAAGTTGTCGATATAATATAAGGAACGGTGTCTCCAATATGAATCTTAGCTTCTTCATTATTAGTAACAAGGATCTGTGGATTCGATAAAATCTTTGTATCACTAACCTGTTTTAAAGACCGAATGGTCATCTGAAACATATCTCGATCAATATTTCCGACGGCGAATTGACCATATTTAGGAAACAGGGCATCACTAGCAGCAAGCGTGCTATTTTGTTGTCCTAAATAAAAGTTTTTAAATGACATCTTTTTTATCTGATCATCTGAACTATCTCGAAAATCTGTTTGCCAATCAATTCCTAAATCATATTCGGGCCTAAAAACAACCTGTAATACACGCGCATCGACCATAACTTCTTTCGTTGGCGTATCTAATTCTTTAATAACAGCTTTAACTTCTTTTAAACGATCAGGGAAAGCACGTATAACCAACTTATTGGCTCGCTCATCAGCGGTAATTGATCCGACAGATTTGGAATCAATTCGTGCTCTTAATTTATCGGCAACAACATCAGCCTTCGCATATTGCAATGTATAAACATATGTTTCTAAAGGTTTTTCAATTTGGGAAATAGCGGCCTTCATTTGATCCAAGGCTTCTTTCGTGTCAATCATAACCACAGAGCCGGTGTCCTCATCAATAATAATTTTTCCCACGTTGCTTTTTAACCCGTCCAAAGCCGCTAAAACATAGCTGGGCTTGGAATATTTAAGACGAACAATGCTTACCTCAGTTTGATCATTAAACCGTTTTCCAAACATCGATTCATATTCAGCCGCGTTCATGACCTGGACAATATTATTTTGTATCGTGTAGGCAAGATGATTCGAGATGATAACAATATCTAAAGCATCCTTAATCGAGACACTGTTAAGAAGAACAGTTGCTCGCCCATCAACGCTCGGGCTAATGATGATATTAAAATCGCCCTTGATCGCCAAAAACTTAACAACATCAACAACATTCATGTCTCTTACGTCTAATGTAATCGCTCGCTGCATACGCTCCTCAATCGGACCTTCCGGCTCAGCAACAACGATCGAATTATTTTCTGTTTCTTGAGCCCGCACCAGTCTTGTCGACGCACAAAGAAATACCGTGACCGACAAAATAGCTACAGACAAATACAAGAGTTTTGTATGATTACATTTGGGATTTGTCATATCGTATTATCGTCTCCTCATTTTCATAGCCTAACACTGCACTATCGGCATAAATGGTTTTAACAACAACATCTCCGATTTTTTCTCCTTTTTTCAAGAAGTAAGTCATTTTCTTGTCCGTATCTTCAATCATCACGGAGGCCGAATCAACACTATTCAACCAAGAGATGCCAACTAATTTAAAATTCCGCGTCTGTTGGGTGATTCGTTTATTATCACCTGTATTTTCAACAACAATTTTTGTTTTGTCAGTATCAATGGGTTGAAAAATATTTCGCTGGTTAACACCTGTCAAATAAAAAGCCAAGCTTTGCACTGTTGGAATAAGGTTTTCTACGCCTGGCATTTGCTTTGAAGTTCTCTGATCGACAGTAAAATGAACATCCTTGCCTAAAAGACTAACACCAACACGAATTTCATTTGCTAAGTATAAGAAAGCGACAACCACACCTACGATCAAAAATTTATTTAGAGTTTTAAGTGCAATCAAAAACCCTTGCTTAGTAACAACTTTCTGTTCGACCTTAGCAGTGGACACCTCTGGACCAACATTAGTTTCAATCATTTTAAGAAGCTTTTGTTCTGCAGTTTCTTTTTTATTAGCCATCATATAGATTACATGTTATCGCACTTCAAATGAAGCGCAAGATAAAAATCAAATATTTACACTATGTTTCTAGGGTTTCTAGTTGTTTGTCATTTGTCGCCGAGAGCCACTGTTGTTCTTTAGCAATAATTTCTTGAACAAGGGCGCGATCTGCAATTTCTTGATTCTGAATTACCAATTCTTTTAAAATTTTGTGACACAACATATTAATTTTTCGCGGATAACCTTTTGTGTAGTTATAAATTTCGCTTACAGCCTCACCTAAAAAAATTTTTTTATGTCCTTTGTATCCAGCCTTAGCGATACGAAAATCAATAAGCTCAGATGTTTCCTGAACATCCAACGGATTGAGAGTGAATTTAAAACTGATGCGATCCATGAAGTTACTCATGTGAACAACCTTAGAATACAGCTCTAACTGCCCCAACAAAACAAGTTGGATGAGCTTATGCGCGTTTGTTTCAAAGTTTAAAAGCACGCGTAACGTCTCAAGCGTAGACAAATCTAACTTCTGAGCCTCATCCACAATGAGAATGATTGTTCTGTTTTCTTCCAATGTTTTCTGGATTAAAAATTTTTCAATCGTGTCGCGAAGTTCCATGATGTCACTATTTTTTATATCAACATCTTCGGGCCAATCGATATTAAAATTACGAACCAAGGAAGAAAGAAACTGTGCTTCACTGCTAAAGGAAGGATTAAGGATCATGTGAAAAATCATGTCGCCACGTTTATTTAATTCGTGAAGCAATTTGCGAGAGAGTGTTGTTTTTCCTGTCCCAACATCACCAAAAATAACAGACAGACCCCGTCGCAATCTAAGTTCAATTAATAAATTTGTTAAAGCTCGATCATGTTCACGTGTATGATAAAAAAAATCGGGATCAGGACTAGTGGCGAATGGCTCACGATCGAAGCCAAGGACGGAATAATAACCGGGGATTTGGGTACTACCAACCATATGTTACTTCCCTAAGATTGTTTGACAATTTTCTTGCGGCTATCTTTTTAAATGTAGGTTCATCTTATCATAGAGGGAAGTCGTTGCAATATTTATTTGAATTCTTTTTGCTTTTTTTTAGACAAAAAACGCAAAATTCCCGACGAGAAACCAAAAGTTCTAAAAAAAGACCTTAAGAACATGGTGAACGACAGAAAAATAATTTCAGATATTTTATTTGTCATAAAAAAACTAAAAAATAATTCCAAACCAAATAAAAATAACGCAAGGACAACAGCAGTCGACAAAAATAAATTAAAACTAATCAATGCCAGCATCAAATTCATTGCGATCAATGTTGCCAGTGGCACTTCAATCATATCTTTCCAAAATGTATAGTTGTCCCCGGTCATCATCTGCGGATGATCTTGATACATTTTGACACGCCAAAAACCGTGACGATATTGTTCCCATAAATATTTCTTCAAACGTGTTGTATGAAAATGATCGACCAATGAATCTTTCTCAAAATAAATTTTGTATCCCACCTTAAGAATCTTATAACTTAAATCGTTATCCTCTCCGCTTGCGGATTGATAACCGGCATCAAAGCCTCCAACTTTATCAAAAATTATTTTTTGGATACCAACGTTATAACTGCCAAACGCTTTTGGATAAACAGGCATCAAATGCTGATGGCGATAAATAATTTCCTTGTGAATACATCGGGCAAGAAGATTCTGAGGATTAGCGATGCCATAACTTCCAGCAACAGCACCAACTTTTTCATCTTGAAAATGAGAAACTGATTTTTCAATCCAATTGCGCTGAGGGATACAATCTGAATCTGTAAAAAAAACTAAATGGCTTTTGACCTCCCCAGCTCCATGATTACGGGCCGCTGCTGGTCCAGCATTTTTTTGATAAACATATTTTACTTGAGGAAATGTCTGGACGATTTTTGCCGTCTGATCCGTTGAACCATCATCAACCACAACAATAGCTGTCACAGGATAACTCTGCGCAAGAACGGCGGCAATAGCTTGACCAATTGTTTTTTCACAGTTAAAGGCGGGAATAACGACACTGACAGTGAAATTTGTCATTTCTTTTTCGCGATGGTAAAAAGGAGCATCCCAAATAAAGAGCCTGCCAACCTATCGGGAGAATAGGCAAAGGGGAAAGTATTAACCCCACCTTGTTTTATTATTTCAAAACCATTACGTTTATTTAAATTAATCAATTCTTTTAAAATAAAAGGTGTCTCTTCAATCCCTGGCATATAAAACGGACGAATTAATTCCCAGGGTGACCAACGATTGGGAACAAAGGTCACAACAACACCATCTTTGGCCAGCAAAGAATTAAAATTGCGGAATATTTTATCTTGATCTTGTTGGGGAAAATGCTCTAACAGTCCATCAGAGAAGATTAGATCAAATCGATCACTTATTTCCTGCGGCAAATTCTGTGATAATAAATCTTTTTTAATAATTTGGGCGCGGCCCTGTGTCATTTCTTTTGCAATGGCCAGAGCTTGGTCAGAATAATCTAACGCGACCGCCGACATTTTCTGATCACAAAAATATCGCGCAAAAAAACCACTGCCACATCCAGCATCTAAAGCTTTTTCCCCAGGAAGAATAAACGGTGTTAAGGTTTTTATAATACGGCGCTTAGACCAGCTTATTTTTGTAAACTGATTCGTCTGATCTAAACTCCAGTAGTTGTTCCAATCTTTTGCTTGAGGTAAGGTTGAGGTATTGGCCATTAAGGAAGAATTATTTTTTGTTGTTATCGTTTTTTTTCTTTACGGATTCAATTTCGAATTCTAACATCGCAATTTTCTTAGCCATGGCATCATTACGATTACTCTGCTGACACAAAAAAACAGTCATGAGTAGACTTAAAAAAACAAAAACACCAAACAAAGTAAAGAAAATAAAATTGCTGGCTAACTCAAATCCAAAAAAATGCGCAATTCTAAAAAGAACATGATCAAACACAACAAAAGTTAGTGCCACAACAGAAACAAATAACCATCCAGCGGCATATTTAAAGGTTAATCTTTCTCTGCGGATTAATTCAACAACAATTCCCAATATTAATGCGGCTAAAATTATTGTTAAGAATTTTATACTCATACAACGATGTCTTCCCTGCGTTTTAAATAATCCAACAAGATAGCTAACGTTACTTTTATCATATAATACAATGTTTTTAAATATCGAATAGAACTATTCCCGCAAATACGTTTGCGCATCTGAACTGGGACCTCCATAACACGCGCCTTATATCGTCGAGCAACAGCAATGGCCTCAGGTTCAGGAAAATCTTGCGGATAATACCTGGCAAAAATCTGAATCATTTTTCGATTAAAGGCACGAAACCCGGATGTGGGATCGGTAACTCTTGACATTGTTAAGAAACTCAAAAGATGTGCAAAAAAATTGATTCCAATACGTCGCACAAAAGAAGATCGATACCCTACATACGGAGGAAGAAAACGGCTACCAATGGTCATATCGGCTTGGCCGCTTAGAATTGGTTCCATAAGTTTATTTAAATAAGATATGTCATGTTGCCCATCGCCATCAACCTGAACAACAATATCGTAATCTTTTAAAAGCGCAAATTTGAATCCCGTTTGTACAGCCCCTCCTATTCCTAAATTAAACGGCAATGATAAAACCATCGCGCCGGCTTGTGAAGCCTCATGAGCTGTTTTATCTTTTGAACCATCATTAACAACCACAACTGACAAAGAGGCATTGAATGATATGATTTCTCGAATTGTTCTTCCAACATTGCCTTCTTCATTAAAGGCGGGAATAATAATAAGAATTTTAGGGGGATTTAGCGGCATAAAAGTTGTGATCGCTTCATGACACAAGGGTTATTGCACATTCTCATTCTTTTTGTGATTGATATACCAAAGATACTTAGCCGCATAACTAACAGGATCAATATGCTCTTCTTCCTTAATATATTTATTGGGAATAAGACCCGAAAAACTAAAGACACCACCATCAGGATAATACCCGCGGGCGGTTACCAAAAGTATCATCGACCCGTCATCAAGCGTAAACGGGCTCTTGAGCATTACCTGACCAGCGGAATTCGTTCCCATTAAAATAGCACGGCCCTGCCTTTGCAACGATCCAGCAAATAATTCTGATGAACTTCCGCTTCCCTCATTGACTAAAATGACCATTGGCCCATCATAATGATATTTCGGAGGAAGTGGCGGGACATCAAGGATGTCCATGCGATGCCCCTTTCTCTGAAAATAAGCCAAATTCTTCCCTGATGGCAAAAATAGTGAAGAGATTTCGCGAGCGGCCAAGGGAGGCCCGCCAGGATTTCCTCTTAAATCAATGATAAGCCCAATCATACGTGAATCGCGGCGAATAAAATCCATATAACGAATTAAATCTTCAAACGTTTTTTGACTAAAGCGCCTAATTTCTAAACAAAATACACCTTCAATGGGAACCGGATGTATAAAAACCGTTTGCTTAATATATTCTTGACTGATAACCGTAATGTTTCGTTCTCGATTTTCGGTTGTATCTAAATAATTAATCGCGACTTTTGAATCTTTAACTGGATTTAACAAGGTATTAACATCCTCTTGTTTTAAAGATCGAAGGTCTTGGCCATCAATTTTTAAAATAAGATTTCCAATCCGCAATCCTTGAGTGTATGCGTCCGAACGTGGCTCTACTTGAGAAACTTTAAATCCATCCGGCGTTAAATCACCTTCAATCCCCAGATCTATACGCACCGCGTAGGCGGTTTGTTTATATTCTTGCGCTGGTTGCGGTGGATAAAACCCAGAAAAAATATCCTCTTCGGATTTTAATCGTTTAATTAAAATATCCGCGCCACGCCACTTCACATAATCTTCTGATTTTCTTTCTTCTTTTAACTGTGGAAAAATCTTGCTATCAAAATCTTTAATGAACTCATTAAATACATCACGGGAAACGCCCTGATAATAATTCTCATCCATGGTCTTATAAATATGTTCATAAAAATCAATATACTCCTGATAAAAATTCTTGGATTTCTTGGCGGCCTTGATCGCGGACTTTGATTTTTGTGAAGATTTCTTTTCTTTATCTTTCTCTAAATTCGATGCCGCCCAAGAATTGGATAATAAAAGGCAAATAATTAAGGAAGTGATACCGACTAATTTATTTTTTATATGCATATTCAAAGTTTATAACTGGACAATGACTTTCTTTGTCGCTAAAAAATCTTTTAAGCAATTGGCTTCTTCTTGGGTTATTTTACTTTCTTCTCTTGTTACGCTAAAAGATTTACACAGCGCCGCTTTAATTTGAACGGCCGATAAAGAAACATTTGTTACAAAATCTAAATGCTTTCGCCCCTTACGGTACTCTGGAACATCTTTGGGGAACTTCAAATATTGTTCAATCACATTTAAGTCAAAATTATAGAGGATCGTGCCGTGATGTAAAATAAATTTCTTCGCTCTTTTTTGAGCATTGCCGGAAATTTTCTTTTGATCCTTAACAAGGGCAATATCACAGATAGGCAAAAATGTTGCCTCAACGTTGACACTTTTTAAACCATCGATAACTTTGGCTAAAATAATTGCGTACGATTTACGCAAATCAGCCAGCTGGAGATTTGATTCTTTAGAAAGAATCAGTGAATAGTTAAGACATCCTTTGCCTTGCACAACGGTTCCGCCGCCAGAAGAACGTCGCAGAACAAGAATCTTATTTCTTTTAAGTTCATCGATTTTTAAATCATCCTCTTCCTTACAAATCTTGCCTAAAACAATAAATAACTTATCGGATTCCCAAAAACGCAACGCTTCCCCACCAACCCCACGTTCAGCCAAATGAAGGAGCACCTCATCATAAAGAATATTTTCGTCAGGCGTTGGGAAGGAAATGTCTTTAAGAAGCATCTAAGAGGAAATCCCAATAAACAAATTCCAAATTACAGATAAATAACAATTACCAACTTCCAAATAATGTTTCAAAAAGGTTCTTGTTTGGAACATTGTATATTGATTATTGGAGATTGTCTGGTATTTGTAATTTGTATATTGGAATTTTAAGATAATTTACCAAAAAAATTTGTATTTAAATCACGCGCAGCTCTTACTTCATCCGGTCGGGTAATGGGTGTTGTCTTGGGCAAGTCATGAAATATTTCGGGATTTGTTTGACTTAAATCATCGGCAGCAAACATCGCTTTGATAAAATCATCGATGGTAGCTTTCGCTTCGGTTTCCGTTGGTTCAACCATGATCGATTCCTTAACCGTCAGCGGAAAATAAACTGTTGGCGGATGCATTCCTTGATCAATTAAATATTTGGCGATGTCCAGCGCATGGACGCCGCGTTCCGCTTGCTTGTTGGCAGAAAAAACTGCTTCATGCATACAAATCCGATCGTAAGCAATGGTGTAACGCTCTTTTAAGCGTTGTCGAACGTAATTAGCATTTAAAACCGCATGATTGGTTGTTTCAATCAATCCTTCCTTCCCTAATAATAGGAGATATGCGTAAGCGCGCAGTAAGAGTGCAAAATTGCCATAGAAAGAAGCGATGTATCCGATCGAATTAGGGTAATCATAATTTAAGGCAAAAGTCCCGTTAGCTTTCTTGATAACACGCGAAATCGGCAAATACGGCATTAATTTTTTATTAACACCAACTGGTCCTGCGCCAGGCCCACCGCCACCATGTGGTGTGGTAAAAGTTTTATGTGTGTTTATATGCATCACATCAAAACCAATATCTCCAGGCCGACATCGGCCTAAAATTGCGTTAAGATTAGCGCCGTCATAATACATAAGGCCATCAACGGCGTGAATCATCTCTGAGATTTTATCGACATCTGAATTAAAAATCCCGTGTGTATCTGGACAAGTTAGCATCATGCCAGCCACTTCATCGGTAATTTTTTCTTTCAAGATCTTAAGATCCATGACGCCGTCTTTTGTCGTTGGAATTGAAATGATTTCGTAACCGGCAATAATGGCCGTGGCCGGATTCGTCCCATGAGCGGCATCTGGAACAATAATATATTTTTTCTTATTTCCTTTGGCCTTATGATACGCGGCCATCATCATGACGCCGGTCAATTCTCCGTGAGCGCCAGCTAAAGGCTGCATCGTAAAGGCATCGAGCCCGGTGATCGCGCAGCAAAACTGTTCCATTTCATAAAGAACGTGAAGTGCGCCTTGCGTTAACTCTTCCCCATTTTTTAATTGTGGCAAGAGTGGATGCAGCTGGGCAAATCCTGGAATCTGCGCAACGCTCTCCGTAAACTTTGGATTATATTTCATCGTGCATGAACCAAGTGGATAAAAATTGGTGTCGACCGAAAAATTTTTCTGTGAAAGAGCTGTGTAGTGACGAACGACATCTAATTCGGTTTGCTCAGGGAAAGGACAATCCTTACCGCGTTTATATTTGGACGCAATTTCGCCCTTTACGCCAACATCCGACTTTGGGTTAAGATATCCACGTCGTCCTGAAACACTTTTTTCGAATATAAGTCCCATATTTTAGCTCTTGGCTCTTAGTTCTTAACTCTTAACACGAGCTACGAACTACGAGTACTAACCATTACACGTTCATTATTTAAAACTTCTTCTAGCTCCCGAGAGTAATTAATAATTTCTTCTTTCGTACGTTTTTCGGTGACGGCAACGATCATATAATTTTCCATGCCCGGATAATAACGTCCCAATGGAAATCCAGCCGCAAAACCTTTTTTAAGCATCGCTTCAACCACAATCGACGCATCGATCGGCAAATGAATCGTAAATTCATTAAAAGTTGGAGAGCTTCGTTTGACCTCGACCCCTTTTATCTTACTGAGCGTTTGTTTAGCAAATTCAGTCTTATCTAAATTAAGTTGTGCCAATTCCTTAAATCCTTCTTTGCCCAATAACGACATAAAAATAACCGACTGCAGCGCACATAACGAAACATTGGTACAAATATTCGATGTCGCCTTTTCGCGACGAATATGTTGTTCACGAGCCTGAAGTGTGTTGACAAAACATCGACGGCCATGCATATCAACCGTCTCACCGACAATACGGCCCGGCATCTTACGAATATATTCTTTACGGGTCGCCATAAATCCAAGATATGGTCCGCCAAAATTAAGCGGCAATCCTAAACTTTGACCTTCGCCAGTCACGATATCCGCGCCCATCTCGCCAGGCGTTTTGATCAGTCCCAACGAAATTGGATAAACACTTTCAATCGCAAGGATCCCAAGCTCATGCGCCTTCTCTATAATATCGCTGTGATCATCGATGGCGCCAAAAAAATTTGGATTCTGCAAAATAACAGCCGCTGTGTCTTTGTCTAATAAAGGAAGAATGGATTTGCGGTCGCTTTGACCATGAATAACCGGAGACTCATGAAATTCAATATTTAAGTTAATGGTATAGCTTTTTAAAATCTTTCGATAGATTGGGCTTACCCCGCCGTCCATAATAATTTTTCGCCGTCCGGTAATACGTATGGCCATCATCGCCGCTTCATAAAGCGCGGTTCCGCCATCATAGAGCGAGGCGTTGGCCACCTCCATGCTCGTTAAAGCACAAATAGAACTTTGAAATTCATAAAGCGCCTGAAGCGTTCCTTGCGCGCATTCGGGTTGATAAGGCGTGTAGGCGGTATAAAACTCTCCTCGAGAAACAAGCGCGGAAACCGCAGCAGGAATATAATGATCATAATAACCACCTCCTATAAAGGGAATAAGATTAGTCGCATTTTTTGCCGCTAATTGTTTTAAATGCGAAACAACTTCTAATTCTGATTTGCCTTCTGGAAGATTAAATGATTTAGGGCGTTGATGCGGTTTGATATCAACGAAAAGATCATCGATGGAATTGACACCGATGATCTTGAGCATCTCTTGAACTTCTTTATTGGTATTAGCAATGTAGGGAATCATTAATTATTTCCAAGCA
>JAHFGL010000016.1:0-32264 GCA_023247445.1 Candidatus Omnitrophota bacterium | reverse complement strand
TTGGCCATTGGAATTTGGACATTGTTTGGTATTTGGAATTTAAAATTTGTATATTGTTTGGGATTTGGATATTGGGATTTGTGATTTTAATTTAACTCAACACTCTCTAAGAATTTACGATACTCATCGGCGGTCATCAGATTGGAGGATTCATCCATGTCCGTGATTTCAATTTTTGCAATCCAACCCTTCTCATAACAAGATTTATTGATCATCCCCGGCTTGGCTTCCAGGCCTTCATTAACTTCAATAACCTTGCCTGACATCGGAGAAAAAATATCGCTGGCGGCTTTAACAGATTCGATTGAAGCAAACTCACCGAACTGTTCAATTTCATCCCCAACCGTTGGAAGCTCAACGTAAGTAATATCACCCAAAGCTTCTTGAGCGTAATCACTAATGCCAATCGTGGCCACATCGCCATCAATATTGATCCACTCATGATCTTTGGTATAAAGTAAATGATCTTCGACTTCCATTGCGCCTCCTTAATTTTTCAATGACGTATTTTTATGAAAACTTTTTCCTGTTATTGTTGCGCTAATTTTATTTCTCTCATCACCTACAAAAATCTTTTCTCCCAAGGCGCCGTGATCGCTTTGAACAAAACCTAATCCTATGCCTAAATTTAAACTTGGCGAAAATGTTCCGCTGGTGACAACGCCAATGTCTTGCTCAGTGGCCGAATAAATTTTATATCCCGCGCGCGGTGTACGACGATTTTCACAGACAAATCCAATGAGTTTACGTGAGAGACCAGATTCTTTTTGCCCTAGCAGTGCTTCTTTGCCAATAAAATTTTTATTAAAGTCTATAAACCGATTGAGTCCCGATTCCAGCGGCGAAATATTTTCTTCAAGTTCATGTCCGTAAAGGCTATAACCCATCTCTAATCGCAAAACGTCCCGCGCCCCAAGTCCAGCTGGCTTGACCTTACTATTTTTTAGTAATTCCTGCCACAAATTTTTTGTTTTATTCCAGGGAAAAAATATTTCGTAACCTAACTCGCCGGTATAACCGGTGCGACTAATCAGCGCACGTTCGCCTAATAAATCAAAATGATCAAATGAAAAATAATTTAACTTTTCAATGCCAGGAGCTAAAGTCTTTAAAACATCACGGGATAATGGGCCCTGAAGATCCAGCTTTCCTGTCTGCGATGAAACATCTTTAAAACTATTTGGTTGTTTTAAATTCTTTCGAAAATGCTCGGCATCTTTTTGTGTGGTTGCGCCATTAACGACAATGAACCATTTATTCTGTTCTAAACGAAAGACAATCAGATCATCAATGGCACCGCCCTGATTATTTAAAAGAAGTCCGTAACGACACGTTTTAACGGGAAGATCAACCAAAGACATCGTGACCAACTGGTCCAATCCTGTTTCTTGACAGTCACCTTCTATGGTAAATTCACCCATGTGGCAGATATCAAAGAGCGTAACGGCTGATCGGGTGTGCTGATATTCGGCGAGAATGCCTTCATACTGCACCGGCATATCCCATCCACCAAAAGGAACAATACGAGCTCCAAGCGCGACGTGTTCTTCGTACAGCGGTGTCTTTTTGAGAATTTCCTGGACCAACATCTCTTCCTTTACTAATGGCGGGGCTATCTTATAAAAATTGTTTTGGATTGTAAAGTTAAATTCAAAGAAAAAATCGTGTTTTGATAAATATTGTATTGATGAACCGCGTCCGCCGTTGCTTTTCTAATTTCTTTATGAAAGCAAAGACTGGCGCGTTTTTTTCTCGCAACCGATTAATTATTTTGAAACGATTGCCCGCCGTTTTGCTGATGCAAAACGACTGGCGCGTTCTTTTCTGAACGTTTTATTTTTTTTATTTTGTGGAAGAACGCGCCCGGAGGGAGTCGAACCCCCAACCCTTTGGTCCGAAGCCAAATGCTCTATCCAGTTGAGCTACGGGCGCTAATTTCAATAACTATAAATGTCTTTGCATCCAACAGATGCAAAGACAACATTAAGAAAGATTAGCGGCCGTCCTTTTACCAACAGTAAAAGGACGGGCGCATTAACTGCTACATTGATCCGAAGCCAACACCAACTTCCCTAAAATTTTGTATTGTAGTTGGTGCTGCGCTGTCTTTTTCAAATAAATATTTGTTATTTTATTGTAAGCCAGCGCTGATGCTCTATCCAGTTGAGCTATGGGCGCAGATTTTCAATATTAAATATCCAGGAAAAATCAAGCCGGTCCCAATTTCAACTAAAACATTCATAGAAAAATTGGGGCGGGCGCAACACTAACAATTTAACCCCGTCATTTTTCTAACAGTAAAAGGGCGGGCGCAACACTAACAATCTGCGCCAGTCATTTTTCTAACAGAAAAATGGCGGGCGCCGATCTAAAATCTTCAGAACTATAACACCATTCCAAATATCTGCAAAGCAAATTTTTTCAGAAATACGTATAAAAATCATCAATTATGCTGTTTGAGCATATATTCCTGAAGCTTCCTTAGCCTCATTGATTGCAAAACAAACATCCGTATCTTCTCTATATATTCTCCCCCAATAAATAGTGTAGCCTGCCGATTCCCAAAGATAATTTTTGCTACAATAAAATCATTTGGGCTAACAGGATAACCTTTTAAGGAAGCCATTTGCGGTGGTAAATTCATCTCAAACCCAACCCAAAGTGTTTTACGAAGATCCAATTCACTAACCCCCTTAAACACTCTGATCCCATACGTACACGGAAACTCGTAAATCATCACATCCAACTTTTTATGAACGTATCCTAATTCCGGCAACGCTAACACTTGGGCAATTGTAAATTGAGCGCCTATGGTAAACTCTGAAAATTTTTCTTCAATTTCTTTCGCTATCCTCAATTGAACCTTTTGGTCATTACGATATTCAAGGCTGCGTTCTAAAGCCGAATGAATACTGATTGGATGGGGCGTGTAAAAAACACCATACGCATTAATGAAACAAAGAATAATCAAAACAAAGAGCCCCACCATAAGTACACGCGTCCATTTGACCAAAACCTGAGCGGCAACAAAGCTACAGAAGAATATAAATGGCAAAAGAAGCAATCGATACCGACACATCTGTCCGGCAGAATTAATAAATACAACAAACCACCCGCCAGCAGCGGCAAACATCGTGAGCGCCACATAATGCTCTTTTAAAAACGCAATAAAGGCCCCTGGAATCTTCTGAAATTTATCAATTAAAAATTTTCCAAGGAAAAGAAAACACGCGATTGCATATAAATAAGGAACAGCTAAACGCTTCATCTCCGTCCAACCTTGAAAATATCCAACCAAACTGACACTTCCCTGCTCACTTAAAATCAACTTCGCATAATACACCATGATGGCTACAAAACTTGCTAACAGCAAATTGGAGAAAAAGATTTCTATCCTTTGCTTTTTATTATTTTCAATTAAAAAAAGAAAACAATTCATAACAAGCGCCGCCAGGCAAATGGCGACACCAACGCCTTTAACCAAAGCGGCCAGCATCGCAAATACAGCGGCTAAAAATATTCTCTTATTGCTTAAAAAATACATCGACAACACCGCGAATAATAACATCGGCATTTCCATGTTGATCTGCTCAGCTTGGCTTTGAAATAACGGATACGCTAAAAGCAAAAAGCTCATCAGTAACGCAATATTCTCATCACAAACTTTCAACAGAATCTTTCTAAAGTAGACAATGACCATCGCGGCCCAGGCAAAGACAATCAGATGGTTAATTGAAATAAATAACGGCTTATAAGTAATGAATTTAAGTAGGAGTGCTTCAAAGGTTGGATAAATCGAAATCAAATAGACTTTTGGTCCACCCAAAACAAAGTTAGGTTGATGAGCCAAGGCGCCGTAATCAAAATTATTTCGCAGTAACCAGATCGCCTCGACAAATGGACCACTAGCGGAGTCACCATATGGAGGGAAAAATAAAATTTCAAATTTAGTGATTAATAAATAGAGAAATACCGCTACGCCGAAAACTTTTCCTGAGGATTTCTTTAGATAGGCAAAACTAATTAAGAGAAACGCGAGCCCTGAGGCCAGCATGCTAATCGGGCCAAAGAAAACTTCTTCTATCCGTCCTAAATAAAATTCAAGGGCAAGATTCTCTGACGCGTGAGTTAGCTTATTAAGAATTCCAAAACTTCCCTGGGAATACCACTGTTCGATAATTTTGGGACTAACAATCTTGGTGAGAATCGAAATAGCCAGCAAACTTGCGAAAACAATCCACACTAAAACTTTTTTCTTACTCATCATAAAATTTTCTTTAAAACTATACGCATTCAAAATACTTGGCGTAAGTTGTGGATGGCAATAGATTCAGTTTTGAGGCAATTTTAATTGGCCCGCGTAAAAGCTTCAAGAGATCATAGCTCGTGGGATAATCGCGAAAAGTTTTCGGCGGCAGCGCCATATATTCTTCAAACTCTTGTTTCGTTAATCCCAAACGTTTAATGCAAAGATCAATGACCTTGGGATCTTCAATCACATAAACATCCTTTAAAAGCTCGATCGCGCGGTCTTTCGTCATCTGACCAGAACGAACAAGCGCGGAATAATTATATTTGCGCCGATCAATATCAAATTTCTTACGCATCACATACGTCATTAAACTTTGATACAAATCATCATAGTAATGAGCACCGGGATAAACCCAATCGAGTTCTTTCATAATAACTTTATCAGCCTCCGAGCGAACATACGGCCAATAATAGAGAAGTGGCACGGTCTTAATTCCCCGAACAATCGTATAATAAAACATATGCGCCATCGTCAAATTAAAGCCGCCGTCAGTGGGTGTCCAACCGCGCAACTTAACCTTGCCATAAAGTTTATGGACAGATGACAAATATTTTCCATCCAAATAATTCCATTCCAGTGGCGCGATCCCTTCCGTTCGAAAAGATTGTCCGATGACCACATACGACACATCTTCTTTGGCGGCGACACCATATAAAGCATTGGCAATGCCGATATCTGTTGGCGTTCCTAAATCCGGGGTGGAGGCTTTTAAATAAGCGATCCGCAAATCTTTTGACTCGCGCCAATCAGAAGTAATTGTGCGCAGCTCAACGCCTAATTTTTGCGTCGCCTTGCGCATATTTTCTCCAGCGACAGGATTCCCAAATCCATCGTTAAAGTGAACAGCGATTGGCCGAAGTCCCCAAACTTTTTTGGCTAAATAAACCGTATATGTGCTATCGCGCCCACCGCTTATCCCCAGGACGCAATCAAATTTCTTGTTCTTCCCTTTTTGTTTAATATCATCGACAATCTTATCGAAAGATTTTTTGCCTTGTTCGTTAAGCGGATATTGTTGTTCTAACTTTTCATGTAGGCGACAATAGCTGCACAACCCTTGGGCATCAAAATTATGTCCGGGCACAGTTGTGTCCACGATACAACGTACGCACATTTGAAATCGTTCTTGAGATTGCTTCATAGAATTTATTATTGTTTGAAATTGAGACATTTTAAGAATTTCCAAATTACAAATTCCAAACACCAAACAATATACAAATCCCAATTAACAAATTACAAAATTGTTTGTTGATTGGAGATTGTGATTTGCCTGTAATTTGGTACTTGGAATTTGGTGTTTAAGCAAACTGATACCCTTTTCGTTTAAGCATCTCGCCAATAGCCGTTCCCTTTTCTGATCGGTCAGGCACATCAAATTCAGCCACAACTAATTCTCCAGCAAATTCGTTATATGATCCTTGGCTAATAATTCCCTTGGCCCCCACCGCCAGTGAACAGCCAATACTTTTCTTTCCCTCATATGGCCCACCGACAATGACCCCCACACTCGTTGTTCCGATAATAACCAAATTATAGAATTTCGCTAAAATCGAATATGGCTTCACCCATTTTTCACCATACGGATCATCGATTTCTGTCTTAGAATAATCAACTGTCCAAGATGATGGCGACAAAATAACTTGTGGCCCCATCCGTGCCAAGGCATGACCAAGCACAATGCCATCGATATAATTATCCGCACAAATATTAACGCCAATGACACCAAATGGTGTTTCAACAACCCGCATGCTCTGCCCGATATGATAATATTCCTGCTCAACAAGCAACAAATTAATCTTATGATATTTTAAAATGATTTCACCGCTAGAATTAATAAAAACGGCCGCGTTATAAACACGATTTTTCTCAACATCTTTTTCCGTTAGCCCAGCACAAATATAAATGTTATGTTTCTTCGCCTGTTCACAAAGAATATCGCTGTAAGGGCCCGGAATAGGTTGGGCCTCGGACTTCGCACTAGGATGTGTCCACGCCAAATCAAGACATTCGGGGAGAAGAACAATATCACATTTTTGGGCCGCCGCTTTTTCGATCATGGCCACTGCGCGCTTAAGATTACGCTCTGGCTCGCCACCTTCGACAAGCAACTGTCCCATCCCAACTTTTAAATGAATTCCCATAATTAACTCTTATTTAAAAAATAAATGCCAATAAAAACAAATACAATACCGATAATTTTATAAAGCGTTAACTGCTCTCCTAAAAAAATGATTGCCAATAAAATTAGGAATAAAAAATTAAGTCCGATCTGCACGGGATAAGCCACCACAATCTCCATTCGCGAGAGTGCAATGGTAAATAAAAACGGTGAAACAAAAAATAAGGCAACACCACTTACGACCAACGGTGATTTAAAAAACTCTAACGCATAACTGAGGACCACCTTCAGAGAATCTAATTTTATCGCCCCCAATTGATTGAGTTTAAGTTTGATAACAAAAACGCCGTACGCATTAAAAACAACGCTTAAGATCAACATCCCCCAACTTAAAATCATTTCTCTCATCTTTGATTACCTTTTTTAAAACTTATCTGGATCAACCACCACACCAGGATGCTTTGTAACCGTTTCATCAATAAGCCGCCGTCTTTCTTCAATGGCATATCCACCCAAAAATAATTGCGCCTTCTTCCTACCGATGTTAATTTCCTTAACAACTTTATCATCTGGACTAACAGGATATTTTAGAATCTTCTCCATATTCTTTGGCAGCTTTGTTTCAAGACTCACCCAAATCGTTTTGTTTAAATCAAACGACGCCAATTGGTCAAAAACTTTTATATCTTCATAGGTGCAGGGATAACCATACTGCACGACATCTAACTTTTTATGCACATAGCCCAATTCCGGAAAGGCCAAAATTTGAGCCGTTGAAAAAGGAGCAAGAATGGTAAGATCTGAATAATCATTTTCTATAGACCTAGCTATATATCTATCGAGTTTAAGATCATTACGATATTCAAGGCTTCGTTCATAAACAGCATCAACATTTGCTATTGCGGGTTTATAGAGAAATCCATAATCACAAAAGAATGAAAACAGAATCGCTGTCAAGAGAGTCCATCGAATAATCTGCTTGTTCTTTAAAAAGGATTGAACAATATAAAAGATACAAAAAGTAGTAAGTGGGGCAAGGATCAAACGATAGCGATATTGATCACCATAAGAATTGATAAAGACAACAAACCAAAAAAAGGCACAGATAAAAAGAATACTGGGGAGATAATTTCTTCTAATAACCGCTAAAAGTGTCTCTCCATCTTTGCTATATTCATCAACAAAATTTTTGACAAATAAAATAAAGCTGATCAAAAAAAGATATCCCACAATAAAGGTCTTCATCCAGCGCAGGGCCTTAAACGGCCCCACCATGACAAGTTTATGATCATTGTTTAAAATATAAATTGACGCATACGCAATGGCGACAGTAAATAAGGCGACAACAATAGCGGCCATCGCCGCTTTAATCTTCGCTGTCTTCTCTTTTTCCATGAAAATGCTGATAATTGCAAAAACAATAACTGTGAGACAAATAAAAATTGATGTCCCCTTGACCATCGTGGCTAAGATGACCCAAAGTGCGGCCGCAATAAATTTACGATCAATTAGATAATAAATCGCCAAAATTCCAAAACATAACGAAGGCATTTCCATATTGAGTTGCTCAACCTGACTTTGAAATAGGGGAAACGATAGAAGCAGTAAAGATAGTAACAATGAAATCTTCTCATCAAAAACTTTTAATAAAATTGATCGAAAGGTCGTAATGACGACACTGCCCATAATAAAAACAATCAAGTGATTAACAAATAAGAATACTTTTAAATTCTGAAAAATATTCATTAAGATTGCTTGATAGGTAGGAAAAATTGAAAACAAATAAACTTTGGGACCGCCAGCGACAAATCCTGGCTGCTGGGCAAGCGCCCAATAATTAAACGCATGTCGTTTGAGCCATATCGCTTCAATAAAGGGCCCGCTGGCTGCATCACCATAGGGCGGGGCAAATAAATATTTATATCGAGTGGCTAGAAGATAAACCAAAATAGCTAGAGCAAAATGTCGCGCCCGGGCATTTTGCAAATAGATAAAACTAAACACTACGAGAGCCGCTCCAGCAACAACAGACTTGATGGGACCAAAAATTCTCCCATCAATCCGCCCGAGATAAAAATCAAACGAACTGTTTGATTTCGCCTCGCTTAATCTATTTAAAAGATCAAACGACTGATGGCGATATAACGCTTCAATCCCCGGTCGTTCGCCAAATCTCACGACACAATAAAGAATGACTAAAATAAAAAATAGTTTTAATAAATTATCTTTTTGGGTTAAAACTTTCATTGGCTAATTACTTTATCATGTATTCGATAATAAAAGCTGGACGCTTACGTGATTCATCGAAGGTTCGCCATAAATATTCACCAAGAACTCCCAACATAATCATCTGAACACCACCAATAACAAGAATGCCCACCATCAAAGATGACCACCCTTCGACTGGCGCGCCATTGATATAGCTCCACAAAACATAAATGGCGTAGAGAAATCCCAAAAAGGCAACTAAAAATCCAATCACACTCATATAGCGAATAAAAACATCGCTAAAGGCTAAGAGCGAATCGATCGTTAATTTGATTTTCTTCCGCAACGTCCATTTTGATTTTCCTGATAATCGTCGGTGTTTGGCATATTCGAAACTCGCTTGCTTAAAACCTAACCAGGCCAAGGTCATAAAAACAGAGGTGTGTTTTTCGGTAACTTGGCGGTAGGCCTCGATAACCACACGATCAGCCAAGAAAACATCTGTTCCCGAAGGCGGCATTTTAACCGTCGTCAACCAGTTCATCAAAAAATAATATAATCTTGAAAATATTCTTTCTAAACTTCTTGGGCCTCTGCGATCAATGCGCACACCCCAAACAATTTTTGCGCCAGCTTGCCACTCTTCAATCATTTTGATAATAATCTCTGGAGGATCTTGCAGATCTGCGGCTAAAACAATGGCACAATTTCCCTGACAATGTTCAAGGCCAGCCCGAATGGCCGCATGACTTCCACAATTGCGGGCAAAACGAATAGCTTTTACCCGGCGATCTTTTTGATGCAGTTCCCTTAGAACCTCTGGTGTTTTATCGGTAGAACAATCATCGACAAAAATAAATTCGAATTCTTGGCCTTTAATTTTGGGCACAACGATATATAACGCATTATAGAGCGCTTCTACGTTATCTTGTTCGTTAAAGGTTGGAAAAATAAGAGAAATCATTTTATTATTTCAATAGTTTGGCAGGATTTCCCGCCACAACAACTTCTTTTTTGACATTTGTAATGACATTTGAACCTAAACCAACGAGGCTCTTGGCCCCCATTGTAATCCCATCGCGAAGGTTTGAACCAGAACCGATATAGCAATGATCTTTAATTGTAACTGATCCAGCGATACTGACATTTGAACCCACGCAGGAGTAGTCATCAATTGTACTATCATGGCCGATGGTTGTGTTTGGTAAAATCACACAATGATTACCGATGGTAACATTCGAACCAAGGACAACATACGGCATCACAAGCGAGTTGTACCCAATCTTCGCATTGGTGGGGACGATGACCGAAGGATGAATTACGGTCGCAAAGCGTGATTCTTTAATTTTTAAACCAGCAATAATCTTTTCACGTTCTTTATAATTATCAGGATTTCCAGGCACAGCTAAAACAGAAACCGTTGGATATTTCTTTAATATATCTTTGCCACCAAAAACCTTGATCCCACCAATTTCTTTCTTCCACGTGGACTTATTATCGTCAATAAATCCTAAAACATCCCATTCCCTTTTAAGCCCATCATTGGCCAAGATGATCGCCAGAGCTTCACGGGCATTGCCGCCAAAAGGAAAAATAATTAAGGGCTTAGACATTTTTTAAAACCTCGATCACACGCTTTATATCTGGATCTGTCATTTGATGGAACAAAGGCAAGATAAGAACAAAATTTCTCGCCAGTTCTGAATTCGTAAGTGAAACCTTTTTATCTTTATAAATTTTCTCTTCGTGCGCATTCATGATGCCAGGCCGTGTGGCAATTCCCTGATCCAAGAGATGTTGCATAAGTTGATTTCGTTTAAGCGGCGCATTACCCAAAACACGTACCGCAAAACTTTGCCAATTGGTTTTACATTCCTTTGGTTCCTTTGGCAATGCAAGCCAGGAAATCGTCCTTAACTCCTTCAAATAAATCTTAGCCAACTCTCGACGTCTTTTAATCATCGCTGGCAACTTCTTTAACTGTTCAATACCAAGCGCCGCTTGAATATCCGTCATGCGATAGTTATACCCTAGCTGTGGATATTCTTCAAATATGATTTTCTTCGCCTTATGCCTCTGCAAATCGGAGACACTCATCCCTTGATGACGCAGCAAACGAAACTGCTTATCATAATTTGCATTATTGGTGGTGAGCATCCCCCCTTCACCCGTGACTAAAATCTTGCGGGGATGAAAAGAAAAACAAGCAATATCGCCCGCAGGCCGTCCAATCTTTTGCCACGACTTTCCTTTATCAGCAGAGTACTCGCTGCCAACAGCGCACGCCGCATCTTCAACCACCGGCAATTTAAATTTCTTCGCTAAAGATAAAATAGATCTCAAATCACACGGCATGCCCATTTGATGAACGACAAGAATTGCCGCCACACGTGATTTGTTTTTTTCTAAATATTTTTTTAACGCGTCAGCGGAAATATTATATGTATCTAAATCGATATCGACGAAAACTGGCTCAGCGCCACAGTAACGGATCGCATTGGCGGTGGCAATAAAAGAATGACTGACAGTTAAGACATAATCACCGGGTTTGACTCCCACGGCCAGTAGCGCTAAATGTAATGCGGTTGTGCAATTGGATGTGGCCGCCGCATATTTGGCGCCAACAAACTTAGCAAATTGATTTTCAAATTCAACGACTATTGGGCCTTGCGCCACCCAGCCGGAAAGAATAACTTTTTCAACTGCCGCAATTTCTTCTTGGCCAAAGTTTGGTTTGGTAATGGGAATCATCGTGTTTGAAGTTAACTCTTTCCGTCATCCTGAGCGCAGCGAAGGATCTCAGAATTTCTTAAGTGTTTTGAGATCCTTCGTCACTACGTTCCTCAGGATGACGGAACTACTTAGCGGCTAATTCTCTTTTTGGTTGCTTATCCAACCATTCAACGAGTTTAGTTAGACCTTCTTTTAAATTTACTTGCGCGGAAAAGCCAATCATCTTCTTGGCCTTTGCTACATCCGCCCAGCGACGCATCACTTCAACTTTTTTGCGTTCATCGGGCACGGGAACATATTTTGGTTTAAGCGTTGATCCCATGACCTCAAGCAGCGCACAGCAAAGTTGCTCAAGCGAGGTTTCAACGCCGCACGCGACATTAAAAACTTCATTGGTGACATCAGATTTAAGCGCCAGGATGCTCGCCTTGGCAATATCGCCAACGTAAATAAAATCCATCGTTTGCTTGCCATCACCATAGATCAAAGGTTCCTTGCCTTCTTTGATCAAATAATACCAGCGAATCAAAACTTCTGTATACTTGCCGTAGGTGTCCATCCGCGGACCATAAATATTAAAATAGCGTAGCGCGTTAAATTTCAAATCAAACATCTGAGCAAATGAACGGCACATAAGTTCATTCGCCATCTTGGCCGCGCCATAGAGCGTGTAATTGTTATACGGATGATGATCTTCTTTGGTGGGAAATGTTTCGGCTTGACCATAAATGGATGCCGTTGACGCCAGGATTAATTTTTTAACTTTGTGACGGACACAATTTTCTAAAACATCAAAAGTTCCGCCGTACATAATCTCGAGCGCCTCGCGCGGTTCGCTTGCGCAATGAGTTATGCGCAGCGCCGCCAAATGAAAACAATAATCGATGCCATTAAATTCTTGATCCAAAAGTTCTCGATTACGAATGTCTCCATCAATAAGTTTCACTCGGCCGGAGGCTAATGAATCACTGATATTTTTTTGTGAACCGCGGATTAAGTTATCAATGATAACAATTTCCTTAACCTCGTCCTGCAAAAGTTGTTCAACAACGTAGGAGCCGACGAAGCCCGCGCCACCGGTGATTAAAATTCGAGAGTCTTTTAGATTGTTCATATGAGTTCCCAACAAACACAAAACTCTAAACCCTAAATAAACTCAAAATTTAAAACTACAATGTCCAAATCTTTAAATTTTGTATTTGAGATTTTTGGTTTATTTAGGGTTTTGGGTTTTGGATTTAGAGTTTAATTAATTTTCCACCCGCCCTGAGCGATTTATCCGCGAGTTCCAACATTTTGACAACGCGTAGTCCCGCCTCGCCGTCATTAATGGGCGTTTCATTCTTTTCAATACAATGCGCGAAATAAATTAATTCTTTTTTTAGTGCTTCGGTATGATCCACCCGTGGCGACCACATGTCCCCTGAGCGATAATCAACCATCAAACGATAAATCCCTTCTTTATTTTTGACATCAACGCCGCGATCATAGAGCTTAATCTTTTCATCCGTTTCCAAATCATCCCAGACAAGCATCTTCTTTTGCCCACCGATTAACGTGGTTCGTACTTTTACCGGCGATAACCAATTGACATTAATATGGACAATAAGATTGTTGTCATAATACATCGTGATGTACGCAATATTTTCTTTGCCGCGGCCAATGTGATCAACGCCTTGCGCGGTTAAGGCCACCGGTTTATTTTTGATCACATAATCAATGATAGAAAAATCATGTGGCGCCAAATCCCAAATCACATTCACATCATGCTGAAAAAGTCCCAAGCTGACGCGTGTCGAATCATAATAATTAAGATCGCCGAGCGTACCGTTATCAATTAATTCCTTAACCTTACGCACCGCACCGGTAAAGATAAAGGTGTGATCAACCATAATCGTTAACTTTTTTTTGCGCGCGAGATTAATGAGCGTCTGCGCTTGTTTAACATTCGCTGTAAATGGTTTTTCAACAAAAATATGTTTGCCATGTTCTAGCGCGGCTTTGGCTAACTCAAAATGCGTTGAAACCGGCGTGATAATCGCGACCGCATCAATATCTTTGGATTGGATAATATCTTTGTAATCGGAAGTAATTTTAAGGTAGGGGTATTTTTCTTTAAGACGCTTTACGATTTCTGGATTAAGGTCGCAAATTGCTTGAACCTTGGCCTCTTTGATGTCCGCGAGATTCCGGACAATGTTCGGGCCCCAATAACCGTATCCAATAACACCTATTTTAAGCATGATCTCTAATTAATATATTATTAATAGTAGTAGAAAAATATGCGCTATTCTACACGGGATGAACTATGCGCACAAGGTAAAATTTTGCTCCTATTTGCTAAGAGTAGGCTGCATTTTAAGGATATATACCAGAATCTTTCGCATTTTCTCAATGCCATATCCTCCCATAAAAATGGTTGCGGAAACATCACCAAATGTCACATCTTCAATAATCTTATCGAGCGGATGAATTGGGTAATCCGTGATCTCGGGCATAACTTGATCATGTCGAAAACCAATCCAAACAGTCTTACTTAGATCAAGACTTTGTAATCCCTTAAAAGATTTTATACCAAGAATAGCCGGCATGCCATACATCAGGACATCAAGTTTCTTTGTGACATAACCAATCTGCGGCCACGCCAGAGATTGAGCCAACCCAAATGGGGCCCCAATAGCAAAATCAGAAAATTTATTCTCGATTTCGTTGCAAATAAGAATCTGCTGAGTTAAATAATTACGATATTCTAAACTTCGTTCAAACTGCGTCGGGTTATACGCCTTCTCTTTTTCAAAAGAATAAATAAATCCGTGCGAACAAAAAAAAGAAAACATGATAATAAAAACAAAAACACCGGGTTGCCATGCTTTCTTATTCTCCAAAATAACAGTGATAAGATAGACGAAACAAAAAGCAAAAAAAGCACTTAACAAAAATTGATACCGATGGTTTATAAAAGCAAAATTGATATAAAGGGCAAACCACAATCCGGCCATGACAAAACAAAGGAGAATATAAAGATGATCGTTGACGAGTTTTGTAATGCTTCGCTCATCTCTGGGCTTAACTTGCCACCATTTCATCAAACGGATGATAAGCGTCACAAGAACAATCCAATAAATCCAAAACCATGGACTGGCCACCATATTTGGCCAGCCACTGACAAATGCAAGTTTATTGCTTAGAATCTGCGCGCCAATTATTTTTGATCGCCAAATTCCTTTAATAATAGCGATTAAAAATATTCCAAGCCCCACAAGAAAGATGTTGATTCGTTCCTTTGGATGAAGGCGATATTCCCCCAATGAATCTGGCTTAAAAAATAATAAATAAAGACCCACAATAAAAACCATAATGCACGCAATGATCCCTGGATCTTTAACAAAAAGAGAGCTCAGCGCCATTAGGCTCGCCAACATCCACCGCCCTTTTGCTAAGAACCAAATCGTCAGAACACCAAAGAAAAGACATGACATTTCCATGTTAACGACCTCCACCATACTTTGAAAAAGCGGCAGAGAAACAAATAGTAGCGCCACGCACATGGCCGTTACCGTATTAAAATGCTTTAAAGCCATTTTTCTTAAGATTACAGCAATGATCGCGGCTTGAATGAAATTAAGTAGATGCATCACAAACAAAAACAATTTAGCCGAAGGAAAAAGCTTCATCATGACAGCGAGAAAAAACGGATACAGTGACGTGGGGTAAATTTGGACGCCCCCTTGAACAAAAGTATTCTGGTGAAGAAGCCCAAAATAATTAAGATTATTTTGATATAACCACATCGCATCGGTAAAAGGCCCCGTGATTGATTCACCGTAGATCGGGCCCCATAACGATTCAAAGCGTGTAGCGATAAGATAAATCAAAATCGTAAAACCAATTTTCCAGGACGATGCTTGCGGCAAGTAAATTAAACAGATTATTAAAAGAGCTATTCCAGCAGCAACTGATTTTATGGGCCCCAAAAGAACCTTTTCGATTTTCCCTTGATAATAGCCGAGACTGCGCCCGGACTCTTCATTGCCTGAAATCTGATCCAAAACAGCGAACGAACCTTTGTTGTATAAATTTTCGGTTGCGGCAGGTCCATAAAATTTAATAAGATAAAATAGGACAGTGCAGGCTAATACGGCAAGAATTGGAAAGAAATATTTTTTATTTAAGTTCATTTCTGGGTTAATCTTAAGACGAGCATACGGGCGACGGTTAAAATGAGACCACAAACTTTCAAATTGTATTCACGCTTCTCTTGAATCAAAAAATATTTATCAAAAAGAGAACAATACCCTTCATACGTTCGAAAGTGTCTCCCACGATCTAAGCGCATCATATAATATTTAAAGCCATCCTTTGGCGTTGGCAAAAGTGGCTCGGAAAGAATGATGGTCCCTCCTGGCTTTAAATATGATTTAAGATCTGTAAAAAGCTTGGTCACTTCAAAATCTGACAGATGATGAATAATCGAATTCATCAGGATAACATCATATTTTTGCCCTTTAAGTTCAAGCGCTAAAATACTCTGAGTAAAAAACTGAAACTGCGGGTAAGCTCCTTTGGCTTTTTCAATATAACGAGGATTAATATCGATCCCGGTATAGTCTGCTTCTAAAAATATTTTTGTATTAGTCGCCGGACCACAACCCAAATCTAAGACCTTCTTTGCTTTTAAATCGGGAAGAGACAATTTGATGGCCTTGATTTTTTCAGCATTAAAAAATGCGGACCAAATGGCGTAGCAGGTTGATGATTCCAAGATTGTATCGATTAGACTCATTTATTTTGAATGCGGCGAATAGATATTTTTCTTATAAAACTTAAACCAGGATGGATTCTTCCTAAACCACTCGATGGTTTCCCTAAAACCTTCGTCAAATGAAAACGTTGGTTTCCAGCCCAAATCTTTTCTAATCCGACGGCAATCACTCACCCAAACATGCGTATCCCAAAGACGATTTTTCATCGATCCCCACGTTGGTTTCTTCGTAATCTTTAATTCACGTTTGGCAACATCGGCTACTTTTTTAATCGTTGTCTGTATTTCTGTCCCGACATTATAAACAGCGCCACGTTTAAGATGAGTGCCTTTCGCGGCCAAGACACAGGCCCGAACAAAATCATCGACATAAATAAAATCGCGGGCAATGTTGGGGTTAACTAGTGGCGGAAACTCACCATTACTTCCTTTAATAATCATGGTAGGAATTAATCGCGTTGGTTCTTCGTATGGGCCATAAACAGAATATGGACGTAGCGTGACAATATGCTTTTGATGTTTCACCGCCATATGACGACAAAACATCGTGGCGTAGGCCTTGGTTAGCGCATATTGACTGTTAGGATCGAGCCACTCTTCTTCGGTGGCCGCATGATCTTTAAATCCATATTCGGATGAAGATCCAACATTAACGAATGCTTCAAAATTAGTTGAGAGCGCCGCTTCAACCAAATGATTTAGACCAACAATATTGGTTTGTGTCATTTGATCAAGATCGGTTTGATTTGAATAGGCCCCGTAAGCGGCCAGATGAAAAATCCACTGAGGTTTAATCTTTTTGAAAAGTTTTATGACGGATGATTTCTTTGTATAATCACAAACATGCAAACGAACGTTATTTTTAATTTCTGCAATACGCCATTTTTTGTGTTGTGATCTTAAAAGAAGATGTACATCGTGGTTGTCCTTTAAAAGACGCCGGGCAAGATTCGCCCCAATAAATCCTGTGCCCCCGGTTAAAAGGACGCGTTTCTTTTGAGAGGATAAACTCATTTTAAGAAATTCTTGTAATCAAAAATTTCAATGTACAGCCAGGTTCGCTCTCTAACTTCATCCTGTTCTTCTTTGGAAAGCTCGTGAGCTGTTTCGACATTCGCATCGACGGTAGCATTACGGATGGTTCCCCACGGATAAACTTGCTGTAGTGGCTCCGCATTCCAACTGACTTGCTTAAGGGAATCAGCGGCCTTTACCCCAAGTTTTTCACATAGCGATCCCAATGTCTTGTAAGGATTTTTTAAAACATCTTCAATACGAATAATATGAAGACGATCTGGATATTTCTTTTTAAATAAAAGCGCGTAATACTGATTCACGCTCCAGCAAAAAGTATAATTGTTCAAACTCAGCGGAACTGGTCGTTTTTTCGTATCCGCATACGCCGACCAAGGATTACGAACAACATGAACGAAATGCGCTTGCGGCATTTCTTTTAAAATCTTGTCGGCATCAACGACCAAAATAGGCGAATAGCCAACGTGAAACTTTTCTTTGCCGGTGCGTTTATAACTTTTCCACGCGTCAAAGGTACTGCGAAAAAATGCTTCCATATTGTTTGCGCGGGATCGGCCTAACTTACGGATATATTTTTGATAAATTTCACAGCGTTCATCATCTGAGCAATCAAAATTGGCATGGCGAAATTTGCTGACTTGAGGTGTCCGAGCGCGAACCTTACCTTCTTCATCAATGATTAATTTGTAATCTTCATACGCTGTTCCATCCAAAGGAAATACCGGCCAACGATATTTCAAAGGAAATAACGACGATAATTGATCATTAACCAGCTTCGTTCCCACTTGAGATTCAAAAGGATAAACAAACATCTCGGGATGGCCATCTAAAAATCGGTGGGTTGTGTTTCCGCCATTTTCATACATCGCGCCCAACATTAGCAGCTTAAAACCTTTGCTCATGATTGATTCCTCTCATTTTAAGTTTTAAACGTGTAGTATAAATGTTTAATATGTTCTGATCTTTTCGTCGGTAAATAATCGTAGTGAAAACCTTCTGAAAATTTGCGTGGAATCCAATCGATGGCAAAAATCTGATTGCCCAAAGGCCATTTTAAACTGGTCAAAACTTTTCCCGATTTTAACGCAACCGCATAAATGGCACAATGACTTTTCTTAACATCTAATCCCGGAGCATAACAGGCAAATTTTGGAATAACGCGGGAAGTTCCAACAAAAGCAACATCCTTAATGATGCACAATCCTCTGGTCCAACCGGGCAACTTAACAATCGATTCAAATTTGTTTTTCTTATTAACAAATCCAAATTCTCCGTAACCGCTATTATCTAACCAAACTTTTCCTTGATACAACCGCGCCGAATGTGGCCGCGTTAATCCAGCGCAAATTGTCTGACGGGTTTTCCCGGAGAAAACCACACCCTGCCCATCAACAGGAAAACGAATATGCCCTGGCCGATATTTCAAAATCTTGCTCGCTGAGGCAGAATAAAACGAATCACGGATTGATTTGCCAGCGGCAATAGAATTTAGCTGCAGATAATTAGCCTTGGCATTAAATCCACCCTTGGTATCAACAATCTTTGGCCACCAAACATATTTATATCCACCGTTTTCTGGCAACTCCACAATCGCATTATGCCCAACGGCATTGGCATAAAGTTTCTTGCCAATAAAACTTAAATCATGAATGTATAAACTTCCCGGCAAGAAATGTGTCTTAATCGGCACTAATCGATTGGCGTGATCATGTGCGCTTGCCTTTTTAAAATCTTTTAAATCTGTTCGCGGAACCAACCCTTTGGCCGGGGCAAGGGTAAAAACCTGATTGGGATTTCGGGTACTGGCGATATATACCAATTTATTCGTTCGGTCAACGGCGATTCCCGAAGGATGCGGTAACGACATGAAAGAAATTTCTGGCCCACGTGAACCAGCGCCCAACGACAAAAGTAAATGTTCATATTCACGCGAAACTAAAAGCCGTATTTTTAACTTCGATAAAAGATCCCACCACGCGCCTTCTTCTGTATGTGTAAGAAGCTCCAAATTAACGTCGGCACTATTCTTTCTTAAATTAATAACTTCGGCAGGACTACGCCACTGGGCATGATGCTCACTCCACAATTGTTCGTCGGCTTTTAAAGACGTGTTCATTTCGTAAGATCTTTTCGGTGAGCTCGCCACATTTGGAAGGCGCCGGAGTACATTCGAAACGCAGAAGGAATCTTGGTCGTCGAATATCCCCCGTGTCGTCTTGAAGACAAAATAGGAATTTCAAGCATTGGATAATTTTGGGTTTTACACACAAGACTAAATTCCAAATCGATTAAATCATTTTCTTTCGACAGGTTAGTCAATCGATCAAATTTTCGAGGAAACACTTTCGGCGTTCCATTAACATCCCAATTGTTTAAATCAAAAAGTGCGCGACATTCCATATTGTAAAGTAAAGATCCCAATGCTCGAATCACACTGTCACGAATGGTGCGCGTTGCCTTTAACACGACCTCAGGATTGGCAATAGCATACACACAAAATAAAAGAAGATCTTTAGGTGTCGTGCGCGCCGAATTGGTGTAACAAAGAATATCGCCCTTAGCTTCCTTGAGTCCCAACTGAACGGCCAAGCCCCAGCCGGACTTTTCACTAAACAAAACTCGAATCGATTTATGATTTTGCGCAACTTCCTGACAGGCCTTTAATGATTTTTTATCATCACCATTGACGACCAAAAGCAGCTCATGGGCAACCGGCAGTTTGGAGAGCTCGGCTTCGAATTGATCAACGAGGTTTTGGATATGATCAGACTGTTTGTGTATAGGAAGAATTATAGAGATGAGATGGTTTTGCATTTCCTATTTTCTTAAGTGAATCGATTGCGGTCTTAACTAATTTTTGACTGGATATTCCGTATTTGTCATTCATGAAAGCGCGGCTGCCCGTTTCTTCAACCAAGCCTCGGATGCCACAACGAACAAGTTGAGTGGCTAACCCGTTTTCCGCCACAACCTCGGCAACAAATGAACCTAAGCCTCCGGTAATATAATGATCTTCAACGGTAATGGCCAGTGGAAAATCTTTTAAAATTTTAACAATATCTTGTTCCGGCGAAGGATTAAAACTAGAGACAATCACGACCGAAGAAAAAATTCCTTTGTTTGAAAGGGCATCCGTTGCCTCGATCACCTCATGACTGATCGTGCCCATGCAAATGAAAACAACATCTTTGCCATCGCTTATGCGCTGCGCCTGTCCTAAATCAAAGTTTCCGTTTAAATTTGGAACCTGTTTCTTCTCTCCCTTTCCCAAACGATAATAACTTGGTCCAGGTAAATTCCATGTTTTAAGTAACGCTGTTTTTGTCTGCTCATTATCCACCGGGACAATAATTTTGAGACCTTTTTGAATGCGCAGCGCCCCAACATCTTCCAAATTATAATGCGTTATCCCAGCAGAGCCATAATCAAATCCAGCACCGACACCAACAATGCGTACGGGAAGTTGATGATGAACAGGACCATTACGAATAAATTCATAAGGACGAAGACACGCGAAATTTGAAATGGAATAAACAAAGGGAATATATCCTGCCTCCGCCATTCCTGTGGCCATGCCGATCATATTTTGTTCAGCTACTCCGACGTTAAAAAATCGATTGGGAAAACGATTCGCAAATGGTTCAACAACAGTGTAACCAAGGTCGGCGGTTAAGAAAATAATGCGCGGATCTTGGGCGGCTAATTCTGTTAAGGTTTGTATAAAAGTGTTACGCATATTTTGAAATTAAATTCCAAAAACAAAATCTCAAATTACAGACAATATTCAAATACCAATGACCAACTTCAGAAATATATTCATTTTTTGGAATTTGTTTATTGATAATTGTAATTTGTTTGTCATTTAGAATTTGTGATTTGTAATTTTGCGATATCTTCTTTTGCAGTTCGGTACTCTTCCTCCGACATCGGCCAGTAATGCCATTTGATTTTATTTTGCATGTAAGAAACACCTTTGCCAAAAGTGGTGTGGGCAACAATCACATGCGGAGTTTCTGAATTTGTATTAAGACCTGATAAAACTTCTGTCATCTGCGAAATGCTATGGCCGTCGACATCATGCACATCCCAACCAAAAGATTGCCAGCGCTTGGACATCGGATTTAAATCAATCACATCCTTGGTGTAGCCCAGCGCCTGTTGACCATTTAAATCGATGATGACAATTAAATTAGAAAGTTTTTGGTGCGCCGCGACCATCGCCGCCTCCCACACAGAACCTTCATTGCATTCGGCATCGCTGACTAAAACAAATGTCCGCTGCGAAGTTTTTTTTAATCGGGCCGCCAAAGCTGATCCAACACCAATCGACAATCCTTGTCCTAATGAACCGGTTGAAAAATCAACTCCCCGCAGATGATGTTCTGGATGAACACCTAAATGACTGTCGTTGGCGCAATAGGTATCCAACTGTTCTTTGGTTAACCATCCCTTCAGATAAAAGGTGGCATACAAAGCCAATGCCGCATGGCCTTTGGAAAGAATAAATCGATCGCGCAGCGGATCATCAGGATCAGAAATTTTGAGGATACTTCCATAAAGGACGGATAAAATGTCGGTAACAGAAAGGGCCGAGCCGATATGACCAACATGAGCTCGTTTGGATTGGTCGAGGATAATTTCGCGAATTTTGTAAGGGGAAATCACAGATTGATTTTCCATAATTAATATCCGGATTCTAACAAAGAAATATTCATTTGTCGATAGAGATAATCGCTAATCGCTGGACGGTTGCCTTCGCATCGTTATCAAATTTTTCAGCATATTAAATGAATCTTGCCCTATCCGAACTTTTGAATGTGGATGATTGATCCAACGGATGGGAATTTCTTTGACCTTAAGTTCAGATCGCAAGGCCAGATCTAAAAGTTCTACATCAAAAGAAAAATCATTTTGTCGTACGCGGGGAAATATCGTATTAACGGCCTGACGGGTAAACAACTTAAAACCGCATTGAGTGTCTTTAAAGGGAAGTTGAGTTAATTGCCGCACTAAAAAATTAAACGTTTTTCCCATTGTCTGACGAACCAAATTCTGCCGGCGTACAATATCGGCTCCCGCCAGAGCCCGAGATCCAATGCACACATCGTACTGTCCAAGAAAGGGCAGCATCTTCTCTATCTCTAAAAAAGGAGTGGATCCATCGGCGTCACAAAAAATGGCCAACTCTCCTTTACTGTGAAGCATGCCTTTACGGACGGAATACCCTTTACCGTGATTGCTCTCTTCACCTAGAACAATACCAATGCCCCTACTCATACGTTCTTTTTGCAGATGAAACGTTGCGTTGACGATTTGGACAGTTTTATCTTCACTGCCATCGCTGACAACGATAATTTCGTAACGAAAAGATTTACTCTGACAATAGTTGATCACATCTTCAATCGTAGGAATGATGCGGTCAGCTTCGTTGTAAGCTGGGATAATGATGGAAAGATAAGTGGGTAAATCTGTCATGGCTTTTTCTTTAATTCAGTAATAACCTTTTGATTAATTTTTTCCCAGATTGTTGCTGATTCAAAACAGCCGACACCTTCACGTTCCATTAAATAATAACGCACATTAAGATCCTTACCGTAATTAACGATCATAAACTTTAGCCAGTCCTTCTCGCTTTTGGCAGCCTGGGCTTGTTCGGTCGACCACGTGTTAAACATTCCCCAAGATTTCTTCGGATAAACTTGAAAATAGTCTTTCAAATAAAAGAATGAAAATAACATGCCGGTTATGACGCCCAGGGGCAGCATAATTGGCCAATCACGGCTGATCGTGTACATGATTAGGGCTAAAGTCAATATAACAAACGGCCACGCCCCGATACTGCGTAGCGCATGCGGCGAACCATCATAAGTTAAGGCCGCAGGAACAATGCCGATGACAATATTGGCGAACAAAAATAATGGCGATGGATTTTTCTTTGTATTGTCATGCCCGAATGTTTTTGTCGGGCATCCAGTTTTGTGTTCATCTAGATTCCCGCTGGAGTTTACCTCGCTGATTCTAGATACCCGCTTTCGCGGGTATGACACGCAAGGCAGGAGCTTAAATAAAATCCAGATGATGCCGGCGATAAGTGTCAGGATACCTAGCCAGCATATCTCGCCTGAGAATTGTGTTGAATGGACAATCGCTTGATCCCCATGAAGAAATAAAAAATTCGGCTGAAAATGTTTTAACATGTTGTTAAAAAACAAATAGGCATAATCCCACACCCCGGGATGATTAATTCCGAGGGTCTTCCAGTATTCTGGAGCAAAAATACTGAGTTCATTGAATCTTTGCTGTAACGAGCCGTTTAAAACTTTTATGATCAGGGGAATCGAAAAAGCAAATAAACTTAAAAAGAAAATTGAGAAATGTTTGAACTTTAAATTTAATTTTTTAGTCCCATACCAAATTAAAAAGGGCAGCATTAAAGGCACATGAACACGCATCGGTGGATAGGCATACATGGCACAGGAAAGAAAAAATCCGGCGGCGATCATATAAAGTGTCCTTGGTCCACAGGCGATAAAAACCATGGCCCAAATTAAATATGTAACGCACGATGAAGATTCATATCCGATGCGCGAAAATGTCCAAATCCACGGTGAGATCGATGCAAAAAAAGCAGCCCATAATCCATAAGACCAGCCGACGGTCAGGCGACCAAAAATAAATAATCCCAAAATACTTAAGACAATAAACATCGCCGATAGTGCCCGGACACTGGCTCTGGATAATCCAAATACTTTTAACCACAGCGCCATCGGATAAATATAAGTGGGAGGTTTAGGGCTACCGTAATTTAAATCACTAAAGACTGGGTATGAAATTCCTTTGGCATCAACGCCTTCGGTGGCCAGACAATAACTTGTCACGGCCGCTCCCATTTCGTCGACATGAAATCCAGGGGGAGATTTATCTAAATCGATAAATCGCGTAACGTTGACCACCACAATGACAAGAACCATGAGGGCATAAAAAAATTGGCGGATACGCAAATTTAGGCTCACTTGCGGGTACTTAATTTATCGACAGCTGTTTTGATTTGCTCAAGTGTGGCATATCGGGCTTCGATCACACGATAAATATTATCTTTGAGTAGTGGAAGAATTTCCGTCAGATCGAGATCTCCGTCAAACGGGGCCAAATGATCGCGCGCCTCTTTCATTCCGTGCAGATGAACACCAATCATACGGTCTTTATATCGGCTTAAGAAATCTTTATGCTGCGCGAGTCCAAGTTTCTGTTGCATCTGGGCGTGTCCAACATCATGCCAATAATACATTCCATACGAACCAAAGAGATTTAAAAAATAATCGATCTCATCATAATTAGGCATTTCAATCGGATAATAACGTGTTTCTAAACCGATCTTGATTTCTTTTTGCTTCGCATAGTTGACAACCTCAAACAAACTTTTTTCAAGCGCTTTGATATACGGAGCGCGATGCGCTTCTCGAACCGCGATTAATCTTTCCCTGGCTTGTTTAAATTCATCCGAATCCTTTTTTCCTTCCTTAAATAATTTAATAAGAACAATCGATGGGTCATCAGCAAGCTCAAGCGTCCCGGCGTGAATAACAACAACCTTTGCGCCAACGCGAACAGCGGTGTCGATGCAAATTTTAGTCCACTTAATCGCCTGCGCGCGCTCCCGATCATCAAGAGAAGACAATCGATAATAATTCGAGACATGCCGCGGTGAGGGTTCATCGTTAGGAATTGGACAAAAATTGTGGATGCTCGAAACACTGATGTGCATCGTTTTAATTAACGCTTCAATTGATTTTAACTGAGTGTCGCTGAGGGTATAGCTGAGCTCAATAGAATTTAAACCCAAATCTTTGATTTGAGTTAACCATTCTTGCCAGTTGGTATCAGCGTTGGAGTTCCAAGAGGTGGAGATTGATAGCATACTTAACGTTACTCTTTCTCTTCAATGTCAAAATCTTCGACAACTTTCTTAACTTCAAACTCCGCCTTCTCAATCTTGCTCTTACAATCTTTAATCAGCGTAACGGCTTCTTTGACCTTGTCGGATAATTCATCGACATCAATTTCTTCGTTCTCGATCCTCTCAATAATTTCTTCCAGCTTCTTGATCGATTTACTATATTTGCTTTCGGCCATATTATTCTCCTATAAACATCTTCACGTCATCCTGAACGAAGTGAAGGATCTCAGAATTTCTTAAATGTTTTGGGATTCTTCGCACCTGTGGTGCTCAGAATGACGGATAAAAACTATTTCACTTCACTTCGAACTACTCCATCCATCAACTCTGTCGTCAGCTGTTCTTTCGCTCGAACATCCTTCACCACTTTGACCACCTTCCCCTGACTATTACGGGTGATGCTAAACCCGCGCTTCATTGTATTAGCCGGATGCACAATGTCAATAATCTTGCGATAACTTTCCAATTTGCACTGATCGTTTTGCAAACGCGTCTTAATAACTTTCTTTAGAATTTCCTGACTATTCGTAAGCAACGATCGTTCCTTAGCCAAAATATTCTCCGGTTTATGCCGAATCACTTCCTCAATACGGATGATTTGTTCATTGTGTTCTTTTAAAAAATGTCTGGTTGTGTTTTGTAAATTCACAGCGGCATCTTTTAAGCGCTGCCGCTCTCGATCAATCATGTTCTCTGCCAGCTCGACAATTTTACTTCCCTGTTCATTAAGCGTGTTTAAAAAGTTTTGGACAGACCCAACCAGAAATTGGGCAATGGCCGTCGGCGTTTTGGCATACGTATGCGCGGCTAAATCGGTGATGGTTGTATTAATCTCGTGTCCAATGCCACTAAGAACAGGAAAGTTTGATGCCGCGATTCTTTCCGCGATCAATTGACTATCAAAACAACTCAAATCTGAAATCGACCCACCACCGCGGGTAATGACAATCACATCAAGCGCGCTAACTCGATTAAGTTTATCAATGGCTTTTACGATATCCGCTTCTGCCTTTTTGCCCTGCATCAAACTATCCCGTAAATAAATTTTAAAACCAATCCCACTTTTCTGTAGCTCCGAAATAAAATCATTATAGGCGGCGGAATCATAGGCGGTAATGAGTCCAATATTAAGCGCAACTGTCGGTAACTTCAGTTCTTTATTTTTATCAAGAACACCCTTCTCTTTTAAAAGCGTAATGAGCCGTTGCTTTTCCTGGGCAATCTTTCCAAGCGTATATGTTGGATCAATGTCTTCGACAATGAGTCGAACCGCGCCATGCGGTGCATAAAAATCTACTTTGCAGGCAAACTTAACCTCAATGTCATCTTTAAGCGCAAAAGCATTTTCACTGCGCCTTAAAACACTTTCGATTTGAAATTTACGATTGGCGAAGATAACAAGTCCGATGCGGGCCACGATGTCTTTGGAATTGGGATCTTTTTCGACAAGTTCAAAAAAAACATGGGTTCGATCTTTATTGCGATCATAACCTTGAATCTCTCCACAGACCCAAATGGCTTGAGGGAATCCTGAATTGATAACGTCTTTGATGAATTGGTTGAGTTCTGAAACTTTTAAAACATCTTGGGACATGGGGCTATTTTATCCCAAATTTTGGTTGGAACAAGGGCAAAGGTGTAAAACTAATGACGGCTTCGCCTATTACTGTCGAACATCTGCCGTTGCTGATCTTGCATAATCTTGGCGCGCCGCATACTATCCTCGGCAGCTTTACGTTGGTGCCGTGCATCATCAATTGATCGTTGCGCTCTACTATTCATGTCTTTCAATTTATTTCTGGATGATTCTTGATCGGCTTTTTGATCGGCCAACTTTCCTTTAAGTTCACTTTGCTTGGCCTTGTTTTCTTGCATTTTAGTTTGGAAATTTTTAATACTATCTCCCAAAGCCTCAAAGACATTGCGCTTCTTGAACTGAGCATAGCTGGGGGTTACGCCAAAGGTACAAAGAGTAAGTCCAATAATGATAACTTTTATATAATTTCTATTTCTAGGCATCACATCAATCCTTTCAAATAATATTTAACGAAAGTATATATGACGCATTTTGAAAATGCAAACGAAACCCCTTGTGAGAAAGAACCACAAGGGGTTAAAAACATTTACTAATCTTTATTGTCATCCTTAACTTGCGAGCGCATCTGATCTCGTTTGGATTTAACTTCTTTACGCTGAGATTTAAAGAACTCTTGGTTTTCGCTCTTCTGCTCTTGACGATGCGCCTTCATTGCTTCACGAGCTTGTTCTTGAGTTAAGTTGGGATTGTTAGCTAAACTTTCTATAAAGCTAATATTCTCTTGATATTGATTTTCACGAAAAGCGACATTCTCTTGGTGATTTTTCTCAAATGAACTAAGCAGCTCGCTTTTTTGTTCTTCGCTTAATTTCTTGTTATTGGCTAAATTTTCTTTTAAATGAGTCAGTCGCTCATTGTAATTATTTTCTTGAAATGCTATCTGCTCTTGATGTTCGGCTTTACGATGTTCCAACATTGCCTGAGCTCGTTCTTGCGGAGTTTTGTCTTTGAGTGTTTCGCGAAAAGCCTTGTTCTCTTCTTTTTTTTCTTGGCGATGAGCAGCCACCTTGGCCTTCATTTCTTTACGATGTCCCTTAGAAGCTTCATCCTTTTCCGCCCAACTTAAAACTGGAACGGCTAACAGACCAACCATGATGAGTGTCAAAACTTTCTTATTCATTGTGAATCTCCCGTCATTTTTTCCATTTCCTTTAGAGAGGAAATGACGAGGCTCGCTTGAAGGCGGCCTTTCGTGTTTTTAAACCATTTACATTGTAACGCCTAGTTTATTAAACACGAAGCTCATTCTTTTGTTTCGGTCAAAATCATAACTTAAATTTTGCGGCTTGGTGTCTTGCGCAGAATTAAAGGGTTTCTCTTCTTGGCTTTCGTTAACGCCCAAGAGCATCGGCAAGTTGGAGACCGGCACGACATTAATAATAATGGGGACAAATCCCTCGATTTGCATATTCTGCCAATCCTGAGATTCCATCGGCAGCGGAATGCCGTTGCCGTCACGCTTAATTTGCAAATCAAGCAATGCTGGATTTAAGTTAATACCACCGACGTTTTGCGAATCTTGATTTTGAGGTGGCGCTGTTACTGCAGCCGCTTGACTTTGTCGCAGCTTAGGTTCTTGTGTTACTAGTGCTGGATCCAAGTCGATATAAAATAATTGTGACGTAAAATAATCTGATGTTGGAGAAAATACATCTGGTTGGCTTTTGGCCTTCTCTTCATAATCAACCCTACTTCCATTTAAATATTTTTCATGATTAGTCGTTAGTTCAAACTCTGGAGTTAAATCAACATTTAATTTAGCCGCCATTCTTCTAACTAAACTTTGCATCTGCGGTGTATGGACAGGTAAATAGATACGTTTAAACCCTTGATCTCTTAACTGGCGAAGTGCTTTACCCTCCCCTAATTCTCTCATAACGGCGATTAAATCAATCGTCGTTGAAGGAGCCAAATGCATAATGAGCTCATTGGATTTAAAATATTCCACGTCTCCATAGGCAGGTTGGACTCCGCCTGGTTCAAAAAAGATACTGCCACTGGCAATCGTTTGATCTAGAATTCTAATTCCTAATTCACGAAATTGATTAATATATTGTTGTTTCAATGTCAGCATCGACTCGTCCACTTGCCCCGGGACTTTCTTTGCTCTGTCTCCGACAACCTTCCTAACTGCGCTCATTAAAAGCACTATTGATTTAGCATCTAAAACATCAATAATCTCCGCTAAATGGATTCTAGATTCTTCACTTTTTATAATTAAACTATCAAACATAGCGTTATAAATAAAATCTTTGATAATTCCCCCATCCATAGCTTCAGCGATTTCCTCTAAAGGCTCTTGCCCATGGAAATATTCTTCGATATCCGTTTTAGCTTTTTGCCTTTGCGCAAATAATTTTTGGTTTAACGTTTGTTCCTTCTCTATAATAGCGGCTTTGGCTTTTGAATAATCTTCAGTGGCTGGAAGTCCTAACTGCTTTAATCTTGCCTTTGCCGCTGCTAACATAAGTGCGTTAATAGACTTTTCACCAAATCTAACTTTAGCGGTGACTCCAACAATAATCTCGCGTAACTTTTGTGCCATGGCGTCTGACAAATAGTCTGGGGAAACTGTTCTCAATTCAGCTTTTAATTTTTCATACCCTTCTCCTAATTCATCTATAATTTGTTTTGCTGTTAAAGATCGAAAGTATCCATACGTATCCATCATCAGCCGCTTCTGTTGAGTTCCCAGCAGCGACTCGTCCTCACCAACGGATTGGGGAGCGACTGCCGACTCGTCAATCTTCGTAAACACAGGTACGCCCTCGAATTGGTCAGATTGCTTTTGTTTAAAGGTAAAACTAACCTGTCCGTCCTTCGCCAAAATTTCTCTCTGTGCCATTAAATCTGCTGCCGCGGATAAAAATTTTTCCTCATCCAATTCAAAATCTTTTAAATTTACACTGGCCATTAAACGATCGAGAACTTCTTGGGCCTTAGTAGCATTATTCTCTTGAAACGCTGAAACATAATCACGAAGTCCTCTTACTAAAATCTCTTCATCCAAGCGCTTTTGATTAGCAGCGGGTAATTCACGTCCTCGATTACCTGCGGCTACTTGGGCCAGAAAATCAACCACAAAACTTTCACCATGCTTGGCAATAATTAGATGAAGCAAATCATGTCCATCTTTAGCAAAAACTGTTATGGGATTTCGTTTGCCCAAAGGATCAGTATCATCCGGCAATTTTACATAAAGCCCGTCGTCTTTCTTTAGTGTAAACGTTACTTGAGTCAACATCGCGAGGTCGGAAGCTTTTCTTAGAAATAACGGATAACTTTTAGGGGGCAGAGGTATAAGGACGCCTTCTCTTATTGCCGAATCAAAGAAATCCTTTGGATCCATTGTATTGTGATACATCACTCCACTCGGCTTAAGTAACCGTATTTCTTGGGCAATAATATCCTTCATAAATTTGATGCGTGTTACAAATTCTCTGGCTGATGTTGGATCAAAACCTGATTCATCCACGCCATTGGCAAATGTTAAATCATAAGACTTATCGGGAAACTGATCAACAGGCAATGTCCTGGCATCAGCCAAAAACAATTTAATTCTTCTGGCCAACTCCGAGCCTTGATAGGCCGTTTGGATTTCTGTTAAATATTCTTCATTAAGATTAACAACGCTAATAGTGGCGTTAGGATAGCGTTTAAATAAAAATTCAAGTTCTTCCCTAATCCCACCAATGACTAAAATATTTGGCTGATTAGTATTTAAATCAATCCAATTATCTTCGTCATACCGAGCAAACATACGCTTGGCGTCATCTAGACGCATTTGAGATTTGGCATTGAGTGGAGAAATTGGCAGATTTTTGAAACCACTTTTGCTTATTAATTTTACAATTGGAATCTTCGTCAGCATCGCGGGGTCGCGTAGACGAACGTTCTCCCTTAAGAACTCTTCAAATTTTTCTTTATCAATGTCATATTCGTCATCATGAGGCAAAACAATGCTCGCGAATTCTTTGGCATTATCTAGAGAAAGAACAAAAGGCGTATATCCAGATTTTAATAAAATGTAATTCATAATAAGATTTGCATTACGTTTATTTCCGTCATGAAAAGATTGAAGATTGACTAAGGTGACATAGAAATCAGCGGCCACCGCTATTGGATCGCTCTTGAGTTCTTGATCAAACTTATCAGCAAATAAATCTGTAAATAATTCATGCACAATTCTACGATCCCTTGGATCTCCAAAATTTCCAGCTTCTCTAACAATATCTTTTCCAAAGGCTTCATGGAAGCCTAAGAAAACTCGTTCTAATCCGTCGGCATCCATTGGACCATTAAGAATGACTTTATTAAAAATATCGATGGCATCACCGTATTGCTCGATGATTTGATCACTAAAATCATCTGTATTATATTTTCTTTGGTCGGGGTCAAGATCGCTATTGGTATAATTAATGTTTCTTTTAATCTCACGAAGATTTGCTTTAACCTCTTCGACATCTATCCCTGGTTCAATTCTTAATTGTTTCCATTGCGAGGCACTGAACATCGCATTGTCCGTTAAAACTTGTTGTTCCAATAACTTTCGCGCTGTTCCATTTTCTAAATCCGTTGATAATTTCGATGCGGCCGTCTTAAAATCAGTCACAAACCTTCGTTCAAATTCAAATTGATATCGACGATCGCGAATACCAGATAAAATTCCAAGTTCTTCCAGCGTATCTAATAAAAATCGGCCTTGTCTGGTTTGCCCGGTAAGCCAATATAGTTGGTATAAAGATTTTATTAAGCGTGTCTTGTCTCTAAAGATAGATGTACTTGCCTCCTTAACTTCCTCAAGTGTATTTTTATAATATTGAAGCTGTAGATCGATAATATTTTCTACGCCTTGCGCATTCAAAACTTTATTTAACTCATCTGTGTTACCAAAATATGATTCCAGAAAACTATATGTTCGGTAACCAATATAATCTTTATCAAAAAGTTCATCGTAATTTGACATTTGTAAATGAATTTTTATAACCTTCCCGGTCTTTTGATCCCGGATCCCCCATTCTTTCATAGCCTGAGCTCTTATAGCTTCGTTACCATTATTTATGTTTTCGGCAAACACCCCTTTTGCTCCTAACTTTTCAATAAGAAATCGATAGAGATTAACCATAATCTTATCGTAGGATTGCGCGGTCATAGCCGTTGCATGTATTCGTAAATCAATATCAGTTATCTTATTCCAATCAATTTTTCCCTGAGGGGTAAGCGCATATGTCGATGAGCCGTAGGCAGCGATGAGAGGATCTTCTCCTAAAGCTTCTCGAGCTGATGCACGTAAATCATCAATTATATTTACTCCCGAAACTCCAAACCTCTCCAGCGGAAGATCATAGTGGTTTTTGTCCAAACGATTCTGATGTGCAATCTGCCCGTCCTTGTTAACCGTCAGCATCGCGGGGTCGCGAACATCCGCAAGAATTTTTACCGTATCGCGAAATTTTGAGACTTCTCCGTTAATTGCAGGATTACCACTATTCTCAGAAATTATATCTTCAACTCTGTCAACAATCTCCCATCCATAAGACT
>JAHFGL010000015.1 GCA_023247445.1 Candidatus Omnitrophota bacterium | reverse complement strand
TCTTTTGCGACCTTAAAAACTCAAGAGCTTCCTCATTAGTAGCCGCAACCGCCGGCACAGTAAATGCCGCGCCAAGGCTTGCTCGGACAGTGTTGGGATTATAAATTTCCGTCAATCCGCCGCAGACAATGAGCGCATCAGCTTTGGCACCGTCGCATGTCCGTAAAATCGCACCTAAATTTCCTGGCTTCTCCACCGATTCCACTACCACACAAAGAGGATCTTTGCCCAACTTCAAACTTTTGAGTGTGGTCTGTGGAAAACGGCAAACGCCGAGCAAACCTTCCTGTCGATCACCAAAGGTAATCTTCTGAAAAACATTGAGTGTAGTCTCACACACCGTGACGCCCGAGGCAGCACATTCCTTCAACAGCCCGTAGTCATCCTTGAAAAGCTCCGGACAAAAATAAATGCGCTCAAAAGCCGAACGTTCGGACGCAGCCCAAGCCGTTTGCACCTCTCGCACACCTTCAACGATCGTCAGGCCCTCTTTCTGACGGGCACGTCGGTCACGCAGATGAACGACTTGTTTAATAAACGTATTCTGAACGCTGGTAATTTTCTCAAACACCATTTTTAAAGAACTCCTCTAAAATATTTTTTATTTTGAATTAAACCAACAAATAAAAAAACGGGACACATTACCTTTTCTATAAAAATTTATAGCGTTAAGAATAACACAGGAAAGTTGCTGTTACTAGAATGTTTTTTTAGATGAATTATATCAACGACCGGTATTAAAAACAAAGCAGGACGAACTAATATTGACTTAGGTGAAGATTAATATTAATATTAACCAAATTTAATTTTAACCAAATTTAGTTTTAACTAAAAACCTTTTATGGCTATCACAACAACAGTACCCATCGATGATTATGCACTATTAGACAGCGGCGATAATGAAAAATTAGAACGCTACGGTAAGTTTATAATTTCTAGGCCGGATCCCCAGGCCTTGTGGCCTAAAAAATTATCAGACGTTGAGTGGAAAAAAACCGATGCCGTCTTTCTCCAATCCTCCAAGAGTGGAAGCTGGCAAACACATCAAAAATTGCCCGATCGATGGGAGTGTAAATTTGACGGGTTAAAATTTTGGATTAAGTTAACGTCTTTTAAACATATCGGAATATTTCCGGAAAACCAACCATCCTGGCAATGGATGCGCGATAAAATTAGTTCTGCCAAGCGGCCAATTAAGGTTCTTAATCTTTTTGGTTATACCGGAGGGGCATCGCTTGCCTGCGCTCAAGTCGGCGCCAATGTCTGCCATATAGATGCTTCCAAAGTTTCTGTTAATTGGGCAAAAGAAAATGCTGAGTTATCTCATTTAAAAGAAAAGCCAATCCGTTGGATTGTTGAAGACGCCCGGGTATTTGTAAAAAGGGAATTAACTCGTGGGAATCGATATGATGCTATTATTCTTGACCCGCCCGCCTTCGGCCATGGGCCAACACACTCGTTATGGCGTATTGAAACTGATTTAATTTCTTTGCTTGAAAACTGTCAGAAACTTTTATCACCTCAGCCGTTATTTTTTCTGATTCACGGGTACGCTTCAGGGTATTCATCGATTGCGTATGCTAATAACTTAAAGGCTTTATTTGGCAATAAAGGAAATCTTGAAATCGGTGAGTGCACTATTCGACACATTAAAGATGACCGTTTGTTGCCTTGTGGAATTTTTGCTCGTTGGTCAGCGATATAAGAGATATAAATATAAATAAATAAATGGGGTCAGACCCCGGTAAATTGTTCAGTATCAATTATTTAGTTAATAATTCGTTAGCCTTGCCTATTTCATTTTTTCCATCGGTGTTAATTCAAATGTATTTCGATCTATCCTCTTATTTATCAATATCTTGCCGAGGTCTGACCCTGATTGTTCATGGCAGTCCCCAACGCTTTGATTGGCGAGCGCAACGAGCAAATCAATTGGGGGCAGCCGTAGGTCTCTATAAAAATGGTTTTTTTATTTGTTTGGTTGATCATCAGTATATTTTACTCACTATCTGCCCACTCAAATCTAGGGGGGCAACCATACTATTTCATTTTGTAAAAAGTATAAGCCAAAATAAAAGAATTTCAATTTAAAAATTCGTGTCCGTTTCCGTCAGGGTATGTCTTGTTGACAAAATAACTTTAATACTATAATTTTATGATTACACTAATCAGATTAATCAGGAGAAAATGATGAAATTAAAAATTTTAGTAATAGTTTTATTTTTAATTTGCTATCTACCACTTACCCCAACAAAAAGTGACGCTTTTATTGTACATGCGATTGTTAATGCCAATGATGGAACAACCTATGACATTATCTGGGCTCCTCCGGGCAACCCAGTTTCTATAACACAGTTAGGCTCCAATATTTATGGTCTTACCGGTTTTGGAGATTCCTCAAATAACTTTGTCACAGATTATATAATCTCTCCATCAACAGGTAATGTTGCCCCTAACTTTCAATCAGCTATTATTCCCGCTATCCCGTTCGCGTCATCGATAGCTCGATTTGACCCCACGGGTAGTGGAACAGTAAGATTTGATAACGGAACAAACCTTACGATGGCAGATTTGATGGGATCTCTTTTTAATGGTCAGTTAACAACCCAAGCTCCAAATCCGGGAACGTTATTCCCTTCTAATTTTGATCCAAATGTTGATTACCCTATATATGGATTTAATCTCCCTCCAGGAGGTCATCCAACATCGCATATTCCTTTTTTAGATCCGGCACCATCTGATGGTATCTTATTATTAGGTAATCAATCAATTGTCTTTGCTTGGTCCCCGCATCCAAATTATCCGCTGGCGATTGGTGTCGCTGGATTTGATCTGGATAAAAATTTGCGGGCGTTTGGCGGAGGCGCAAGTATTGGTACCATTGGTGCCAGTCCTTCCAGCAATCCTGTTCCGGAACCTTCTTCATTTTTATTGTTTAGCAGTGGTTTGTTTGGTGCAATTGGGAAGCTCAGACGCAAATTATTTATATAATTCTGGGGAAATCATACTTAATTATTTAGAATTAATTATTTTGTCGCTGGATTATTTCTTGAATTTCCTAGTTGTTTTTTAACAACCAAACATTTTCTTTCGCTGGGCACTTCCCTTTTAATCCACCCGGGATATCGCTGCTGGAAAGAAGCGTTAGTTTATAATTTTTTGAATAATGCTCTTTCACTTCTTCATTAGTTACTGAAAAAGGCGGACCTTCCATTACGTTTTGATTGTACTCAAAGCTAAGGAGTAACTGCGGCGCTTTATTTGTAATTTCCATTAAGTGCTCAACATATTGATTGCGCATTTCTTTGGGCAGAGCAACCAAAGCGGCTCTATCATAAATGGCGTCGACTTTGCCCAGTATTTGACTTGATAAATTAAAAATATCACCAACAAAAATATCAACATTTTTGGCGCTGTAATGAATGAATTTATCCAATCGTGATATATTTGGTTTTACCGTAAGTTCCGTAAACAATTGTTCAATTGCCATTTCACTCAACTCAGCTCCAACTACACGATAGCCGCTCGCAAGTAACCACGCTATATCTAATGTTTTTCCGCACAACGGTAAAAATACCCGACAGCCTTTCGCTAATGAGAGCTTTTTGAAATGTTTGATCAGGGCTGGGTTAGTTTCTTTTTCGTGGAAGGCAATATCATTATCTTTCCAGCGCTGGTGCCAAAAGTTTGCTTGCATGACGGGAATTATAAAGTAATTGGGGGTTAAAAGCAAGGCGGGAAAATATATTGCTGAGCTATTTTACGTTTTGTAATCTTTTTCTATTTCTGTTAATGGCCGCAATGAGACCAGTTGAGAATAGAAGAATACTGGCAGGCTCAGGAATAGCTGATGATCCTTGAGGGTCGCGTGTTGTGATCCAATAAGATCCTCCAACGATATCACCGTGTCTATCCGCATTTAGGCCAGCAAGTCCATAGGCTATGCCAGTATTAGGATGTGCAGCCCATTGGAAGACAACTGAGCTATTTGGCGCCAGAAATATTCCATCAGTGGGAACATCTCCAAAGCTGGCTGTTCTTGTCGTTGGATGTTGTCCAGGGCCAAGATTAAATCCAAACGTTGAAAATTCTGTTGCCGGTGGGATAAGATTAAAAATATTTGAAAATACGGTTGAGGTTTCATCAAGAATTGCTGGAGTTCCCGAAAATGGAAAGAGTTGATTTGAAATAAGGTTTACTCCCCCCTGAAAATGAATAGTTCCTGTTCCTGTTGCGTCAAAAGGATTTATAAAATTTAGGGCCTGAGGTATAACCGCCTGACCAGTAGGTGCTATAAGAGGAGCATTATTTAGTAGAAAAGTTTCCTGTATCCCGTTCATGGAACCAGTTAAGCCGCTCATTCCGTATTCATTACCAACTAGTTGAGTCAACGAAAAAGAACCTGATACCCCCACAACACCAGGATTACTCAAAACAGTGTAGCTTATACCTGATGCGCTTTCTAATAAGTAGAATTCAAGGGCATGAGCAGGACGCGCGAGTCCAATGATAGCTACCAGAAGGGTGAGGTTTAGACAAATTTTTTGAAGAAATTTACGCATATGCTTTTAGACAGATTTTATTTCAACTAATTTAATAGCATAAAGCATGCCAAGATTAAATAAAATTAATAGAAAGTAAAAAAATTTTTAAATTGTTCTATCGTATCAAGTTATGGATAAATAATAATTTATCGGGCCGCTTTAAAATAAATCGCACATCAAGATTGTTTAAAGAATTAAACAATTGTGGATAATTGATGTCAGAATTCCTCATGGATTACTTTTGGCTTTGGGCTTGTTTAAGGTCATGGCAGCGCGGGGCAAGGCCTTCATAATTCCGGGACACCAAATTCCCGCTCCGTAATATTTGAACATGCCAGGCCTACCCAATAAGATAAGCCTGGCATGTTTAATTTCTTTATTTACCTGCTTCGACAGCGGCTACGACGGTTTTCGGTTCTTTGAGTTCCGTGATCAAGAGGCGCACGACGGTATCTCCGGTATTAACCGCCCAATGGGTTTCGGCATTGATCCAAACAACGTCTCCAACCTTAAGCTCAGCATCCATGGTGCTTCCGTCAGGGTGAGAAATCTGTATTTTGCCACCTTCAACAACATAGGCAAAATGATCGGGATGTGAATGTTCAGCGATTTTTTCTCCGGGTTGAAAGGTTACTTCCATGACGCGTACACGGTCGTTTTCAAATTTGAGTTTATACATATCCGGCGCAACTTCTAATGGATCAGCGGCGACCGAAACGCGCGACATAAGAAATATCGCTCCCAAGGTTAATGCGATTAAAATAATTTTTTTGTTCATGTGTTCCTCCCTTTTTGTTGGTTAACTTTTTATTTATACGCCACTGCCGCGCTGCATGGGCCAGCGAGCGGGATCAATTCAAAACGTTTAAACCCTGCCTCCTTGCACCACCCAGTAAAATCCGCAAAGGTAAAATCAAAGGCATCGCCAAATTCGATGAGCATGTTTAGTGACATTAGTAAGCCAAAAGTATTTTGACGACGTTCATCGTCAATAATATTTTCAACCGCGACAAGAGCTCCACCTTCCGGCAACGCATTAAAAGCTGCCTTAATCAAATGCTTTTTATTTGGCAAATTCCAATCGTGCAAAATCATGCCCATCGTGATGACGTCAGCTTTCGGCAGTGGATCCTTAAAAAAATCGCCAGTCACGGCTTTGATACGATTTGACAATCCTTCTTTTGCGATATGACGTTCGGCAATCGGCACAACTTTGGGAAGATCGAACGATTGGCATTTTATCTGTGGAAATTTTTTGGCTACACAAACAGACAACACTCCCATCGCGCCGCCAACATCAAGTAAAGTTTTATAACGACTAAAATCAAATTTCTCCGCGAGCGCCATAAAGTTGCCGCGTGAAATCCCCGCCATGGCCGACATAAATTGTTCTAGGCGTGGCAGGTCAGCATAAAGCTCCTCAAACATTGGTTTCTGACTATGCCGAACTTCATTTTGCGGTTTGCCGGTCTTAAGCGCGACCGGCAGGTCATGCCAAAATTTAAACAAACGCTGACTGCTCATCTCGAGTATTCCACCAACGTAGTGCGGTTTATTTTTATCCAGAAATTGGGCTGTTTCCTCAGTGTTATGATATTTTGCCGCTGGGCCGTTACCATCGCGCGCAAGAAATTTCATGGAAACAAGTGTGTCAAAGAAATCATACGTCCCTCTTGGATTAAGTTTAAGGGCATTTCCCAATTCAACTGCGGTCATCTTTTTACCCGATAGGACCGTGAACACTTCTAACTCAACAGCCGTGAGCAAAACCTTTGATGCCCAAAAAGCAAAACCAGTTTCTAAAATGCGTGTTGGTGTTAATACTTCAGTTGCTTGAGTCATTCTATTCTCCTTTATATTCTCGAGATACTGAATTGAAATTATATCCACATTTGCGGTTTGTGCAAGAGATGAAAATCATCCTCCAGCTATCGAGCCAATAATCATAAATGGTTCTTTCCCTGATACAATCTCCTCGGGTAATGAGGTGTCGGGAGGTTCGAATGATAAATCTTTTTCGCAGGCATAGTAGCGCAAAAACGCGCGGCGCTTAAGCGTTCCGTGATCGCGGATCGTGCCGCAGAGCATAGGATATTTTTGCTCGAGGGCATCAAGAAGAGACGCAATTGTTGCCTTCCCTTTAATGTCAATTTCTACATTACTGTTCACGTGGGCGAGGTTACGTAAATGCGCCGGAAGGGTGACGGTGATCTTCACAGTGTTTGGACCTCAACAGATAATACACCAGGAAGATTTTGAGCGATTGCCTCCCAACTATCGCCATCATTGGCTGAGGCGTAGACTTGTCCACCAGTTGTGCCAAAATAAATACCACAAGGATCTAATTTGTCGACGGCGGTCGCATCACGTAAAATATTCACGTAACAATTTTTTTGTGGTAAGCCTTTGGTGAGTGGCTTCCATTCATTGCCACCGGTTTTACTGCGGTAGACACGCAACTTCCCTTCGGGTGGATAATGTTCGGAATCGCTTTTAATCGGTATCACATAAACTGTTTCGGGATCATTGCTGTTAACTTCGATAGGAAATCCAAAATCCGTCGGTAAATTTCCGCTCACCTCTCTCCATGATTCGCCTGAATCATCGCTGCGCATGACATCCCAATGTTTTTGCATGAACAAAACGTTGGGCTTTGAGGTGTGCATGGCGATCCGGTGGATACAATGACCAACCTCGGCGTTTGGATCAGGGATATATTGAGAGCGAAGTCCTTTGTTGATCGGTTTCCAGGTGTCACCCGCGTCATCGCTACGAAAAACTCCCGCCGCGGAAATCGCGATATAAATGCGTTTTGGATTTTTAGGATCCAAAAGAATTGTGTGCAGTCCCATGCCGCCCGCGCCGGGCGTCCACTGTTTACCAGATTTGTGACCGCGTAATCCAGAGAGTTCATGCCATGATTTTCCGCCATTGGTTGTTCGGAAAAGGGCAGCGTCTTCAACGCCCGCATAAACGGTGTCGGGATCATTAAGCGATGGCTCAACGTGCCAGACGCGTTTAAATTCCCACGGATGTTGTGTGCCGTCGTACCATTGATGGGTCGTCAGTGGCTTGCCGGTTTTGCTTGTATCGTATTGAAAATTATTGCTCTCGCCTTTGGGCATGCCATCGGGGGTTGTTGTCGATGCTCCAGCGGGCGTACCAGGCTGATGCCAGGTCTTTCCGCCGTCATCGGAGCGCTGGATGATTTGGCCAAACCATCCGCTTGTCTGTGAGACATACAATCGATTTTTATCAGCTGGCGAGCCTTTCATATGATAAATTTCCCACCCGCCAAAAAATGGACCATTAATTTTCCAGCTCTTTCGTTTACCATCAGAGGTGATAATGAATGCGCCTTTCTTTGTGCCAACGAGAACTCGAATTTTGCTCATAATATTTTCCTTTCGTTTTTAGATAATGATATTTTACTCGAATAATTTTATCTGTCATTTTTATTTTTGACTCTTCGTCAGGGTTGACTTTCAAGAAAAATTTTATATGATGGTGATATGTTTTCAAAAGAAGAACAAATCCGTTACGCCCGTCAAACGATTCTCCCTTTAATTGGGGAGGCTGGACAAACGCGTCTTAAAAACGCTAAGGTTCTTCTGGTTGGCGTGGGTGGATTGGGTTCCTCACCGGCGATTTATTTGGCCGCCGCTGGTGTCGGTACAATTGGTCTTATTGATGCAGATAAAGTTTCTCTTTCCAATCTTCATCGACAAATTCTTCATGACACCACTGACATTGATAAACCAAAAGTCATCTCAGCCCAAGAAAAACTTCAGAAAATAAATCCTAACGTCACGATAAAAACTCATTTCGAACGATTAACCGTTTTAAACGCGTTATCGATTATCGCTGGTTATGATTTGATTATCGATGGGACTGATAATATTCCGTCACGCTATTTAATTAATGACGCTTGTTTTTTTGCGAAGAAACCTTTTGTTTACGGTGGGGTGCATCAGTTTGAGGGGCAGGTCAGCATGTTTGGACCAACGGGCCCGTGCTACCGATGTTTTTTTAGTGAGCCGCCTCCGCCTGATCAAATGCCTTCGTGCGCTGAGGCCGGTGTAATCGGCGTTATCCCTGGAATCATCGGGCTCATGCAGGCCAATGAAGCGATCAAATGGATTTGCCAGATTGGGGAATCGCTTTTTGGACGTCTTTTAATTTTTGATGCGCTCTGCTCTCGCCTTCGCGAGATTAAAATTAAACGAGATCCTCAATGTGCGTTGTGTGGAAATTTGCCAACCATTCGCACATTAGAAGAAATGACCTGGCAATGCGCGGCGCAAAATAAAAATGAAGTCACGGTTGAAGAATTAAAACGATTGCTCGATCAAAATGCGGATTTGTATTTGCTTGATGTGCGTGAGCAAAATGAGTGGGACATCGCGCATATTAACGGCGCGCATCTTAATCCGATGAGTACTTTCGAGAAGAATTTTGGAAGTGTTCCCAAGGACAAGCCTATCTATTGCTACTGCAAGATGGGCGGCCGCAGTGCCAAAGCCATTGAATTTTTGAAATCTCGCGGTTATCAAAAACTTTTTCTTGTCCAGGGCGGCATTAGCGCCTGGTCTGAAAAAATCGATCCTACCGTTGTGCAATATTAAATCTGAAAAAATGCATATTTCCAAATGCTGGCGGCAACAATCCCGTGCGAAATAGCCGGAGCCCAAAGGTTGTCGCAGTATTCATAAAGATATCCCCAGATGAGTCCAGTTAGCCCAATGATACTCAAAAAAATAATTCCTTGGGGTATCGACATTATCGCAAATAGATAAAAATGGAAAAGGGCAAAACCTAAGCTTGTTAAGATAATTGCCAAGTGCTTCTTTGTTTTTTCTTTAACCTTTTGTTGAATGAAAGCGCGCCAGAGCATTTCTTCGCCGAGCCCAACGAGCAGTATATTAAATAGATAATAAATAGCTAAGCCAGCTGGCGTGTGACTGTTTTGCAAAAGTCGATAGCTAACCTCTTTATTTAAGGCGAAATCCAGGCTAAAGAGATGGAAATTAAGATGTAGCTGATCACCAGCGGCAAAGGTGAATCCGCTTAACCCCATATTTTTTAGTAGAGTTACTCCCACGAGACTTAAACATATTCCACTGATCAACCCAAGAAGAATAGCTTTTAGAAGTTTAGAATGTTTTAACCCTAAGGTTGAAATGGATTTTTTCTTAATCACGACCTGCCATAATATTGGAATAGAAAAAGAAAAAAGGAATGAACCATAATATCCGGCTTTTAGCAGGATGAGCGGAATAATAACGGCGGTTAAGGTGATTATCAAAGGCATGTTTGTAGTGGTGTCCTAAATTTTATTTCGAAATTATCGTAATCATGGGAGTGATTATACAGTTTTTAAAACTGAAAAACAATCTTGTTGGTGATTGTTTATAATTTAATTATGAGGTTAAATTTGTAAAGGCTAAGCAGCCTCAAAAAATTGACCTTTTCTTGATTTGTCTTTATTTCCTATCCCCCTTAATATTAGGTACTTATTAATATTTACTAAAAAATATGTCCTCCATAATTTTCTATCTTTTTGCCGGTGTTTTAATTTTTGCAAGCCTTGCCGTTGTCCTTGCGCGCAATCCTCTATATAACGTTTTAGCTCTAGTCGTTGCCATTTTTGCGATGTCTTCTCTTTTTGTTCTTTTGGAGGCATTTTTTGTCGGGATGATCCTTTTACTGGTCTATGCCGGCGCAGTTCTTGTTTTTTTTATTTTTGTGGTTATGTGCTTGAATCTTCAGTCGGATACCACAATTCTTTTACGACAAGATCGCTTTAAATTAATGGGATGGTTGATAGGGATTTTGTTTTTATTAGAATTTTTCTGGGTCATTAAAAGTACACTAGCTGCACAGACGATCGAAACATCCTCTGTTCACGGGTCAATTGAAAATATCGGCAGAATCCTTTTTACAGATTATCTTCTGCCTTTTGAATTAACTTCATTTCTTTTGTTGATTGCAATTTTCGGGATTGTTTCATTGGCTCAAGGGGCATTTAAAACAGGTAAAGAAGGAAATTCATGATCGGACTAGACCAATATCTTCTTTTAAGCGGCGGCATTTTCTTTATCGGCATTATTGGAATCATGACAAGCCGCAGCGCCCTGAAGGTTCTTCTTTCGTTAGAGCTTCTTTTGGCCGCATCCAATATTGTCTTTGTCGCCTTCTCTCGTTTTAATGGAGATTACGCCGGACAATTGATTGTATTTTTTGTTATTCTTGTTGCCGCCGCAGAGGTCGCGGTTGGACTAGCCATTATCGTCTTGATGTATCGTCATTTTTCCACCGTTCAGGCTGATGAATTAAAGGATTTAAAATGGTAAACCCACTTTTAGTTTGGATAGCTTTTTTTGCGCCCCTTGTTGCCTGTGTTATTAACACTCTTTTTTTCTTACGCTCTAAAACGTTAAGTTCATTATCGTCTATCGCCGGAATTTTAACCTCTTTTCTTTGTACAGTTTTAATCGCCATCCAAATATTCCAAACTCATCCAGCTCTCGAATTCCAACAATCTTTTACTTGGATTCAATTTGATGCCTTGACGATCAACTTTGGGTTTCTTGTCAATCCGCTGGCGATCATGATGCTCTTGGTTGTCACTGGTGTTGGTAGCGCCATTTTCATTTATTCCCGCGGATATATGGCTGAGGATCCGAGCATGCCGCGATTTTTTACGTTTTTAAGTTTATTTGCCTTCTCTATGATAGGCATCGTGCTTTCTAATAACTTTATTCAATTATTTATTTTCTGGGAGTTAGTCGGGTTAAGCTCATATCTTTTGATTGGGTTTTGGTATGGAAAATCTTCCGCGGCCGATGCTGGGGTCAAGGCTTTTATGGTCAATCGCTTGGCTGACTTCGGATTTTTGTGCGGGATACTTTTATTATGGAGTATCTCCGACGTAGGCCATGGCCGCAGTTTTCAATTTACCGATTTGGCAATCATCGTTTCTCAGTTAGATCCGCATCTGTTAACGATAACAGCCTTGCTACTTTTTTGCGGCGTCATCGGAAAATCGGCCCAAGTGCCTTTGCACGTTTGGCTCGCTGATGCTATGGAAGGGCCGACACCAGTCAGCGCCCTTATTCACGCCGCCACCATGGTTGCCGCTGGGGTTTACCTTTTAGCACGCACCTTTTTTATTTTCGAACCCTTACACGAGGCTTTAAACGTCATTGCTTACGTCGGTGGGATCACGGCCCTTATGGCGGCGACGCTGGCCATTGTTGAGAATGATATTAAACGTATTCTCGCCTATTCAACACTTAGTCAATTGGGTTTGATGGTTATGGCTTTAGGCTTAGCGGGTCCGATGCAAGGCATGTATCACTTAACAACTCATGCCTTCTTTAAAGCGCTTTTGTTTTTGGGGGCTGGAAGTGTTATTTATGCGCTTCACCACGAACAAAATATTTGGAACATGAATGGGCTTCTTAAAAAAATGCCTATTACTGGACTAACATTTTTAATTGGAACTCTTGCTCTTTGCGGAATTTTTCCTTTAAGTGGTTTTTGGAGTAAGGATGAAATCTTAGCCTTAGCTTCTGAACATAATCCACTTTTATATTGTTTAGCGTCGGTGACCTCTGGCTTAACCGCCTTTTACATGGGGCGTCTTTTTTGGACGGCGTTTTGGGGGAAACCTTCGGCTGATAATCATGCTCACGAATCTCCAGCAGTCATGACATTTCCTTTAATTTTCTTAGCCATTCTTTCTGTTATTGGCGGATTTATTGGTATTCCCCACTTTTTATTCCCGGAAGGCGAGCACCCTTCTCTTAATATGAAGGTCGCCGTCATTTCTTCGGTCGTTGCCCTTTTGGGTTTAGGCATTTCCTTTCTGATCTATGGCAAACGTCCAAAGCAAGATCCACTGGAATCAAAACTTGGATTTATTTATCCAATTTTAAAAAATAAATACTATTTCGACACCGCTTATGGTTGGTATGTTAATCGTGTCCAACAAAGTTTTGCGGCGCTCTTAGAATGGTTTGAAAAAACGATGATTGTCCGTTATGGCGTTTTTGGTTTAACGAGTACAGCTAAAGCCGGTGGACGAATATTTCGTTCTTTGCAAACAGGGTTAGTTCAGTTTTATGCTTTAATTTTTGTTCTTGGAACTTGTGTTTTATTTTTAATTCTAGTTAGAAATTTATGATGATGCCGAACCTTTCCTGGATTCTTTTATTACCAACACTTCTTTTGGGACTGATTTTCTTTATCCCATCGGATAAGCCGACCTTAATCCGTCGGATTTCGATGGTGGCCATCTTGTTACCATTTCTTTTATCGATCTGGGTTTTTACCGCTTATGATTCTGTGGCCGGCGGCTTTCAGTTTGTTGAGCAGATCCGTTGGGTCAAAGAATTTGGGATTTCATATCACTTGGGTGTCGATGGCATTAATTCTTTAATGCTTCTTCTTTTAGGCGTTGCTTCTTTTGCCGCTGTTGTGGCCAGCCAATCGATTAAAGATCGTATTAAAGAATATTACATTCTGCTTCTGATCACAATCATCGGTACTTACGGCGCATTTTTGTCTTTAGATATTTTCTTCTTTTATTTCTTCCACGAAATTGCTGCTGTCCCCGTATTCTTAATGATTGGCATTTGGGGATCAGAACGTCGTGAACTGGCGGCAATGAAATTAACACTCTATTTAGTCGCGGGCGCGGCCTTGGCGTTGGTTGGGTTAATCGCCTTATATTTTTCCACCGGCCTAAACACATTTGATTTAGTTGTGATCCAGCAGCATTTAGCCGCAAACCCCATCCCTTTGGCTGTTCAAAATTGGATTTTTCCGCTAATTGTCGTCGGATTTGGTGTCACATTAACTCTCTGGCCATTTCATACCTGGGCCCCGATTGGATATGCCGAGGCTCCAACGGCGGTTAGCATGCTACATGCTGGTGTGCTTAAAAAAATGGGAGCTTACGCCATTATTCGTTTTGCCATTGGGCTCATGCCGGAAGCCGCGCACACGTGGATGCCGATCATCGCGACGCTAGCGGTCGTTAATATTATTTTCTGCGGACTTGTTGCGCTCACCCAACGTGATTTGAAATATATTTTAGGATATTCAAGCTGTAGCCACATGGGATATATTCTCTTGGGACTCGCGTGTTTTAATACGATTAGTCTTAATGGAGTTGTGTTTTTGATGTTTGCCCATGGCATTATGGCGAGTCTCGCGTTTGCTTTAGCCGGGTTTGTTGCTGATCAAACCAAAACCCGTAATTTGGATGAACTTGGTGGAATTACCAAACAAATGCCTTTTATCGGTACGTGTTTTATGATGGCCGCTCTTGCCTCGGCTGGCGTTCCTGGATTTGCTAATTTTGTCGCCGAGATTATGGTTCTTTTGGGTTCTTGGGATCAATATCGTTGGCAGACGATTCTTGCCGTCTTAGGGATTGTAATCACGGCTATTTATATGCTTAAAGCCATTCGCCTTGGTTTTCAAGGACCGTTAAATCCGAAATGGAACAAACTCGTGGATGCACAGACGCTCGTAGAAAAATTTCCGTTTATAATTTTACTGGCCGTCCTCATCCTCGTTGGATGCTGGCCGTTAATTATTTCAAAACATATTGAAACAAGCACGAAAACGATTGTCGAAAATATCGTAAAAAAATAAAAAGAGACAAATATGTTTCCATCCATTGCCTGGAATTTAATTTCCTTAGAAGTCCTCATGACCATCGCGTTGGTGGGATTGATTATTGTGGATATTCTTAGTCCTAAGAAAACCGAAGGGAATTTGATCGGGATATTTAGTCTTATTGCTCTTTTTGGCCTCATTGGTTTTTGGCTTACCCAACATGATCTGAGCGGATCAACCTTTGGCGGAATGTTTATTATGGATTCTCTCGCCTGGTTTTTTAAAGGATTATTTCTAATCACGATGGTTTTTGTTTTCTTAATGACCGAGCAGTTTTTTAAGCTGTCCGGCAAACGCAGCAATGCCTTTTATTTTCTATTATGGCTGGCGCTGTTGGGGATGTGCTTGATTGCTTCTTCGGCTGATTTTCTTTTACTTTTTATCGCCATCGAAATCTTGACTATCTCTCTCTATGTCATGACGGCGTATCTTAAAAGTGATAAACATTCCATTGAGGCGGGAATGAAATATCTCATTTTAGGTTCGTTGGCCTCGGGATTTTTTCTTTACGGCGTAAGTTTTCTTTACGGAATCACTCACTCGGTACGTTTTGATGTGATTCAAGGATTTGTTAGTACGCATCCAATGACACCGATGATGTTGTTTAGTTTGGTTCTTATTTTTTCAGCTGTTGGTTTTAAGATTGCGGCCGTTCCCTTTCACATGTGGGTGCCCGATGTTTATCAAGGGGCTCCGACACCGGTAACAGCCCTTTTGGCCGTCGGGTCTAAGGCTGCTGGGTTTGTGATCTTGATCCGTCTTTTCTTTGGTGTTTTTTCGGCCTGGCATGTTGAATGGAGTTTGGTCTTAGCCGGGCTTGCCGCTATCACCATGACCTATGGCAACCTCGTTGCTATGTTTCAAACCAATATCAAACGATTGTTGGGTTATTCGAGTATTGCTCACGCGGGATATCTTCTTATGGGTGTTACGGCTGGGTCAATACTGGGGGCATCAGCGATTAATTTTTATCTTTTAGGATATCTCTTCACAAATCTTGCCGCATTCTTAGTTATTATTTTATTTTCAATCGCGACCAAAAGTGACGCCATTGAAGACTACGCTGGACTTTCCCGTCGTTCGGGAATTTTGGCTTGTACACTTCTTTTGGCGCTAGTATCCTTAGCCGGCATGCCACCTTTGGCGGGATTCTTTGGAAAGTTTGCTCTTCTTATGGCCACCATCAAAAGCGAATTTTTATGGCTGGCGCTTGTTGCCGCCGTCAATATTGTTATCTCGCTTTATTATTATCTGATGATCGTTAAACGAATTTATGTCGATGCCCCTATTAATACTTCTCCCATTATTGTTTCGTTACCGATGCGATTGGCTTTAGGAGTTGCCATGGCAGGAATTATCGGTATCGGAATCTTCCAGGGTCCATTTCTTGATGCTGCGATGACAGCGATTCAAGGAATGCATTTCTAATAAAAAATTAATTTAAAAAGTTTTATTTATACAGCCAGTTGCGAAGGACGATTGGGGTTACTATTGTTGTTATAAGGCTCATAAAGATAATTGCCGCGTAGATTTCATGGGTGATTAGATTTTGATTAAGGCCAATTAATCCTACAATCATCGCCACCTCTCCTCGTGGCGACATCCCAAAACCGACAATGGCAGCGTCTTTAAATGATAACCCCTGCCATTTGGCTGGTAAAAAGCAACCGACGACTTTAGTTAAGATAGCAACAATCGTTAGGACGCTCATAAACCAAAATACGGCGGGTGTTATAATGTGTATATCAACAAGAATGCCTAACGAAATAAAGAATATTGACGAGGAAATAACATAAAAATAGTGAATTATTTTTGTTTGAGATCCCAAAATATTTCGTAAGAAAATCCCCGAGAGAAACGCTCCCACGATTGACAAAGAAGTAAACATCGTAGTAAAGGAAAACGTGGCCCCTACTATTTGTCCAGATAAAGAAAGAGCCAAAAGACCTAAAATATCATCAATAACAGCCGCGCCGATGATGGCTTTGGCGGTACCTGTTTGTAATTTGCCCATGTCTTTAAGGACACTGGCGGTAATGGCGATACTTGTCGCGGTTAATGCTGTACCGGTAAAAACACTATTGGCAAAATCAAAACCAAATGCATGCGCCGTTAAGAAGCCTCCAATCCATGGAACAATGACACCGAACAAAGCAATTGTGGTATAACGTAAATTAAAAATATCTTTAATCTTAAATTCAAGGCCAATGATAAATAGCATGACGATGGCGCCCAAATGGCCAAGAGTTTGGACAAAATCTGTGGAAGGAATGAGTTTTAAGAAACTGGGACCAAGGATAAGTCCGATGAGAAGATAGATCATGTTTTTGAAAAAACCGCTTTACTCTTCCATCAGCCGTTTTTTGTCGTAGATCATGCTTTCGCGGGAATATTCAGATGTGTCGAGTTTTCCGGTGTCCATGCGGATGGCGTCTTCTGGACAAACCTCAACGCAAAAGCCGCAATACACGCACTTTCCTAAATCGAGGATAAATTCGGCAGGTTGTTTTTCAACATTGGGATCAGGGTGCTCGGTAGCTGTAATTTCGATACAACGAGCCGGACAGACGGTTTCACACATCATGCAAGCGACACAGCGTGGTGTGCCATCTTCACGTTTCATTAGTCGATGTCGGGTTCTTAAACGTTTAGCTAAAGGCCGCGGCTGTTCTGGATATTGGTACGTGGCCGAGGCAGGAATATCTTTAAAAAGTCCAACGGTGTGAAGAATGTGCAGGGTTAAGTTACGAAAAAAATGTTTCGATGTAAGCCAAATGCCTGATACTACGGTGGGGATGTACGTGCTCTCCCACCAGGTGAGTTCTCGACGGTTTTTTTGTTGCCAGGCGCGTTTCATCTGAGCCACACGTAAAAAAACAAACGGCCCTTTTTTATCGAAATACTTTTCAAGTTCTTGACGTCGTTTTTCGTTTGGATTTTCCATAGATTTATCTTAAAAGGATAATGATGATAGCGGTGACCGCAATATTAATTAAAGATACCGGAAGAAGAATCTTCCACCCCAAATTCATCAACTGATCATAACGAAATCGCGGTAATGTCCAGCGTACAGCCATTAAAAACCAAATAAAGAAACTAACTTTTAAAAAGAATGCTAAGACCCCTAACCCTACAACAGCAAGATGTGGGAGTGTCATAATTGCTCCCCATGGAAAATGAAATCCATCCGGATGTAAATAGAGTACCTGCCATCCGCCCAAAAATAATGTGGTCATAAGCGCCGCGACAAGCACTGTCTCAACCAAATCGGCTAAAAAGAACATTCCAAATTTCATACCACTATATTCAACAAAATAACCGATGATTTCAGATTCTCCTTCGGGGAGATCAAAGGGCGTACGTTTTGTTTCCGCGGTTGCGGCTGTTAAAAATAAAATAAATGCCAAAGGCTGCACAAAAATTCCCCATTTAGGAAGCCAGCCGCCCAACAAATATTCTCCTTGGGCGCGAACTAACTGTTGAAGATCAAGCGTATTAAAAACCATGATGACACCCATGATGGCAGCCCCCATCGTAATTTCATATGCGATCATCTGCGCTGCCCCGCGCATCCCGCCTAAAAATGCATAATTACTGTTAGAGGAAAATCCGGCGAGAACGACCCCATAGACCCCCATGGACATCATGGCAAAAATATAAATAAGCGCGATATTTAAATTCGCCGCTTGAAGTTCAATGACACGTGCCCCCATAATCAGTTGATTACCGATGGGGATCGCGGCAAAACCCACAAGCGCAAACGTGACCGACAAATAGGGCGCTAAGTTAAATAAAAATTTATTTGCACCGGCAGGAACAAATTCTTCTTTACTAAGCATCTTAAGCACGTCGGCGATGGCGTGAAAAAGCCCCATGGCTTTAAAGCCAAAAATGGAGGCGCGATTTGCGCCAATACGATCCTGCATAAGGGCACTTTGCTTACGTTCAACCCAGGTCAAAAGCCCGGCGATATTGAACATAATAAATAACGTGCCTGATGCTAAGAGAAATTTTATAAGAATGTCAGACATGGATTAATACCACAACATCATTCCTTGATCACCGATTTTTTCGTACGACATTTCAGCAAATAAGGCGAGACTGCTTGCAATATCGTCAAATATTTCTTCAGAGTTTGGATAACTAATGGGGGCCCCTATCTTGGCACTTAAGAGGGAAAGAATTTCCCAGTCCCCCTTTGATTCTCCCAGTGGCGTAAACGCCGGCCAAATTCGCTGGACGCGATGTTGACTGTTAATAAATGTCCCGTCTTTTTCCGCATAGACGGCACTGGGCAAAATCAAATGAGCATAGCCACATGTTTCATTGACATTGCTGCCTTGAAAAATAAAAAGTTTTACATTTTTTGAAATTTCTTCAACGGTGTTTTTACCAAAAAGTTTAACTAAGTCATGGCCGAAGACATACAAAATATCGAGTCCACCATTTCTTGCTTTTTGAATAATATCTCGCAAGTCAGCGTCTTCCGCTGGTTGGAGAATCAAATCGGCTCCGGCAGTATTTGGGTTTCTGTCGGCTTTAAGCAGAAAATCATCGCTTGCCCCCAATGATTGAGGTACTCGAAAATCTATCTGGGAACCATTAAGGGTGTCTTTAAATAATTTGCGAATGAGAAACAGATCTTCATTGGTTAATTGGGCTGAGGCTAAAATACCAATTTTATTCAGATGTCCCGAATCTTTAAGCGGCTTGATCGTTTGCGCCATTGTATCAATGGCTTGATCCCAGGAAATTAAATTATCCCCTTGTTGCGGTGTCAAAATTCTATTTTTATCAATAAAGTGATAATCGTAGCGGCCGGTGTCGCACATCCAATGATCATTGACATCCGGGTTAACCCGTGGCTTAAGACGCATGACGCGTGTTTTTTTATCTTGATGCGGTCGGGATTTATCCCACTCAACGGTTATATTGCATCCCATGCTGCAACCTGGACAAACAGATTTTGTTTTATCCAGATACCATACGCGGCACTTAAAACGAAAATCTTTATCAGTTAAAGCACCAACCGGACAAATATCAACGACATTTCCTGAATAGTTATTATCAAGTTGTTTACCAGGGTAAACGTCTAATTGTGAATGATCTCCTCGATTAAAAACCCCAAATTCATTCGTCCTTGTAATATTATCGGTAAAACGCACACAACGGGTGCAAAGAATACAGCGTTCCTGATCGAGCATGACGGTTGGCCCGATTGAGAAGGCCTTCTTTTCTTTTTTGACTTTTGTATCATCTAGGCGGCTATCGTATTGACCATGCTCCATATAATAATCTTGCAGTTTGCACTCTCCGGCCTGATCGCACACAGGGCAATCAAGTGGATGATTGACGAGCAAAAATTCCAAAACTGTTTTACGGGCTTCAAGTACTTTCGGTGAATTGGTTTTAACAATCATGCCATTGGCGACCATTGTATAGCAGGCGATTTGTAATTTTGGTTGTTTCTCAACCTCTACCATACAAATGCGGCAATTGCCGGAAACAGGAAGTGCCGGATGATAACAGTAACGGGGAATCACAATTCCCAATTTTTCTGCCGCCTGAATAATCGTCGTTTTTGAGGGGACTTCTATTTCTTTTCCATCAATGGTTAATTTTGGCATAGGACTCCACTATTCCCTGTTTCTTCATGCATAATTCACATTTCTTTTCTTTAATATGAATTTCAAATTCACTACGAAATTTTGATACGTAACTACCGATGGACATCGTGACCGCATCGCCAAAAGCGCAAATCGTGTTGCCGCCAATATTGTTTATAATTCCAGGAAGATGTGTCAAATCGTGTGTCTGTCCTTCTCCGTGATAAATTCTTTTGATATTACGGTAAACCCAGCCTGACCCTTCGCGACACGGAGAACATTGCCCGCAGGATTCATGGGCATAAAACCGTGAAGCGATCATCGCAGCCCAAACCATGCAGGTGGTATCATCCATTACAATAATCCCACCGGAACCAGCCATTGAACCAATTGCTTTCAAAGAATCAAAATCCATTTTTACATCAATCTGATCGGGCGTAAGAATAGGCGCTGAGATCCCACCGGGGATGACAGCTTTAAGCGTTCGGCCACCACGAATCCCACCAGCGTGTTCATAAATAATTGAGCGCAGTGTCGTTCCATTAGGGAGTTCGTAAACACCAGGTTTATTGACATGACCGCTGACACAAAAAAGTCGGTTGCCCCCATTTTTCGTCGATCCTAATTTCGAAAACCAATCGCTGCCTTTAAGAATAATTGGGGCCACACACGTCACGGTTTCCACATTATTAATAACCGTAGGACATCCAAATAATCCTGAAACGGCGGGAAAAGGCGGTTTAAGACGAGGGAATCCTTTTTTTCCTTCAAGAGATTCTAGAAGCGCCGTCTCTTCTCCACAGATATAGGCCCCAGCGCCTTGATGAACAACGACATCAAGGTGAAAAGGTGTGCCCATAATTTCTTTACCTAAAAATTTATTTTTATACGCCTCATCAATGGCCGCTTGCAATCTCTCGATTGATTTTAAATATTCTCCACGGATGTAAACATAGGCCTTGTGGCTTCCAAAAGCATAGCAGGTGATGATGACACCTTCGATAAACGCGTGAGGATCTTGTTCCAAAATATATTTATCTTTAAATGTCCCTGGCTCTCCTTCATCTCCATTTATAACCAGATATTTGGGTTTATAAGTTTGTTTGATAAAGCTCCACTTTGTTCCCGTTGCGAATCCCGCTCCGCCAAGCCCACGCAAGTTAGATTTTTTAACTTCTTCAACAACTTGTTCAGGTGTCATTTCAGTCAAGGCTTTACGCGCCCCTTCATAACCGCTATCTTTAAGATAGCTTTCAAGGCGGTGAGAATTTTCTTGGTCAAAATGTCGGCTGATTATTTTTTCCATAATTTATCTATTCTGATCGATTAGTTCATCGATTTTCTTTTTGTTTAAGAGTCCCTTATATTCTTTATTGCACTGCATCATCGGTGCAATTTCACAAGCGCCCAGGCACTCAACGAGAGTTAAACTAAATTTTCCATCAGGAGTTGTTTCGCCAGGTTTAATGTTTAATCGCTTTTGAAGATGTTCAATAATATCTTCTCCGCCAAGTAAGGCGCACGATGTTGTCTGGCAAACGGAGAAATGACACTTGCCTTTTTTTGTTTGATGAAACAAATGGTAGAAAGAAACAACATCATGGACATGGACAACAGGAATGTCTAAAAATTCTCCGATATCTTTTTCAGCCTCCAGGGAGATCATACCTTCTTTCTCCTGGACATAATGTAGTACCGGTAAAAGCGCAGCCTTTCTGTCCTCATAACGGCTGGCAATCTTGTAAAGTTCTAGTAAAAAATCTTCGGTAAAAATAATGACCTCCAACGATGTGTCATTTTAAGTTATCGATCTAATTCTCCAGCGATCATATTTATCGAACCAAAGGTTGGAACCAAATCGGCCATCACATCACCAATTAAACATTTTGGTAATGCGGCCATAATTGGAAAACACGGTGGATGAACACGCACGCGCCAGGGATGATCTCGGCCATCACTGACAATATAAAATCCAAGTTCTCCGTTGGCTCCTTCCGTGGGAAAATACGCCTCACCCATTGGAGGATGAATCCCATGACCATACATGACTAATTTAAAATGATTCATTAAACCTTCAATGTTACCGTATGTGTTTTCTTTAGCGGGCAAGACAACATCTTTATTCGTCGCGTTAATGGCATCATGAAATTTTTCCGTTCCACCTTGTAGGGTAGGGTCTAAATCAACTTCAGAGGCCATGAATCCTTGTGTTTTTCCCATTTTCGCGCGATCAACCATTTCGGCAGCTGGCATAATATCACCGGTTAATTCCCCAGAAATAGCTCCATCGGGAATTTGTTGAAAGCATTGTTCAATCATTCTTAAAGATTGTTCCATTTCCGCCATGCGGACAAAATAACGATCAAGGTTGTCGCCGGTTGTTCCCGTTGGGACTTCAAAGTCAAGGCGCTCATAAATAAGATAAGGATTGGCTTTACGGACATCATAGGCAACACCGGTCGATCGTAAAAATGGACCAGTGATTCCATGCGAAATCGCATCTTCTTTCGAAATTACTCCAACATTTTTCATGCGATCAAAAAAGATCCGGTTGCGGGTTAATAACTCATCGGCTTCGATAAGGACCTTACGCACTTCCGCAATTTTTTGAAAAGCCCTGTCCGCAAATCCTTCGGTTAAATCAGCCTTGACCCCGCCGATGCGCACATAAGAAATAGTTAATCGGGCCCCTGTAATTTCTTCGACCAATTCATATAAATATTCCCGGGCTTTAATCATGTAAAGAAATACCGTCATGGCCCCGAGCTCCATCGCGGTCGCTCCGATGCATGTTAAATGATCGGTGACGCGTGAAATTTCGCTCATGATGACACGGATATATTTTGCGCGTTCAGGAATATCGATTCCTAATAATTTTTCAACCGTAAGCGCAAATCCAACATTATTTATAAGCGGAGAAACATAATTGAGTCGATCAGTGTAGGGAAAGCATTGCGTGTACATGACCGTTTCGCACATTTTTTCAAAGGCTCGATGGAGATATCCAATTTCAACGTCAACGCCTTTAATTTTTTCGCCATCTAATTCCATGATAAGGCGGATGACTCCATGCATCGCGGGATGCGAAGGACCGACGTTGAGTAGCATTGAGCGGGTTTGAGTAGCCATTATATTACCTTAAGTTTTTGGTCCAATAAGGGGTTGTCGTTTATTGAATTGATAATCTTTACGCAGCGCATGCCCTTCAAATTCTTCATACATCAAAATGCGTTTTAGATTAGGATGACCTTTGAAACGAATCCCAAACATATCCCATACTTCCCTTTCATACCAATCAGCGGAAGCCCAAAGACCGGTCAAAGAATCAACTTCGGGATTTTTTTCATCAACTGGAACCTTTATGCGTAGTCGATGATTATGTTTAAGCGAGAAAAAGTGATAAACGATTTCGAAGCGAAATTCTTTTTGAACTCTTCCTCCGGCATAAAATAAATAATCCACAGCCGTCAAATCCATTAAAAAATTGAAATCCAGCTCTGCTGTTTCTTTTAAAAATTTGGCAACAGTCTGCAAAGAAGCCGGACGAATAAGAAGCGTTTCATCCCCTCGAAAGGCGTGAGTTTCAATAACGTCTTGTGAAAATTTTTCTTGAACTCTTTGTAAAGGTGTCATGGTTTAAGATTTTGTATCTTTGATATGCTCTTCAACGGAATATCCTTTTTGTAAATGCTCAGGTCGGCCTATTTTCATCCGCGGATCATACAGGGTTCTAGATTGCTCTCCCTTTTGGATTTTCTCCTGAAGTTTTATTAACCCATCAATAACGTTTTCTGGGCGCGGTGGGCAACCTGGAATATAAATATCAACGGGAATAATCGTATCAATGCCTTGAACAGTTGCGTAATTATCGTAAAACCCCCCCGTGCAAGTACAGACCCCGAAGGCAACGACCCATTTGGGTTCGCACATTTTGTCATAGACGTCTTTTAAGACCGGCGCCATTTTATGACTTATTGTTCCAACGACAAAAAGAACATCCGATTGTCTGGGTGAGAAACGGGGAAATCCCGCACCGAAACGATCCACGTCATAGTGGGCGGTCGCCGTTGACATATATTCCATACCGCAGCAAGCTGTGACAAAGGGATATTGAAAAATAGAATATTTACGCGCCCAACCTAAGGCGTCATTTAACTTCGCTGTAAAAAAATTCGTTGGAGAACTTAAGAAAGACATTTATTTTACTCCCACTCTAACGAGCCTTTTTTAAGTACATAAAAATATCCTAAGATTACAAAAGCCATAAAAACGGTCATTTCTATTAAACCAAAAATACCTAACTCCCTAAATAGTACGGCCCAAGGAAAAAGAAACACGAGCTCCACGTCAAACACAATTAAAAGCATGGCAACAATATAAAAATGGACAGGCATTTGCCCGCCGGGTAGTGAAAATGGTTCTTTTCCACATTCAAAGGGTTGGGATTTTACTGCGCTGGGAAATTTTGGACTAAGAAATTTCGGGATGATTAAAAGAAATGCCGCAAGTCCTACGGCAAATATAAAAGCAAATATGATCGCAAGATAATCTAGCATTTTATGGATAGTTTAGTGGGCAACAAGCTTTGAAAATATTTATATTACAAAATGATAATAGTAATATTAAGTGCAATGCTAGGCAAGAACAAGTCAAGAAAAGGTCAATTTTATTATGTGGGAGTTGTTTTAAATATCGATGGAAAGACGATAACCTACACCTGGTTCGGTGAGAATATAAATAGGTCGATTTGGGTCGGGCTCAATTTTATTGCGCAAATTACTAATCATGACCCTTAGAAGATGGGCAATGCCTTCAAAGTCCTCTGTTTTATTCCATACTTCTTTTAGTAGCTGTTTATGGGTCACCACTTTTCCAGCGTTTAAAACAAGAAGTTTCAAAATATTATATTCAATCGGCGTTAGGTGGATCTGCCGACCTTTCGTGAGTACACTACGTTTGCCAATATCGATAGAGAGTTTTCCAACTGTAAAAATGGTTTCATTGCTTGGCAATAGCCTTCGCATGACAGCTCGAATCCGCGCAAGCATTTCACCAATTTTAAAAGGCTTGGTTAGGTAATCATCCGCCCCCGCATCAAGGGCGGCAATTTTATCTGATTCATTTTCCCGTACGGATAAAATAATAATGGGAATATGTGATCTCTCCCGAATACGCTGGGCAACTTTCACTCCATCCATATCTGGCAATCCTAAATCTAAAATGATGGCATCCGGGTATGAATTGAGGGCATACTTTAAAGCCTCAGCGCCATCGGAGGCTTCAAATACATTGTATCCATGAGCGACGAGCGTGGCTTTAAGAAAGCGTCTGATGGCTTTTTCATCATCAACGATTAAAATCCGCATGTTGTTTTGATCGTTAGCCATCTACTCTTTCCTCCTTCCCAGTCAAAGGCAAAATAATGGATACTGTCACCCCTTTGTCTGGATTATTCTTGGCAAAAATTTCTCCGCGATGCACTTCTACAATCCCTTTACAAATAGAAAGTCCAAGCCCAGTCCCGGTAATCTGCCTTGGTTTAACGGCGCGATAAAACTTATCAAACACCCGAGTTAAATCATCTTTGGGAATACCGATCCCATTATCTTTAACATCTATTTTTATTTTATCGCCCAAAGCTTCCGCACTAATTTCAATGGGAGCTTCCGCTTGTGAATATTTAATCGCATTATCAACTAAGTTGATAAGAACGCGCATCATCAAAACAAAATCCATTGGAACTTCAGGAAGATCATCGGGAATATTGATGTTGATTTTTCTTTTTTCGATTTCATCTTTCAAAGATTGTAATGAGGAGCCAATGACATCGCGCAGTTCACAAGGTTCGATATGAATTTTTAACGCCTTGGCTTCTAGTCGGGTCATATCCAAAAGATTGCTCACCAAGCGATTTAAGTGATCTGAATCTTCATAGGCGGTTGCCAAGAGCTCTTCCCTCGTTTGTCGATCCAAAGACGAGAAATCATGAAGGAGTGTATCTAATACACCCATGATCGATACCAGGGGAGTTCTTAAATCATGCGAAATGGAATTTAAAAGTGCGGTCTGAAGTTTTTCCGTTTCACGCATGAGCTCCATCTGACGGGATATTTCAGCTAGTCGCGTTCGTTGAATTGCAATCGCGGCCTGATTAGCCAATGTATTTAATAAATTATTTTCCCTAAGATCGCATACTATTTGATTTTCTTTTAAAAAGATAGCCAAAACACCGGACACTTCTTGTGATGTTTTAAGAGGTAAATATTGTCCCTTAGATTCCGTAAAATTTTCTGTACACAAACCGGCGGGCTGGCCATGCTCGTAAACCCATTGGGCGATAGTTTTTTCCTGTTGGGTTGGTGGGAAGATTGAATCGGGACTCGTGAGATTTAATTTGTTATCTACCGAGAGAAAGATCGTGACACGGCAATCAAATATTTTTTCGACATTGATCCGGATAATTTCAAGTACTTCGTCAAAAGAATGGACAGCCGCTAAATCCTTGCTTAAATGATAAAGCATTGTCGCTTGCTCTTCCCGCTTCTGGGCCTCAATGGCCTGTTGTCGTATTTTTGACGTCAGTGTCCCAACGACAAAGCTTACTCCCATAAATCCTACAAGCACCAACGCTGATTGCAAATTAAATCCGAATGAGGCTAAGTGGGATGGAACAAAAAAATGATTAAACACAAGAACACTTAATATTGACGTCATAATCGCCGGGCCTCTTCCCCAGCGGATGGCAATCATGACGACAATTAATAGATAAAACATATCCAAGTTCATCGAGCCAAAGCTGCTCTTGACGAACCATCCTAAGGCCGTAACTAGCGCAATAATAATGAGGCTTTTTAAATAGGCAAGGAATCCATGCTGGGGAGATTTTAAATCAATCATAAATAGGCTTTATACTTTATTTGGTTACTGCTCGATACCCGATGCTTCTTTAAGTGCGTTAAGAAAATCGGGATGAACAGTTGCCCCTAGTTGCTGTGTTTTTCGTACATCCTCCCATGCTTTATCATATTCTTTTAACAGAAAATAATCGATAGCACGGTTATTGTACGACCCTGCAAAATCGGGATTGATTTCAATGCTTTTACTATAATCGGAAATAGCTTCAGCAACATTAGATTGTTCGTCGTAAATTGATGATGCCCGGACATAATAGGCTTGCGCAAGGCTTGGATTTATTTCTGTTAACAGCATTGGATCTAATTTAATAGCTTGGAGAAAATCGGGGATAGCCTGAATCGAATCATTTTGGATGAGATATGAAGTGCCACGTGCAGAGTAGGCCGTAGCCATTTGCGGATTTATTTCAATTGCTTTGGTAAAATCTGATATGGCTAAAGCAGAATCGCCTTGGCTGCGATAGGCAAGCCCTCGACTGAAATAGGCCCCTTCATCTTGAGGATCTATTTCAATAACTTGAGTAAAGTCGGCGATCGCTTGCCCATAGTTTTCATTTCGCATATTGGCAAGGCCACGACCGTAATAGGCATTACTATTTTGAGAATCTATTTCAATAGCTTGATTAAAAATGGCAATGGCCTGTGTATAGTTACCAAGCTTATATTCACCAAGGCCACGGACATAATATTCTTCCGCAGTTTCAGCATTGACATAAGAAATGCTGAGAAACAGTGTTCCAAGTAAAATAAAAAGTTTTAAACTGACGTAAAAGGATTTCATTTGTTATCTCCCGTTTGATTCTTGAGCGATGGCGGATGTAATATTAATGACGGGATTATACATTTGTTGGATGAGAAAAGCAAGGCGAGGAAAAGTTTAAATCTATGCCGAGGCTTCCATGGCCAGAAGGGCTTTTTTTCGTGCCAGGCCCCAACGATAACCGCCTAAATGACCCATCCCACGGATGACACGATGACATGGAATCAGATACGCAATCGGATTTTTGCCAATCGCCGTTCCCACCGCACGGACAGCACGCGGCGAACCAATCCACTCGGCGACTGTTTTATAAGTGACGGCTGTTCCTGGCTCAATTCGTAAAAGAGCTTCCCAGACTTTCATTTGAAAATTTGTACCTTGATATAATAATTTTATTGTGCCATTTTTTATTTTTGATTTTTGTGGATTGAAAATGTTTTCAACGCAGACCTTGGTTTTTTCGTGATTGTGATTGAACTTGGCATTTGTCCAAATTTTTAGGCATTCGTCTAATATTTTTTTCTGACTTTCTTTATTCAAGAACGCTAGACGGCAAATCCCGCGATTCGTCAGCGCAATAAAACATTCACCAAAAGGACTAGGATGAAATCCGTAGTCAATGGTTAGCCCCTTTCCCTTTTGTTTGTATTCACCCGGACTCATCGCTTCATAATTAATAAACAGATCGTGCAAACGACTCGGTCCTGACAGCCCCGCATCATAACTTGCATCGAGCAGATTTGATTTCTTTAATAATTCTTTGGCATATTCTTTGGTAAGAAACTGTAAGAATTTTTTTGGACTGATCCCGGCCCAGCGCTGAAAAATTTTCTGGAAATGAAATTCGCTAACTCCGGTGGTTCTGGCGACTTCTTGTAAGCTCGGTTGACGATGAAAATTTTTATCCAAGAAACGAATAGCCTTTTCGATTCGATAATAATCTTTTGATAATTGTGTCAGATTGTTTTTCATAGTGTGATTATACTTGCGATAAGAAATTTCAGCCACCCGATTCTTGTGATCGTTTGTGGTTTTGGCATATTATTATTCGCTCAGACAGTCCTCGCGCGATAGATTTTTTTCAATGGGTTAGACATATGATCACAAAGCGAGTTTGCGACCAAAGGGAGCATGTTTGAGCGACTGATCATATGTCTAACCCAATTTTTGAAATCTATCGGCTGCGGAACTCGCTCTGTAATAATATGCCAAAACCACAGAGAGAATAGTTATTTTGTATTCTCAAACGCCAGATGGACTATTTTCTTGATCAGCTGATTGTAGTTGATGCCGATTTTGTCGGCGGATTGGGCGACTTCGTCAATTTTAGCAATGCAGGGATTGGCGTTGGGTTCAATGATATAAATTTTTCCAGCGGATGTCAGGCGGATATCAAAGCGAATATAACTTTTGATGTTAAGCGCGCGGTAAGCGCGTTTGCAAACTTCGGCGATTTCTTCTTCAACGCCATCGGCTAATTTTCCACTATAAACACTTTTAATGCCCCATTTATCGCGATAGTTGTCATCCCATTTGGCTTTGTAAGTCGCGATGCGCGCGTCTTCCGGCAGCTCACCAAATTTCATTTCGCGTAGCGGAAGCACCGTGAGCCGTCGATGTCCGATAATGGAAACATAAAGCTCTCTTCCTTCAATATATTCCTCAACGATCGCATCCATCTTCATGTTCTCATGGATAAATTTTACACGTTCTAAAAATGCTGCTTCGTTATCAACGACCGACGCCATCGAAATGCCGCGCGAGGCCTCTTCGCACAAAGGCTTAATTACAACCGGAAGTTTTAATCGCTGAGGCAGCCAAACTTTGTGATTACGATAGAAGGTATAAAAATGTGGAGTTTTAATCCGATGAAATGTAAATATTTTTTTGGTCAGCGCTTTGTTATTGCAGATAAATGAAATGTCGGAGCTCGCCCCCGTATAAGGAATATCAAGCATTTCCAAAAAGGCCACGACATTTTTTTCAAGTTGAGATTTGTCATTAAAAACTTCAGCCAAGTTGAAAATGACATCAGGTCGATTCTCTTTGATTTCTTCGACAAGCGGCGTTACATCGTTATAAATTCCTAAAAGACTTACTTCATAGCCATTAGCTAAAAGCGCTTGATGAACATCGTTTTCCGTATACATATTTTCAGGATCGGCAAACTCTTCGCTGTAATCATAGCCGCGGGGTTTTTGATAAGGGCTGGAAAATAACAGCAGAACTTTTAAATTCTTCTTCATCGTTTTTTCTTTTTATTCTTTTCGCCGCGAAAGTGGCCGGTGTAAAGATAATTCATAACTAAACTCGTTACATATGCTGACAAACTGACCAAAATAAACTTTTCGTTCTCCGGCATGCACAGTTTTAATTCTTGGGTGCGCTTTTCAATGCCTTTTAGGAGATCATTGATAATGTATTTTTTCTCTCCTGAAGTTCTTGAAACACTGTATAAAATATCGCGCCGATGTTTCTTGATAAAATCATACGCCTTCACCAGTTTATTATTTTCTGGGGTAAGCTCAATAAAAATTTTCTTTAAAAACAAATCGTGGAAATCGGGAAATTCTTCCGCCATGAATGCGCGTTTCTTTTTATAATAATTACTTAACGTCATTTTGAGCGTCGAAAGCCGCCAAAATTTTTCGCTACGTTTAACTAAAGGCTCTTGACCTTTAATTTCTGTCATCAGGGAATCAACATACAAAAGTTTGTCCAAGGCTTTCCATCCTTTGTACTGAGTTCGCCAATCAATCGTTGGCGTAAGCCAGACGGCAAATGTTTCAACAAAATCTTCATCGGGATGATACTGCGCATAGTAACCATCAATATGTCGGACATAATTTTTGCTGTAGGCTCGAAATTTATATGTGTCGCCATATTCTTCTGTTGAATGACCGAATATCTTTTGCCATTTCCTTCGCTTATTAAAGTTGTAGGCGTAACAGATCGCGTGACCGGTTTCATGTCGCAAAAGTTTCATGCACCAATTTTTTGTCTCGCCTTCCGCATCAATCATAAATTTTTTTTCTAACTTAATGAGCGTTGGGTGCGCTAGATAAAATGGAATACCAACACAGGTTTCATTCTCCGGTGTTAACCATTCATCGGCCAAATAACATTCAGATCGAAAGACAATGCCTTTATCAGCGAGCTCTTTATAAAGTTCCTGGATGCATTCCTCAAGCCACGTACCGTGAATTTTTAAAGGCAGGTCACAAATCCGATGCTTAAGAAGATTCTCATCAGAAATACTTTCTAAGTTAATCTCGGGTTTTGTTTTATTTTTCTTTAGGGCGGTTTCTTCCATGCTTGATTTTTGTTCCAATGGTCGGTTGATGAATGGCCCCATTCTATCCGAAACAAAAATCCCCGTCAATCTTTCGATTGCCGGGGATTCTTTGTTAAACAACACTAACGCTGCTTTATTTACTGAAGTTTTGAACTTTTACGTGTATAGTTTATTTCCATCGCTTTGAATTCTTTGCCGCTGTCAACGTCAGTCATATACATTTCATAGCTGTAATGATCGTTATCCTGAATTTTCATTGTCGTCCGATACCCACGAGTACCATCAACCAGTGGACAGCTGAAGTTTCCTTCTTCCATCATGGTTTTATTGGCGGCATTAAATTGCCCTGTTCCAATCATCATGCCAGTCGCCATGTTATCAATCCAGATCGTTTCATAGGTTTTCTTTAGATTGTTATAACCAACTATTCCTATGCCTTCAAAGGGTTGACCCATTGAGGTCCCGTTAATTTTTTGACTGAGAAAACGGCCGTTTAATATCCATGTGACTTCACTTACGCCAACGGATTCTTCGGGAGTTTTATCAGCAGCCATCCACCATTTAATCGTATAATCCCAGTTCCCAATTAAAATATCTAAGGCTCGATGATTTTCAGTGGGTGTTGAGTAGGCTTTGAATTTTTCCATCATCGCCGCCATCTTGGGATCCATCTCCTGCGCTGGAGCTTGCGCCTCTTCCATGGCGGGCATGGCCGCTTGATCTTGGGCAATAACCTTTCCAGTATTTAAAGTTAACCCTAAAATCAAGGCTAAAAATAATACACTGTTAAACTTAATCGTCTTCATTTTTTGTTCTCCTTTTTTATGTTGTTAATATTGGTATAAAAATTTTAGATTGAGACTGCTAAAGAACTCTCTGCTAAATCAACTTGCTTCTTTATCTTTACTACGTGACGATATTTTGCGTAGTGTCGCCGTTGCTCTTAACCATTCCTTCAGTGGTCGCGCGGGATGTCCGGCGTAGATGGCCCCTTCAGGGACATCACCGGTTACACCAGCGATCCCTCCTATTTGGGCATATTTTCCAACGACGACACCGGGAGCAAATTGGGCGCATCCTCCCATCGCCACATAGTCGCCTAATGTTACGCTGCCGCTAAATCCTGCTTGACCAGTGATGAGGACGCCTTTGCCGATTTTGCAATTATGCGCCAGATGAACTTGATTATCAATTTTTGTCCCTTCTCCAATAATCGTTGGAGAAAATGTGCCTTGATCAATCGAGGTTCCAGATCCAATTTCAACATTATCAGCAATGCGAACCCCTCCCCAATGCCAAACCTTAAGATGTTCACCTTGGAAAAAGTTATAACCATAGCCATCGGAGCCAATGGTTGTATTACCATGTACTCGGCAATTTTTGCCGATGGTTACATTGCGATAAATAACAACGTTAGGATATAACACCGTATTTTCTCCTATCATCGAGTTGGATAAGATAGCACAACCAGAATGTATGGTGACATTCGCCCCTACCTTGACACCTTGGCCTAAGAATACATTTGGGGCAATGGAGCTTGTGGGATCAATTACAGCGGTACCAGTTTGTCGGCTATCCGTAAGATCGTTACCATTTTTTAAAAATTCATCAAAAAATAGTTTGGAAAGTCGCGACAAGGCGAGGTCAACGGAATCAACCGTCGCGTAAAAAGAACATTTGCTTAGAATTTCTGATGGGACACTAGATGCGATTCCATCAAAAAATGATTTTTGAAAAATAATACCGATATTGTGCGAGGTCGTTTTGGTATTAAAGATTTCCTGGAGCTTTTTATAGTATTTACTGTTTTTAATAAAAACAACGCCGTGCTCAGTTAAATTATCAAGTGTGCAAAGGGTTGAGATTTTGACGGCCTTCTCTTTAGTGGAGATGACACAGAAGCTTGCGTCATGATTTTTAAGCATATTGTATGTAAACATGGTGGGCCTTTCACGCATTAGCTACGGGTTGTGTGGATTAAACTGACCCATTCTACTCTAAAGAAAAACTCCCGACAATTGAAAAGATTATTAGAATCGCACGTTTAAGGAACTCGTCCAAATTCCATTTAACTTTTGGTGCATTCCTCCAAGTTCTTGTACGGCTGGCGAAAGATATGAGAAATCAACCGACACCGATTGATAGTCCAGTTTAACCTGTGGACCAATGAACATCGTGTATCCCCCACTATCTTTTACGGAACCATCATTATTGTTTTGTTTTTTTTCAAGTTGATTGTTGATCATGACCCCTGGGGTAAGATAGGATTTTTTATTTAGCTCAAATTGTTTTCCAGCAAAAAGTGAGATAGATAAAACATCTCCGTGGCGAAAATCCTGAGCCCCTTCTGTCTTGTAAATATAAATTGCGTTCGTGGAAAAATCCCAATCGTTAGGATAAAAAGATCCGGTTAATCCCGCAATATAATCGATAGAACCCGTGCCGGGTTGAAGTTCAGGTTCCATTCGTCCCCCACCGGAATCAAGCTCTTTGGTTTCGCCACTGGGAAGTTTAACACCGGCAATTAGGCCAAAAGATTTCTTTTCGTTTTCAATCAGCTGGTAATTTCCGGTTAGGGTAATATCTCCCAGCCCTTGTGATGTTTCATTTCGACCAAGCTGGGCATGGGAATCAATTTCGATGTAATGACGTGTGACATAGGGGATATCAATATCGAAACTCATGCGTTCCATCGGTTTTACACTGAGCATCGTGTGGATAATTTGTTCATCTTGTTTGTCATGGGTGTGATGTCCTTGATGATGTAGCGTGTGGGCTTGGGCGGCAGAGATTTCCTTCCAGTCCTGATCTTCGTAAAGGACTTTTGCTGTCCACGTATGCTTTTGATCTTTTGGGCGCGAATCTCTTTTTCCCAGATAAGCAATTGTACAGAATTCGCAGGCACTAGAGACTTTCGTCCACAAAACTAAAGTTAAACCAATACATAAAATAAAAAACGTACGCATAAATCCTCCATGAAGTAAAAGATTAGATAATGTTTTTAACTAGATTATTAGGAGGATGCGATTTTTGGGACGTGCTCGATGGCTTTTAGGAAAGAATTTTGGTCAGTAAGAAAAACTTGATCAGTAAGATTTGATAACGTTGTTGCCCGTTGATTATTTAAATGGGATATCAGAAAATAATGGCTTGCGCCACCGGAAGAGCCTTCTTCCTTATGGACACCGGTGCTATTTTGAAACGATATTTTAGCACTAGTTTTTTGTTGAGTTTTATCTGTCATCTTGCTACATAAACATATTAAGCGTTGGCCGCCGCAGGCTAATTTCTCAGCGGAAGGTTTTATAAAAACACCTAAGGGAAGAATCCAGATGAAGAATAATACAAGTGTAATTGATGAAAAAATCTTTCGCATATGTTTATGACTTATACAGTATGGTTATGGTGATCGCAAGATAAATTGTGTGTTTAAAGACTGCGTCCATCGAATGGCATGATTTTTAGTTTTGTAAGATCAATATCGTCAAGGCAACGCACGTTAACGGCAACCTTTGCTGCGCCGGTTTTATCTGTTCCTATTCCAAAAACTCCAGAGCCGCAGGTTGGACAGAAATTGTGTTTGATTACTTTTTTGTTAAAGCTGTAACTGGCAAGATCAGCTTCGGGTGTGGCCAGATGCAGTTGTTCGCGTCCAACAAACCAGAGAAGATATCCACGATTCTTGCAGATCGAACAGTTACATTCAACAACGCTTTCTATGTTACCTTCGACTTCAAACTTGATTCGACCACAATGACATCCGCCTTTATAGATCATGTTGTTCTCCTTAAATACAAATAAAAAATAAGCTAATTGTTAGAAAAAGTCCAGCGAACCAAGCATAACTGCGCCAAAGATGAATATCTTGAATATACAAGAGCACATATGCAATGCGTACACAAATAAATAGAACGGCTAAGGTATCAATAGCTGTTTGATTTGCATGAAGCTGGTGGGCAACAATGACCCCAGCGGCAAAAGGTGGAAACACCTCGTAGGAATTAAGCTGGGCAAAATTGGCACGTTTGGCCTTGCCTTCTAGTTTAGCCAAGAATTCTCGTGGGGAGCGGTTGTTATAACCTTTCGTAGAAAATTTTGCGTAACCAACACAGAATAAGGGAATAAAAATGGCGACAACGATACATAAATAGGCAATGGTCATTTAGTTCCTTATGGTTTGTTATTATTTATGGCCGTATTTTGTATAATCAATGCCAAGCTTTTCCATATCCGTTTTCATCGGCCCATGAAAGCCAAACGGAGTTTCGGCAAAAAAAGCATCGACCATATCTTTTTCTGTGATTTCGGTTCGGTTGGCCTCTTTGACAATACTCTCCGCTTTTTTAGATACGCGTGTCTCTGCAATTCCACGAATCATATCAGGAATTCCTGCCAGTATGTTTTTAAATTTTTCTTCAGTTTCTTTTTCCCAGGGAATGTTCATTTTGTTCTCCCGCCTTTTATTGGTTTTAATAATTTCATCTACAAAACTACTTCATTAATGTATCAAAATATTCTGGGATTTTAGTTTCAAACGTCAGCCGTTTTCCATTAAACGGATGTGTAAATGAAATGGATTGTGAATGAAGTGCTAGACGTTTTTCTTTTGCCGAGCTTCTTCCATATTTCGCATCCCCGACAATGGGATGTCCACAATCGGCCATATGAACGCGAATTTGATTTTTTCTTCCGGTTAAAAGATCAATCTTTAGCAAACTAAATTTGGCCGTTTCTTTAACAGCCGTGTACGCCGTGTGTGACATTTTCCCATTATCACTGTCATTGGTTGAATGCATGACGTATTCATCATCTTCAACTAAATAGCTCGAGATTGTTCCTGACCTTTGGGCTAGCCGTCCATGAACAACGGCGTAATAAATTTTATTGGTACTACTCCAGTTATCTTTCAAAAAGATTTGCGCCGATTCGGTTTTAGCAAAAATAAGTACGCCGGACGTGGCTTGATCCAAGCGATGAACAACGTAGACACATTTGCGTGATCGGGCATTGCCTTTTCGCACATACTGATTAAGGGCGTTATGAATGGTGTTGACCCGCTCCCACATCGCTCCAACTGTTAAAAATCCGGGAGCCTTATTACCAACGAGAATATCTTGATCTTCATAGAGAATTTCGTATCCTTTGGGTTGATGACGTTTTGGTATTTTATTTATTTTCGGCATAGACGATCATTTTTGTTGCCCCATTCTAACTTAAAGGAGAATTATCGACAACTAAAAAACGGCAACTGATACTCGAGTTGCCGTTTTTGTTAAGCCATTTGTTGAAGGTAATAATTTTTAGAATTTATTAACGATTACGCATCTTGCTTAAAAGGCGTAAGATCTCCATGTAAAGCCAGATTAAGGTAATCATCAAACTAAAGGCCCCGTACCATTCCATAAATTTTGGAGCGCCGTGCTGAGCCCCTCTTTCAATGAAATCAAAATCTAAAACAAGGTTGAGCGCAGCAACAATAACGACGATCGCGCTAAAGCCAATTCCGATTGGCCCTCCACCATTAATCATTGGGACCTGGATATGAAAGAGTGAAAGGATCATGCTGGCGAAATAAAATAGAGCAATACCGCCAGTTGCGGCGAAAACACCCAATCGAAAACCATCGGTAACACGTACGAACCCAAATTTATAAGTCATAAGAAGCGCGAAAAGTGTTCCGAAGGTCAGCCCTACGGCTTGAACGACGATGCCAGGGTAAGCTTTTTCCGTAATCAAAGAAACGCCGCCTAAGATCAGTCCTTGGGCCAGTGCATAAATAGGCGTGGTAAATGGTGACCATTCTTTTTTAAAGATTGTTACAAGGGCAACAATAAGGCCAACAATGACCGCCGGTAGTAATAAAGGAAGAATCATCCCGGGATTTTGCCAGCTCCAATAAGCGCTTAACATCAGTAGCGCCAGTGAAGTAATTGTATTGTTGACCGTGCCCTGGATCGTCATGGGGCTCACTGATTCCGCAGGGCGCAGATTTGAAAAAGTATTATCGTTTAAAGCGGGGTTTGATGTTCGCATCATATTTGTCTCTCCTTTTAAAGTTTCGGCTATTCTACATTAAATAAAAATTGACTGCAAATAAAAGATTTTGAAGATTTTATAATATCAAAATCGTTTTACCTTACGTTAATAACTGGCACGGGTGTTGAGTTGACATGCGCAACGAATCCAGCGGTTGATTTACTACAGGTAGTTTCTGATTCATCATCAACAGTTAATGTCACGTTGTAGGATCCGCTTTCGCGATAGGCATGTTTCGTTAGTTGGCCATCCCCTGTTGTGCCGTCACCAAAGTCCCAAGTGTAGGTAAGTTTATCGGTGTCAGGATCGCTGGAGGCTTGGGCGTTAAACTCTGTTACCATATCAACACAGCACGCGGAGTTAGCCCCGGCATCGGCGACCGGTGGCGAATTGATCTTTATATTTTTGCTGGCGGTTGCATTTGAACATAGGGAATTGACACCATCATCAACGATAACGCTGACCCGATAGTTGCCCCCTTGCTTGTACTCGTGGGTCACTTTTGACCCATCAACTAAACTTGTGCCATCACCAAAGGTCCAATGGAATTTTAATTTATCGCCATCGGGATCTGTTGCGGATGATGCATCAAATTGTACAGTGCTACCTAAACAAGCGGAATCAAGAGCCGTTAAACTAACTGTTGGCGGTGAGTTAACGATGACGATGCGCGTATCCGTTGAGACTGGACACATGGCGTTAAGTTTATCTTCAATAGAAAGACTGGCTTGATATTTCCCGGGTTTACTATAACTATGAGTAGCTTTTAATGTATCTGCGCTTTCACCGTCACCAAATATCCAACGGGCCGTAATGGTTCCTTTTTTATAGATAGTTGATTGTGAACCATCAAAGTTTACGGTTTCACCTTTACATGTTAGAACATCTTCCCCTGCATTCGCCCGAGAAGCTTTATTTAATCGTACGGCGACAAAATCAACGGCTGTTGCGCAATCTTTATTTGTTTCATCTTTAACAATGAGTTTGGCGTCATAGTTTCCCAATTGAGCATATTTATGATTTGCCTTTGGTCCCGCTGCTTTTTGTCCATCACCAAAGTCCCAGAGGTAAGTTAAGTTGTCATTATTAATATCACTGGACTGCGAGCCGTCAAAGGCAATCATCATGTCGTTATCATCACTAACACATTTTAAAATCTCAGCATCGCCGGCTTCAGCAATGGGTGGTTCGTTGACATGGATGGTATGTTCCGCCGTTGCACTGCTACAAACGGTTCCGCTACCATTATCCGCGGTTAAAATAATTTTATAATCACCGCCCTTGGTGTATGTTTTGGTAACGTTTTTTTGATTTTGCGTTTTTGTTCCATCGCCAAAACTCCAATCGTAATTTGTTTTATTGGCAGGATCGGCGCTGGCTTCTAAGGTAATGGGTTGATTCGTACAAGCGAGGTCACTGGCGGCAAATGAAGCAATCGGTGGAATATTAGCACGAATCATTTGCGAGGTGACCGCTGTACTGCATTCTAATCCAGAATTATCGGTAGTTCGTAAGGTGACAAGATAGTCCCCCGGCTTTTTAAAGGTGTGATTAACAACCGCGTCTTGGCTGGACTCTCCATCGCCAAAGTTCCACTGATAATTAATTTTTTCATTATCGGGATCATGTGAGCCGGTGGCATCAAATGTAAATTGGTTACACCGAGGACTAGTGATGGGTTCAGCGGCCAATGATTTATAGCAGGATACGAAAATAAGACACAACGATGCCGTGATAATTGATAGATAATTTATTTTAAAATTATTGAATGTCCTCATTCGAACTCCCACCTTTCATTGGTTCAGAAAATTTCTTGTCAGAGTCATCATCGTTGGGACTGATTTTAAATTAAGGAGTTAAAACGCCGCCGGTTGTAATTGTATATGTTGTTGATCCTAAATTGGTGCCTGCTGGGGTGGCAACGACAGAGTACGTGAAGCTGGTGAGCGTGGCATCATACGAAAATCCATCATGAATGCCGGTAAAGAAATCTTCTCCTAAATAAGGCGGAGCTATACCGATTAAAGCTGTCGTTGTCGTGGGATAATTTGAATTAACATTCGCATAACTTTCCATAGCTGTTGCAATTGTTTTTAAATTAGCCTGGGCCACCGCATCGTTGGAATTAACACGCGCCCGCATTAAGTTGGGGATTGCAATCATGGCCAGGAGGGCAATAATCGCAACAACAATCATGATTTCAACTAAAGTAAATCCGTATTTTTTTATTTTCATAGTGATGAGAATATCATGAAATTAGAGTAGAAAAAAATATTTTTTAAGAAATTTAGATGATCACGTTAATTCACCAACCACTAAGGGCCCGCTTATCTCGTTTAAACGAACATCCCGTAATTGATTAAGTAGGGACACAGAATCCTGTGCCTTGACCGAAACACGAACGTAGTTGTCGGTTAATCCAATCCAAGAGCTTCCCTTCTTTTCTTCAAAAAGCACTTTTTGCGTTGTCCCTAATAGCGATTGATAATACAACGCGCGTTTACGTTGGCTTAATGTTCTTAATATCTCGCTTCGTTTTGCAATAATGTTGGGTGCAATCATCTGGCCTAAATTTCGACTTTTGGCCAAATGGCGGTTGGAATAACTAAAGACATGAAAATAATGAATGGGTGCTTCTTTTAAATACTCAACGGTTTCTTGAAATTGTTCTTCCGTTTCCCCTGGAAATCCTACAATGACATCCGTACCAATACAAATTTGTGGAATAACTTTGTAAGCTTGGCGAATGAAATCATCAAATTCTTTACGTGAATATTTTCGTTTCATGGCGGATAGAATTTCATCGTGACCGCTTTGTAAGGGGACATGTAAATAGCGGCAGAGCTTTGTTTTTTGCGATATCTTTTGAATGATCTCAATTGGAATTGTTGTTGGTTCAATCGATGAGATTCGGATGCGTTCTAATCCATCTATTTGTTCGAGAGCGTTGATGACATCGAGGAATGAATAATCTTCTTGATGATAGGTCCCAACGTTAATGCCGGTAATGACAATCTCTTTGTGTCCAGCGGCAACAAGCGCTTTGACTTCCAATAAAATATCAGCAAAGATGCGGCTGCGCGCCCGGCCGCGGGCGTAAGGAATTTCGCAAAACGAGCAAAAGAAATCACAGCCATCTTGGATTTTGATATTAGCGCGAATGTGTTTGCGGTCAAAACCAGCTGGCGACATGGTAAAACTTTCGCGCGAAATGGTTGGTGTAATCACCTGCGGCATGGGATCGTTGTTTAATTCTTGGATAATTGTTTTTAAATCCATTTTTTTGGCGTTGCCCACAACCCAACGGACGTTGGGCAACTCAGCTAATTTTTCTTTTTGGATTTGGGCCTGGCATCCGATTAAGGCAATGCGGGCGTTGGGATTGACGCGAGTAACTTTATTTACTAATCGATGGGTATCGGCATCACCGTTAGCGGTAACTGTGCAGGTGTTGATGACAACAATATCCGCCGGTTCATCGAAGTCAACGATTTTGTACCCATCAACTTCAAAGCTGCGGGTCAAGACCGCTGTCTCACTTTGATTTAACCGACAGCCTAATGTATAAAATGAAATTTTGTTCATATTTAATTGGGAGTTTTTATAAGTATTCGGTTTGTGGTTTTGACATATTATTATTCGCTCAGACAGTCCTCGCGCGATAGATTTCTCTCAATGGGTTAGACATATGATCACAAAGCGAGTTTGCGACCGAAGGGAGCATGTTTGAGCGACTGATCATATGTCTAACCCAAATTTTTGAAATCTATCGGCTGCGGAACTCGCTCTGTAATAATATGTCAAAACCACAAGGTATTTTTTATATCAAATTGACATTGTTAAAACAAATTCGGATAGTTACTATAGAAAAGTAACGCCCAGCCGGTTAAAAAACAAAGACCGCCCAGGGGTGTTATAGCGCCAAGCCATCTAATTTCCGTGATTGATAAAAGATAAAGCGACCCAGAAAATAGAACAATGCCCATCATAAAAAATACACCTGCATACTGAACTCGTGGATCATTGGTTTGCGTGCTTAGCCATGCGACGATAAAAATGGCTAAGGCGTGGAGAAAATGATACAAGACGCCGGTTTTATAAATTTCTAACGAAGCCTCTGAAAGTTTGGATCGTAACAGATGTGATCCAAACGCGCCAAGCCCAACGCCTAAAAACATCAGGACACTTCCCAGTTGCACCCAATTAAGATTCATTCGTTTCTCCTTTTTGCTGAGCTTTATTTTTTTCAATCCATTCAATGGCCATTTTAATACCGGCGCATGTGGCCTTTACGCGATAGTCAAGCAGTTCGTTATTAGTCTTTCCTTCTCTATTATAAGTCTCAATCAATCGTATGTTTTCGGCAAGTGATGGTTGTTCTAATTTTTCTTCAACAGCAATCGTTACCTTCAAATATTCTTCGGCGTTAAATTCAATTTCATGCCGCAGATATGTTCCATCAGTTTGTTTTGCTGAACAAAGCATTTTGACCGAACGTTTAAGTGGAAAGGCAATTGTTCCTTCAATACCATTACGGACAATGATCGCCGCGGGAAATCCAGCACGCTCAGCGATCGTTAACATTTTTTCTCCGTACGGCGGGTGAAAGGCTGAAGCGATTAAAATGTCGGCGTTAACGGGATTAATAAATCGTTCAAGTGTAGCTAAAAACGGACGTTTAATAATCTGTCGTCTTAAATCAACCCAATGATCGATAGGTTTAGAGATGTCTTGTTGGTTGATGAAACATCCGAAAGTAGGGGCACAGGATTCTGTGCCCCTACAAAGAAACGGCGCATTTAATCCTTGCGCAATATCTAATAAATTAAAAAAGAATTTTGGTCCACTGTTTCGTCCAACCAAACTAAAGGCATGATAATTTAATGTCTGTAAGTGTTGAGCTAAAAGCGGTGTGATCATGTTGGAATGATCAACGCCGTCGAAAGGTTCTGCAATTTGGATTGAAATTCCGCTGATCAGCGGAATTTGGCGAAAGCCGGGTTCAATTGTCTCCTCCATCGCCTGTAATAATCCAGCATACTCATCGGGAGTTTCGTAACGCACGCGTAGGACACTTGCCACAATTCCGCGAGCCCCATCGCCAGCGAGTGTAGAAAATAAAAACTGGCCCATTTTCTTACTTGTCTTAAAATCCAGTTCTTCGTTTTTAAGTAGATGAATGCAGCATTGTTTGGCAAAGTGTGGTGCATCAAAGGCGATTGATTCAACGAGTTGTTCTATATTTTGCAGAGTTCCGGGAGCAAAAGCTTGGTCTAACATTTTTTCTTCGGCCGTGATCCCTTTCATCACGAGTGAGCCAAAGAATGCGCCTTTGACAACGGCTGGCACCGTGCCGCTTTTTAATTCCGCAAGAATTTCTTGGATATGTTCGGGTGTTAACGGCCGACTTCCTTTTTTGCCGATACCAACTTCCCTTATCCCTCGGGCGATGGCGGATTCAGTGTTATTAATTACAGTTACCATAGGCCATAAGTATACTGACTTTGCTTTTGAAAATCAATTGCAGATATTAGTTTGCACAGTGAATGTTTAAGGGATTAAGAAATTATTTAGCTAGGCTTAGACTTTCTTCTTTCTCGGCCGTTGTAATTCCAATAAGCATCGGGAGATTTTTGATTGGCTGAATGTTAATAATGACCGGATACGCGCCGTCGATTTGGAAGTTGGTTAACATCGCCGGGTCTGTGGGAATATTAATCGGCACCGCGTCACCTTGTTCCTTTAAATTCATCTTTGATGGATTTAAGTCAATCCCTCCAGGGGCTTTAATTTGATCCGCAGTCGAAAACATCGCTGCATCGACTTGCTCTAATCCGTTAAACGCCGTGTTAAACAAATCCCTCGCCTTTTGTTGCAATTGTGGATCATTCATCAACTGATCAAAAATATTTCTTACTTCTGTTAGCGAATCAAAATCAATTGCTTTTTTGTTTCCAGCCAAGGTGCTAAATAAATACGCGGCTGCAACATGATATTGGTAATCAACTTTAAATTCTAAACAATATAATAGTCGAACTAACGTTAGCGCGGGATTCTTGTCAAAAGCTATTTCCGCCAAATGAGCGGCCACTTCATAATCTATTAATTCACGCGTTGTTTCAGGCATTTTCCCCCAGGCATCTGACGAAAATCCAAAATTGTCATTTAATTTATATCTAAGTCCGCTTAGTTCCTGAGCTTTATGAGTTAACTCATGGATTATGATCGAACGTTCCAACTCTTTCCTGATTTTTTCATCGCTCATGCCGTAAAAAGTTTGACGAATAAATTGAGTAATACTTTCTATGGGTCTATCTGCGTCATCGCCCAAATAATGCTGGGCGCCATTAAGAATATTTCTAATTTTTTTAATCTGATGGTCTAGTTCGTCAGCATTGATAAAAATAATCTTTTCTCCTTTAATGCTGTGTCCAGCGACATTGGTCTTTATACCGGAAAAGTCGATTTTTCGACAGTAAATTGCTTTTGTCGATCGCTTATTAACTTGTTTGATCTCTGTTCGCTCAATGCGATAAATGAAAGCTTCAATCCGTGCTTTTCCAATATGGCCACTTTCTTCGTCATAGGAATTTAAAATATTTACATCCGCATAGATCTTTCGAGGAACTAAAAAAGTTTCATTAAATCGCTGCCATTGCGTTAAAAACTGTTTATTCCTTTTAAAGTCTTCAAGATTTCGGCTAACCTTAACTAGTTCACTTATCATTTCGCCCATTTGATAATTTATTGCTTGAGCTTCGGCAATGAGCTTGCCTTTGAGCGCTTCTTGTTTCGTCACATTTTCAAACGAAGCAGCTATTATAAAATCTTGCCAGGTCCCCTGGAAGAATCGACGTATTCTCTTTGTTTCATTAGTCTCTTGTGTGGGTCTTGTTCCTTTCCAGTTTTCTTCTAACATTTTCTTCATTTGCGCAAATTTTTTCAAAGATCTCACAGACACATCGTTTGTTATTTCTTGAGCGGTTTTATCAAGTTCTTGCCAAAGATGCAGAAATGTATCAAAAAGATCAGCATCATTAAGCAGTTTGCTGTCGATAGGAAATGTTTGGTATGTTTTCATAAAATAAGGAAAGCCTGTTCGGGCATTTTCAGGCTTAAGCGTAATGAGAATTCCTGAACGTGCCGCTTGCTCGATAAAGTTGACATATTTTGATAAATAATCCGACGCCTTGCGGTATCGTTTTTCATCTGGGGATTCGATCACCCGGGCAATTATTTTTAAACCAGGCCAAGTCCCAATCGTTGCCGCCACCCGTTGAGCCTTAGCTCTGGCCCAGGGCCGTATTCCCATAAATCCTCGAGCCTCGGTGGTTTGTTCTGTTGGAATATTTGTCATCATTGCTTCATCGGTGTTTTTGGGTTTAAATCCAACTAAGCTTAAATCAATAACGCCTAATTGCCGTACTCTTATTGAACCATCTAACCTCACGGATTCGGGTAAATAATAGAATCCTACGCCAGTTTTAGGATCTAAAAGCGCAACCTGTTGCGGAGCAGATTTTTCTTTAACTGTTGTATTATCTTGAGCTGAAGTGTCGTTTTGGGAAACAATATTCATTCCTTTAAGGATGTCGCGGACAATGTCTTCTCTAGATTTCTTGGGATACTCACGGACTTTTTCTGGATACTCTTTAATGAGGGAAGTTTTTTGTTCCTCTGTAATTTTTGTTGGATCATGGCCAAGACCTTTGAGAATTTGATCGATATTGTCTTCATGAACATATTCGATATAAAACATTAGCCCATTGCTCGATGCGGCTTGGTCAATTATGCCTAATTGGAGAAGTTCTTTGTTTAGTGAAAAAAATGGGGCATTATCATACTGTCCTGTGTCAGCATAGACAACCCGCTTAGCGCCAGCGATAACCGCTAATTTTACAGCCTCATCAGTCCCCATAGAAACATCCACGCCTGTACTAAGGACACCGATCGATCCATCTTCGAATTCTATGATTAAACGACGATGATCCGGACCATCTTTTAAAGGATAAAAATGAGGGGCATCATAAAGCAGCATGTTGCAGACTAAACTCAATTTTTGCTTTCTTTTTTGCTCTCTCTGTTCCCCCCTCGCAATATCAATAAAAAATAGAAAATCTGCAATATTGGTTGTGACATTAAGTTTTCGATCTTCCTTGCTTCCTTTAGCAACATTGGGATTAAGATCATGAATCCATAAATCTTGTTTATTTGCAATATGCATACGTCCATCTTGATAAATAATAACAAAGCCATCTTTACCATTAGCCGTCATTAGATAATTTTTTACAATCCCATCCTCAATCATAAATTCGGTTGGTTTGGCATCCCCGGTTGTCATAGAAACTGGATTAGATTGAATTCCCCGACCTTTTTTTCCTATTTTTTTCTGTAACTGTTCTGGCGTAACTCCTCCATGTAAGCGTCCTACGTCAGTGGCCAGGATAGCTCGACCTCCTTTTTTGGTATCTAGTTTAAGGATGTAAGCCAGTCGATTACCAGTTTGTTTATCCTTAATTTCTAAAAACCTGGCGCCGTCTTCTAATTGATATTCTGGTACATCTGAAATATCATACCGAGCTCTTTCTAGTTCAACTTTTTCTCCTTCAAAAATATAGGTACCAGCTTTATGGGCAATATAACCAACATTACCTTGTCTAAGTTGATTCCAGAATTTTGAACTCGTACTATCAGGAGTAACAATATAGAATTCATATCTATTTAAAATATTAATCAAAGCCGTTAACTCTTCTTCACCTAAAGCTGTTAAAACCGTTTCTGGGTCTTTATTGATCACATCCGTCACCCGCCCGAGAATAAAATTACCTATCAATTTATAAAGCTGCTCAACATCCTGATTGTACACATCTCTAGGATTATGAAATTGTTCGCCTAATTTCACTGTCTGCTTTAAATCTTTAAGGTCTAAATGTTCGTAGTCTAATTCTTGTTGAACATAACGGATTGTTAAATGCATCAAAATGCGGTCTCCCATGACAGGGTCAATGGAATTTAGATATTGGCGCGCTTTCTCGAGATCACTTTGAGATGTTAAACCAATTGATTTTGGATTAATAAATTGATACATCTGTTCGACCAATTTAGCTAAAAGCGGCCCATCGCCATAGATTTCACTGACAAAGTTGATCGCCAAAGCAAATTTTTCCAATGAATCGACTGCCAATCCTTTGGCTTGTAATCTTTCCACGTCAACCTCAGTATTCATAAAGTTGACTAATTGATCTTTGATCGATTGCAATTGATTTGGATAAAGAGCTTCAAAACGCTTGAAAAGTGTATAAACACGGACGTATTCAAAAAAAGAATCTGCGCCAAATTCAGGCAAGGCGTCCATCCCTCTTAATAATAAAGCACCTAATTTATCCTTAATTTGATCAACCCACGATAAATTGCTTGAAGATAAGGCATTCATGATTTCGATGATAAATTGAAAATCATCGGTGGTTCCTTGGTCGAGAACCTCGCCAATAAATTGTTGAATACGGTCATATTGCTCTTTTGGAAGATCTCGTCTACTTGCAAAATTGGAAATTGCGATAACAAAGAATTGTCGATGGGTCAGTGTGGTTCTTCTGGTTTCAGCCACCTGAAAATGCTTAAGAACTATTTCCGGATCATACCGAATTAGAAAATTAACGGTATCATTTTGTTGTGCTTGATTAAGGGTTTCTTTTTTATTAATGGCTAATTCTTCCACCCTGTTTTTTGTTTCGTCTGACAGATTGTTATAGTCCCACTCGGGTTCATCCAAACCATCAAAATGGAAACGATTAATTACAGTTAGCGCATTGATAAACTGATCCGAGTTTTTAATAACCCCGGAGTTTATGATGCTTGTCCAAAATCCTAATATTTGTTTTCTTTGGAGGGGTGTTAAGGCATTATTAATATCCAATTCCAACGCGATCGTATTGTTTAATTCAAGAAGAAATTGAATATCAATAGTATTTAGATCTGTTCTCTTGAGTAGAGTAAAATATTTGTTAATAAAATAACCAGGATTTATTTTTATAAGAAATAATCGTAAATTGTCTTTAAACTTCTGTAGTTCAAACTCATCGCTGTCCTGCTCTTCTTCATTCTCAATATAAGTGAAATCTACTTTTTTAACCGTCAAGAGTATCCTCTCAAGCCTTTGCAGAATATCATTCCCAATATGTGGGCTTAGAGACTGCGGTGAAATATCGTGT
>JAHFGL010000049.1 GCA_023247445.1 Candidatus Omnitrophota bacterium | reverse complement strand
TAAATTGAATATTCCCAATATGGATTTAATTAAGAAGAGACTACAAACAGTTCTCTCCGTTATTTTCTTAGGTTTCTTGCTTTATTTTTCTTTCCGATTTGTTAGCTATCATTTTCAGCTCATCAATCATCCATTTCCACTTGAATATAGAGAAGGAGCGATCCTTTTAACAACGGATTTATTGTTAAAAGGTAACAACCCTTTTAGCCTTGGCCTTCAGCCAGCGTATACAAACATGTATGGCATTCTTTATAATTTGATCGTTTATCCTTTCGCCAAATTGGGCATTGCCTCGCTTTTTATTCATCGCCTTATCACAGCGATTTTTGTCTGGTTGGCGTGTTTATTTTTGTTTTGGATTATTCATCGAAAAGGCGGGTCGATCCTTTATGCGGCGGCGGCAAGCCTTCTTTTTTATGCTGTGCTTTTATTTCCCATGACGACAACTGCGCTTGTTGGGCCGCATAGTTTAGGGCTATTTCTTTTTCTGGTCAGTATTTTTTGGCCGGAGAGAAAGAATTATTCTTTTCCGAGTTTGATTGTCAGCATTATTGCTGGCTTGTTAGCATTCTACGCCAAGGCTTATTTTATTTTAGGCCTTCCGATCGTGGCGTGTTATTTGTTTCTATTTGTCTCTAAGAAAAAAGGAATCATCTATGGTCTATTATTTGTTGTGAGTTTAGCGGCATCAATTATTTTGATAGACAAAACGATGGAGTGTTACTTTAATAATACCTTTTTTATCAACATGAATGTAGCCCAAGACAGCCTCGAGCATGCACGAAATCAATTTGCGGAGTTAATTCATTTGAATCGAGAGCTGTTGGTTATTTTAGGTTTGATTTTAGTTTCACAAGTTATTAATTTTTCTGAGATTATTCGCCTAGCCAAAGGCGGGCTCAGAATGACGATAATGGATTTTAATAAACCTTTATTTTCAAATCCACTTAATCTAAGTTTCTTCTGTCTTCTTTTTGGAATTGTTATTATCTACTTTAAGCTAGGTCGTCATGGCGGCTCTTGGATGGCGTATCTTTTTCACCTCATTACACCGTTTTTTTTAGTTTTCCTTTTTACACTGATGAAGCCAAAGCGATGGGACATTATTTTTATGCCGCTTGTCGTTATGAGCTTATTTAATGTCTTAGGGAACTTTAATATTAATTTGAATCAAAAGATTGAAAATTGGCAGAAGGTTAAAGATTTAATTAGCCAGCACCAGGTCATCCTTAATTCTCCCGCAATTGTGCCTATTCTTGTTGAGCAACACAAAAATGTTTATGAATCTGGTCATTCTGAATATTTTAAAGTTGGGGCTTATCGGTTATCACCGTTGGTTAAGAAAATATTTCCAACGGGCCCAAAGGGACGGGAGGTTATTCTGCGGCATTATGCCTATTTAAATGAAGTGGTGGGGATGATTAAGGAAAAGAAATTTGATCTTATTATGGTCACCGAAGATTACTCTCCGATGCTTCCAGCCATAATGCTTCAGTATTATGATTATCAAGGATCGATCCAGGTTTTAATGCCACATTTTAAGCAGAATTGGAATCTGGCCATTTTTACGCCAAAATAGGGTTCTCGAGGGCCAAAACTCTTGACAACCTATAGCATTTCGCCTATAGTAGCCGTCGTTTCAATATACAAATTACAAATTCCAAACACCAAACAATACACAAATCCCAATGTCCAAAATTTAGTTTTGTAGCTTGTTAATTGGATATTGTTTGGTATTTTTGGTTTGGAACTTTAAACGAGGAGTTCAATTATGTTTAATTCAATTCCAGAAGTTCTTGAAGATTTACGACAAGGTAAAATGGTCATTGTCATGGATGACGAAGGTCGTGAAAACGAAGGCGACATTTTGTGTGCCGCTCAATTCGTGACCCCTGAGATGATTAACTTTATGGCCAAAGAAGCGCGTGGGCTCGTTTGCGTTCCGATGGAGGAGGCTAGACTTGATGAACTGAGCCTTCATCCGATGAAAGTAGATACTGGTCATAAACATCAAAAATGTAATACTGGTTGGGCGATTTCTGTTGATGCCGCTCAAGGGATTACCACTGGGATCTCCGCTGGCGATCGTGCTTATACCGTTAAAGTTCTTATTGATCCAAAATCAAAAGCCTCCGACTTAATTACCCCAGGACATTTATTCCCTTTACGCGCCCGCAAAGGTGGCGTATTGGTTCGGGCAGGACACACCGAAGCTTCAGTTGATTTGATGCGCTTGGCTGGTCTTTATCCTTCAGGAGTAATTTGTGAAATTATGAATGAAGACGGCACCATGGCCCGCACCAATGATCTAAAAGAGTTTGCCAAGAAACACAAACTTAAGATTTGCACCATCGATAGTCTTATTGAATATCGTCGCACCTATGAAAAACTTATTGAACGTGTTGTTGAAACAAAATTGCCAACAGAATATGGTGAGTTCAAAATGTTTGCGTATCAAACCAAGGTTGATGATTTTGTCCATGTGGCCCTTGTCATGGGAGAAGTTGATGAAACGATTCCGGTATTAGTTAGAGTCCAGTCAGAATGTTTGACGGGAGATGTGTTTCATTCGTTACGATGTGATTGTAATGCGCAATTAAAATCGGCGCTCAAAACTATTAGTGAAGCTAAACGCGGCGTTCTTGTTTACATGCGACAGGAAGGGCGCGGTATTGGTTTAGTTAATAAAATGAAGGCTTATAATTTACAGGATCAAGGGTTAGATACCGTTGAGGCTAACGAGGCTTTAGGGTTCACCCCTGATTTACGTCATTACGGCATCGGTGCTCAGATTTTAGCTGATCTAGGGGTCAAGCAGATTCGTCTTTTAACAAATAATCCAAGAAAAATTGTTGGGCTGGAAGGATACGGCCTATCCATCGCTGAGCGGGTTGCTCTTTCGATTCCTCATAATCTAATTAATGAAAATTATTTGAAGACGAAAAAAGATAAATTAGGACACATTTTATAAAATCAAAAACCCTAAGCTCTAAATAAATTAAAAACTTATTTAGAGTCTAGGGTTTTAAATTTATATGGCTAAAACAAAAATAAATAAGACACATAGCAAAATTAAAATCGGAATTGTCGCCTCGAAGTTTAACGACTACATCACCAAGCGGTTATTAAAGGGGTGTTGGGAAGGATTAAGTCAGCAAGGAATTAATCCTAAAAATATTACAACCGTTTGGGTGCCTGGGGCATTTGATATCCCGGTTGTAGCTTTGAAACTAGCGAAGAAAAAAGATATTAAGGCGGTCATTTGTTTGGGATCGGTGATTAAAGGAGAGACGTATCATTTTAATTTAGTTGCGCGCGGCTGTGCCGATGGGATTCTTCAAGCGGCGCTATTAACCGAGAAGCCAATAATTTTTGGTGTTTTAGCAACTTATACAGTTGATCAGGCCTACAATCGATCGGAAGAAAAGGGTGATAATAAAGGACGTGATGCGGCGCTTGCGACCATTGAAATGATTGATCTTTGTTCCCAATTGTAGAGAAATAGGGACACGTACCTTTTTCAAAAACAAAAAGGTACGTGTCCCTTATTAAAATAATTATGCGTAAACGAACGTTAGCTCGAGAGGCTGCTCTTAAAATATTGTATCAGGCGGAAATTACTCGCCGTGAACCTCAGATTGCTGCTGAAAATTATTGGGCAGAATATGAAACAATCGATAAACCCGTTAAAGATTTTTGTGATCGTTTAATTATTGGGGTTGGTCTTCGTCAAAAAGAAATTGATGAGAAGATTTCTCAATATGCGGCCAATTGGCAGCTTAAACGTATGGCGGTAATCGACAGAAACATCCTGCGCATGGGAACATTTGAACTGCTTTATACTCCTGACATCCCACCAAAAGCAACCATCAATGAAGCTGTCGAATTAGCCAAAAAATATGGGGACCTTGAATCCAGTAAATTTGTTAACGGTATTCTTGATAAAATTCATAAATCCGAAGTGATCCCACAAAACATAAAGACGATAAAGTCTCATGATGATGAAACTGGCTGATCTTCACATCCACACGCATTATTCCGATAGCACATCACCTCCTGAAGAAGTTATTGAACAAGCGCATCAAAATGGCCTAAATTGCATTGCGATTACCGATCATGACACGATCGATGGGATTAATCCTACTCGCCAAGCAGCCGAAAAATATAATATTGAAGTTATAACTGGTGTTGAGTTATCCGCTGAGAAAAATGGACGTGATGTTCATATTCTTGGGTATCTCTTTGATCACTCGAGTAAAAAATTTTTAACTCAACTAGAAATTATGCAAGAAACTCGTGTCACACGCATGGCGCAGATGATTGAAAAGTTAAAAAAATTTGGTGTTAACAATATAGAGCTCAAGGAAGTTTGCGATTTAGCTAAGTCAAAATCCGTTGGCCGACCGCATTTAGCCTTGCTGTTAAAAGAAAAAGGTTGGGTGGCTGACTTAAAGGTTGCCTTTGATAAATATTTAGCGGAAGGTGCGGCCGCATATGTTCCAAAATTTAAGTTAGCAACGGAAGATGCCATCAAATTGATTCACAACGCTGGAGGGGTCGCGGTCTTGGCGCATCCGATGGTGATGAACATGGATGAAATTATTTCGCCACTGGTTAAAGAAGGATTAGATGGCCTGGAAGTTTATTATACGAATACAACCGAAACAGTTATTAATTTTTATAAAGGTTTGGCCGAGAAACATAATATCCTTATGACTGGTGGATCTGATGCGCATGGGAAAGCCAAGAAAAATACATTTGTTGGGAAAGTTAAAATTCCGTATGAGTTGGTCGAAGCGATGAAGAATTATAAAGAAAAAAGAAATCATGTCTGATCAAAAATATATGCAAACAGCGCTGAAGTTAGCGCTTAAAGCTCGTGGACAAACGACGCCCAATCCAATGGTCGGCACGGTCATTGTTAAGGGAAGTAAAATTATTGCCCAGGGCTGGCATCATCAGTGTGGCGCAGATCACGCCGAAATTGATGCGTTCAAAAAAGCTAAAAAAGATGTCAAAGGGGCAACACTCTATGTAACGCTTGAGCCGTGTCATCATGTTGGTCGTACACCACCATGTGTTGATGAGATTATAAAAAGAGGAATCAAAGAAGTCATTATCGCGATGAAAGATCCGAATCCTTTAACTAATGGCAAATCGATTAGCAAATTAAAACGCGCTGGTATTAAGGTTCAAGTTGGCGTCTTAGAAAAAGAAGCTCAGAAAATAAATGAAGCGTTTGTTAAATATATCCGTACGGGCATGCCCTTTGTCGTTGCTAAATCTGCGCAAACCTTAGATGGGAAGATAGCGACGGCCACAGGCGACTCGAAATGGATTACCTCAGATAAGACAAGGGCGTTCGCCCGAGCGAAGCGCGATGAGTTTGATGCTATCTTAGTTGGTGGCAATACAGTCTTAAAAGATAATCCATCACTGAATGCTCACAAAAAAACTATCAAAAAAGTTGTTGTCGATTCTAAACTGGCGATATCGCCAAAAGCCAAATTATTTTCAGGCGTTAATTTATCTGATTGTATCTTAGCCACAACGAAACAAGCTTCTCAAACAAAGATTCGAGCCTTTGAAAAAAAGGGGATAACCGTTTTGGTTTGTCCGCAAAATAAGGCTGGGGTCGACCTAAAATGGCTGTTTAAAGAACTTGCCAAACGATCAATTATTAGTATTCTAATAGAAGGCGGGGCGACAATTATTGGCGATGCGTTAAAAAATAACCTAGTCGACAAAATGCATATTTATGTCGCGCCAAAAATTGTTGGCGATCAAAAAGCACTCAGCGCAATCGTTGGTCTAAATACCCGATATATTAATCAAGCGTTACAATTTACAGATGTTAATTTAGCAAAAATCGATCAGGATTTCTTTATCACAGCTTATGTTCACCGGAATCGTTGAAGAAATTGGAATTGTCAAATCACTTACGCATCTTAAAAACTTGTCGGCCATTGAAATTAAGGCAAAAAAGATTTTAAAAGGGACAAAGTTGGGCGATAGTATTGCTATTGATGGAGTGTGTTTGACGGTCATCGATATTGCGCGCGATGTTTTTAGTTTTGATTTGATGAAAGAAACCCTTTCTGCGACAACATTGGGCAGCGTAAAGAAAGATTCAAAAGTAAATTTAGAGAGAGCGTTAAGAGCCAACGGACGTTTTGATGGCCACTTTGTTACCGGGCATGTTGATCAGGTCAGCGCCATTAAAAAAATTATTGCGAAAAAGAATCTTATCGAACTGCAAATTGGTTTAACTAAAGGTTTAGCCAAATATTTTGTTCCCAAAGGTTCCGTGTGTGTTGACGGTGTAAGTTTGACGGTGGGGGAAGTTGCAAAAGATTATTTTTCGGTTTATCTGATTCCGTTTACAAAGAAGGTCACGACCCTCGGCCATAAGAAAGTTGGCGATAAGGTTAATGTTGAAACAGATGTGTTAGCTAAATATATTCTTAACAGCTAGCAGTCTTCAGCTTTCAGTTATCAGTAGTTGTCAGCTGCTGATGGCTGAAAGCTGATAGCTGATAGCCCCTGAGGTTTTTCTATGAATAGACGTGTCGTCATAACAGGAGTTGGCGTCTTGGCTGGTAACGGCAAAGGCAAAGACGAATACTGGCAATCCCTCAAAGATGGGAAGGTTGGTTATAAACCAATCAGCTTGTTTGAGACTGATCAATTCATTGTCAAGATTGCCGGCGAAGTCAGCGATTTTGATCCAACAAAATACGTTGGGACAAAGGGATTGCGGACACTCGATCGCAGCACTAAACTTTTAATTTCAGCCGCGCGCATGGCTATTGATGACAGCGGTTTTAAAATTACCGATGAAAATACCGATGATGTCGGCGTCTCGGTTGGAACGACGCTCGGCAGTTTGAAAAGTATTAGTGACTTTGATTATGTCACATTAACCGAAGGCCCGCGTTATACGAACCCCGCGCTTTTTCCTAATACAGTTATCAATTCTCCGGCAAGTCAGGTTTCCATTTGGAATAATATTCAAGGCTTTAACACCACGATCTCAACTGGATTTACCTCGAGCATCGATGCGATGAGTTACGCGTATGATTTTATAATGATGGATCGTATTAAGGTGGTTTACACTGGCAGTGTCGAAGAGCTCTGCATGCAAACTTATTATGGTTTTTATGCCTTGAAATTTTTGTCTGGATCGAAGGAAGGCGAATCGTTTATTAACTGTCCATTTGATAAAAGAAGAAATGGAGTGACCTTCGGCGAAGGAGCGTGCCTCATTGCCTTTGAAGATTATGATCACGCCAAAGCGCGCGGCGCGCGGATGTATTGCGAGGTGTTAGGTTTTGGATATTATTTTGATCCATTTCGTGTCAATCGCTATAATCCTCGAGGCATTGGAGTTAAGGCCGCCATTCGTGAGGCGCTAAAGAACGCTCAAGTCGAACCTCACGAGATTGATTATATTTGCGCCAATGCAAATTCAACGGTTGCCGCTGATAAAATCGAAACCGAGGCGATCAAAGAAGTTTTTGGTGAGCATGCTTACAAGATTCCTATTAGCGCCGTTAAATCGATGACGGGCGAGTGTTATAGTTTGTCTGGCTCATTGGCCGTGGCCGCAAGTGTCGGAGCGTTTGACCAAGATTTCATTCCACCAACGGCAAATTATAAAGAAAAAGATCCTGATTGCGATTTAGATTATGTTCCCAATAAATCGCGTAAGGCACGATTAAATAAAATTTTAGTTGTTAGCTTTGGTCCAAACGGAAGTCATTCCTGTGTTGTATTAGGGAGATTGAAAGAATGAAATTCTTAAAAGGAAAAGTAGTGATTGTCACTGGCGCTTCACGAGGGATTGGTCGCGCGATTGCGCTTAAGGTGGCGAGTCTGGGAGCTGACGTTGCGTTTAATTATTCCCAGAGTCAAGACGCCGCGGAATCTTTGAAGAAAGAAATTGAGGCGTTAGGTGTTCGATGCGAGATAAAGAAAGTTGATATCAAAAATTTTGCTGACGTCAAGGCGTGGGTTGAAGAGGTTAAAGAAAAGTTTGGACGAATTGATATTTTAATTAACAATGCTGGGATTATCATTGATAAAGCCTTGATGATGATGAGTGAAAATGATTGGAAACAGGTTGTTGATACAAATTTAAATGGTGTGTTTAATGCCTCGCGATCGTGCATCGTAACGTTTATGAAGCAAAAAAGCGGTCAGATCGTTAACATTTCATCGATCAGCGGCATGATCGGTTTGCCTCGACAGACAAATTATTCTGCGACAAAAGGTGGGATTAATGCATTTACCAAAGCCTTAGCGAAGGAAGTGGCTGGCTTTGGGGTCCGCGTTAATGCTGTGGCTCCTGGGTTTATTGAGACGGAGATTTTATCTGGATTTAGCGATGAGCAGAAAGAACAGATTACAAAAATGATCCCGCTTAATCGTATCGGCGCGGTTGATGATGTGGCGAATTGTGTGAAATTTTTACTCAGTGATCAAGCGGCGTATATTACCGGACAAATTATTCAAGTCGATGGCGGGCTAGCGATACGCTAAACGCTATACGTTATATTTAAAGAAAGGAAGAACATGGAACTCGACATTCGCGAAATACAAAAAATCATTCCCCACCGGTTTCCGTTTTTACTCATTGATCGAGTGGTGGAATTAGAACCGAATCAAAAACTAGTGGCGTTAAAGAATGTCTCGATCAATGAACATTTCTTTGTTGGCCATTTTCCTGATGAGAAAGTTATGCCAGGTGTCCTTATTATCGAAGCGATGGCACAAGCCGGATGCATCTATTTTTATTACAGCAAAAACATGCAAGGCAAGAATTTGATCTATTATCTGGCCAAGGTTGAATCAAAGTTTATCTCACCGGTTTTTCCTGGAGATCAACTGCGAATTGAAGTCACGACGATTAAGTTAATGAGTAAAGCTGGTTTTTTAAAGATGCAGGCCTTTGTTAAAGAGAAGTTGGTTGCTGAAGCCGAAATAGGTTTTGGTATTAAAGAAACTTAGATTATATTCCCACCATTTTGATATAACCTTCGGGTACGGCGAAGGTTAGTCTCTTTCCCTCGAATCATTAATTGACCGAATGTTTGTAAAATGATAAACTTGAGCCTTGATTATTGTTAACTACGTTTATTCAAAATACGGGGCGTAGCGCAGCTGGCTAGCGCGCAACGTTCGGGACGTTGAAGTCGAGAGTTCGAATCTCTCCGCCCCGATAATTAAATTTTGAAGGCGTTGCGCCGCACCATCTTTCCTTAAGAAAACTTCGTGTAGATGGTACGGCCCTGATTTGTTCTAGATTAATTAAGAAAAGATGGTGCAGTCCTGATTACCAAATTTTGTTAAGGAAAATCAGGGCCGAGCTAGCGCGCCTTGATTTCTCTTAATTGTTTTTGTGGAAATCAAGGTCTTGCCTTCATTGCATAAAGAAGAAGCAAGGCAACGTTCGGGACGTTGAGGTCTAGGGTTCGAATCCCTGCTTCCCGACCATTATTATGATCCAAGCGCATATTTTTTATTCAGGGATGGTTCAGGGTGTAGGCTTTCGTTATACAGTCGAACGTCATGCGAATGCGTTAGATTTAAAAGGGTGGGTCAGAAATTTAGCTGACGGACGTGTTGAGGTTTTGGTGGAGGGTCCCAAAGAAAAAGTCGAAGAGCTTTGCAAGAATATCGAGGCCCATTTTCAGGGATATATCCGTGATAAGGAAATCGGATTTAGTGCAGCCGCACAAACATTTAAGAAATTTCAGATTGTCGCATAATCCATTAATAAAATATGGACAAAGCAAAAGCTGCCCAACAAATTAAGAAGTTATCTCAAGAGATTGAGAAACATAATGAACGCTATTATGTTTTAAATCAGCCGACAATCTCTGATAAAGAATATGATGAGCTGATGCAGAAGCTCATTGATTTAGAAACTCAGTTTCCCGATCTTAAAAATATTCATTCTCCAACGCATCGTGTTGGGACAAAACTCCCTGCGGGAGCGAAGACTGTTGCCCATAAGCTCAAGATGTATTCGCTGGATAACACATATTCTTTTGATGAGATTAGAGACTGGCAAGGGCGGGTTGGTAAGGGTTTAGGGAATGAAGCTGTTGAATATGTGGTTGAATTAAAGATTGACGGTGTCAGCGCTTCTTTGACATATGAAAATGGAGAGTTTATTTTAGGCGCCACGCGCGGTGATGGCGTTACCGGAGAAGATGTGACGCACAGTTTTAAAACGATACAATCTGTTCCTTTAAAACTAAAGGGAAGTGGCATTCCTCGTGTATTAGAAGTTCGCGGGGAAGTTTATATGAACCGAAAAGATTTCGATCTGCTTAATGGCCAACGTAAAAATAACGGTGAGGTCTTATTTGCCAATCCACGTAACGCCACCAGTGGTTCGATTAAATTATTAGATTCACGTATCACGGCGCAAAGGAAATTAAGTTGTTTCATTCATTCGTTCGGCGTTTTAGAAGGGAAACAACATCCGAAAACACAATGGGATTTTTTAGCGAAGTCACGGGAATGGGGATTTTGTGTCAGTTCAGAAAGCCGGCTTTGTAAAACAATTGATCAAGTGATCTCATTTTGTAGCGAGTATCAACAAAAAAGAAATAGCATCCCCTATGAGATTGATGGTGTTGTTATTAAAGTTAACTCATTTGAACAACAAAATAAATTGGGGGCAACACTCAAGAGTCCACGTTGGGCGGTTGCGTATAAATTTCCCGCGCATCAGGCAACAACGATTATCAAAGACATTGTTGTTCAGGTTGGGCGAACGGGAGTTTTGACACCCGTGGCAGAACTCGAACCTGTCGAGTGTGCGGGGGTTACTATTTCCCGATCGACACTACATAATTTTGATGAGATCAAACGTTTGGGTGTTAAGAAAGGTGATCGTGTTTTGCTCGAACGGGCGGGGGATGTCATCCCAAAAATTGTAAAGGTTGTTGAATCAGCGAAGACATCAAAAGAAAAATATTTTAAGGTTCCGACTAAGTGTCCAGAGTGCGGCGGGGCTGTTATTAGAGAAGATGCAGAAGATGTTGCGTATCGTTGCCAGAATCCATCGTGTCCGAAACAGTTGGAGCGTGCACTCGTTCATTTTGCCTCGCGTGGGGCGATGGATATTGAGGGTTTAGGCGAAGCGGTGGTCACGCAGTTATTAGAGGAGGGACTCGTTAAAGATTTGGCCGACATCTATTTTTTGAAGAAAGAAGATTTGTTAACGTTGGAATTCTTTGCTGATAAAAAGGCCGACAATTTACTGAAGGCCATTGAAATAAGTAAATCAAAACCACTTTCAAAATTTATCTTTGGCCTGGGGATTGTTAATGTTGGGGAAAAAGGGGCTTATGTTTTGGCGAAAGAATTCGAATCGTTAGAAGAATTAGAGCGAGCCCAAAAAGAGGATTTAGAAAATATTTTTGAAATTGGAGCGGTGACGGCTGATTCGGTTATAAAGTATTTTCATCAGACTTCAACCAAAAAGCTCCTTGGTAAAATTAGAAAGGCTGGACTTAAGTTAAGCGAACCGCAAGTAAAGCAAACATCGAGCAAGCTTTCTAATAAGAAATTTGTTTTTACGGGAGAATTAAGTTCAATGACGCGTGAAGAATCTTCAGAGGTGGTTAAGAAATTAGGAGCGGAGGTTGTTTCTAGCGTCAGTAAAAATACGGATTTTGTCGTGGCTGGCCAAAATCCCGGATCTAAATATCAAAAGGCTTTAGATTTAGATGTGAAAATATTAACAGAAAAACA
>JAHFGL010000014.1 GCA_023247445.1 Candidatus Omnitrophota bacterium | reverse complement strand
CAGGGAGATAGTGGAACAGGATCAACATTGCAAGCAACTTATGGCAATGATGGTGATGGAAGCAATACGATCATTTCGTTAACTTCAGCGGACGACGCATTCGTCATTCAAAATGATAACGCGACGAATGATTCTGGCTTTGCGATGCAAATTGATCAAAACGATACGGCCGGGGTAATCGCGTTGGATATCGATGCGGAAAATACCACGGATGACATTATTAATATCTCGGCGGCACCGTTGACAACTGGCATTGGATTAGACATCGGCGATGCGGATGCGCTGACCAGTGGAAAGATCGCCAACTTTGTATCGAATAGTAGCACTACAACAGCTAGAACGCTTATTCAAATGACAAACGATCATACCGGGGCGGCAACAACAAAAGTATTAGGGCTTCAACAAGACTCCCTTGGCACATCACTTTATATTGATCATAACGGAATCACAGGAGTTGCGTTAGACATTGATGGAGAACAGACAACAGCGAATGTGGTGGATATCCAGCCGACGGTCTTAACAACGGGAACCGCGCTTGATATTGGCGATGCGGATGCGCTGACGACGGGTAAGATAGCGAACTTCGCCTCGAATAGTGCAACAACGGATACTAGAATATTAGTGCAAATCACTAATGACAACTCAGCCGCGGTGGGAGTCACAGCCTTAAAAATTCAGCAAGATTCTTCGGGACCAGCTTTAACAACTACCAACGGTAACGTCGGAATTGGGACGACGGCGCCGGCATCAAAATTAGATGTCAATGGGAGTATCACGATTACAGGAGCGTACTTACTTCAAAGCGATGCCACGGCAGACTTAAGGTTATATTCTCAACTTAATGTGATTTATGGTATTGCTGATTATCATGTGTGGCTCAATAAGGCCCAAACGCAAGAGTACATGAGGATTACTAACGTAGGTAATTTTGGGATTGGGACTGTAAGTGCGGAATCTTTATTTGAAGTTCAAGGCATTGAAGCAACGGATGCAGGGATTACCCTTGATGCCGACGATGGGGATGATAACGCGGATACATGGTTTATTAAATCGGTCGCGGCGGATAATAATTTAAATTTTATAAATAACACGACGACGTTAGCAACCATCGCCTCCGGTGGTAACGTTGGGATCGGGACGACGGCTCCCGGAACCCTATTAGATCTAGCAACGACGGATACCAATAATCGATATATACACCTTTCATTTTATGGCGGAGCAACTAATACTTCACCACAAATTATTGGCCGTAAATCAAGAGGTTCTACGATAGGGTCATATACCATTGTGGCGGCTGAGGATGCTCTTTTTACAATGGTCGGTAATGGTTCAGATGGCAACGGTTTTGTACCAGCGGGTGCTATTAAATTTTCAGTTGATGGTACTCCAGGGGCAGGTGATATGCCTGGTCGAATAACTTTTTTTACCACGCCTGATGGAAGTGTTACTGTTGCAGAACGGATGCGTATAGATCAAGCCGGCAACGTCGGGATCGGGACGACGGCGCCAACCTACAAATTAGACGTATACGAAGCAACAGGAAATGGATTAAAGATACAAGCAGGTGACGCAACGGCAGATGTCGCTCTTAGTGTAGGAAGCGCTGGTACTCCAGGTAAGTTTGTCATTGAGGCGGGCGGCAACGTGGGGATCGGGACGACGGGGCCGGTATCAACACTTGATGTGCGAGGATCTGTAAATGTAAATCAGGTGCAAGGGACATTTAGAGGTACAAAGTTAGATGTCGGATGGGCTGGAAGTGGTAACGCAGATATTCATTTCGGTGATTGGACGAATGGATGGGCTATGGGAGAAAATACGGATGCTTCAATGAGAATATTCAGAACGACAAATGGCGGCGGAATAGCCAGCACTCCCGTTACAATCGCTGCTGGTGGTAATATTGGGATCGGGACGACGGCACCGATCGCACCACTTCAAATATATAATTCAAGCACCGCTTATATAGTGTTAACTGACAATACCTCAGGGGCAGCGGCTGGAGATGGAGGCCTTATTCAACAGGCAGGCACTGCAATGTATGCTTGGAATTATGAGAATGGACTGCTTTATTTTGGAACAAATAATACAACTCGAGGATATTGGGATAATGGTGGAAGATTGCACGTTGGCAGCGGCGGCACGGTTAATAATGCCACAGCAACAGGGGATTTATATGTCCAAGATACACTTGAAGTTGATGGGAATTGTACAGGGGCGGCTACTTGCGACGCTGACGTGGCGGAAGAGTTTGATGCTACTCTCGAAATTGAAAAGGGAGATATTATTATTTTGGATAACTCGAAATATAAAACGGTTAGATATTCAGAGAAACCTTACGATGATCGAATTTTGGGGGTTGTTTCAACCAAACCAACAATCACCATGGGGTCGGGTGATTTTCGTGAAAATCCTGTGCCTATTGCTTTAAGCGGTGTTACTCCTGTCAAAATTTGTTTAGAAAATGGTCCTATTAAAATTGGTGATCCGTTAACAAGCTCTTCTATTCCTGGTGTGGCGATGAAGGCTACAAAATCTGGAAAGATTATTGGGATATCTTTGGAAAATTATAATGGCGTTACTGTTAATGGAATACACCCAGCACCGCTACTTTGGAAAAAAGAATTTGCCAAAATCGTCCACTTTATTGACGTTCATTGGTGGGGCGGTGAGGATGAAGGCAATAAGGTCGTCAGCGAAATTATTCAGAAACAGCAGGAGAAGATTGAGAAGTTGGAATCAGAAAATCAACAAATGAAAGTAAAGGATGAAGAGTTTGAATTGCGGTTGAAGAAATTAGAAAAGGTGTCGTTGAGATAGGGGATAGGGTTTAGGGGTTAGGGATTAGAGGATAGAGAGGTAGGAGATGGAAGATAGAAAATTAATTATGAACTTTCGTCATTCTGAGGAACAAAGTGACGAAGAATCTCTTAAGAGATCCTTCGCTTTGCTCAAGATAACGAAACAATTGAAATTAATCGAAATGATTAGAAATTTATTAAAGTGTATTGTCCGAGGATTAGCTTTGATTCGCCAAGAAGCGTTTGACTTGGTCATGGTTGCCGGTCAACATGGCAACGCAGGCAGGGCCATCGCGTCTTATGACTACACGGATTTTGCCTTCGACACCGGCTTCATAAAAAGGCTTACGCAGCTGCTTGTAGAAAAAACGGGGAGAAATTTTTTGGGCTTCAGACAAATTACAATCCGAGGCATAGTAGACCTCGAGAGCCTTAAGAATAAGTTCCACGGTTTCTTGCTGCGTGGAATCAAGATTCTTAAGGCTTCGATCAAAAGAGGAGAGAAGCGACAGAAAAAGCGGCATTTACGATTTTTCTTTCTTTCCAAGACTGTCAATATATTCTTTGGTGACCTTTTTAGCCGTATGCTTTTCTTTTTGATAAAGCTTTTCAAGCCTTTTGTAATCTTCATCAGTAAACGGATTTTCTTCGACTTTAAGTGGAATCAGTTCAATGCGATTTTTGGAGACTTTGACATCAAAGAGGGAGCCTTGGTGAAGATGCAGTGCGTCAACGATTTTTTTAGGCAGCGTGATTTGGTTTTTGGTCGTCATGGTAATGGTCATTTTTGTTCCTCCTATTTGCCAAAATATATCATACTTTCGGAAATTCGGCAAGTAAGGGAATTAGGGGTTAGGGTGTAGGGATGGAGAGAAAAATAAAAAGGTGACAGGAAAATTTATTAATAGAAACCAAATTGAAAGGGATGGGAGCGGAATGAATAAAAAAATGTTTTTAGTTTTTTCGTTAATCGCCATTATTGAGTTGGGTGGGTTATTGATCATGGGTTTTAAATTATTTGAAATGAATGATGCCATGCAGAAGACCATTGACCAGCAAAAAAGGATCATTGCGCTTTCCCTGGCCGATAAAGCCAAGCTTACTGAAGAACTCAAAGAGTCACGGGAAAAAATTGTTAAGTTCGCCGATAATCTGGATCGAATCAAAAATGAATTGACCAAAGTAAGTACGGCGAATCCCAATTCACCGTCATCTATATATGACATTGCCATTGGCCATGATCCATTTCAGGGCAGCAAAGACGCTGCAGTAAAAATTGTTGAGTTTGTTGATTTTCAATGTCCGTTTTGTGCAAAGTTTCATCCGCGACTAATGAAAGCGATCGAGCCGTATAAAGATAAAGTTCAATATTTGATCAAGCATTATCCATTGCCATCACATCCTTTTGCTCCAGGGGCGGCCAAGGCCTGTTTCGCGGCGGCAGAGCAAGGCAAATATTGGGAAATGGTAGAAGCATTGTTTATTCATCACGCTGAGCTTAATGAAGATAAGTTTTACGAACTGGCGAAGCAGATTGGTTTAGATGTAAAGAAATTTAAAAAGGATTTTAAAGAGAAGGACACTCTCTGGAACAGTTACATCGCTGAAGATAAGGCGGAGTTTCAGCGGGTTGGGATGACCGGAACGCCAACGTATTTTATCAATGGTAAAAGAATAGAAGAACGAGACGTCGATGCGCTTAAGGCGGTTATTGAGAAGGAGCTGAGTAGATAGAGCTTAGGGATAGATTAAAAGTTGATGAACATAGAAGATAAAAAATTAAAAATGAATATTTGGCAATGGATGCGGAGCCTTGCCTCTTCTCTATATATAGGGGTTATAGGCTTAGCGTTTTTAATTTTTATCTTATTAAGTCAATCATCAGCCTACGCTCAAGGCGTGACGGTTCCTGCTGGATCAAAACTTAATGTCAATGCCGGTACACTTAATGTTCCTGGGAATATCACCAACGCTGGAACATTGCAAACATCGACGGGAACGATTACTACAACGGGAAGTTGGGTCAACTCGGGAACATTTACACCAGGAACGGGATTGGTTAATTTTATCGCGGGTGTAGGGGTAACCCAAGATTTAACCTCAGGAGGAACGGGCGCTGGTAAATTATTTTATAAGTTAACTCATTCTGGTGCTGGAACAGTGCGGTTACTGACGAATGCCATTGAGATTAGTAATAATTTTGTCAATTCCGCTGGAATATTTAATGCCAATGCTCTAACAATGACAGTCAGTGGCAATTGGAATAATACCGCGACCTTTACCCATGGCAATAATACTGTTGATCTGGGTACGGGTAGTAACAGTATTTTAGGGACAACGACATTTTATAATTTACAGAAAACTGTTAGCTCCGCCCAGCAGCTAACCTTTGAGCAGGTGAACACTCAGACGGTTACGCATTCGTTGACATTAAAAGGCGCCGCTGGAAATATTTTAACGATTGAAAGTACGGTTCCCGGCGCAGGAGGCACAAAAGGTAAGTTAACATTAAACGCGGGTGGTGTTCAGGATTTAGATTATCTTTCGGTTGCCAATAATGATGCCTCGGGTGGCTTAACGATGATTGCCCGGCATTCTTCTGAACTATTCGCCGGAACAACGATTAATTGGAATTTTGGAACGCCAACGATTACTTGGCAGGGTGATGATGGTACAACACCAACGAATTGGGATACCGCAACAAACTGGGATGTGGGGGTCGTTCCAACGGCGGGTGATATTGTTATTATTCCAAACGGAGCGCCTGCCTATCCAACCCTTGCCGCCATTGCCGGGGCTGGTATTTCCGTCGGGAACTTGACGATCGGTAGCGCAGCAACCTTAACGTTAGCGGGTAAGAATTTCACCATTACCGATACGCTGACCAATAACGGTACCATTAATTTGGTTGGATCTGAAACCGTTGCGATCACAACTCATGATACAACCGTCGGTACATTTAACTATCAAGGGGATAACGATGGGGCTCAGGATACTTATACCGGTAAATTGCTAGCGGCCTATTTCAACCTCACCTTTAATGATACCAACGGTGCCGATATCTTTAGAAGCAACGGTAATATTGCGGTTGCGGGTGCATTAACGGTTACCAACGGTACGTTGGATATATCTACCAATGGCAATACATTAACAACAACGGGAACACTTTCTGTCAATGGAGCCAATGGTGTCTTGACGGCGACGACCGGAAACATTGATGCCAATGGCGCTGTATCAATTAGTAATGGAGTCTTCACCGCTCCAAACGCTACTAAGAGTTTCACCGTCGCTGGAAACTTTGCGCATTCAGGTGGAACCTTTACGCATTCCAGTGGTACGGTCACCTTAGATGGAACCAGTCAGACCTTGTCGGGTACCACAACATTCTATGGTTTATACAAAGTGACAGCGAATGGAACATTGACCTTTACCGTTGGGGCGGGCAATACACAAACCATTGCTGCTGGTGGTTCATTAATACTCCAGGGAACTTCGGGAAATAATATGTCTATTAACAGCACATCGGCTGGAACAAAGGGAAGTTTAGTCTTAACTGCCGGCGCTACTCAGTCTGTTAAGTATGTAACCGTCCGCGATAATGATGCAACCGGAGGTCTAACGATTGTCGCGCGAAGCTCAACGGAAAGTCCAGCCAGCTCAACAACCAACTGGTCATTTGGCGCGGCCACAATGACTTGGCAAGGTGATGACGGCACAACACCAACGAATTGGGATACAGCCACAAATTGGGATCTGGGTATTGTGCCTCTGGATGAAGATACCGCGATCATTCCTGATGTCGCCAACGACCCAATCTTAGCGACCAACGTTCAAGTTGAAAATTTAACTGTTGCCTCGGGGGCCATTGTCACACTTAATGGAAAGAACTTAACCGTTGATACGGCGTTTAATAACAATACTGGAACCATCCGCGCCCGTGGTGATGAAACGATTTCGTTAACCCAAGACACCGACTCGGGAACCTTTGAGTATGTTGGTGACAATGATGGTGTGCAAGACACCTATAGCGGAAAATTATTCGCGACATATTACCATTTAACATTTAATGACACTAATGGTGCGGATATCTTTAGAACAACCGCGAGTTTGGCTGCTTCTGGAAATACAACCATTAGCGCTGGTGTTCTTGATATTTCAACCAATACCAATACGTTAACGACGACTGGCACATTAACAGTCGGTGGCGCAACCGCTGTACTCACGGCGACCAACGGTAACATTGATGCCAATAGCAGCGTTTCGATTACTAGTGGAACTCTGACAGCACCAACAACGGCTAAGAGCTTTACCGTGGCAGGTAACTTTGCTCATACCGGCGGAACATTTACACATTCATCCGGAACGGTAACGCTTGATACAGCGGCGACAGCAACGATCTCCGGGGATACAACATTCTATAATTTGACTTCAACGACCGCCGGCAAGACAATTCAATTTACAACAGCAACAACACAAACGATCAATAATACATTTACCATCACCGGAACCAGCGCGAGCAAGATTACATTATCTAAAACCGCTGCCGCCGGTGATTGGAATATTGCATTCCCCAACGGAGCTCAAAGCATTCTTTATGCCAGCGTCAGTGATTCCGAAGTTACGGGGGTCAACAACGATATTACTTGTATCAACTGTACCAATGGAGGCGGTAACGATAATGCGGATGCCGCCGCAACTCCACAATGGATCTTCCTTAATGTGGCGATCAATGTTCCAGCCACCGGCAATCAAACCATAGATACTTTACCAACAATTATTGGTACAGCCGATGCTGGGTCGGTTGTGACGATTAAAGATATTGGCGGCAATACCGTCGCTACAGCAACCGCTGATGCTAATGGTAATTGGCGTGTGGAGGCCACCGTCGCCATGTCCGTGGGTGCAAATTCATTAACACCGTATGTCGGCGGAGCGCCAGGTTCGTCGGTTGCGGTCACCGTCAGTGCCAGTCCATCAACCGATGATGTTCCAACGATTACCTCTCCAGCGGTTAATGAAAGAATCAGCGATCCAACGCCAACGATTATTGGACGTGGGTTAGCCAACTCGACGGTGACGATTGTTGCTAATGATGCCAGCGGTAATCTTCTTCTACAAACTGTCGGATCAGGGACGACGAATGCTTCTGGAAATTATTCGATTGATTTGACAACGGCCTTGACCAAGGGGGTTACGTATCTTTCTGTGACTGTTGATGGGGTAGCAAGTAATATTTTAGCCGTTAGATTGACCGATCCGTTTGGGGTTGTCTTTGATTCTGTGTCGGGCAATCCGATTGAAAACGCGACGGTTACTTTCTATCGAGCGGCAACGGGTGTCGCGGCTGTTCCCGGCGTTGATTTGGATGCGGCGGATGTCAATCCTGTGGTCACCGGCGCCGACGGATTCTATAGCTTCATCGCTGCCGACGGAAATTATTATATGACGGTAACCGCGGGTAATTATAGTTATCCATCGGTTGAGACAAGCTTCCCGGCAGGACGTACGGTTACAACAGGTTCCAAGGGAGAAACGATAACTGTTGCTGGCATTATCTTAGAAATTGATCACCCCATGGATTCCGACGCACAGATCTTACGTATTACCAAAGATGCTAATAAGAAGGAAGCCCGAATTGGTGATGTGGTCACCTATACCGTCACGATTGAAAATCGAAGTACAACGAGTGTGGCTAGCGTTTATCTTGAAGATAACATTCCGCCAGGATTTAAATTCGTAGAAGGCCGTGTGATTTTAGATAACGTTCCAATTGGTAATCCAATTGGAAATCGACCGGTTAAGTTTAACATTGGAACCGTCGCCGCTGGGGCAACAAAGGTTCTCAAATATCAATTAGTCATCGGTGCGGGTGTAACCGTTGGAAGTTATGAAAACACCGCCGTCGCCACATATTTAACTGGCCAACGATTGTCGAACAATGCCAGTGCGGTTGTTAAGGTTGTTCTTGATCCAACCTTTGATTTAGGCTCGGTCTTGGGTAAAGTCTTCTTTGATCTTAATGAAAATGGACGTCAAGACGCGCCTGAATATGTTTATTTGGATCGCGACACGATCAAAGAAAATCCAGTGCCGAACGTCCGTATCGTCATGGAAGATGGCACCGTTATTCAAACTGACAAAAATGGACTCTTTAATATTCCAGGCTTAATTCCGGGACGACATTTATTTAGAGTTGATGAATCCACCTTGCCGGAAGGAAGTTATTTGACGACGGATAAAGTGGTGGTTGTGGATATTACGCCAGGATCTCTCTCTAAGGTTAACTTCGGCGTCAACATGGATTATGATCGATTCAAAAATGTTGATCAAAGGTTCTTCACCGAGAAAGTAAATATTTCTCATGATAAGGATAGGCCAACGCCGCGCATGAATGTCAGCTTGTTCGGCGATGAAATCATCGTTCACAATGATATCTTTGCGCAGAAACCTGAATTTAGAATCTTCAATAACTACACGGCGTTTGTTGAATATTGGAAATTGGATATCATCGACACCGATACCAAGGCGGTCGTGCGCACCTTCCAAGGTGATCGTTTAAATATTTCTGATCCAATTCTCTGGGACGGCATTGATAATAAAGGTGAACCGATTCATCTTGATCGTCAATATGCCTATGTTGCTTACGTTGAGAGTAAAGATGGCAAGTATGATGAAACCAAACCAAAGTCGATCAACTTTAGAACCATCAAAGATGACGAAGAGCTCGCAAAATATTTCGCCGATCAAAAGCTCAAACAAGACGATCACCTCAAATGGTTGATTGCGCAAAGTAAAGAAAATAGTCTGAGCGTTCAAAATATTCTCGTCAGTGGAGAAACCATTAAGGTGGATCGTTTGAATGCGAACTTACAAAGCATCCGCATTATGAAGGCAGGAGAACTGTTCACGGAAATTCCAATTGTTGAAAAACGTGGGTTAACGCCGAGAGAATTAATCGAAGGAAATGATTCTATCGGTGCAAGCGAGCAGGTCACGCTTGATGTTATCTTGCCCAAGGGCGATTACGATTTCGTCATCCAAGAAACTGTCAAAGGTAAAGATAATTTAGCTGACGCCGAACATGCGTCCGTTGTACCGCTTCCTGGCGTTCTAACCGAAAAATCTCTCGAGAACGATCAAGGGGTAAGCATTCCTGTTCAACAATACGTTAAGGCTGTGCGCGTCGGTGAAGATTACATGTTCTTTGTGGCGATGGGTGATGCCAAAGCGGGTTACACCTTTAATACTGGAAACATTGAACCAGTTCAGCAAGATGATAAATTCAAAAATGGATTCTGGACCGAAGGTAAGTTCGCCTATTACTTAAAAGGAAAGGTCCTTGGAAAATATTTAATCACATCAAGTTTTGATAGTGATCGCGAACGCAAAGAATTATTTAAGAGTCTCGATCCGGATCAATACTATCCTGTTTATGGCGATGCCTCGCAAAAGAATTATCAAGCGACCGACACCCAGGGCAACTTGTATCTGCTTCTTGAATGGGATAAATCCTCGGCGATCTGGGGTAATTATGCCATTAGCTTTACTGACACCGAGTTCGCGCAGTTCTCACGAACACTCTATGGTGGCAAGATTGATTATCAAAGTGTCGCTACGACCCAGTATGGCGATCCGCGCACGAGAGTGATTGTCTTTAATGCCAGATCTAAACAACGGTCGGCGCATAATGAATTCTTAGCCACGGGTGGTTCGTTGTACTATCTAAAGAACAAAGATGTCATTGAAGGATCTGATAAGGTCCGCATTGAGGTTCGCGATCGAATCACTGGCCTTGTTATTTCATCGCGCGATATGAAACTCAACGCCGATTATGAAATGGATAATGCTAATGGCCGTATGACCTTCTGGAGGCCAGTACCATTTATCGTTGAGTCTTATGCGATTACCTCCAGTGAACTTTTAAGAGGTAATCTCGTGTATGTGGTTGTCGACTACGAATATGATGTCAGAGATGAAGTGGAAGAAGGCAGTACTGGCGGCCGTGTTAAACAAGCGCTTACGAATAATGTTATTGTCGGCGGCACATTTGTCAGAGAAGGCCAGGCCTCCCAAAATTATGAATTAATGGGAACGGATCTGACGCTGCGTCTGGGACCTGCGACAATCACAACCGAATATGCCGAGTCAAGCGCGGAGGCCTTAGGAACATATGTTTCAACCGACGGCGGTTTGACATTTAGTCAGTTGTCGACAGCCAATAATGCCCAAGGTCGCGCCTATGGTATCAAAGGCGATGCCAGCTTATTTAATCGACTTGGAACATCCGCGTATTACAAATGGATCGATAATGATTTCTCAACTGGCTCAACAACCGCGCAGCAAGGTAAAGAATTAAAAGGTCTTGGATTGACATTTGATGTCACCAAAGATACTAGAGCGACCGTTCGTTATGATGTCCAGACACTTCTTGATAATGGTAATTTGCAAACTCAGGCGCAAGTTGGAGCCACCAAAACAGCAACGACATTAATGCAGATTGTTCATCAGTTAAGAGATTTGACCTTAACGGGTGAATATCGTAAGCAAGAAGTCAGCGACAAGAAAGATCAATTCAATTCAGAGACCAATAAAGAAGAAGACTTGATGGCGCTACGTGCCGATTACAAGCTCAGCGATAAATTGACGATCTCCTTAGCTCAACAGAAGACATTAAAAGGCGCTAATAATGATCAAACAACCTTTGGCCTGACTGCTAAACCCGATGAGAACTTAACGATCAAGGCCCAAGAGACGATTGGTCAATCCGGCACGGCAACGACGCTCGGCGTAGAAGCTAATATGAACAAAGATTTAACGCTCAGTGCTGAACAATCCGTGACCAGAGATAATGCCGGGCAAGTTGGCAGCATCACATCCGTGGGCGCCTCCGCGAAAGTGGATGATCAAACCAGCATTCAAACCTCAATGGGCGTTTCAGAAATGTCGCCAACAAATAAATCAACAACCTTTGCCTTTGGCGGAACTTCACAGGTTGATAAAGATACACAAAACGAAAGTAGGGTTGCGGTAACTAATTCATCCGTTGATGGAAAAGATGTCACGTACACCTTTGGCACAAAGAAACGTTTGAGTGATGAATTAGAAATGGCATCGACACGCACCTTTGGTTTAAATAAGGGCAAGCAATTAACCGACAGTACCTATAGTTTGATTCGCGAGAAAGATGGTCACAAGCTCGAGGGATCTTTAAGTCGACAATATACACAAGATCCTCAAGAGATCAGTCGCTCCAACATATTTGGATTAACGGGCGATATTAATGATAAATGGGCTTTAAGCGGGGCGCTTACACGCGGTGAGGTACAAAACTTAAATGCGACCACGACCACACGTAATGCGTTATCGGTTGCCATCGGATATGTCAATAAGGATGCCGAGACCGGCGAGCAGATTTTAAAGAGCTCAACAAAATTGGAAATTCGTTTAGATAGCAGTGACCAAAACCATCGTCAACTTGTCTTCTCCAATGCCACCGAAGGAAAGGTAACGCCAGAATTAACGATCTTTAACAAGTTAGAATTTTCTAACACTGTCAATACAACAACGAGCACCGTTGAGGCGGCGTATAAGGAGATGATGATTGGCGGTGCTTATCGACCGATCGAATTTGATCGCCTAAATCTTTTAGCTCGCTACACCTATTTGGAAAACAAAGGTCCTAATGGTCAGATCGACAGCGCTGACATTGAAAAAGAAATTACACAGGTCTTAGCGGGAGAAGCGATTTATGATATTGACGAGAAATGGCAGTTGGCGGAGAAGTATGCCTATCGTACAACGCAGGAAAAAGTCACCGGCTTTGACTTTACACAAACTCATACATGGCTGATGATTCATCGTCTTAATTATAAGATCAACAATGATTGGTTAGTCGGCGGAGAATTCCGTATCTTAACGCAAGAGGAAGCTAAAGATAGTAAACGTGGATTCTTGATTGAGGCTGCACGACGATTGGGCGAACATGCGCAATTAGGCGTTGGGTACAACTTTACCGACTTTAACGATGATTTAACCGCATTGTCGTACACCGCGCAAGGACCATTTGTCCGCTTGACGGGTAAATTTTATGATCAGACGCCGGAAGAAATTGAACGCGCCAAAGCAAAATGGTTGGAAGAAAAAATTAATCATTGGGCCTGGGCCATTATCCAAGATGAGATTTCGCATGAAAATAGTGCTGTCTTACAAGAATTAAATCAATATTTCTTCCTGGCTAAGAAGGCTAATGAGCGCGGTGATCTGGAAGAGTCAAGACAGATCTATAAAGATATTTTGGTAGCGGGACAAATGATGCTTGATGAAGCCTCAGAATATATTCGCGGCCGTATCAACACAGAAAAGAATTTGAAAGATATGAAGACGATGGCCGATCAATATATCAAGAATGGTCAGTATGAAAAAGCGAAGAAAATTTTAGAGAAAATTCTAGAAGAACTACATTTTGGTATGTTAGAATGAACCAACAAAAATACAGAAATCCTATATATAAATACTTTTTAGTATTAATGAAATATAACCCCCACTTTACGCGACTCTCTACAATTCTCATTATTTCCATCTTGGGTGTTGCCCCTGTTTTTGCTCAACCCTCCACGGAGAATATACCACCTTCCATTCGTGAAAAACAAACCGAAGAAGGTTATGTTCTTAACTTACGTGATCTTATCAAAGAATCCAAAAAGAAAATCGAAACGGTTGATGATAAATTAAAAGATCAGGCGAAGTTGCGACGCAATCAACAACGTGAAGAAAAGGCGCGTGAATATTATGAGAAAGCCGTGCGTCTTATGGAGGAAGGCAAATTTGAAGAAGCCCAAGCGTTATGGAAAAAGGCTATTGAGATTACTGAAAATCCAGAGATGAAAGATTATATTAGTGAAAATGTAAAGAAGGGCAAGAAACAAGACGATGCTTTTAAACGTGAAGAAGAAAGAAAAATACGACGGCTCGAAGTCGAACGTGGATATAGCGCTGGTGATGTTGAAAAATCATATCAAGTGGCTGTTTCATTGTTTAAACAGAAGAAATATTTGTCGGCCAAAGAAGAATTTGAGAAGGTTGATGAGATGTTTCCTGATCACAAAGCCACACGAAGCTATTTAATGCTTATTGACCAAGAGGTTGCACGGGAACAGAAAAATATTATTGCTGAGAAATTAAAAGAAGAAACGGTCGCTAGCCGAAAAGAAAAAGACCAGTGGAAAGCGGCGCTGGATCTTAAAGAACAGGAACGTCAACGAAAACAAGAAGAACAGGCAGAATCTGTTTATCAAGAAGCGATCGCTTATTACAAATTGGGTCTTTATAAAGAAGCGCAAAAGAAATTTAAAGAAGTCGAATGGACGGTCCCCAGTTATAAAGAGACAGCTACTTACTTGGGTCATATTGAAAAGACGGTGAAAGATCAAGAACAAATTAAGAATGAAGAGAAAGATAGAATCTTTAAAAAAGAACAAGATGCGCGAACGGCTGCTCAGAAAATAGAAGACGAAAAACTAAGAAAACAAAAAGAACTTGAGACAGCAGAAAAATTAAAGAAATTAAAGGAAGAGGCAGATTTTATTTATCGATCAGCTGTATCTCTTTATGATAAGCGACTTTTTATCAAGGCTAAGGAAAAATTTGACGAGGTTCAACAACTTTATCCTAACTATGAATCGACGGTTAAATATTTAGCGAAGATTGAAGAAGATGTTGCGCAAGAAGAGAAACGTTTAGCAGAAGAAACAAAGAAAGTAATGGAGCGAAAAAAAGAAGAAGAGCGTTTAGTGCAGAAAAAGAAAGAAGAGGACGATAAGAAAAAACGTGAACTCGATGAAAAGCAGCAGCAGGAAAAACTTTTGGCAGAAGCCGAGGGCTCTTATCGAGAAGCCGTGGATCTATATAACAAACAACAATTTAAACAAGCAAAAGTAAAGTTTGAACACCTTCAGCAAAAATATATTGGATACAAATCAGTAGTGCAATATTTATCTCGCATTGACCTTGATATTGCGACTGAAGAAAAGCGTTTGTTGGAAGAAAAGCAAAAATCGATTCAGAAGCGTCAAGAAGAAGCCGTTCGCCAAAAAGAAATGGAAGAAAAGCAAGCGCAAGAGCAGTTGGTCAAGCAAAGTGAGGCTTCTTATCAGGATGCCTTGAAGTTGTATAAAGAAAAGAAGTTTGAGGAAGCGAAGGTTAAGTTCCAAAAAGTGGAGAAGGCAATGCCTAATTTTAAATCCACGGCATCCTACTTATCTCATGTTGATGCTGATATTGAGGCAGAGAAAAAACGTGTCGAAGAAGAGAAGCAAAAGGCTTTAGCAAAAAAGAAGGAAGATGAGGAACGTGAACGTTTGAAGAAATTAGAAGCTGAGAAATTGGCTAAAGAGCGTGAAGAACAACGTATTGAAAAACAAAAGGAAGCTCAAGAGAAGGAGCGCCTAAAGAAAATAGAAGAAAAACGTTTAGCCAAAATAGCCGAAGAAGCTAGCCTTAAGAAGCAAAAAGAAATTGAAGAGAAAGAGCGTCTAAAGAAACAAGAGCAAGAAGAACGCCTGGCTAAGGAGCGTCAAAAAGAAGCCGTGCTACAAAAGCAACGTGCGGAAGAAGAAAAGAAAGCCCAAGCCTATAAATTAGAACAAGAGAAAGTAGCAAAAGTTAAGGAAGAAGAAAAAGCGCGAATAAAGAAAGAAGCGGAAGGAAAGGAACGTTCTAAACGCGAAGGACAAGAGCGATTAACGAATCAAAAAGAAGAAAAAGAACGTCTTGAAAAGTTAAAGGTGGAACAGTTAGCGAAAGAACGCGATGCCGCCAAGAAACGTCAGATCGAACTAGAAGAAAAGAAAGCGCAGCAACAAAAATCAGCCCAACGAGAAAAACAAGAACGTCTCAATCGACAGTATCAGGATTTATATGAACAGGCGGTGCATCTTTATAAAAAGAAAGAACTAAAAGAAGCTAATGATAAATTTAAAGAACTTGATGCCCTTTCACCAAATTATAAAATAACTAATGATTATTTATCCAAAATCGCTAAGGAATTAGAAGTCAATGAACAAAATTTGGCTAAAAAGCAACAAGAAGCCTTTTTAAAAGAAATTAAGCAAGATAAATTAGATGAGAATGGTCAAGATGTCCTTAGCCGAGAATATCGCCAGCAAAAGGAAATAGAAAAATCAGCGCGTAAGCAATCCGAAGAACAAATCGCCAAACAAAAAGCGCAAGAAGAAAAACAGGCGCAGGAGGAGTTGAGAAGAAAGGCGAATGCAGCGGAACAAATTAAAAAACAAAAAGAAATAGCGGATAAACGAGAAGCGCAAGAATTAAGGGAAAGGGTACAAAATATTTATCAGGATGCGACCAGCTTATATAAGGAGAAATTGTTTGAGGAAGCTAAGAAAAAGTTCGAGGAGGTAAAGGCTTTAGTTCCCGATTATAAATCAACGGATGATTTCTTAGCGCGGATAGCCAAACAAGAGCTACCCAAACAAAAGCTGCCTAAACAAGAACTTCGTAAACAGAAAGAAGTTGCTCCCGTTACTATAAAACCTCAAGAATTACCTCCAGTAAATCATGAAGATGCGGTTGTTAAAAAGGCTATTGAAGAAAGACAAAAACGATTATTAGAGGCAACTGAGAATCAATATAAGCGTGCGCTAGAAGCTTACAAGGCGAAAGATTTTATCGAAGCCAAGATGCGATTTATAAATGTCGAAGCCTTTTTGCCTAATTATAAAGATACATCTAAATATTTAGGCCATATTGACGAGGATATTTCTCTGGCGCAGGAGCAAGGTGTTTTAGTTTCTGCTCGAGCGACAAAGGAAGAAAAAGCGATGGTTGGGCATGAACATAAAGCCCGACCTTACATTGAATATGATAATCCCATTTGTAAAGAGGCAGAAACTAGTTTCAATGAGGCGATCGTATTATATAAGCAAAACAGATTCGTTGAGGCGCGAGCTAAGTTTGCCGAAGTTAATCACATTACCCCGTGTTATAAATCAGTGGAATCATATTTAAAACGCATTGATCGAATTCTTGCTAAACAACATCCGGCAAAAAAAGTTGAGCCAATTTATCATCCGCCTTCAATAAAGAAGGATCAAAAAGTAAAATCAGCCTGGCAAGTTCAAGAAGAAGAACAAGTCGCTCTCTTAAAAGCGAAAGAAGAGCAGCTGAAGAATTTAGAAGGCGAACGTTATAAAGAGTTTAGACAGAGTATCGATGATAAAGAGGCGGCTATGGCGCGTGGTCGTCAGGATCGTCGAAGGGCAGATGAGCAAAGACAGAAAAATGCCAGAGCTAAGTTAGCGCAGGAAAAAGAATTTAAGAAACAACAAGAAGAATTGGCCAGAAAAGAAGAGCAGCAAAGACAAGAGGATCTCGTTCGTCAACAGAAAGAAGAAGAGTTGGCAAAGAAAAGTGAAGAAGAACGAAAAATTGCTCAGGCAAAACAGAAACAATTAGATGAAGAGAAAAAACATCGGGAAGAAGAAGCCGCGAAAGAACAAGAAGAATTAGCCAGGCAGAAAGAATTACAAGAAAAAGAACAGATTAAAAGGAAACATGAAAAAGAAGATGAAAGATTAGATCAGTTACAAAAAGAAGTTTTGGCTAATAAGGCGCGGACTGAAATGCTTGCGCAGCAAGTTGATGATGAAAAGAAACGTATAGAAGAAAAACGACAAGAAGAAACTAGATTGCGTGAAGAAGCTAAGATAGCGAAAGAACAAGAGCTCAAAGCTCAAGAAGAAAAGCGTCAAAAAGAATTAGAAGAACGTAATCGTAAGGAAGAAGAACTTGTCCAGAAGAAAGAAGAAGAAAGGCAAGAGCGTTTAAATAAGAAAAAACAGTTGGAAAATAAACCTGTGGTTAAAGCTATAGAAAATATAGTAGAAGAAGATCTCTCTCCGCAAGAAAGATTATTAGGACAATATGAATATGGCAAAGCTAAGGCGGATATAGATCGCGAGCATGCCCAAAAAGATTTAGATGCATTGGAAAAGAAGAAAATTAAAGAACGAAAAGCGCAAGAACGGAAGTTTAAAAGGGAAGAAAAAGGAATCGATCAAGCTCTTCGACAAAAAAAGCAGCAACAGGGCCAAAAGTGGAGTAAGGATGTCGGGGGAATTTATCAAGAAGCACTCGCGCTTTATCGTGACAAACGTTTTAATGCGGCCAAAGCTAAGTTTTCAATGGTGGAGGGGTTATCGCCAGGATACGGGTCAGCCAAAGCTTATTTAGTGGCCATTGAGCGCAATCGTCTTAGTGAGGAGATTGAATCGCAGCAACAGAAGAAAAAATTAGCCGAATTAGAAGAAAAAAATCGGCTTCTTAAAGAAGAACAAGAAGCTAGGAAAATAAAGGAAGAAGAACAAGAGAAAATTCGTAAACAACAAGAAGAATTTAAAGAGCTCAAACGTAAAGAAGAAGAGGAGAAGCAAAAAGCGATTGTAGATGCAAAGAATAAAAAACTGCAAGAAAAGAATGAAGCTCAAAAAGCCGAAGAAGCCGCAAAAAAAGCTGTCCAACAAGCAAAAGAAGAAGAGAAAGAAGCTGCGGCGAAAGACAAGGCCTTAACCAAAGAGACATTTCAAGAAATATCAGAAAATCAGCAGAAGAAAGAGCAAGAAAGTGACAGCGCTTTTAAACAGCGTGATGGGCAGCAGAAGAAGCAAGATGCAGAAGTGAAAAAACAAAAACTAGAGGAAGAGCGCATTAAACAAGCGCGAGCGAAGGAAGAAGAGGCCAGACGTGAGGAAGAAGTTAAAAGAATGCGTAATGAGGTAGAAAAGGTTTATCAAGAAGCCTTAGAATTATATAGGGATAAAAATACTGAGTCAGCGAAGGAAAAGTTTAATAAATTAGAGAGCTTATTAACGACTCAATCTCAGTTGCCGAGCGATTATGTTAGTAAAGTAAGGGCAAGGCTTCAGAAAGATCGTGGAGCAATCGAAGGTCAGATGGATAAAGAAGAAAAGATGCGTCAGCAAATAGCCAAGAAAAGAGAAGAAGGATTATCTCGTCAGAAAAAACAAGAGGAAGATAAGAAGCAGTTTGAATTAAAACAACTTGAGAAAAAGATTAGAATGGATGAGGAACGTTTGTTTGCCGAGAAGAAAAAGGAAGATGATCGCATTGCTAAACAAAAGTTAAAAGATGAAGAGAGTTTAGCCCGCCAAAAACAAATTGAGGAAGCTAAGCTAAATCGCGAAAAAGCTATTGAAGCAAAGAAGATCAAAGAAACTTCTTCGAACGAAGAACCAACGGTAGAAACCCCCGAAGCGCCTCAAAAGAAAATATCAAAACAAGCGTCGGTGAATCAAGATAGAGACAATCTGGAAAAGGAAAAACAAAAAGAAATTGAACGTTTGGTTAAAGAGCGACAGGAACAATTAAAACAAGAACGTGAAAGAATCCGTAAAGAGTTTGATGAAAACTTAGCCCAGTTATATAAAAAGGCTATTGAATTGTATAAAACAGGGTTAAATGAAGAGGCCAGGAAAATATTCTTAGAAATTAATCAGATGCGACCATCGTATTTGAAGACGCAAAGTTATCTTGAAGAAATTGAGAAAAAGAGTCATAATCAAGACCAATCAAGAACACTTCGTGAACCTGTCCCAGCGGCAAAAAATCGTAGCGATGCGATTCGATCAGCTCTAGATTCAATCGAACAGAGGTTATAAAATGCGTCAGATTCTTATTCGAATTCTTATTTGTGGATTCTTTCTTCAATTAGCACCCCTTGTTTCGGCCAAGCCACCAACCGATATCAAATTAGAATATAATAAGACCTCCCAAATGTTACATATTGAAATGCGGCATGTAACCAGTAATAATCGTGATCATTATATCCGACGAGTTATCATTACCAAAAATAGCGAGAAACCTATAGTATTGTGGGAAGTCTCTCAACCATCCCCATCGCAATTTATAAAAGATGTACCAATGGTCGCTAAGGTCGGTGATTCGATTCGTGTCGAAGCTATCTGCAGCAACGTAGGCCGCGGTCAAGCAACCTTAAAAATTAAGTGAAGCCTTTCCATTACCCATCATTTAAGCTAAATCTTATTTTTCAAAAGAATTTATCATGACAAAAGAAGCGACTTTTAATAATCGACTGATTCACGAAAAGAGCCCATATCTTTTGCAACATGCCCATAATCCTGTGGACTGGTTTCCGTGGGGAGAAGAGGCCTTTGCCAAGGCCAAGAAAGAAAATAAACCGATTTTTCTTTCGATTGGTTATTCCACCTGCCATTGGTGTCATGTGATGGAACGCGAATCATTCGAAGATCCAACTATTGCGAAAATTATTAATGAATATTTTATTCCGATCAAAGTTGATCGCGAGGAACGTCCTGATATTGATCACGTGTATATGTCTGCGGTTACCGCGATGACGGGCCAAGGTGGATGGCCGCTCACCGCTTTTATAACCGCGGATAAAAAACCATTTTATGGGGGGACGTATTTCCCGCCATATGCCAAATGGGGATCGCCAGGACTTGTGGATCTTATGAATTCAATTCATAAGATGTGGCAGACGAATCAAGCAAAAGTTATTGAGTCGAGCGTTTCGTTGACAGAACTTCTGCAGTCAAAGGAGTCGTCACAAGGGAAAGCGGATCAATTAACTAAAAATATTTTGACACGAGCTTTTGATGAATATGGGCAGATGTATGATCGCCTGTATGGTGGATTCGGTTCTTCACCTAAATTTCCAACGAGTCATAATTTATCTTTGCTATTACGTTATTGGAAACGGTTTAGTGATTCCAAGGCACTTGAAATGGTAGAATTTACTTTAACAAAAATGGCACAAGGTGGGATGTATGATCATCTTGGCGGCGGATTTCACCGTTATTCAACTGATCAATATTGGCAAGTCCCGCATTTTGAGAAAATGCTTTATGACCAGGCGATTTTAGCGACAACTTATTTGGAAGCCTATCAGATCACTAAAAAAGAATATTATGCAGAGATTGCTCGAGCAATCTTTGATTATGTTTTGCGTGATATGCAATTCCCCGAAGGTGGTTTCTATTGCGCGGAAGATGCGGATAGTTTCGATCCGGAAGAATATAAGGAAGACAACCCCCAGGCAAAAAAGCATTTAGAGAAAAAAGAAGGGGCTTTCTATGTTTGGAAATATGATGAAATCAAGGATTTGCTAGGCCAAGATTCAGCCGTCTTTAACTATCATTTTGGAATTAAAGAAAATGGCAACGCCAAAGTTGATCCTCACGGTGAATTTATAGCAAAGAATATTATCTATGTGGAACATACCTTGGAAGAAACGGCAGAGCAGTTTAAGAAATCGCCTGAAGAAATTAATGCAATTATTCAGAAATCAAAGGAAAAGTTGTTTAAACGGCGCGGATATCGACCGCGGCCGCATCTTGATGACAAAATTTTGGTTGATTGGAATGGCTTGATGATCGCAAGTTTAGCTTTTGGATCTAGTGTTTTGCACGAACCAAAATATAAAGAAGCCGCCACAAGAGCGACACAATTTATTCTTAAAAAGTTGATGACAAAAGATGGTCGGTTATTGCATCGTTATCGTGATGGAGAATCAGCAATTCCCGCGACCGTCAACGATTATGCTTTCTTTGTGCACGGCCTACTTAATCTTTACGAAGCTACTTTTGATGTTCAATATCTACAGTTAGCCCAAGATTTAACTAAAAAGATGACGGCGCTTTTTTGGGATAAACACTCCGGTGGTTTTTATATGACCGCTCATGATGGGGAAGAGCTTTTATTTAAACAAAAAGAAATTTATGATGGCGCCATTCCTTCTGCCAATTCGATCGCCGCTTTAAATTTGGTAAGACTTTTTCACATTACATTAGAAAAAGAAGGGGAAGCAAATTTGCAGCAACTTTTTAAATTCTTTGCAAACGAAGTAGGCCAGCATCCCAGTGCGTATGCCCAAATGCTTATTGCTTTTGACTTTGCTTTAGGTCCATCAACTGAAATTGTGCTGGCTGGAACGAAAGAAGATCCAACCATACAAAATATGGTTGAGTTGATATATGATCGCTTTATCCCAAATAAGGTTCTTATTCTGCATACATCCCTAGACAAAACAAAAATAGATCCTGTTATTTTGATCAGTCCCTTTGTTAAAGCGCAAGTTCCGATATCAGGCAGTGCTACAGCGTATGTTTGTCAAAATCATGTCTGTAAATTGCCTGTCACGCAATTAAATGACTTGAAAAAATTATTAGATGAGTTAAAGTAATCACCTTGGGTGGATTCCATTAGCCTATATATTAGAGTAGGAGCTTAGATATGAAGAAATTAAAAGTTGTTTTGATTGTTTTTGTTGCCCTCATTGTTCTTTTGGTGTTGGGTGTAATAATTTTTCTAAAAACTCTAGATACAGAAAAGATTAAATTACAAATCACCCAGCAATTAACGACACTTATTAACCGTCCGGTTACGATTGGAAATATATCTTTTGCCTTGTCGCCAACCAAAGGAATTGCGCTTAGTGTTAGGCAGTTTTCCATCGCCGATCTCCCCGAATTTTCTTCGGAGAACTTTCTGAGTGTTAAATCAATTAATTTAGATCTCGATTTAGGGCTGTTTCTTTCCAAGCGCCAAATTTTAGTATCCAGTGTTGATATTTCTTCGCCCAAAATTAATTTGATAAGAACCAAAGATGGGAAAATGAATGTTCCAACAGTTGTCGATAACAATAAAGTATCCGTAAACCTGGGTGTGCCAATTTACAAACAAGAAACTAAAACAATCGCCCGAATTCTTCAAAAGCTTAATACATCTTTGGTTGAATCAGTAGAAGCCGCTGACCAAGTATCCAACGATTCATTGTCACAACTTTTAATTAAAGTCATTCATATTAAAGATGGCCAACTGATTTTTACTGATCAGTTACTTAGTCCCGCCATCATTATTCCCATCGAGCAAATTAGCTTGGAGATGAACTCTGTAACTTTGAATAAGCCTTTTGAATTTAAATTTGATGGTTCCTTATGGAGTAACGAGCAGAACATTCATGCGAAGGGGTTTGCGCAGATTAATCCAGAGGCACAAGAAGTTGTACTGACCGTCCTTAAGGTGGACAGCGATTTAGCGAATATCGCCATCAATAAAATTTCTGATAGCATTCCTGCTATTGCGGCTGCCGGCATTGAGAATCCACTACAAGGCAAGATAGCTTTAGATATACCAAAAATGAAAATAGGTTCAAAAGGTTTGTTAGACATTGACTTGAGCGGTGAGTTTACCGATGGGAAGGTTAAATTAAAGCAATTACCTCACCCAATAGAAAATATTGCGTTGAGTTTTAAATTAGATAAATCAAATCTCAACATTCCAAATTTTTCTGCGGCACTGGCCTCGGGAAAAATCACAGCTGACGGCACGATCGAAGATTATCTAGCGACTCAAAAATTTTCATTTAAAGGAAAGGCAGACGGGCTTCATTTAGATGAATTGATTGCTGCTGGTCAATTGCCGGTCAGTATTCAAGGTAAATTAGTCGGAGATTTTAATATTGATGGAAAAGGTTTTAATCCGGCAAACGTTATTGATTCTCTCTCGGGTGAAAGTAAGTTTGAAGTTCAGGAAGGAAAGCTCATTGATGTTAACATTCTTAAGTTAGCTTTAACGCACCTATCGTTTATTCCTAATCTTCGCGAAAAACTTGAAAAGACTTTGCCTGAAGAATATAAAAAGAAATTAGAAGAAAAAGATACCATCTTAACTGAGGCAAAAGTTCTGACGCAGTTTAAAAATGGTGTTATAAATTTGGATAAAGTAGTTTTAGCGGCTGACGATTTTAATTTTTCACTTTACGGGCAATGTGATTCAAAACTGCATTTAACGGTTCAGCCTGATTTTCTTATGTCGAAGACTTTATCAGAGGCGCTCGTTAAGGCTAGCGAAGAATTATCTTTTCTAGTAAATGCCCAACAGCAGATTCATATTCCCTTTAAACCTTATGATGGACCGCTCATGGATTTTCGGCCGGTTCCTGATTTGGAGCATTTAGTCAAGCAGGCCGTACAGAGCCAGGGCAAAGAAGAGTTAAAAAATATTATTCATAAGGCGCTTGGCATTGAAGAGCCAGCTCCTACACAGCCTACAGGGAATCCAAATCAAACTACACCTGCGCCGCCGCAGGAGGAGCAGAAAGTCCGTCCGGAAGCCGCGATTATAGATCAATTATTGGACTCTATTTTAAAATAAGGCATTGTAACTATCTTAATAGCTGATCTTTAGGCCTCGCCTAAAAAATCTTGTCATTTTCTTACCGCTAGTATATACTTAGCCCCACAGTTAAAGACCAATCAATAATTAACCATTAACATACAGACACCTAAAAATAGTAAATAAGGGGAATGACCATGAGTAATCGTTTGAATACGATCATAACAGAAGCGAGAAAAGCCATTCGCGTTAATATTAATCAAAATATTTCTTGGCGCGTTAAGGACACGGAATATAGCGGGCAGGGAAAAATTTGTAATGTTAGTACATCGGGAATGCTTCTTGAAACAGATTCTTCTTTTAAACCTACTGATCAATGTGTCTTTGCGTTTGATGCGGCTTCTCTAACAGATAATTTTATTCCACCTCTGGGTCAGTTGGTCTGGTCTAAACGAAAGAATCTCAAAGATAATCAATATTTATGTGGTATTAAGTTTTTAGAACCAACAGAAGATATTGTGACAAAATTGCGACAAAAGGTGGAAGACGGCATGACTCAAATTAAAAACAGATTAAATACAGAGAAGGTGGTTGGAGCTGTTGTTGGTGTTGTTTTGGTGATCTTAACTGGATATATTTTATGGTTAGGCAATCTTATTTATCAACATATGCAATCAACTAACCAGGCACTTTTAGAAAATGCTAACCAGCAAGCTGTCCTTACACAAACGTATGCAACTCTTTATAAAGTTACAGAATTAAAATTAGAGAGCGTGACCGCTGAGCTTGAAACCACAAAGAAATTATATGCGGATAGCCAAGCCCAGCTTGAAACGACAAGCAAAGAATTAGAAACAACGAGATCCATTCTTAAACAAACAGAGGCGATGCTTATCGAAGCCCAAGCTAATAATTCACAGTTAAAAACAGAAGTTCAGTCCGTTCGGGATTCTAGTGAAAAACAAATTGCGGACATTAAGGATGCTCTTGAGAAAACGATTAGTGTTCTTGAGTCAAATAATATTCAACTAACAGCCGAAATAACGACGCTGCGTGACAAATTAAATTATTTGTCAGGAGAAATTAAAAGCGAAGAAGAAGGCCGATCGCTTTTGGCTTTGTATAAGAATCGCGCTAAGCTTGTTCGAGGAAAGATTAAGAAATTCCAACATGAAGCTTATGAAGCTAAATTAGCTGTTATTAAGGAATATGACCGCGTCAGAGCTTCTATTGGGAATAACGGTTATTTTACGCGTAATGGCGATCCTGTTAAAGTTGACATGGAAAAATATTCAAACGTCGGCAAAACAGCTCCAGCGGGAAATAAAGAAAGCCCCGCCGCTTCCAAAGATCATAAAGTTAATGTGGATGTAGATTTCGTTAACTAAGGTTAAGGTGTTTAAACGCTCTGGACGTATCGTGAAGACATCGTCTTCACTACAGACACAACACGGATCGATTGATTTTCTTTTAACACGTTCGAAACGTCGAACAATGACTATTCGCATTGATGAAAAGGCACAGATAAAAATATCTGTGCCTTTTCTTTTGCAGGAAAAGTATATTCATGACTTTATCCACGAAAAGGCGCAGTGGATTACACAAAAGGTTCGCGAATTAAAGCATAATCAAGATCTTCTTATTCAAAAAGCCTTTGATCAAGATCATGAATATTTGTTTTTAGGGAAAAAATATAAAATCAATATTACTCTTCATGATCGTCAGCAAACAAAAGTCGAATTTAATGGGACCGGATGGGCCATCGGTGTTTCTTCAGATTTAAGTAATGAAAAGAAGCATCAGTATATTAGAGAAGGGTTGATCAAGTGGTACCGCAATCAGGCCGAAGAATTTCTGGCGGGACGATTATTTCATTGGGCTAGAGTGATGCAGGTAACCCCAAAGAAAGTTTCTGTACGGGCTCAAAAACGAATTTGGGGGAGCTGTCATCCGCGTGCGGCCGCCATCCATTTAAATTGGCAGATTATTATGGCGCCGGTAGAAGTCATTGATTATGTCCTTGTTCATGAGTTGTGTCATTTAACAGTGGCGAATCATTCCAAGCGTTTCTGGCAAAAGGTGGCGAAAGTCTTGCCGGATTATAAAGAACGTAAAATATGGTTTAAAAAGCACGCCCTTGATATGGTGCTTCCTCAATGAAGATTGATGTTAAAGTTGTTCCAAATGCAAAGAAGGAAATTGTTAAGAAAGAAGGAGAGATTTGGAAAGTTTACCTGAGGGTTCCTCCCATTGAAGGCAAGGCCAATAAGGCGCTCATTGGGCTTTTGGCCGATCATTTTAACGTCCGTAAAAGCCAAATCGAAATTACAAAAGGATTGCAATCAAGAAATAAAACAATTACTATATACGATAATTTCTAGAGAATAAATGGAGGACTTATGTTAGAAGAAAAAATCAATAAAGATTATATTCAAGCGATGAAAGATCGTAATAGCGTAAAATCATCGACACTGAGTTTTTTAAGAGCGTCGTTAAAGAATGTTCGTATCGATAAACGTGTTGAGGCCATTGAAGAAACGGATGTGATTGCCGTTTTAAAGAAGCAGGTCAAGCAACGTCAAGATTCTATTGAGCAGTATGGCAAAGGCGGACGCCAGGATCTTGTGGCCAAAGAGCAAGTTGAATTAGAGATTCTAAAAACTTATTTACCCCAAGAAATGTCAGAAGCTGAACTTACGACGATTGTTACCGCGGCTGTTAAAGAAGCCAATGCCACCTCCGTTAAAGATATGGGGCTGGTGATGAAAGTCTTGATGCCTAAAGTTGCCGGCAAGGCTGATAATAAAATGGTTAGTGAGGTTGTTAGGAAAGTTCTTTCCAGCCTTTAATCAATATTCCCAATGAAAATCGTAAAAAATATATTAAAGATATTCGCTTTTGGTATTTTTGTTTTATTCGTTGGATTTTTTTCTTGGGCGTCTGATAAACATGTTGTTCCCATTATGATGTATCATCACGTGGACAACAAAAACCACCATGAATTAAACACCGTTAGTCCTGAGAATTTTGAGAAGCAGATGGCGTATTTAAAGCGCCATGGATTTCATGTAATCAGATTCGATGAGTTGGTTTCGGCAACGGCCCATCATACAAAATTGCCACCTAAAAGTGTCGTCATTACTTTTGATGATGGGTATCTTGATAATTATTTGTACGCTTATCCGGTCCTCGAAAAATATCAATTTCCCGCCACTATTTTTGTCCCTTCGGATTTAATGAATACCACGGAAGGATTTTTGACATGGGATCAAATCAAGGTGATGATGAATTCTGGTCTTGTATCAATTGGAAGTCATACCCGAACGCATGTTTATCTGCCTGATTATCCTGATTTTAAGAAAGTGGAGGATGAGGTTGTTACCAGTAAACGAATTATTGAAGAAAAAATCGGCAAGAAGGTTGAGTATTTCTGTTACCCATCAGGGGGCTTTACCTATGAAATCAAAGATTTATTAAGACGGGCAGGATATAAAGGGGCTTGCACCACCAATCGCGGGCGTGATCGTTATAATAAAGATGTTTTTGAATTAAAACGTGTTCGTTTTAATAACAAAGATTATGGTTTTTCAATGTGGATGAAGTTATCTGGGTACAATAATTTATTTCGTAAGTCCAGAACACCGTATTCACGTGGGAATTAACCCTTAAATTCTTTTATAAAAGACTATGAGGACAAAGACAGATTCATCAACTAAATATTTTTTGAATGCCAATGGTCATTTTGTCATTGAAGGTTACAATGCCGCCAAGCCATTTAGCAATTTTTTTCCCGGGGTAGCTGGGCTTTGGGGAACTCCGATGTGGGTTTTTTATGTTAATCGCGGTCAGTGTATCGCCAGCTTCGGCATTGAATCCAAAGATAAAGCGATCATGGAGTTCCAGCCCGCCAACAAGGCTTATCGCCTAACATCGCTGCAAGGCTTTCGTACCTTTATTAAAGTTACATCGGGCAAGAAAACTATCTATTGGGAACCTTTCCAGGATGGTCTCGCGGGAACAGAATTTAAAAAAGAAGTACAACTTGCCATTAGTGCCCACGATCTTACGCTGACAGAACGAAATATTGATTTAGGATTGGTCGTAAGCGTCAATTATTTTACACTTCCCCAAGAGCCTTACGCGGCGCTAGTCCGTACATTAACAATTAAAAATTTTAGTAAAAAGAAATATAAAATTGAGTTGGTTGATGGTTTGCCGATCATTAATCCTTTTGGATTAAAAGATTGGTTAAACAAAAATATGACGCGCACCGTTGAGGCCTGGATTAAGGTTCGTAATCTCAAAGCGCGCGCACCGTATTATCAACTTAATGTGGAGGTTTCCGATAAGCCAGAAGTCACCCATATTAAAGAAGGAAATTTTTATTTTGCTTTTGATCCACAGAAGGGGAAAGATAAATTACTTTCTCCGATTGTGGAATCAACTTGTCTTTTTGGGACTTCCAATGATTTTGTGTCTCCCCAAAATTTTATTTTAGATAATTTTAAAATCCCATCTATCCAACAGACTAGTAACCGTATGCCCTCGGCGTTTGGGCACACCGTATTTTTACTTACGCCAAATAAGGAAAAACAAATTGTTTCTTTGAGTGGCTATGCGCATAGCGAAGAGCAATTAAATAAAATTGTCAAAGAAGTAACGGCCGATCAATTTATTGCTCAAAAAGCTAAAGAAAACGAAACTATTATTAATGAAATTAAACAATTTGCCTTAACGAAAAGTTCATCACCTGCGTTTGATTTATATGCTGGGCATACCTTCCTTGATAATATTTTGCGGGGAGGGTTGCCAGTTTCCCTAAAGACAACCGAAGGCAATGTTGCCTTTAATGTTTACAGCCGTAAACATGGAGATCTCGAGCGGGATTATAACTATTTTGTGGTTGCACCAACATTTTTCTCGCAAGGAAATGGTAACTACCGTGATGTTAATCAGAACCGCCGCAATGATGTTTGGTTTAACAGTGATGTCAAAGACAGTCACGTCATTGGATTCTTGAATCTTCTTCAGGCCGATGGCTATAATCCTTTGGTTGTCAAAGGCACCACTTTTTCTGTTGTCGATCCACACAAAATGGATATTCTTTTGAAAAATTATGTGCCGGTACAAGATCATGAGCGACTTAAAAAATTTCTCAATCATTCTTTTATGCCAGGAGCATTACTTCAGTTTATTGATCAGCATGAAATTCAGTTAAAGAAAGATACGAAAGAATTTCTCGGGCGTGTCCTTGAAATTTGCCATAAACAAGAATCCGCTGATCATGGTGAAGGTTTTTGGAGTGATCATTGGACGTATAATTTAGATCTTATCGAAAGTTATCTGGCGCTTTATCCAGAACAGTTAAAGAATCTATTATTAGAGAAGAAAGTTTTTAATTTTTATCACAACGCCCATTACACCTTGCCACGGCAAAGTCGGTATCTTTTAACCAAACGTGGTGTGCGACAATATGAATCACTGAAAGATGGGGCCAAAGAAATTAAAGTTGCTCCTGATCATAAATTAAGAACACAGCATGGAGAGGGAGGCGTTTATAAAACAAACTTGATCTGTAAAATGCTTTGTTTGATTGCTAATAAAGCGGCGTCTTTTGATCCAAGTGGTATCGGTCTTGAGATGGAGGCGGATAAACCCAATTGGTATGACGCCCTCAATGGACTGCCTGGACTTTTGGGATCATCTATTTCGGAAACATTAGAATTAAAACGTATTTGTTTGTTTTTAAATGATGCATTAGATAACCTTGCGATAGCGGATAATCAAAAAATTCTCATTTTTGATGAGTTGGCCGTTTTTATAAACGGACTAGTTGATGGTTTATTATCTCCAAAAGATTCTAAGTCATACTGGTTTACCTCTAATGATGTTAAAGAACAGTATCGTCAGAAAATTCGTAAAGGTGTTGATGGCTTAGAACAGGAAATTTCTATCCGTGAAGTTAAACAATTTTTACAATTAGTTATCACCAAAACAACAACCGCACTTGAGCTTGCCAAGAATCAAAAAGGTTTCTTGGCGACGTACTTTTATCACGATGTAACTAAATATGAGAATTTAGAAAAGTCTTCACATCACATAAAGCCCCTTGAGTTTAAAAAACATGTTTTGCCGTTATTTTTGGAAGGTTATGTCCATGCGTTAAAAGTTGCGCGGGATAAAAAGAAATTAAAAAGTCTTTATCAAGAAGTAAGGGCCAGTCAACTTTATGACAAGAAGCTAAAGATGTATAAGGTCAATGAAGATCTCTCGGGGGCTTCCGAAGAAATTGGCCGCACGAAGATTTTCCCTCGTGGATGGCTTGAGAATGAGTCGATATGGCTTCACATGGAATATAAGTTTATGTTGGAGCTTTTACGTGGGGAAATGTTCGATGAGTTTTATGATAATTTTCAAAATGTTTTAATCCCATTTTTAAAACCAGAACAATATGGGCGAAACATTCTTGAAAATTCTTCTTTTATTGTTAGTAGTGCCCATGAAGATCAAAGTTTGCATGGTCAAGGATTTGTTGCGCGATTGTCCGGAAGCACGGCGGAGTTCTTGCACATTTGGTTGCTGATGAGCGCGGGTAAGAATCCATTTTTTCTCAATAACCAAAATGAATTAACGCTACGGTTGACCCCGGCTCTACCCGGCGGATTATTTACAAAGCAAAAGAGTGACGTAAACTATTTTCACAGTGTAGGAAAGGAAGAACCTTTCCTAACTGCTAAAAATTCCTTTCCTACACAGCAAAGAAGATATGACGAACGAAGTGAGGAATTTTCTTGTCCAACAGCTGGTTGTAAGAGCGTGACATTACCAGCCAACATCTACGCCTTTATATTTTTAGGATCGATCCTTGTTGTGTATCATAATCCCAAACGTAAAAATACTTACGGCGCATCTAAAGCCGTGATCAAAGAAATTCATCTGACTTATCCAAATCAAAGATCTTCCACCATTATTCCTTCCTCAACGATTCCTTATCCCTACGCCGATGATGTGCGTGATAAGAAAGTTGAGCGTATAGACATTTATTTTCGTGCGTAACTATCAAAAAGGAAATCATCCTGTGAAATTCAGAATATATTCGTTAAGTCTTTTGTTTACGATTTTATTCGTTTCAAATATCTTTGCGCAGGAAAATTCAGCGCAGTATTGCGCGAATGCGTATGAAAAAGATCAGTCTTGCCCTGAAACGGTTTGTCGCTTGGGTTGTTCCAGCGGTATTGATTATGAGGGGTGTACTCCGGGGTGTGTTCCCAAGTCATGTGTTGATATTGATAGTGATCATTGCCCGAAAGATTCGTGTCAACTTCTTAAAGGTTGTGATAATCGAACGATTTGTTATTACAAGGTTGAACCAACGGCCGATACCTGCGGAGAAGTTGGTTATAACGGTCAGGATGTGCCATGTTGCCAAGGTTTAGAGAAGCGCTGCGGGATTGAGTTTTTTGACGGGACATGCGATATGATTGGCAAGGATTCGATTTATGCGGTTCCCATTTGCCTTCCATGTGGTAATGGTATCTGTAATCAATTTGAAGATAGTTGTAATTGTCCGGAAGATTGTAAAAAGAAGTGATCACTGCAACTGAGTAGTTAACTACCCAATGAGGTTTCGGTTATAACCTTAACGATTTCTTCTGCCGCCCGACGACTTGCCCCGATTGATCCTAAAATTTCTTTAACGGTTCTTAGCTCGGCTTTGATATCGGCAATTTTAATCTCATCCGTAAAAATATTTTCTAATTCGTGCGCAATGTTGTGTGGCGTTGCCTGGAATTGAATGCATTCAGGAACGATCTTTGTTCCAGCCACGACATTAACCAGACCAATATTGGGAATTTTTACGAAGAGTTTAGCCAACGTCCACGTAAGAAGAGATGTTTTGTAAATAACGACCATTGGTTTTTGCAAAATGGCTGTCTCAAGCGTCGCCGTTCCAGAGGTAACAATGCAAAGGTTACAGGCATTCATCGCATCATAATTGTTCTGGTAAATTATTCGTAGCGGAAACGAGGGAAGTTTTGGCGTAAGTCTTTCAATTAAAGCCCCATCGATGCTTGGCGCTTTAATAATGAGATATTGAATCATCGGAAAGGCTTGATTTAAGATTTCAGCCGTCTCCAGCATGATGGGTAAATGCTCCTCGACCTCTTTTGGGCGTGAGCCAGGCAAAAGTCCGATGGTAAGCTTGTAATGCGCCATGTTGATATCGTCCAGAAACTCTTCTTTAGGCGTATTGATGACAATTGCATCTAAGAGAGGATGTCCAACGCAGGTGACCTCCATGCCATAGCGGGCATAAAATTTTTTCTCAAAAGGAAATAAAACCAGCATCTTATCGATATTTTTCTTGATTTGGTGGACTCGATTTTCTTTCCACGCCCATACCTGAGGACTGATGTAGTAAACAACTTTGATATTTCGTTGTTTTAATTTTTTTGCCAGGCGCAAATTAAATCCGGGATAGTCAACCAAAACAACACAAGCGGGTTTAACTTCATCAATCTTCTCTAAAATGAGTAGAAATGCTTTTTTGATTTCGCTGTAGTGCTTTAGGACTTCCCAAAAGCCAACAACCGCGATCTTAGTTAGGTCGTGATAAATTTTTACGCCGCTATCTTGCATTTTCGATCCGCCCAGGCCAGAAAAGGTGAGGGTGGGATCAATTTTTTTGAGCTCATTAACTAGGTGGGCAGCGTGCAGGTCTCCTGAAGCTTCACCGGCAATGATAATGATGTGTTTGTTTGACATGGTCATATGTTATCCCCACGAAAGTGGGGATCCAAAAATAGTAAGATTAGATTCCCGCATTCGCGGGAATGACAGATTAGACTTTTTTATTTTGCCAAATTTTATTTGTAATCGTCAAGGCAACTTTAAGGGCCTCGCGACCTTCTTTCCCAGAGACAAGCGGCGTTTTATTCTCGCGAACGCAATCGATAAAATGTTCTAACTCTTTTTGAAGCGGTTGCTCTTTCTCGATGGGAAGACTATGCTTTAGAATTTTTTTATTATGTTTTTTATAGATAAAAGCCTCTTGCTTGACGTAATCAAGCGAGATGTAACTATCTTTTTGAAAAATACGGATTTTACGCATGACATCATCAGAGACGCGGCTGGCGGTTAAGTTACAGACACACCCATTGGCAAAGGTAAGTCTGACGCTGGCGATATCTTCTAAGGGCGTTAAGACGCTTACGCCAACAGCTTGGATATTTTTAAGCGGTGAACGGATAATTCCTAAGATAATATCGATATCATGAATCATCAAGTCCATGACGACACCGATATCCAGCGAACGGTTTGGAAAACGATTTAGGCGATGGCATTCGATAAAAAGGGGATCCTTCGTGAAATGTAAAATGGATTGAAAAGCGGAATTAAAACGTTCAACATGTCCAACTTGGAGTTTGAGATTGTTTTTCTCCGCTAATTTAATTAATCCATCAGCTTCTTTAACAGTGCTTGTAATTGGTTTCTCCACGAAAACATGAATTTTATTTTGGAGAAAGAATTTTGCCACCTCAAAATGCGACTCTGTGGGCACACAGATGTTGACGGCTTGAATTTGGCCAACGAGTTTTTTATAGTCATTAAGGAAGGGGACCTTGTAGTGGGACGCGAGGCGCTTGGTTCGTTCTGTTTTGATGTCACAAACAGCAACAAGGTCGACTTTGTTCTTTAATTCATTATAAATTTTAAGATGAATGGAGCCTAAATGGCCGATCCCAACGATAGCCGTCTTTATTTTTTGCATAGCTTAAAACCTTTAATTTAAAATTAGATGAAAAGTTCAAAAGTCGTTGTAAATACTGATGTAATGATGGTTCAGGATAACAAATACCTCGACAAAAGTCAAACGGTATGCTAATATCCGACTCCATTAAAATCAGTTAGCTGCTTTAACTTTCCCAGATGTCTCGGCGGAAGTTGGCGCAAAAATAATCGAATTTAGAGAAGTCAAATCCTGCAGTTATGAAAAATTACATCAAACTTTTATCCTTCTTAAAAGGGCATCGGAAATTATTTTCTCTCGCTGTTATCACGATGTTGATCGCCAGCTTTTTCGAAGTTTTCCAATTGTCCTTGCTTGTGCCCATGACTGACCGGATTTTTAATAATCGACAGATTATTGTTCCTAACAAACTCCCCGCATTTATTACAACGATCATCGATAAGCTAAATAATTTGGAACCTCAAGCGTTATTTCCAATGTTTATTATTGGTTTTGTGATAGTTCTTCTTCTTAAGAATATTTTGGTTTTTGGTTATCAATACTTGATGGGAGATGTGTCGCAGCTAATCATGCGCGATGTTCGATTTAAGATTTACGAAAAAATACAAAGTCTTTCTTTGGATTACTTTAGCAAAAAACGCACCGGAGAATTGGTTTCACGGATTACCAATGATGTCAGCGTCATTGAAAATGCTGTTTCTTATGGCGTGACTGACCTTTTCCGTCAAATATTCATCATTATGATGTGGGTTGTCACGGCGTTTATGATCGATCCAAAGGCTGTTTTTGTAATTCTTGCGGTTGGAGCTGTTATTGGTTCTATTATGGGACGTATCGGGAAGAAATTACGCAAAATTTCTAAAGGAACACAAGAAACGATGGCGGACATTAATTCTCATCTTCTTGAAACGATTTCCGGGATACGGCTTGTAAAGGCATTTTCAACTGAGAAGTATGAGATTGATCGTTTTAAAGGTCATAACCAGGCGTACTATAAATTCAAAATGAAATCGATTAAGAGGCTTATCTTAATTCCACCAATTACAGAGCTTATTGGCGGGGCGTGTGGGGTTGGACTTATTTTATGGTTCGGTGGAAGGCTGATGGCAGGAGAATTATCGTTTGGTGTTTTTGTCCTGTTTTTTGGTTCGGTTATGTCGATTATTAGTCCGATCAAGAAATTAGGAAACGTTCATGCCCTAACGCAACAAGCCTTGGCGGCGAATGAGCGTATCTATGAAATCTTAGATGCTCATCCCAGCGTGCAAGAAAGTTCGAATCCAACGGAATTAAAAGAAATGAAAGAGGCGATTCGTCTTTTGAATGTTAACTTTCATTATGGACACGAAGAAGAGCTGGTTTTGAAAAATATTAATTTGGAAGTAAAAAAGGGCGAGCTCGTTGCCATTGTTGGGCCAACGGGAAGTGGCAAGACGACCCTTGTTAATTTACTACCGCGTTTTTATGATGTAACAGCTGGGACGGTTACAATCGATGGTGTAAATATCAAAGAAGCATCTTTTAAATCTTTGCGTAAGCAGTTTGGCGTTGTTAACCAAGAGACTATTTTATTTAATGATACAGTAAAAGCCAATATCGCTTATGGTTTTCGCGAAGCAACTCAAGATCAAATTGAAGCCGCCGCGCAAAAAGCCTTTGCCCATCAGTTTATTCAAAAAATGCCTAAGGGGTATGAAACGGTTGTAGGCGATCGTGGTTTTCGCTTATCCGGTGGCGAAAAGCAACGGTTATCCATTGCTAGGGCCATTTTGCGTAATGCCCCAATTCTTATTTTAGATGAGGCGACATCACAGCTAGACTCTGAATCGGAAAAATTTGTCCAAGAGGCGCTTGATAAATTGATGCAGGGAAGAACGGTTGTGGCCATTGCGCACCGTTTATCAACGATTATTCGCGCGGATAAAATTGTTGTCATTCATCATGGCCAGATTGTTGGGATGGGCCGCCATGACCAACTTTTGGTCAGCTGTGATCTTTATAAACGCCTTTATGACATGCAGTTTCAAATGTAAAAACAGCAAAAATAAATGGTTGCAAAAAAAAATATTATTGGGTATACTACCACGACTTAAATCAAGTAAATCTATAACACTTGCATATAATTATTAAATATATATATGCGTACAACTGAAAATTCGGAGGGAAGATGGTCGAAGAAATTATCAAAAAGTTGTTAGAATCAGGTGTCCATTTTGGACATCAAACAGAACGTTGGAATCCAAAAATGAAAAGGTTTATTTTTGGCCAACGAAGCGGCATTTACATTATTGACTTGGAAAAAACAGTCGAATGCCTCAATAAAGCCAGAGATTTTGTCCGCGATATTGCTGCCAAAGGCGGTCGGATTCTTTTTGTCGGAACGAAAAAACAAGCGCAGATGATCGTCGAGGAAGAAGCGAAACGTTCTGATATGTATTATGTCATGAATCGTTGGCCGGGTGGACTTTTGACAAATTTTAATACAGTCAAAAAGTCGATTGAAAGATTACAGACGATAGAACAAATGGAGACAAATGGCATTTGGGAAAGTATTACCAAGAAAGAAATTGCTCGTTTAACCAAAGAAAAAGATAAGTTGTTACGTGATTTGGGTGGTATTCGTGAGATGAAAGTACATCCGCAAGCCATGTATATAATCGATCCTAAAAAAGAAGAAATTGCTGTTAAAGAAGCTATTCGTCTTAAAATACCTATCATTGGATTAGTTGACACCAATTGTAATCCAGATCTTATTGATTTTCCAATCCCGGGAAATGATGATGCTTTAAAATCGATTCGCATGGTTAGCTCTTTGATCGCTGATAGTATTGTCGAGGGAAGAAAAGAATATATGACCAGCGAGTCGATTAAGCAAAAATCCAATAAGACAGACGAACCCAAAGATCAAAATACCAGCAAAGAAGAACTCTCCACCTCGAAATAGGTGTTTTTTAAAAAATAATATTAAGAAGGGATAATTTTAATATGGGAATTTCAATGGATGCTATCAAAGAACTGCGTGAGATGACCTCATGTGGAGTTATTGAATGCAAAAAAGCCCTTGAAGAATCTAATGGCGATTTCAATAAAGCCAAAGAACTTTTGCAAAAAAGAGGCTTAGAAATAGCGGCGAAAAAAGGAAACCGTGTGGCGACTGAAGGACGTGTTGAGGCGTATATCCACATGGGTTCTAAATTGGGGGTTTTGGTTGAGGTTAATTGTGAGACAGATTTTGTGGCTCGCAGTGAAGCGTTTATAAAGTTTTCTTCTGACGTGGCGCTGCACATTGCGGCCATGGCGCCAAAATATATCAAACGTGAAAACATCCCTGCTGAAGTTTTAAAGGAACAAGGTAAGCCAGAAGAATTTATTAAAGAAATATGCTTGATGGAGCAACCATTTGTTAAGGATCCATCAAAGACGATTCAAGAGTATTTGAATACGTTAATTGCAAGTGTGGGCGAAAATATTTTTATCGGTCGATTTACCAGATATAAAGTCAATGTCGAATAAGAAGCCAGTTTATAAGCGTGTTTTGTTAAAGCTCAGTGGTGAAGCATTGCTGGGACAACAAGAACATGGAATTGATGTTGAGTTGTGTGCTTCTTTTGCCACACAAATTAAGGAAGTATGTTCTTTGGGGGTTGAAGTCGCCCTGGTTGTTGGTGGCGGAAATATTTTTCGTGGGCATGTTGAGTCGAAGCGTTTTGGTTTGGATCGATCGGTCGCGGATTATATGGGGATGTTGGCAACGGTTTTAAATGGGCTGGCCTTACAAAATGCCTTAGAGCAATTAAACGTTCCCACCCGTGTTATGACCGCCATTCAAATGGCCGCTATTGCTGAACCCTATATTCGTCGACGAGCTATCCGTCATTTAGAAAAAGGACGTGTTGTTATTTTTGTGGCCGGAACAGGGAACCCTTACTTTACGACCGATACGGCCGCGGCGCTTCGTGCTAAAGAAATCGATGCCGATGTCATTTTAAAAGCTACCAAAGTTGATGGTATTTATTCCGCTGATCCGCTCAAAGATAAATCCGCTAAGAAATTTCAAACACTTAAATTTATTGATGTCCTTAAAAAGAATCTACGGGTAATGGACTCAACGGCGATTAGTTTGTGTATGGAAAATGATTTACCCATTGTTGTTTTTAATTTGTTGGAACGAGGAAATATTAAACGTGCTGTTCTTGGTGAAAAAATTGGAACGACTGTTCATCAATAAAGGGGATGCCCTATGATTACTAAAGAAACTATTCAGCAAACAGAAAACAAGATGAAGAAGTCCATTGAATCCGCGAAACGTGAATTCTCGGAAGTCCGCACCGGCCGAGCCCATCCAGGATTAATTGAAGGATTGCATATTGATTATTACGGAACACCAACGATGCTTAAGCAGATTGCGGCGATTACAATTCCTGATCCACGGACAATTTTTATTCAACCTTGGGATGTTACAGCTATCCCAGAAATTGATAAGGCGATAAATAATTCAAAACTAGGTTTGACGCCTTCCAATGATGGAAAGATTGTGCGTTTATCTGTTCCTCAGCTTTCTGAAGAACGACGAGAAGAAATGAAAAAGATGGTCAAGGAAATGGCGGAGAAGGGACGTATTTCTTTGCGAACAATTAGACGTGAAGCCAATGACCATTTAAAAAAGCTACAGTCCGAAAAAAAGATTTCTGAAGACGAATCGTTTGGTGCACAAGATGCGATTCAGAAGTTAACAGATAAATTTATTAAAGAAATTGATTCGCTTTTAGAAGAAAAAAGTAAAGTTTTGACAGAATTTTAATTGTTCATTGAAACAAATTTTCGACCCACTAGCTCATCAGGTAGAGCACTACCCTTTTAAGGTAGTTGTGCCGCGTTCGAGTCGCGGGTGGGTCATTCTTCTACGCCCCAATGTTTTCACGTTGTGGCTTCGAAGGAACAAGTCTTACGGGCTTGCCCCTACGAAGCTCGAACATGAAAATATTCGAGCGAAGTGGGGCGGATGGCGGAATTGGTAGACGCGCTAGTCTTAGGAACTAGTGGGGCAACTCATGGAGGTTCAAGTCCTCTTCCGCCCACTAAATAATAAAATTTGTAGTAAATTTGCGGCGGCGTTTGTTTTCCTGAATAATTCTTTCTAAATTGGTAATGTGGTAAGTTTGCGGCGGCCCTTATTTTTCTGGATGATATTATTGAAATAAGGACTGCGCAAAAATTACTTCGTAATTTTTGCGGCGGTAATTCAGCTGGCTAGAATGCCACCTTGCCAAGGTGGTCGTCGTGGGTTCGAATCCCATCCGCCGCTTTTAATCTTTCCTTCTGGCGCAACTATGGAGTCATCGTCAATGAAATTAAGTGATATCTTAAATCCCGGCGCTGTGTGTGCCGATCTTCAAAGTACGACGAAAGAGCAGGTTATCGAAGAATTAGTTGGCTTACTCGTTTCATCAGAGGCCATTGAAAAAAAGTATAAAAATAAAATTGTCGAAGTCCTTATGGCCCGTGAAGCTTTAGGGTCAACCGCTATAGGACAAGGTATTGCTATTCCTCACGGCAAAACCGATAGTGCGAAAAAGCTAGTTGGTTGCATTGGTATTAGCAAAAAAGGTATTAACTTTGATTCTTTAGACGGTGAACCTGCATATATATTCTTCCTACTGGTCGCACCCGTTGATTCTGCCGGTCCTCACCTAAAAGCCTTAGCACGGATCTCGCGCCTTCTCAAAGATAAATATATTAGAGAAATCTTAAAGTCCGGCAAAGACGAAAAAACAATACTAAAAATCATCTATCAAGAAGATGGTCGACTCTCCAAAATGTAGTCATGCCAAGTAATCCGTTCAAATGGTTATACCCTGGCATGAAAGTCAAAAGATGGCTTTTGACATCATTGCTCGGGGTTATTATTGTAGGCTTCGGAGCTGTTTTAACGGCCGAACCCTATCCTTTTGTTAGTACCCTTGGTGTCGTTTGGATTATCTGCGGAATTATTTTGATTGTCATGGGAATAGGGAAGATGATTGTTTCCCTGCTGACTCTTTTTCTTCCTGAAGGTGAACGCGAATTAGTTAACATTCTTTATCAACGGCGATATTTAGAACGCGGCCCTAAAATTGTTGTCATGGGTGGCGGTCATGGTCTTTCACATTTGATTTTTGGGCTTAAGGAATATACTTCAAATATAACGGCGATTGTGACGGTGGCTGATAGCGGTGGATCATCAGGACGATTGCGCGAAGAATTTAATATCGTCGCTCCAGGAGATATTCGAAATTGTCTAGTTGCCTTAGCGGATGCGCCGGCTTTGATGGGTGAACTTTTTCAGTTTCGTTTTTCAAAGGATTCGCAGCTTCAAGGTCATAATTTTGGAAATCTTTTTTTGACGGCAATGGTCCAATTGACCAACGGGGATTTTGAGCGCGCGGTTAAAGAAACCAGTAAAGTTCTAGCGATTCGTGGAAAGGTTGTTCCAGCCACCGTAAGCAATATTCATCTGGTTGCGGAGTATGAGGACGGCACACAAACGCAAGGGGAAGCGAAAATTCCTAATCGCAATTCGCAAATAAAACGACTTTCATTGACGGATAATGCACACCCAACACAAGATGCTTTGACGGCTATTGAAGAGGCTGATGTTATTATCCTTGGGCCAGGCAGTTTATATACAAGTGTTATTCCAAATTTAATCATCAAAGGGATGAGCGAAGCGGTTGCGAAATCCTCAGCCTTTAAAATATATATTTGCAATGTGATGACCCAGCATGGTGAAACGGATCGTTATACAGCCAGCGACCATGTTAAGGCGATTATTGAACATTCCAATAAAGATGTGATTGATGCGTGTTTAGTCAATAATGCGGAAGCTCCCCATGATGCACTAGATCGTTATGAAGGAGAAGAGTCGTTTCCTGTTAAAGCCGATGTTGAGCTTATTCGCGAAATGGGCTATCAGGTGGTAGGAACAGATTTGTTGGGCGTTACAAACTATGTTCGTCATGATTCTCAAAAATTAAATCGAGCCCTCATTAAATTGATTGAGGCCAATCGAGTTATAAAAAGATAATACAAAAACGGTCAAGTGAAAATGCCCCATATACAGAAAGAAATTGTTATTAGAAACGCTCAAGGCCTCCATGCGCGTCCGGCGGCGCTTTTTGTTCAGATTTCGTCAAAATATAATGCCACAGTGACGGTGCAAAAGGGAAGTGAACGTGTTAATGGCAAGTCAATTATGGGTATCTTAACCTTAGGCGCTCAACAAAATTCTAAGTTGACAGTTGAGGTCGATGGGGATGATGCAGAAAAAGTAATGGTAGAATTAGAAGCCTTATTAAATAAAGAGCAAATCTAATGCAAGAAATTGTTTTAAAAGGAATTCCCGCTGCGCCAGGCATTGCCGCCGGCCACGCTTTTATTTTAGAGAAACAAGACTTCGTGGTTCCACCACGGGCTATTATGGAGAAGGAGATTCCCATTGAAATCGCCCGGTTTGAAGAGGCCCTCATTAAGACTCGTGAAGAAATCTTGGATATCCAGAAAAAAGTGATGGCGGAGATTAAAGGTCAGCATGGCCAGATTTTTGATGCCCATCTTTTGGTCTTGGAGGATCGTACTTTAATTGAAGAAGTCATTAAGCGCATAAGAAGTGAAAAATTATCGGCGGAGTACACGTTTGCAGAAGTAATAAAGAAACATATTAAGATTTTTTCTAATATTGAAGATGAATACTTGCGTGAACGTGTTAATGATATTATCGATGTTGGCCGACGAGTTTTAAAGAACTTAATGGATGAAGATAAGATGCATGAGTTTGAAACTCTTTCTGAACAATTGATTATCATCAGCCACGACTTGTCGCCATCGAACACTGTGAGCATGTATAACAAAAATATCATCGGCTTTGCCACGGATAGTGGAGGGAAAACTTCACATACTGCGATTATGGCTAAATCTTTAGGCGTTCCAGCGGTTGTTGGTTTAAAAGATGCCACACTTCGAATTCATAATCAAGATTATGTGATCGTTGATGGCCGTAAGGGGCTCATCATTGTTCATCCATCGGAAGAAACAAGAAAATATTATCGTACAGCCCAGAATCGTATTGTTGAATATCGTGGCCAATTTCAAGAACTCAAAAACTTACCAGCGGAAACAACCGATGGGAGACACGTAACGATCTTAGCTAATTTAGAGTTGCCTGAAGAGATCCCAAATCTTTTAAAAATTGGAACCGATGGGATTGGTCTATACAGGACAGAATATTTTTATATGAATCGTGTTGATTTGCCGTCAGAGGAAGAACAATTTGAAGCGTATAAGCAAGTGGCTCAAGCCATGGCGCCTCATGAGGTGACAATTCGAACACTTGATTTGGGTGGCGATAAATTTATTTCAAGCTTACAAATTCCTCGAGATATGTATCCTTTCTTAGGTTGGCGGGCGATCCGTTTTTGTTTAGCACGGCCAGATATTTTTAAGACACAGTTGCGCGCTATTTTGCGCGCTTCTGTTTATGGGAAAATTAGATTGATGTATCCGATGATTGCTGGGGTTGGCGAATTTCGTCAAGCGACGGCTATTTTAAATGAGGTTAAATATAATTTAAAAGAGGAAAATATCGCTTTTGATGAAAAGGTTCCGGTGGGGCTTATGATTGAAGTTCCTTCGGCGGCGATGACCGCTGATCTTTTAGCGAAAGAAGCGGCCTTTTTTAGTATTGGAACCAATGATCTTATTCAATACACCTTAGCGGTTGACCGTGTGAATGAACAAACGGCTGATTTATATGAACCTGGACATCCGGCGGTCCTACGTTTGATTAAAATGACCATTGATGCTGCTCATAAAGCTAATATAAAAGTTGGATTGTGTGGAGAGATGGCCAGTGAACCAATCCTGGCGCTTATTCTTTTGGGGCTTAACTTGGATGATTTTAGTATGTCACCATCGAGTATTTTGCAGATTAAAAAACTTATTCGAAGTGTGAGTTTTAAAGATGCACAAGAATTAGCCAACAGAGTTCTTCAATTATCAACGGGGCAAGAAGTTGAAGAATCTGCGCGTGCTAAATTAAAAGAACTAGCCCCACAACTGTTGAGTAGTGACGGACGATGAAAGTCTTAATTTTAGCCGCTGGTTATGGAACGCGATTGTATCCTTTGGTCAAAGATACGCCGAAAGCTTTACTCGACATTAATGGCAAATCTTTGGTCAATTATGTCCTTGATAAGATCAAGAGTTTTGATGGCTTGAGCGAAGTGCTGTTGGTTACCAATAATAAATTTTATTCGATATTCGTTGAGTGGGCAAAAGCGCAAAAGAATTTTTCGTGTCCGATAAAAATTGTCAATGATGGGACCAATACCCCTGACGATCGACTAGGATCGATTGGCGACATTCAGTTTGTCATAAAGAAGGAAGCGATTAACGAGGATGTGCTCGTTATTGGTAGTGATAATTTGTTTGACTATTCTTTAGATGAATATATTCTGTTTTCAAAGAAGTTTAAGGATTCGGTGACAATTGGCTTATACGATATAAAGAATTTAGAAGAAGCCAAGAATTTTGGGGTTGTTGGCATAGATGCCACCAAGAAGATCACCTCTTTTGAAGAGAAGCCAGCGAATCCAAAATCGACACTGATTTCCATGTGTTGTTATTATTTACCGAAGGCAACGCTTGGGCTTGTTGAAGTGTATTTAACAGAAACAAAGAAGGCGGATAAGGCGGGCGATTATCTGCGTTGGCTGTCTGAAAAAAATAATGTCTATGGTTTTAATTTTTTTGGAAAATGGTATGATATCGGCAGCATTGAATCGTACAAAGAGGCTCAAGCGAAATTTAAAAACTAATAAGAATATAGCGTATGGCTTTAGCTGCAAATAAAAATTAATTTGCCATAAGCAAAGTAAAAGAAAGGAAGCAAAAGTGAAAGGAAAATACTTATTTACTTCAGAATCAGTCGGTAATGGTCATCCAGATAAAGTGTGTGATCAGATTTCCGACTCAGTATTAGATGCTGTTTTACGCGATGATCCAAAAGGACGCGTGGCCTGCGAGAGTTTTGTCTCCATGGGGCTTGTTATTGTCGGCGGTGAAATTACAACGACAACGTATGTTGACGTTCATAAATTGGTACGAAAAGTTTTACTCGACATTGGTTATACTCATCCGAAATACGGATTTGATGCTAATACATGTTCGATTTTAAACGCAATCAATCGTCAATCACCAGATATTTCACAAGGGGTTGATACGGGTGGGGCCGGGGATCAGGGCATTATGTTTGGTTATGCCTGCGATGAAACTCCAGAGCTTATGCCGCTTCCTATTATGTTGGCTCATAAATTAGTGAAGAGAGTTGAAGATGTTCGTAAATCGAGTGAGCTAGATTATCTAGGGCCCGATTGTAAAAGTCAGGTTACGATCGAATATGATGGCGATAAACCAATGCGCGTGGATGCGGTTGTCTTGGCTTGTCAACACACCGAAAAGATTTTGGATAAAACTGGAAAGAAGATTACAGAAAAATCCAAAAAAGAAATTATTGACACAATTGCGATGCCTATCGTCAGCAAGTTAATCGATAAGAAAACTAAATTCTACGTCAATGAAACTGGAAAGTTCGTCGTTGGCGGTCCACAATCCGACACTGGAGTTACAGGTCGAAAGATCATCGTTGACACTTACGGCGGAGTTGTTCCTCACGGTGGTGGCGCATTTTCTGGAAAAGATCCAACCAAGGTTGATCGATCGGCCGCGTATATGTGCCGTTATATCACCAAAAATATCGTCGCTGCAAAACTGGCAAAACGATGCTTGGTGCAATTAGGTTATGCTATTGGAAAGGCAGAACCGGTCAGCGTCATGGTTGAAACCTATGGCACGAGCAAAATTTCTGAACAAAAATTAGTTGATTTAGTTACGCGACACTTTGATTTAACCCCACGCGGCATTATCAGCACGCTTGATCTTTTAACACCTGTTTATTTAAAGACAGCGGCTTACGGACATTTTGGTCGTGAGGGATTCACCTGGGAAAAAACAGATAAGGCGGACATTTTAAAAAAGGCCGCCTAGAGTAAACAAGGCTCATGGCGAGCCTCGTCATTCATTAAAAAAATATAGAAAAGGACGGGATGCTAAATGAAATATGATGTAAAAGATATATCGTTGGCCCCAAAGGGAAAACTACGTATTGAATGGGCGAAAAAAGATATGCCTGTTCTTTCGTTAATTGAAAAACGTTTTGCCAAGGAAAAACCATTAAAGGGATTAAAGATGAGTTGCTGTTTGCATGTCACGACGGAAACAGCCAATCTTATGATCGTTTTAAAAACTGGTGGTGCGGACATTAGTTTGTGCGCCTCGAATCCTTTATCAACGCAAGATGATGTGGCGGCGTCTTTGGTTAAAGATTACGGAATCTCGACCTTTGCTATTAAAGGAGAAGATAACAAGACGTATTATAAACATTTAAACAGCGCGCTTGATATTAAACCGCATTTGACCATGGATGATGGCGCTGATTTGGTTTCCGAAATTCATCAGAAGAGAAAAGATTTAGTGAAATATCTTTTGGCAGGAACGGAAGAAACCACAACTGGTGTTGTCCGTCTTAAGAGTCTTGAGCAGCAAAACTTGCTTCTTTATCCCATCATTGCCGTTAACGATGCCATGACTAAACATTTCTTTGATAACCGTTATGGAACGGGTCAATCCACAATCGATGGTGTTATTCGTGCGACCAATCGTTTGATCGCTGGATCGACATTTGTTGTTGCAGGTTTCGGCTGGTGCGGTCGAGGCCTCGCAATGCGTGCTGCTGGAATGGGAGCTAAAGTTGTCGTCACGGAAGTTGATCCGCTACGAGCGCTTGAAGCCAACATGGATGGGTATCAAGTGATGCCCATCAAAGACGCCGCTAAAATTGGTGACTTTTTTGTAACCGTGACCGGTGACATTAATGTTATCCGCAAAGAACATATGCTTTTGATGCGTGATGGGGCTGTTTTAGCCAACTCTGGACACTTTGATGCTGAAATTGATTTAAAAGGATTAAATACAATCACAAAATCCCGACGAAAGATTCGTGAATTCGTTGAGGAATTTAAATTAAAGAATGGCCGTGCGGTTTATATTTTAGGTGATGCGCGGCTCGTTAATTTGGCGGCCGCTGAAGGACATCCAGCCTCCGTTATGGATATGAGCTTTGCTAATCAAGCCTTATCCGCGGAATATGTGGCCAAGAATTATAAAAGATTGGAAAAGAAAGTTTATTCTGTTCCTGAAAATATCGATCGAATGATCGCAAAACTTAAGCTCCATGCGCTTGGCATTAAGATTGATACATTAACAGCTGAACAAAAGAAATATCTCTCGAGCTGGGAGATGGGAACTTAACTTTAAAAAACTCTAAACACAAAACTCTAAATCCTAAATAAACAAAAAATTAAAAAAGTTAATAGGTTTTAAATTTTGATATTAAAATTTTGAGTTTATTTAGTGTTTTGGGTTTAGAATTTGAGGAGAACAATGGAACTATTTGGTAATCCAATTAAGAAAATTGCAATCCTTTGTTCGGGTGGCGACGGCCCGGGGATGAATGCGGCGATTCGTGCTGTGGCACGTACCGCACTTATGTCAGGGTTTCAGGTGGATGGAATTATGCGCGGTTACGCGGGTTTATTAAATGAAGAAATCATTCCGCTTAATCACCGATCGGTTTCAAACATCATTAGCCGCGGGGGAACGATTTTAAAAACAGCTCGTTGTCCGGAATTCGCCACCGATGCCGGAAAAGAAAAAGCTTATCAGATTCTAAAAAAATATAATATCGATGCGCTCGTTATTATTGGCGGGGATGGAAGTTATAGGGGGGCGGCTAGGCTCCTTGAGTTATATAATTTTCCTGTTGTTGGTTTGCCGGGCACAATCGATAACGATTTAAATGGAACCGACCAAACCATCGGCTGTCATACGGCCGTTAATACGGCTTTGGATGCCATTGATAAAATTCGCGATACGGCACATAGCATGGAGCGTATTTTTATCGTCGAAGTTATGGGGAATAAATCCGGTTATATTGCGCTCGAAGTAGCCTTAGGCGCCGGTGCTGAAGATGTTATTGTTCCAGAAAGAAAATTTGATTACGAGCGGATGTGCCGCGAAGTTCGCGAAGGTCATAAAAAAGGAAAGATTAGCTGGGTCATTGTTGTCGCCGAAGGCGCCGGCAAGGGCCATGAAATTGCCAACACCATCACAACCATGACTGGCTTTGAGACACGGTTTGTTGTCTTAGGACACATTCAACGTGGTGGAACGCCAACGGGACAGGATCGTATTTTAGCCACACGCCTGGGAGTTGCCGCGGTTGAACTTATTAAAAAAGGAACTTTTGGCAAAGCCGTTGGTATTGCCCAAGATGAAATCTTTTTGACCGATTTAAAAGATGCTACGCGCAAAGAATTTAAACATCTCGATGAATATTATCGATTAGTCAAATTGTTAACCTAAAGGAAAAGATATGCCAAAAATTTATTATGACAAAGATGCTGATTTAAATGTGTACAAAAATAAAACGATCGCGATCGTCGGCTACGGAATTCAAGGTCGAGGCCAAGCGCTTAACTTACGGGATAGTGGATTAAACGTCATTATTGCTCAACGACCAGGCGGACCAAATTATGAACAAGCCAAAAAAGATGGATTTAATCCAGTTGATGTAGCGACCGCGGCTAAACAAGCGGATGTGATCCAGATTCTTACCCAAGATCATCTTCAAGCTGAGATTTACAAAAAAGATATTAAACGCTACATGAAAAAAGGAAAGTCGCTTGTATTTTCGCACGGCTTTAATATTCATTTTAAACAAATTAAACCGCCGGCCGATATCGATGTGTGGATGATTGCACCCAAAGGTCCAGGATCATTGGTGCGTCGACAATATGAAGAAGGACGTGGCGTACCCTGTTTAGTTGCGATCTATCAAGATGCCTCTGGTCATGCGATGGCCGATGCTTTGGCTTATGCCAAAGGTGTTGGTGGTACACGGGCTGGCGTTATTGAAACAACATTTAAAGAAGAAACTGAAACGGACTTGTTTGGTGAGCAAACAGTTTTGTGTGGCGGCGCAACTGAACTCGTTAAAGCCGGGTTTGAAACGCTAGTTGAAGCTGGATATCAACCCGAGATTGCGTATTTTGAATGCCTTCATGAATTAAAGTTAATTGTAGATATAATTTATGAAGAAGGGATTAAGGGCATGCGAAAAAAAGTTTCAGACACCGCTGAATATGGTGATTATTCACGAGGACCTCGTATTGTGACTGAGCGAACCCGTAAAGAGATGAAGAAGATTTTAAAAGAAATCCAAACAGGGAAATTTGCCCGCGAATGGATGAACGAAAATAAAAACGGGCGTCCGAAGTTTAATAAATATCGTCAAGATTCGCAAAATCATCCTGTCGAAGAAGTGGGTTCTCGCCTGCGTCAGATGATGTCTTGGGTGAAAAAATAAAGTATGGCCGATGGGCAATCAATTAAACTCCATTTAGGATGCGGCACCAAGAAAATTCCTGGATGGATTAATATTGA
>JAHFGL010000068.1 GCA_023247445.1 Candidatus Omnitrophota bacterium | reverse complement strand
TTATTAAAATTTGTCATTGGGAATGGTTTTGTTGGTTACCTTCATAAGAAAGCCAGTTGCAAAACTCGTCCAGCCAAAGGCAGTTAATTTAAAATAATCCACCGATCATCAGTTTTGCTATTGCGCAGCCCCAAAATGACCTCATACGAAAAGTTCGGATATTGGGGGTGACCGGGGAGTTTTTATCCTAAGCCGTTGCAGTTAAACACCTGCAACGGCTTTTTACTTTGACTCCTATTTATTACTGAGTATAATATTTTCACTACAGTTATAATTTGGAGCTTTTATATATATATTGTAACCAAACAATAGTAGCAGTAGAATAAAAATATGCAAGATACTCCTATGAAAACAAAGGGCCAGCTTTCCATCGAACTGTCTTCATTGAACCTGCAGCTTAAGAACATTGAAGAACGGGATAATCTGCTTTTTGAAAGGAACCTCGCCTTTAGTGTGGTTATCATGGCGAACGGTATAATAGAGAACGCTAATAAGGCACTCCTTACAAACTTGGATTATTTAAAGAGTGAAATTGTCGGCAAGCCGTTAATCAATTTTATCATTGAAGATCAAAGAAAAGATTTCTTGGCTCAATTTGAGAGATGTTTTAAGGGAGAGTATCCCTCCGATCTTGAGGTCGGTATTTATGCCAAGGACGGATCAGTTAAGACGATATTATTTTCATCCACCCAGCTTTTATTCCAAGAAGAAAATAACCCTCATAGCATCCTAGTGTCAGGGGTTGACATAACCGTTCGCAAAAAAGCGGAAGAAGAGTTGAGAAAATTGTATGAAAATTCACGGTCCGCAGAAGAGAAAATCGAACAGGTCTTGGGCATCGACCAGCGAATCAGCGCAATTCTCGAACCGCATCATCTCATTGATTTTATTATCGAAAAAGCAACCGAGATATTAGAAGTCCAACGCTGTTCTTTGATGATTTTAGATGTGGAGGAACAGGAACTTTTGATAAAAGGGGCAAGGGGATTGGACGAAGATATCATCATTAATACGAGAATAAAAATCGGAGAGTCTATTGCCGGATTGGTTGCCCGGGACGGCAATCCTCTTTTGGTAACGGATATTGAAGTCGAACCCATCATCGGCAGAAAAAATAATTTTCTTTATAAAAGTAAGTCTTTTCTCAGTGTTCCAATAAAGTTGCGTGATAAAGTCGTAGGCGTTTTCAATGCGAGTGACAAGGGGCCAATGGGAGAAGATGTTTTTACGCAAACGGATTTAAAAGTCATTTCTATGATTATCCAACAAGCCGCCATCGCCATTGAAAATGCCAATTATTACAGAGAATTAGAACATCTTTCAACCATCGATTCTTTAACCGGACTTTATAATCATCGTCATTTTATGCGGACTTTAAGGCATGAAGTCGAACGTTCCAATCGGTACGGTAACCCGTTGTGTCTTTTGATGTTCGATGTCGATGATTTAAAATCATACAATGACGTTTATGGGCATCTGGAAGGCGATCGGCTCCTCAAAGAGATCAGTCGAGCGGTCAAAGAAAGCTTGCGAGTGGTAGATGTTGTCTGCCGTTACGCGGGTGACGAATTTATGATCATTTTACTCGAAACAAGCATATTGCAAGTAAAGGTTGTCGCGGAAAAGATTAAGCAAGCTGTCTCAAGTTTAAGGTTAAAGAGGATGATAACTTTAAGTATGGGGATCGCAACTTGCCGTAAAAATATTAATGTGCATGATTTTATCTTGAAGACCGATCAAGCTCTCTACCAAGCAAAAAAAGAAGGTAAGGATGGTGTATGTTGTCTTATTTAATAAGAAATACAGCTTCCAAACGGTGTCCATCACCGACCAAAACAGCGGAAAACAGTGAAAAGGAGCCGAGGCAAGAATTAGCCCAGGATCTAGCCCGTGCGGACGACGATGGTTTTGCTAACTCGAAAGAAGTTCAGCGGTATTCCTTTACTAAGGAATCGAGGTGAAGCATGGACTATAAAAAGAAACTGAGGGATTTGGATATTGAGGACGCCCTTAAATATACCGAGAGTATTATCAATACCGTGCATGATCCCCTAATAATTCTATATGAGGATTTCAAGGTGGCTTTAGCCAATCAGCCCTTTTATCATACCTTCAAGGTAAAGCCCAGTGAAACCGATGGACAATTTATCTATGACCTAGGAAATCGTCAATGGGATATTCCGAAACTGCGACACTTATTGGAGGAAATCCTTCCCAAGACCACAAGCTTTGATAACTTTGAGGTTGAACATGATTTTCCTAGTCTCGGGAAACGAATAATGCTATTGAATGCCTGCCGAATTTATATGGAAGCCAATCGTACGAAGTTAATTATAATTACTATTAAAGACATCACTGATCGTAAAAAGATAGATGAGCTCCAGGATAAGGTAAGGGAGTTAGAAAGACGGTTAAAGACAAATTTCTGATTATTGCAGATCAAAAATAATTTTGTTCAGGTTAGCAAACAGGTTCTAACCTTCTTCAGACAGCGACCCCTTTTGTGCTTAGATGATAGATAATTCGGTTATGAAGGAAGGGTCTTCACTATAAAGCCAGTTGCAAAATTCGTCCACTGGGGGGAGTTTATTTTAAAAAGTCCACTAGTAAAATGGTGGACTTTTTATACATCAGGGCCTTTAATTTAATTACAATATAAGCAATGCAGCATTCTCAAAGAAAATCCTTTCAGGATCTTTATCCCAATAGGATCGATATCGTTATTTTGATAATCTTGTCTGTAATTCTGCTTATTGTGGGATTGTCGCTCCCGATTTTAACGGTCCGTAAATTATGGGACAGCAATACGTATTCAATTTTAACCGGCATACAAAACCTCTGGGATGAAAAGTATTATGTTTTGGCCGTGGTGATATTCACTTTTTCCATTATTTTTCCTATTGCAAAGCTGGTTGCCCTATCCACAGTTTGGTTTGTAAGATTAGAAGATCAACAAAGGAAAAAACTTATTTATTGGATGGAGATTTTTGGCAAGTGGTCCATGTTGGATGTATTTGTATCGGCAATCATTGTTGTATGGGTTAAGCTGGGAGCTTTGGCAGATGCCAAAGCGGAAAGTGGGATTTATTTTTTTGCGGCATCTGTATTATTGACAATGGTTGTTTCTTCTTTGCAGAGCGTTTTAATAAAACGTTAGCGGGGTTAAAGTATAGAAATTCTTAGCACCAATTGAATCAAACCAGTTGCAAAACTCGTCCACTTGGGAGAGCCAATGTGGACGCAGAAGCCCTTCGGCTATAAAGCTGAAGGGCTCTTTGTATGTAGGGAAATTAATAGAGCGTTGAAAGTTGTAAAAGTCTTTGGGGGGACAGCGAACCAAAAGCGAGCAAGCCCCATGGGGGAGTGAACGACCGAGCGAGGGAGTTTTTACGATGCTGTTTATATAACTTCTCACGGCTTGACAATGAACATTATTTACAGTATATTCTGTATAAACAGAAATTAATGAACAACAGGGGATATTTATGAAATTAACACCAACAACACATAAATTTATCGTTTATTGGGGCAAAATGGGAACCCAATGGGGGATCAATCGAACTGTGGCTCAAATTCATGCCTTAC
>JAHFGL010000013.1 GCA_023247445.1 Candidatus Omnitrophota bacterium | reverse complement strand
AAACCACGCTATACTCAGGGTGTGTTGTATAAGTACTTTAAGGAAGTGACATCAGCATCTCTTGGAGCGGTAACCGACAGTTAATATGGCAGGAAACACTTTCGGACAAGTTTTTAAAGTCACAACCTTCGGCGAAAGCCATGGACCGGCCATTGGCGTTGTCATTGACGGCTGCCCGCCAAACATTTCCTTAAAGGAAGATGATATTCAATTTGATTTAGACCGCCGTCGGCCAGGTCAAAGTAAAATCACAACCCAACGTCAGGAATCCGACAAAGTTGAAATTCTTTCTGGTGTTTTTGAAGGAAAAACAACGGGAACAGCACTCGCACTTCTTATTCGTAATCAGGACATGCGGCCGAAAGATTATTCCAACATTAAAAATTTATTTCGTCCCGGCCACGCTGATTACACCTTCTTTAAAAAGTATGGCATTCGTGATTATCAAGGTGGGGGAAGGTCTTCTGGACGAGAAACAGCATGTCGTGTAGCTGCAGGCGCGGTCGCTAAAAAAATATTAGATCAGTACAGAATAAAAGTGATTGCTTACACGCTTGCCGTTGCTGGAATTTATGCCAAGAAAAAAGATTTTGCCGTCATTGAAAAAAATATGGTCCGCGCGCCAGATATGGAGATGGCGGAGGCGATGATTGCCAAAATTGAAGAAGCACGACTTAATTGCGACTCTGTTGGTGGAATTATTGAGGCGATTATCCACGGTGCACCAGCCGGTCTTGGTGATCCTGTTTTTGATAAACTAAACGCGCGCTTATCCTATGCGCTGATGTCAATTGGCACGATCCGCGGTATTGAATTTGGAACAGGATTTAAAGCCGCCCAAATGCTCGGCTCCGAACACAACGATAAATTTTATATGGATGGCGATCGAGTCGGAACTGTAACGAATAATGCCGGAGGAATCTTAGGCGGAATTTCAAATGGCGAAGATATTGTGCTACGCGTCGCGGTAAAACCTCCATCGTCAATTGCTCAACCACAAAAAACTGTTTCAATGGAATCCAAAGATGCCACAATCGAAGTCAAAGGTCGCCATGATCCGTGCATCTGCCCGCGCGTTGTTCCAGTTGTGGAAGCTATGATTGCCCTTACCTTAGTTGATGCACTCATGTTGCAAAAGACGATTTCGTAATCTCACATTGTCATCCCCACGAAAGTGGGGATCTAGATACCCGCTGAAGTTTATCCCGTGAATCGATTCCCGCTTCCGCGGGAATGACATAACACGGGACGGGTATGACAACGCGGTGCGATAAAACACATGCCTACACAAAACATTCAACCAAAAATTATTCTAATTACCGGATGCTCGAGTGGATTTGGATTATTAACTGCCGCCCGTCTTGCCGCTAAAGGTCATAAAGTCATTGCCACGATGCGGGATCTCAATAAACAAGGACCTTTATTAAGCGAAGTCATTCACCGCAAAGGAAGAGTCGATATCATTGCGCTTGATGTGACAAACAAAAAATCAATTGATAAGGCCTTTGAAACAATTGCCACGAAATACGGATATATTGAAGTCTTGGTTAATAATGCCGGATATGGCATTGGCGGATTTTTTGAAGATTTAACCGAAGAAGAAATTCGCAGCCAGATGGAAACAAATTTTTTTGGCGTTCAAAATGTCACACGCCACGCCATTCGTTTCATGCGTCCACGTGGTCAGGGAAAGATTATTAATATCTCAAGTGTCGCTGGGTTCTCAACATCGCCGGCGTTTAGCGCATACAACGCAAGCAAATGGGCACTGGAAGCTTTTAGTGAGAGCCTGCGCTACGAATTAAAACTTTTTGGGATTGATGTTCACTTAATTGAGCCGGGGACCTACAATACGAAAGTCTTTCACGAAAACGCGCGTTACGCCAAAGATTTTGATAATCCGCAAAGTCCATATTATCCCTACTCACAACATTTAAAACGAAAAGTAATGAACTACATTAATGATTGTCACAAAGACCCTGAGGAAATTCCGGCCCTAATTGAAAAACTTATTTCCGCCAAGAATTCTGCCTTCCGTAATATTCCAGATATCGAAAGTTTAGTCATGTATCGTCTGCGAAAATACCTACCGTTCCGCCTTTACAGTTGGATCATTCAATCTGCATTATTTAAAGGAATTAAATAATCGTCATCCTGAACGAAGTGAAGGATCTCAACCTTTCTTAAATATTCTGAGATTCTTCGCTAACGCTCAGAATGACGGTGATCAGACTTACATCCGCGTCGAAAGAAAATCTTCTAAACTGGTGGCTTGTAAATAAGGATTTGTTTTCTTCTGCGAGGCGAGGGTGGCGTAAGGGGTTTCGCCATAATTGTGACCAGGGAAGATGATCGTTGAGTCAGGAAGTTTTAAAACAATATTATAAAGCGAGTTGTACATTACTTTAGCGCTTCCGCCAGGCAAATCACAGCGGCCACAGCCATCGATAAATAGCGTATCACCGGCAATGACAACATCCTGGTGTTTAAACAACTGACAACCCGGGGTGTGGCCGGGGGTTAAGATGCATTCAAATTCAATGCCACCAATCTTTAACTTCGCGCGATCGTCAATCTCGATCAAATTTTTGTGTTTTGGTTTATAAAAATCAGCTTCATGCTTTGAGATATAAGCCGGAACATCGTGGCGCGCGAGTATCTCTTTAAGACCGTTAACATGATCAGGATGTCCGTGTGTTAAAAAGATACTGACAATTTTGTAACCATTCTTTTCTGCTTCATCACACAAAAAATCCACATCCCAGGCCGGATCAACGACCGCTATTTCTTTAGTGCGTTCATCACCGAGAAAATAGAGAAAATTATTTAGTGGGCCGATCTCAAATTGTTTAAGAATTAAATGTTGAGGTAGTTTCATTGGAACCATTATACAAAAATATAATTTTAGTACAACAGTAAATTCCTGCGCTGACAAAATCTGGCTGTCCGATTACTCTTTTAATCTAATAAAATGAATTAAAGAATTTGATATAACAAGTGGGAGAAAGAAGCGATTTAGTGTACGGATGTCATCGAATGCTCTTACTTATCTCTTTTTCTTATTTACGTTCACATCTTTGACTTCAATGTTAACATTTTTAAAGCTAGCGAGAGCTCCATCGGAGACATTTAATCTAACGGTATAATTCCCAGCCTGACTAAAGCTCGGTGTCCATAATAAATAGTACGTATTGAATGATGTTCGCTTGCCCGCTAGAAACTGTAAAATGTACGAAGCATCAAGCGATGAGATCGTTCCATCCTGAGTAACATCAGCAAGCAATTTTTGCTCTTGAGTAAAAACGCTTTTTCCCACAAGATAGGAAAGAATTAAAGATGCGTCTATGGAAGAAATAGTATCGCTCTGCGAGACATCTCCTAAAGGTAAATATTTAGCACCGCTGGGTAACGATTGAGAAGTAAAGGTCAAGGGGTCCTTATCACTATCAGCTGCTTTAATAAGAAGAGAAGAAGCCTGACCTTCGTTGACTGAGGTAGAATTTATAGAATAAATAACTGGCGCCGTGTTGGCCTTAATATGCACATTGACTTCATCTATATAGTAAGCGCCTCTGGAATCTTTGACTCGAAAAGTTAAAGGATAATTTCCCAGCTTTGTTGCGTTATTAACATCATAATAAACTCTCTGCGTCGTTGGGTTGCCCGAGGGGTGATTAGCATCCAGCGAAAGCCAATTCCCTACGGCCTTGGCCGGATCATAAACAAAATCAATGCTAACATTATCGATCGTATCATTGTCGAATCCCAAGATATCTTCCAAACCATTTTCACCGTTTCGTAATGTCGAATGTTTATCATCAAAAGCGTTCTGAAAGACTGGAGGATTATTATTGGCAATGGCCGATTCAAAAACATATAAACCTGACCAAGGGAAATCGTGAGCCGAAGCGAAAACGACTTTGCCCTCGGCCACGGCTGGTGTCGCGATGGAATATCCCATCCCATAATGTTCATAGCCAGCTGGTCCTTCGAATAAAAATTTATTTTCTCCAGTAAAAGCATCAACTGCGATAAATTTCCCACCGGTTACGTCTCCGACCCCAATGAAAACCAGTCCATTAGCCACAATAGGAGAGGAACCTTGAAATTCGTTGCTACAAGGATCATTACTATTACAGTGAGCGGATAAAGGTAGCTGATATTCCCAAGAGAGAGGATCCGTTAATGGATCTTGATCAAGCAGCGATGCGATATTTAGACTGACTAATTTTGTTTGAACAGGAATATAAATATTACCATAGGCGATGCTCGGTGTTGTAAATGGCCAATACGTATATTCATTAATTTCATAAGATGTTATTTGATTCCCACTGGTTAAATCAATTAGATAAAGCACTGTTTTGTTTGTAGTTTGTTTAGACGTTAGATAATAAATAACACCTTCATAAATAACAGGTGAAGAGGCCCCCCACTCATCGGCACCCAATGAATAGTTCCAGACAGGCCCGTTTGAAAGAGAAGTAGAATTAGAAATGTCAAATTTGATAATCCTACCACCCATTTGATAATAGGGCATGACGGTAATAACAAGTTGATTCCCATCAATGGCCGCAGAAGAGATCGCCGTTAACCCATCGGCAAATTCATACTGACTTTTAATGACTCCTGAATTAATATCCAGGGCCACAATTCTTGATGTAAATGGAGTCGTGTTCCCTTCAACGGTAGCAATATAAATCGTGTCATCTTTAATAACCGGTGATGACCGCAAACCTCTACTTTCTCCATCTCTGACAATCTTTGTCCGCCAGATATACGTAACAGCTGGATCTGCCGGCGACACGGGATCGTGATTATCCACATTAAAACAATAGAGATACCCATCCCAGTTAGGCACATAAATTTTATCATTATAAATAACTGGAGTGGCATACGCGGCATTTTCACTTCCCAACACACCAAAGAAGTAATGCCACAGCATATTACCAGTTGTAAGGTCAAAACTTTTTATTGATGGAGGCTCAAGAGGGCCATGTATAGTTCCAATAAAAACTTTATTTTTATAGATGAGTGCTGAAGATTCAATCGCGATTGCTTGATCAGTCGAGTTACTTGTCCAAGACCATTTCAATTGTAAAGGCGGGTTAAGATTCTCTGGCGCGTTAAAGCCTCTGTGATCGGGGCTGCCTTTATACATCGACCATTGATTGGCGCAAAAGCCTTGAGTCGCGTGAAGGCTAATCATTAGAGCTAAAATTAATATTAATAAAGAAGTGTATCGCATAAATTTCATGATTTTAACCTTTCTTTACCTTGGTTCAAATATAAAACATTTAATGATTTTTGCCCAATTTTTCTATTTATAGAAATAAATGTTGCGGATGATTTGAAGCGCAGTATATAATCCATCACATAATTAAAAACCGTACGAAAGAAGGAGAAAATATGCAAGAAAATCTCGATAAAATTTATGGATTTTTGATTCAAGGAAGTATCAATGTTGTCATGGCCTTAGCTATTTTCTTTATTGGGAAATGGGCGGCGCGGATTGCTTCTGATATAGCCGAAAATGTTCTGATTAAAGCGAAAGTGGAGAAGACCCTTGCGGTCTTTGGGAAAAATATTACTTATTTTACAATTCTTACCTTTGTGGTAATCGCGGCGCTTAACAAAATTGGCGTTGAAACTAATTCTTTTTTGGCTATCATCGGTGCGGCAGGGTTAGCCATCGGCTTGGCGCTGCAAGGATCGCTGTCCAACTTTGCGGCAGGCGTCATGATGATTATTTTTCAACCCTTTCGTTTGGGCGATTATATCGAAGCCGGGGGAGCGGAGGGAATCGTTACCGAAATTCAAATCTTTAGCACCATCATCACAACCAAAGATAACAAACGTGTCATTGTCCCAAATGCCAAAATCACCGGGGATAAAATTACTGTTCATCCCAAATAGCGCACTGATCAATTAAAGAAGAAATTATGAGTCGATGTTTTTTTATATTGATTCTTTTAGGTTTGGTTAACTTATCTTTCGCTGGGGGCGATTATTATAAGTCGAAGGAAGAATGTGAAGCTCGAAGTGGCAAGATTTGTGATTTTATGATGTGTGATTCTGCCCCCGAAGGAAAAACAGTTGAAGAAGTGTGCGGTAAAAATTCAAATGGGTGGCAGCCGGTTGGCCCTGAGATTACGAAAGAATATTGTGAGCGTACGGGAGGATATTGGACCGTGCTTGGACTATTTCCACAGCAGCAATGTAACTTTAAAGCAAGCGATGTTGGAAAAGATTGCCAGGATAATGGAGATTGCGAAGGAGAGTGTATTGCGTCACTAACCCCAGAACAAGAAAAGGCTTTAAACAGCGGGAAATCAATTTCAACTAGCGGACATTGCTCAGAATTTATTGTGACAAAAGGATGTCTCCCATTTGTAAAGCATGGGGTGGTAGATAATATTTATTGTTTAGATTAGAGCAGTTCATGCCGAGATTATTTAAAATAATTAAAAGATAAGTAACCATGAGTTCTATCCTTTCAATCAAAAATTTAAACAAGATTTATTCAGGAAAATTTCAGGCGCTGAAAAACATTAACCTTGAAATTCGTCGTGGAGAAATTTTTGCGCTCTTGGGGCCAAACGGCGCTGGAAAGACGACTTTAATTAATACCGTCTGCGGGATTGTTAATCCCACCAATGGACAGATTCTAGTCGATGGCTACGACATCATTAAAGATTTTCGCGTCACGCGTTCTTTAATCGGACTTGTTCCTCAGGAGCTTGCCACCGACGCCTTTGAAACCGTTTGGGATACCGTAACACTTAGTCGCGGACTTTTTGGTAAAGCACCCAACAAACCTTACATTGAAGAAATCCTCAAGCAATTATCATTGTGGGATAAAAAGAAAAATACTATTCGAACACTTTCCGGTGGGATGAAGCGGCGTGTCATGATCGCAAAAGCATTGTCGCATGAACCAAAAGTTTTATTTCTCGATGAGCCAACCGCTGGCGTCGATGTTAATTTAAGGAAAGACATGTGGGAGCATGTAGGTGCATTACAAAAAACGGGAGTGACAATAATTCTGACCACGCACTACTTAGAGGAAGCGCAAGAGATGGCTGACCGCGTTGGTGTTATTAACCATGGTGAAATTATTATCACAGAAAATAAAAATGATTTGATGAAGAAAATGGGGCGTAAGCAGTTAATTTTGGATTTAAAAAATCCCCTCACAGAGATCCCCGCAAAACTTAGTCCCTGGTCGTTGAAGCTAAATACAGATCGAACGCAACTAACCTATATGTATGATTCGGCAAAAGAAGACAATGGGATTGCAAAACTTTTGGCGGAACTTTCGCTCTCCGGGGTTTCCTATAAAGATATCCACACCAAAGAAGATTCGCTGGAAGAAATTTTTATTGAATTGGTGAAAAAATGATGACACTTAACTGGCACGCAGTTTACGCGCTTTATAAATTTGAAATGGCCCGCTGGTTTCGCACGCTCGGACAAAGTGTAGCCTCACCGGTCATCTCAACCGGATTGTATTTTGTCGTTTTCGGCTCCGCAATCGGCTCGCGCATCACTCAGATCGATGGCATCAGTTACGGATCTTTCATTGTCCCGGGGTTGATCATGCTTTCGGTCTTAACCGAAAGCATCTCAAATGCGTCCTTCGGGATTTATTTTCCAAAATTTACCGGAACGATTTATGAGATCCTTTCCGCACCGATTTCGTATATCGAAATCCTGTTTGGATTTGTTGGAGCCGCCGCAACCAAATCGATTATTTTAGGAATCCTTATTTTAGGAACCGCTGGATTTTTTGTGCCGCTTCAAATTAAACATCCATTTCTAATGCTGTTCTTCCTAATTCTGACCTCAGTGACCTTCAGCCTCTTTGGTTTTATCATTGGGATTTGGGCGGATGGATTTGAAAAGCTACAAATTATTCCAATATTAGTCATCACACCACTGACATTTTTAGGCGGCAGTTTTTATACAATCAATATGCTGCCCGATTTTTGGCAGAAGGTGTCGCTTGCCAATCCCGTTGTATATCTAATCAGTGGCTTTCGTTATAGCTTCTATGAAACCTCTGACGTTAGCGTTGCGGTAAGTCTCGTCATGATTTTTGCCTTCCTCGCCGCCTGCATTTTTTTGGTTCAATGGATGTTTAAGACGGGATATAAGTTAAAAAACTAAATCGTAAAAAACTCGGGCCACGGTATGATGTCTGGACGTGTTACACTCCAATTCAGCCGGTGCCGGCTGAATTGGACAAAAAGCATTACAGAGTAAACTGACCTTCACCGCCACTTCAGCTGACCTAGATCGTCCTATTATGTCCCGTTGACGAATTAAGCATCATCATCTATATTTGCAATATTACTTAAATCAATACTCACTGTTATAAGGAGAAGAAAGATGAACAATAACTATAAAAACATGTTCCCCAAAATGCTTTATATTATCCTTCCAGTTTTATTATTCATATTGCCCAATAATTCATATGCGTTTAATCTTTCCGATTATTTCATTTATCAAAATGATGTTGGAAGTTGGACGCTGCACGACCGCAATACCCTTGATGCCGGCCTTATTGGAAGTAATAATGAGGTTAAAATTCATGATGATAATTTAACCCGTGGTGTTATGGGAGGAAGTGATTTGACGCTTCATGATGACAATACTGTTAATGGAGATGCTACCTTTAATGGTAGTGTTACACTTAATTCAGGCAATACTGTTACTGGCACGACCAGTAGCGGTGGGGTACCAAATACCTTTACTCCCATTGCTTTACCTACACCAACTGTATTTGTTTCTGGTGGAGCTAATGTTACAACAGGTGGAGCTTTGGCGCCTGGTTCCTATGGGGATTTAACCCAGGGCGGCACTCTTACGTTAGATCTCATTTCAGGAGATTATTATTTTGATAGTATTGACTTAAATAATGGTAATACCATTAATATCGATCTTACCGGTGGACCTGTTAATATTTATATAACAGGAGATTTTGATATTCATGATTCTAATAATTTTGTTTTAACCGGTGGTTCAGCCAGTGATATTTATATGGAGCTTTATGGAAAATGGAGCGCCCATAATGATAATACTTGGTACGGCATTGTTTATGCCCCCAATGAATTTATTAAATTCCACGATCGTAATGAGATCTATGGAGCTTTCTACAGTGGTGAGTACGTTGATATCCATAACGATAATGGACTTCATTTTGTTTCTTCAGAACCACCTGCAGGAGCTGTCCCAGAACCGCTCTCCTTAGCCCTTATGAGTTTTGGGTTACTTGGTGGCTCTTTCTTGAGAAAAATTAAGTAGAGCTCAAGAAGGCGCGAGGAGACTAATCGTTCGCTGCAACCCAACCGTTATAATAAATGCTCCCGCTATTAGCTGATGGCTTCGTGCCATCGCAAAAAAAAAGACAACCTGGAAGCGATGCCCGCCTCGCTTTCTCCTTAAATACAACCACTCTCGATCCCCTTAATTTATTTAACGAAAGGGGATTTTTTATTTATGAAAAAGAATAAAGAAAAATCGGCTTCACTTGAAATTATTAAAGAAAAAATATTTATTCTACGCGGGCACAAAGTGATGTTGAGCACTGATCTTGCCGAAATCTACCAAGTTGAACCTAGAATTTTAATCCAAGCAGTTAAACGCAATCTAGAGAGATTCCCTGATGATTTTATGTTTCAATTGACATGGGAGGAAGCTGATTCTTTAAGGTCACAAATTGTGACCTTAAACGAAAAAGACATAGTTTTAAGATCACAAAATGTGATCTTAAACAAAAAAAGCTCTAATTCAAGGTCACAATTTGTGATCTTGAAAAGACAAGGACACCACCTAAAATATCTCCCTTACGCTTTTACGGAACAAGGGATAGCAATGTTATCAAGTGTTCTAAAAAGTCGCCGGGCTGTTTTGGTAAATATCGCGATCATGCGGGCATTTGTTTTAATTAGAGAGGCTTTAACCACTCACAAAGAATTGGGTTTAAAATTAAAAGACCTTGAACTTAAAGTTGGCAAGCATGACGAAGAAATTCAAATTATTCTAGAAGCCATCCGCCGCTTAATGAAAGAAGATGTAAAACCAAATCGTGGTATCGGATTTCATGTTAAATACGAATAATTTAAAGCCTTATTTTGCGATATTAAAATTTATGCTTCAAGATCGCAAATTGCGAGCTTGAATATAAAAGAACACTTTGAAACTCTAAAAGACCTTAGTATAATCCTCATATCGATAAAGCAATATTAAGGAAAGAATATATGGCTCTACTAGAATCCATCTTAATTCCCTTAGGCACCAAGATGCCGGAATTTAATTTAAAAGATCCGAGTGGTAAAGAATGTAAGGGAAGTGAAGCATTTGGGCAGCGCGGACTCCTCGTAATTTTTACCTGTAATCATTGTCCGTATGCCTTAGCTGTCTGGCCGCGCGTGATTCGATTAGCCAACTATGCCAAAGAGATAAAGATCAACACTGTTGCTATTAACCCGAATATTCATCCAGACTATCCAAAAGATTCACCAGTAGAGATGAAAAAGAAAATCAAAGAGTGGGGGCTTAACTTTCCCTACTTAGTGGATGATACGCAAGCGATCGCAAAAACGTTTAAGGCTCAATGTACACCGGACATTTATCTATTTAATGAAAATAAAGAGCTCATCTACCACGGCCGTATTGATGACAACTGGCAAGAAGAGAAGAAAGTCATCCGTGAAGAATTAAAAGAAGCCCTGACCAATCATTCCAAAAACTTAGCAATCTCGCCTAAACAAATGCCTTCCATGGGCTGCTCCATTAAATGGCGCACCGCTTAACCCACTCGACAAAATAATAAAACAAAAAAATAAATTTGACTTCCACTCTTTAAATGATACAGTGTCTCATATGCAAAAGAACAATCACGCGCAAATCTTAGATGAACGCGTTAAATATCAAAAGTTTCTAGAGAAACGAGGACAAAAATTTACGCAAGGACGTAAATCCGTCTTTGATGAGGCAATGAATGCACATGGGCATTTTACCGCGGAAGAACTTGTAAAAAAGTGTAAGCAAAAGAAACGAAAAGTTTCCCGAGCAACGATTTATCGCAATTTACATGATCTTTTAGAAGCGGGAATCATTCGCGAAACAGCGTACGGTGAAAAACATCATCACTTTGAGCATATCTACGATGAGAAGCGCCACCATCATGCCCGCTGTATTAAATGTCATGATGTGTTGGAATTCCCGGATCTAAATGAAGACATCATCTATCAACCTTTCCTTGCAAAAAAAGGTTTTACCATACTTGGCCACGAGATGCATTTTTATGGCCTATGTTCCAAATGCCAACAATAAAAAAGAATGAGGAAATTATGTCAATACAATCAGGATGGAAGCAAGATTTAAAAATACCCAGTTTACGGGAAGTCAATTCAACAATTCCAGTTCCTTTGCATGGGAGCTGGGTACGAAAAGTTTTAGCTTTTGCCGGGCCGGGGCTTATGGTTGCCGTTGGATATATGGATCCCGGAAACTGGGCAACGGATTTAGCGGGCGGTGCAAAATTTGGCTACACATTATTATCGGTCATTTTAATTTCAAATTTTATGGCGATTATTCTCCAACATTTATCGCTAAAGCTGGGAATCGTCACCAGTCGTGATTTGGCGCAGGCCTGCCGTGACCATTATTCAAAACCTGTGTCGTATTTTTTGTGGATTTTATGTGAACTAGCTATTGCTGCCTGTGATTTGGCGGAGGTCATCGGATCCGCCATTGCGCTTAATTTATTGTTTGGCATTCCATTGGTCATGGGAGTTTTATTGACAGCATGTGATGTTATGATCATCCTTTATCTACAGAATAAAGGATTTCGTCTTCTTGAATGCATAGTCGCCAGCTTAATTGTGATTATCGGCAGTTGCTTTGCCTATGAAATGGTTGTTTCTTCACCGCAATGGTCAGCAGTATTTCCTGGCCTTTTGCCTCAACCGCAAGTTTTATTTAATCCAGAAATGCTTTATATCGCCATCGGGATTTTAGGGGCGACGGTCATGCCACATAATTTATATTTACATTCTAGCATTGTCCAAACTCGAGCCTTTGAACGTAATGATCCGGGCAAAAAAATGGCTATCAAATTTGCTACGATTGATTCAACAGCGGCGTTACTTTGTGCCTTTTTCATCAATGCCGCGATTCTTGTTCTCGCCGCGGCTGCTTTTCACGGAACAGTGCATCAAGATGTAGCGGACATCAATGACGCGTTTAAATTATTAACACCCGTCTTAGGAGCGCCATTTGCCAGTATATTATTTGCGGTCGCGCTTTTAGCCTCCGGCCAAAATTCAACGTTGACAGGGACTCTTGCTGGACAGATTGTCATGGAAGGATTTTTAAATATCCGTTTGCGCCCATGGATGCGTCGATTACTCACACGTCTTGTGGCAATCGTTCCCGCGGTTATTGTGGCGGCCCTGTATGGAGAAAAAGGGGTTGGAAACTTACTTATTCTGTCGCAAGTTATATTGTCATTACAGTTAAGTTTTGCGGTTGTTCCGCTAGTAATCTTTACCAGTGACCGACGAAAAATGGGCCCATTTACCAATGCCACATGGCTGATAATTTTATCTTGGTGTATTACCGCGGTGATTGTATCATTAAACCTATATCTTTTATTTCAGACAGCAATGATGTACTTAGGAGGGAAATAATGTATAAACAAATTTTAATTCCGTTAGATAATTCAGCCGCTGATGAAACAATTTTAAAACATATCCGACCGCTGGCGAAATTAATGCAATCTAAAATTATTTTGGTTCACGTAGCTGATGGTTATGTGGCTCGATTCCAAGAACAACTTAACTTACAAGACTCTGAAGAAATAAAAAAAGACCGTATCTATTTAGAATCGCGAAAAAATGAATTAACGCAAAATGGATTCTCTGTGACAGCTTACCTAGTTGCTGGAGAACCATCGAAACTTATTCTTGATATTGCACAAAAAGAATCTTGTGATCTAATTGCCATGTCAACGCACGGACATCGCTTCGTCAAAGATCTCATCTTGGGCAGTGTCGCCGAGGATATCCGGCATCGGACGAGCATCCCAATCCTGATGCTCCGCGCACCATCGACATAAATTTGTGCGATGGCATGGAATAAAAATCAATTAAGAATTAATTTAAGAAATGGATTTTACAATAATCAAATGTTATACTTGACGCAAGAGAGGTGACAATTATGACACAACTATTAGAGAAAGTATTCGCTCAGGTAGAAAAACTTCCTGAAGTAGAACAAAATGCATTAGCGAAATGGTTATTAAAAGAGCTTTCTTCTGAGAAAAGTTGGGACAAAGCTTTTGCTGAGTCTGAGAATACGCTAGAAAAACTAGCGGATGAAGCATTGAAGGAGCACAAAAAAAAGAAAACTCGCCCACTTGATCTTGACAGTTTATGATTTCTCATACAACCGAACGTTTTCGAAAAGCCTTTGCCGAATTACCAAAGAAGACACAGCAGCAAGCCAAAGACGCATATAAACAATTTAAAAAAGACCCCTTTTATCCTAGTCTACGTTTAAAACGTGTTCACTCCACAAAACCCATCTATTCCGTTCGAATCAATATTGGGTACCGTGCCATTGGGATCCAAAATGAAAATGAAATAATTTGGTTCTGGATAGGTTCACACGATGATTATGTAAAGTTATTGTCCCGTCTCTGATGACATTTTTTTAAAATACTATATCTAAACCGTAAATTACTTCATATAATACAACTCATGGAATTTATTAATCGCACATCACGCGCAACCGAGATTGATCAAATTGTTCAAGATTTAACCCAAGGAATCGATAGTGCCTACGATCTAGGAATCCTCTTTTTTACGCAAGCCAAATTTCCGTTTATCAAAAATGTTATTGAAGGGCTCAATAAAAAAAGCGTGGTGCAAAACCTCCTGGGGTGCACGTGTGCTGGCATTATTGGTTCGAACGAAGAAATAGAATATCAGTCCGCTGTCTCTGTGATTTATGCCAAATTGCCTGGTGTTAAAATTGTTCCTTTTAGTGTCGATCAGGAAGATCTCGATCGATTAAAAAACAAAAAAGACTGTTATCAATTTTTTGAGGTCTTTCCAAATGAGAATCCAGTCTTTATTGCCTTTCCAGATCCGTTTCGGTTTGACATGAATGTCTTCTTAGAAAAAATTGATGAGGCTTATCCACGGCAGCCAATTATCGGTGGCATTGCCAGCGCCGCATCAGAGCCAAACCAAAATATTCTGTCGCTTAACGGTGATTTTTATAATGAAGGAGTTGTAGGGGTTATTTTGACAGGAGATATTCGTGTCGACACGGTTGTTTCGCAAGGTTGCCGTCCGATTGGCGAAACCTACATCGTGACTAAAGGCGAACAAAATATAATCTTTGAAGTCGCTGGAAAACCATTTATTGAAATCCTTGAAGGTGTTTTAGAAAAATCTTCCGCTCGAGATAAACTCTTAGCCCAAGAAGCCATTTTTGTCGGGATCGCGATGGATGAATACAAACATGGATATAAACGTGGAGATTTTTTGATTCGTGGACTCATGGGCATCGATCAAAATCTTGGGGCAGGCGCAATTGGCGACTACATTAAAACAGGACAAACGATTCAATTTCATGTCCGTGATGCGCATACCGCAACCGAGGATTTAAGCGAGCTTTTATCAACTCATCAAAAAAATAATCTTCTCAATAAACCAAAGGGAGCTTTAGTCTTTTCGTGTAACGGCCGAGGAGAAGGGTTGTTTCACCAAAAGAATCATGATATTTCGATTATCCAAAATTATCTTGGCCCCATGCCGGCGGCTGGATTCTTTTGTGCGGGAGAAATTGGACCCATTGGCGGAAAAAATTTCTTGCACGGCTTTACCGATAGCATCGCGCTTTTCTACCCCAAAAATTGACTTAATTAACTGATGTGATATATTCTTACTAGCTATGGATAACCAAAATCAAACTAATCAGACGACGCAATCAACGCCACTTCGCTTAACCCCGGCGGCCATTGAGAAAATTAAACTCATGATGGCTAAAGAAGGCAAGGAAGGGTCTTGCCTTCGCGTTGGAGTTACGACAGGCGGATGTGCCGGACTTTCATATGATATGCGATTTCAAAAAACTCCGTATGATAATGATGTTGTGGTCCAGCAGGGCGACCTTAAAATTATTATCAACCCAGAAAGCTTGAGCTTCTTAAACGGAATCGAAATCCATTATGTGGATACCCTCAAAGAAAGCGGCTTTCAATACCGAAATCCAAACGCCAAATCCAGCTGCGGCTGCGGAACCTCATTTAGCTAAGCAAAATCCTCCCTTTAGAAACCGTTTTCTTCAAAAAACAGTAAATCTATTTTCCCCGTCGTAAAGTTGTATCCAATCCTTCTTAAACCACATAAAAATATCTTAAATTCTACGCATTGTCCCATACTCGCTCATGCAGCTGCATGTTATCCTTTATTAAAGTTTAATTATTTGACAGTTTGACGAAAAGGCAAACACGAGCGCAAGCCGTGGGCGCAAAACCTAAGGATCCCATGCGGATAGCCTGGTTACCGAGACGAAATAAAACTTGTAAAACCCATTCCCTAAATTGGAAGAGAATGGGTTTTTGTTTTATCTTTCTTCTTTCTCTTTTTACATGTTCCCATAATCTAGCCTACGCCCAAGAAATTGACTATTCCTGGACACTTTCGGATAATCAACGAAAAAAATTCATTGAATATTATTCTCCTATCATTCTAAAACAAGCGAATGAAACAAGGGTCAGTGAGTATGGCCGCTACTGGATGACAAATTTCTATTTTGATGGAGACAGTAATTTCTCTAATAATAGAGTAAATTGGACCCAACATTTAGATGAATATATTAATGGAGAGCATTCACAATGGCAAATCCGACCAACCATTTATACGGCTTTACTCGAATTTAACACTCCACAAGCGGGCAGACCTAGCTGGGATCAAGTTTTTTCAGAGGACGTAGAGGGTATTCATCATCGAAAAAGCCTTGTTCTTATTTACCATGTTTATCATGCCGTTAAAGAAGGAGAAGGGGATGAGCGTATTCATAATTGGCGAAGAATTGAGATCCGCTTGGATTTTCCAATACAGTATAAGGGAAGTCGAACTCATAATGGCGACCCTGGCCATGGAGAAAGAATTAATTATGTTGTCATCTCCGATCAGGAAAGTCACATACTCGTTAATTCTCCTAACGGTGCTCTACTAAATTTTCATGAAACGGCTTATGGTAAACATTTAATCCTTTGGGAGGATCAAAACAATGACTTAGTCAATACAACTTCCCATTTAGGATTTAAATTGTTAGATGAATTAAATACACAAAATGTCAATAAAGTTGATGTCCACCGCAGAGTCGAGGACCAAACCTTTCATTATGTTTTTGTCCCTGAAAGTGATCCCGAAGCTGTTAGTTATTGGAAAGCCAAGGCGATTACTCAATATAATGCGGCAAGTTTTACTTCAAGGCTAAAAATTGATGAGGTTGATGATTTACCTAATGTGCCACGTATTACTTATGAATTGCAAGATATTGCGGATATTTTGTTTAATATTCAGGGAGAGGTTCAGCTAAGTGATCTTATCCCGGGTATGGTGTTATGGGTTCCAGACGCCCTTAAGGATGAAAAAGGACAAACATTAGGTAATACTGCTCCCAGAGGAAAATTCTTTTATTCAAATGAGTTTGATAATGGAAAATGGAATCAAAAATCACAGATTTATCTTACCAAACCCTGGTTTTGGGGAACTTACGTGGCAGGAATGGCGAATGATTTTACTTGGTCTTATATAGGTAATAATGCTGCATGTGGCTTAGAATTCGCAATGGGGATGGATTGGTATAACTTACAGTGTGGAAATTGGTGGAGCTTTGACCAACAATGGTTTGATATTGACCAGCATACTTACTATGCGCATCATGGGGGTGGAAAAGTTGCCGATGTTCATATTGATGTTGAGGGACACAGTGATCAAGATGTTCTCTTGGAATATCCCCACTCGATTTTCATATCCCGCCATCTAGGAAAATTAAAAGTTAAAGATATGCTTGAAGAGGTAGATAAATTTTCTGAAAAGGGTTTACGAACCGAAGCGGAAAATATTAGATTACTAAGTGACCTTCTCTCCTCTGAAGCCCTAGATAAAATGCCCGCTCCAGGGGATTGGGGATATTTAAAGATGGCACGACAAGCTTTAGTAGGTTTATCAAATCATTTTTATGGTACTAACAATACAAAGATAGATGATTCTGAAGCAATTGTCTGGGCACAAAGAATGAGAGATGGGATTGAAGGTTTTTCAAATTGGTTTTTTGGTGCCGAAATAATGGGAGAAGGGGTCGGTCCTATGGCAGGGTCATGGTATGCAGATCTCCCCGTAGATCCTCCAGGAACCCCGGACATTGAGATGCATATTCTAAGGATTGCAATTGATGGTCAAAATTTAGGAGACATTATTGAATTTGAAGGAGATCGACTTCTTGATAATCTTACAATGTTGTCTTTTAAAGGGTGGGCAGATTTAGATGATTTCTTTAAAAATATTTTTGATTGTGGTTTTAATGGCTGCGATGTTGATTATGAAGTCAGCCACGAAGGAACAGGAGAGTTTTTACCAACGGGATGGCATCTAGCGCAAAATGGCGGTTTTGACGGACGCTGGGCGCAGTTATTTTCCGATGGCACAAGTAAAATTTCCGGGCAATTAACTACGTTAACGACATATAGTCTCAATAATCTTGAAGTGCAGCTTCGTTCATATAATGGAAATGAAATCTTTTCAAAAACTAGGTCAACAGCTGATGGTCGTTTTCAATTTGTTAATATAAAAAACGGGACATATCAAATCAAACCTATGGCCCCCTCAGGATATTTCTTTGAAGGGGCTATGGAAACAATAGTAGTCAACGATGTTGATAAGACGACTACAAATTTTTCTTTAAAAGCTAATCAAAATACGGCGACTACCAATTCGTGTTTCATCGCCACCGCCGCGTACGGAAGTCCGATGGCCAAAGAGGTGGATTCGTTACGCGATTTTCGTGATGGAGTTTTATTAAAAACAAAATTTGGTCAAGAATCTGTGGCTTGGTACTACCGCACCAGCCCACCGATTGCTGATGAATTGGCCAAATATCCCAATCTTCGCGCTGGCGTGCGGGCAGTGTTAACACCTTTGGTTAGGTTTAGTCAATGGATACGGGAATAAACATGAATAAATTACTTTTAAAATTATTTTTCATCACCGCCACACTGATGATTGTCAGTCATTTATTTATCGGTTACGCATGGGCCATAGAATCTCCGCATATTATTCAACCCGCAGAGAGGGCGCAACTTGCCTCTGATACTATACAATTTCAATGGACGACAAACCCAGCCTATACTCATTATGCAATTACAATTGGACATCAGATAAGAGGGTCAGATATTTTTGCTCAAAAAGACATCCAAAACAACCAAATAACTGTTCAGCACGTGACATTCTTTTCACAGAAGGTGCCAATTTATGTTCGACTTTACTATTACAATACATCAACCACCAATGGATGGCGATATCGAGATTATATTTACAATCCTTTGGATTCAATGACAACACAATCATCTGTTTGTACTGATACCGACCTTCTTAAAAAAATAGATGATTTTCCAGCCTGGACTAAAGTCGCGGAAATTCCGGTTCCCTTTGACACACATCACTCCCAAGGTCTTGTTAAAATTAATAATACTTTTTATCACTCAATGATTGATTTAAATGGCACCCGAGGATACATCATTAAATTTGATCTTACTGATCCATTAAATCTAAACAATGCCGTTGCCCGCAAATTGACTCAAACAAAATTTATAGATAAAAGTTATTCTTCGGATCGGTTAGATCACCCCGGTGGTATTGACTATGATCCCTTTGCACATCGAATATATGTCTCTTTAGCAAACTATAATCAAAATGAAACAGCCATATTGGCCATTAACCCTGATGACATTAATACAAATATCCCAACAATTAATTTCCGCGATAATCCAGATGGTTATAGTTCAAAACGAATGGGCTATTTCCCCGATCACTTAAGTTCTGCGCTCATTGACATTGAAAATAACCGTTTGTTAATGAATGATCGCGATTATGGATATTATTTTGTTAATATCTCTGCAGAGGGATTTCTCGCTGATTCCAGCAGCCTCCTACAACCATCAGGCGATCCATTAGGGTACGTCGAGTATGAAGAGTGCAAACACCTTAATGAAGAATATGCCGTATGTGTGGGTGAAGGAAAACTTGAATTAGTACAATTCACAAAATCCATTCCTAGTGCGTCAGAATCTGTTTTTAAAATAATCCGTCAATTTTCTATCCCCGGATTATCCCAAGATTTCACTTACGAATTTTTATCAAATGAAAGTAGTGAAGAGTTCGTGAGGTTTTATTTTAAACCTGGGAACAATTCCAATACCACGCTTTACGTCTACGATGCTCATATCCCAAATTATTGGGCTACATGCGGAAGGCTGTGGGGGGATTTTAATCAAAATGGAATTGTGACCGTTGATGAGCTAGTCAAGGGTGTCAATTCAGCTTTAGGAAATACTCAGCTGACTTCCGATGAATTATCACGCATAGATCGCAATGGAGATGGCAGCGTTACAATAAACGAATTAGTAACTGCGATTGATAATGCTTCCAAAAGACCTGTTGCTTCAGGGTTGCAGCAATCAATGGCTGAGATGAGTAGTGGAGAATGGATTCAGGCCGTTGGACAACAAAAAAGTATCCAAGGATACGTCGTAACCAATCCGGAGGTTGAAACCACCCGTAAGAACAATTTAAGGGTAGATTTACATATCAACGATGCCCAGCGACAAATTATTCAATCAACAATGACAGACGCTAACGGTCGCTATCGATTTAATAATGTGATCGCTGGTGATTATTCAGTTAATGTTATTATTCCTCAAGGACGTGTAGATCCGGCATCACAAAGTTTTCAGCTGATAACGCAATCAGCTTTTCCCATAAATAATTTTACCTTAAGTAACAGCAATTGTTTTATTGCGACCGCGGCATATGGGTCCCCGATGGCTAAAGAAGTAGATGCACTACGTAATTTTCGCAATGGAGTTTTACTGCAAAATAAAGCTGGCAGGGCGTTTGTTGATTGGTATTACCACACCAGCCCGCCAATTGCTGATAAATTGGCGAAACATTCAAATCTACGAACTGGTGTTCGAGCGGCCTTAACGCCGCTGGTTAAATTTTCACAATGGATCATGAATAAATAATTTCAAATTAATTTACTTAAACACCCGATGTTCATAAACAACATCGGGTGTTTATTTTTCACCATAATCCCGAATTTTGCAAAGCAAAATTCGCCCGAAGGGCAGCCTGGCTGAATCTCGAAGAGATTCAGCGATTTAGGCTGGGTAATCCCCGAATTTTGGACGCACCCTTTTATGCATTATTTGTGTGTGCGTACAAAATCTGGGATAATTCAAATTGCTTTCCAAAAATCCATGTACTATAATGGCCTCGCTGTTAAAGAAATTTTTATCTGACTGAGTAAAAAGGATGCCATTATGATTTCGCAAGCCGAAAAGAGTAAGCCGCAAAAAGAATCCAATCCAGAGTCCATTAATATAAGTTATCAACCGCTTCCTGGCTCAACTAAAATTTACAAAAAAGGAAATATTCATAAAGATATTAACGTTCCATTTCGGCGAATCGATTTGTCTCCAACCGATGGCACTCCCAATAATCCAATCAAACTTTACGATACTTCCGGTCCATATACCGACACCCATGTTCAAATTGATATTACCAAGGGTTTACCAGAAACACGTAAATCGTGGATTGTCGGTCGTGGTGATGTCGAAGAACTAGAGAATGCCACGTCAGCTTATCGAAAATTGCGAGAATCAGATGAAAAACTATCTGAGATTCGTTTCCCGCGTTTAATCAAACCACTTCGGGCCAAGCGTGGTCAAAATGTTACACAGATGCATTATGCAAGGAAGGGAATCATTACGCCCGAAATGGAATTTATTGCCATTCGCGAAAATTGTAAACCAGAATTTGTCCGCGATGAAGTAGCGCGTGGTCGTGCGATTATTCCCGCCAACATCAATCACCCTGAAAGCGAACCAATGATTATCGGCCGCAATTTTCTGGTTAAGATTAATGCTAATATTGGAAATTCCGCCGTCAGTTCTAGCATTGCAGAAGAAGTTGAAAAAATGACCTGGGCCATCCGTTGGGGTGGCGACAATGTCATGGATTTATCAACAGGAAAAAATATTCACGAAACACGCGAATGGATTCTGCGCAATTCACCCGTGCCCATTGGCACAGTTCCGATTTATCAGGCCTTGGAAAAAGTTAATGGCAAGGCGGAAGATTTAACGTGGGAAATTTATCGCGACACTTTAATTGAACAAGCCGAGCAGGGGGTTGATTATTTTACGATTCACGCTGGCGTTCTCTTACGATATATTCCAATGACAGCCAAACGAATGACAGGCATTGTCTCACGCGGCGGCTCGATTTTAGCCAAATGGTGTTTAGCGCATCACAAAGAAAACTTCTTGTACACGCATTTTGAAGAGATCTGTGAAATTATGAAAGCATATGACGTGAGCTTCTCGTTGGGCGATGGACTTCGTCCGGGATCAATTGCCGATGCGAACGACGAAGCGCAATTTTCAGAACTGGAAACTCTCGGTGAATTAACACAAATTGCCTGGAAACATGATTGCCAGGTCATGATCGAAGGCCCTGGACACGTGCCAATGCATTTGATTAAAGAGAACATGGACAAACAATTATCCATCTGTGCCGAGGCGCCATTTTACACCTTAGGTCCTTTGACAACGGATGTGGCCCCTGGCTACGATCACATTACATCAGCCATTGGCGCAGCTATGATTGGCTGGTTTGGCACCGCGATGCTTTGCTATGTTACACCCAAAGAGCATTTAGGACTTCCAAACAAACAAGATGTTAAAGATGGCATTATTGCCTACAAAATTGCTGCGCACGCGGCGGATTTAGCCAAAGGTCATCCCGGCGCGCAAATTTGGGATGATACATTATCAAAGGCTCGATTTGAATTTCGCTGGAAGGATCAATTTGCACTTGCCCTTGATCCAGAGACAGCAGAAAAATATCACGACCAAACCCTACCGGCCGAAGGGGCCAAAACTGCGCATTTCTGTTCGATGTGCGGACCGCATTTTTGCTCGATGAAAATCACCCAAGACGTCCGTGACTATGCTAAGGCTCAAGGAGTTCAAGAAGAAGAGGCACTAAAGCGTGGTATGAATCAAAAGGCCAAAGAATTTAAAGACCACGGATTAAATATTTACTCACCAAGTGTTTAGGGTTTAAACTGAAGCTAATAGCGCTGAAGGTTGAGAGAAGATTTCTATGTGGGACTTAATAATTTCGTCTAACTTCTGTTTGAAGTATTCTAATTCTTCCAAACATTTCGTGCGGTATTCAGCAGATTCATTAACCATCTGAGGAAAAAGATCTTTGTAGTATTCAATTCCTTCAGATAAATTTTTCTTAAACTCCTGTAAATACGCAATCTGTCTGTCCATTGGTTTCGGAAGACACTTTGTAATTTCTCTCGAAAAATATTCCACATTCATTTTTAATTCTTTAATAAACATATTTGGTCGATAACCAGAATTCAGAAGATTTAATCGTCCATAAATGTGATCAACCATTTCGCGAAGTGTGACAATTTTTGAAAAATACGCAATGTTTGGACCAGGGCAGACAGCCGTAAAACGTTTCACAGCAGGATTTCCAATGTTGTGATTAATCAAAGGGCTTTCACTTAGATCATTACAAATACAGGCTTTCTTAATAATCACATCGAATTTTTCTTTATACGCGGTCGGCGCCAAATTCATTAAATTAAGAGCATCGATTTTTAACTTCTGATATTGACGGGAAGCAGTGCAAATTGGCTTAGGCGTAAATTCAGTATTCGAAACTAAATATCCTTTTGGACAAGCGCTTCCAGGACGCCCTTTTTCAACCTTGCGCATTTTTTCTTCATCACTTAAATTACCGGCAAGATTATTAAATGGAACACCAAGGGGAGAAATATCACTGGTATACGTATCTTTTTCAGTGGCTGCTGATAGCTTCGCCAATGTTGCAGGATCCACATTCGTTACTTCAGGCACAAGAAGAAAGGGAGTCGCCCATCCAGTCCCATCTATTTCATATTGTTTAAACAAAAACTGATCTTCATTATAAGTACCAATCCCCCCTTGAGCGGTAATGCGAACCGGATGAGGTTGTTCAAAAACTGGCTCATTTTTTGCCTTGCAAGCTTCCGTATAAACCGCATGTAAAGATTGAACTAAATCTTTCTTACATCTTTTAAACTCATCTAAGATTGGTCCCATTAGAAATCCTTCAGCAGGGAAGCAGTGCCCGCCGCAGTTTAAACCAGATTCAACTCTAAATTCAGAAATCCACAGACCCTTTTTAGCAAAGAATTTCCCCTGAATAATCGAGGAACGATAATCGCTTACCTTTAAAATAATTCTCTTTTTAATTGTTCCTGTCGCGTCAGCGTAAAAATCCTTAAACTTCTCAGCATAACTATAAAGACGGCGGTTAATTCCAGCAGAAAAAACAATGGCAGAACTTAATGTGCTTTTTGCATATCCACGCAAAGCGGCCAGTGCATCTGAATATTCCATCGGAAGCTCTTTATCACCGGGGCCATAATTAGTTCGATCCAGTTTTGTCATAATATTGACATCAATGCTTCCGGGTTTCATTTGAGCCCGTAAATCATCTTGAAGTTTCTTTTTTAGCTCAAGATCGGCTACTTTTAGCATCTTGACATAAAGGGATTTTAGAGGAGAATGGTCTGGAAGAAGTTCAAAGTATTTGGTGATTTCGCTGCCAACTTCAAAACAGGAGTTTTTAACAACATCAAATTTTTGTTTAACAATGCGGTCAACTAAATTAAGATATTCAGTAATTCGCCTAGCCCGATAATCTTCATCATATTTGGTAATTGGGGCATAGGATTCCCCAGTAGAATCGCAGTAGTATTTACGCATTTCCTCAACAAGACAGTCATCAACAATGGAGATTACAGAAGAAATGCCATACTGGGCGACCTTGATGGGTGTATCGATGGAAAAACCAGTCCCCATCACAGGAACATGAAAGGTATGAATCGAGTTACTCATGGATACCCAAAGTATACAAGATAGAGCCATATTTACAAGCCAATTTTTTGTTTATTTACCCTTAAAAAATCACTGACAATAAATTGCATTATTAAAATTTTTATATTAGAATAGCCTTCATTATGAATCATGAATTTTATCAAAAACTAGCCGACACAAGCATTAACGAAGAAATCGTCTCAAAAAATATTGCGCATCAAATCTTAACTTCATCTGAGATTGCGTTGCTTCCTTTACTTAACGCCGCATATGAAGTCCGAACGAAATTCACTGGAAAAGGTGTTAAAGTCCACATCATTAACAACACCCAAAATGGTTATTGCCCGGAAGATTGTCATTACTGCGCCCAGGCGAAAACCTCCGATGCCGCTATCGAAGAATATCCATTAAAGCCCGATCATGAAATTATTGCCGAGGCTAAGAATGCCTACGAAAAAGGCGCTTACCGCTATTGTATGGTTTTTGCTGGGAGAGGGCCAACCAAAAAACGTGTTGAACATTTGGCACAACTCATTCGCGATATCAAATCAAAATACCCTATCGAAATTTGTGTTTCAACTGGACTCTTAGATAATGAAAAAGCGCGTGTGTTAAAAGAAGCTGGGCTTGATCGACTAAATCATAACTTAAACACATCCGAACGTCATTACCCAGAAATTTGCACGACGCATACTTATCAAGATCGCCTCAATACATTGCAAGCCGCCCGTGGCGCCGGGATTCAATTATGTTCGGGAATGATTGTAGGGATGAAAGAAACGCATGCTGACATTATTGAGGTGGCTTACACGCTGCGTTCAATGAAGGCCGAATCGATTCCCATTAATTTTTTAATTCCCATTGCTGGAAATACACTCAAAGAAACATCAGAACTTACACCAAACTTTTGTTTACGAATCCTTTGCCTGTTTCGATTTCTCAACCCCAGAGCAGAAATTCGTGTGGCCGCTGGACGAGAAATACATTTACGCAGCATGGAAGTGATGGCACTATATCCAGCGAATTCGCTATTTTTAGATGGATATTTAAATACAAAAGGGGATAACCGCGCAAAAACTTTACAAATGATTAAGGATGCTGGATTTAGCGTTGAATCTGATCACAGCATAGAAGACCTTCTTCTTAATGAACAGACTGCCGCAGTTAAATCTTCCTATGTTGATCAAACCCTAATTAAGGGTCTTAAAGAATTACGACCGCAGCTACGAACTGATCTCCGATAGGCCTTTCTACAAGCAAAATTACAGCAGGCAAGAACGGCCAATATTGACTACAAGAAATTTGATTCAAGATAAGTCAATAAAAACTTAAATTTAGTATTGCCAAGTGCTTGCAGAGTGATATATTAGCTTATCACCTAAACGTATAACTATAAATTTTAGAGGAGTTACCATGTCAGTTGATAAAGTTAGTGTCGCACGGTTCGAACTATTAATGGATGCCGGTTTTGGGGCCCAAAAAGCTGGCGACGTCCTTGTTCAAGCCTTCGCGAAAGCGGGTAAATATGTTTACATTGAGCCAATGATTCCTGCCGAAATTAGTCCACCACCACGTACACGCCCAGCGCTATCCGGAGTTATCATTCGCGTCGCGGATTTCGACATTACCAACATTGGTAACGACACCGATGTCATTATCGCTTCCCATGAAATTGTTCTTGATCGTCGATTAGATGACGATGAACATAATCCAAACTGCAAAGTGCTCTTGGATATGGGAGATAAAGAAGACAACCAAGAATCTTATGAAAAAGCCTGTAAACGTGTTACCAAGCTTGGGCTAAATATTTATCCGTTTGAAATTACCACTGAAGCTAAAGATGCGATTAAAGCGATGGGTGGCAAAGGGACTAACATGTTTTATCTTGGCATGCTGACGTGGATTTACAGCATGACAGAACAAAGTGTTGTCGATGAAATCAAGCTCACCTTTAAAAAACTCAAAGAAGATATTCTTGAAAAAAATATCAGAATTTTTCACCAAGGTTATCAATTCGCCAAAGACAATGTTCACTTTTCATATCAAGTTGATGGCTCACCGGAAAATCAAACGGGAGAGAAGATTCTTATTGATGGAAACTCAGCTCTCAGCATGGGCCTTATCGATGCTGGCATCAAATTATTTAGTGGATATCCGATTACGCCAGCGTCTTCAATCATGCACACACTCGCTAAAGTCTTGCCATCGTATGGCGGGATCGTCCATCAGGCCGAAGATGAGATCAGTGCCATTGGTACCGCGATCGGTTCCTATTTTGGCGGTGTTCCATCGGTCACGTGTACGTCGGGGCCAGGATTATCGCTTAAACAAGAATTCATTGGCTATGCCTCAGCGGCCGAAATTCCCCTTATTATTATCGACGCCCAACGTTCTGGTCCATCGACAGGAATGCCAACAAAAACTGAACAATCTGATTTACTCGCTGCTGCTTTTGGAAGTCATGGCGATAACACAAAAATAATTATCAGCGTTGCCAATGTCATTGATTGTTTTTATGCCCCACAAATGGCCCGATACTTGGCAGAAAAATTACGTCTACCAGTTTTCATTATGAGCGATTTTCAGACGGCGAACAGCTATAAAGTTATCACCAAGCCTCAAGTGACTGAGATGAATGATGTCAATGAAATCAAAGATTTCGTCCTTGAACGTTTTCACATTAATCGTTTACCGGACAAAATTGAAATGGTTCGCGATGATCAAGCAAACCCTGGAACTCCTGGGCATATGCGACGGGTGACGGGTTTAAATACCGACTCTAAAGGAAATGTCAATTATTCTGCTAATACGAATCAACACTCCCATGAAATCCGTAATGAAAAAGTCCATACGGTTGCCCGTGCTTTAACAAAACCGGAGATGTTTGGTAATGAAGAAAATGAAGTTCTCGTTGTGGGATGGGGCAGCACACGAGGCGCAATTGAAGAAGCTATTTACGTCTGTAAAAAAGAAGGTTTACCAATTTCAGGGTTACATTTAAAAATTGTTTCTCCGCTGCCTTTAATGTTAACCGAAATTTTCAAAAAATTTAAGAAAGTAGTTACCGTTGAAGTTGCCTACGGCGATGAGATTAAACCAGCGCCACTGGCGATGTTACTTCGTTCACAGACTTTAGTCGATGTTAAATCAATTATTTGCGAAGCAACGGGTCGACCGATTCGACCTAAAATTATTAAGCAAAAAGCAAAGGAGATTTTACATGGTCACGCAAACGCAACCGTCACCGTCTAGTCAACCGCTGACGATTAAAGATTTACAAACTGAAAATCCACGATGGTGTGTAGGCTGCGGCGATTTTGGAATTTTGATGGGTGTTAAACGTTTTATGGTTGATACCCAGATTTCCGCCGCACAAACCGTCAATGTCTCAGGTATTGGATGTTCTGGCCGAGCACCAAATTACATCAACGCCTATGGCGTGCACTCGATCCACGGACGTCCGATTACTGTCGCCATGGGACTCGCTTTATCTCGACCTGATTTAAATCTTTTCATTCATGCCGGCGATGGCGATACCTTAAGCATCGGCGGAAATCATTTCATCCACGGGATCAATAAAAATTTTAAATGCGTTTTTGTTTTATATGACAACGAATTGTATGCCTTAACCAAGAATCAAACTTCGCCGACGACACGTAAAGGCCACACCACGATGACGCAGCCACAAGGAACTTATCTTGATCCAATTGGTGCTTTGCGTTTAGCGTTAGGAGCAGGGGCATCGTTTGTCGCGAGCACCGCCGACTGGATTCCTGATCATATGGCGAGCACCTTAAAAGCAGCGTTTGCTCATCCTGGATTTGCGCTTGTTCACATTTCACAGCGTTGTCCGCACTTTGATCCCAACAATTTTGATCATAAAACCTCAAGCTGGTTTTCTTTTCTAAAACATGAGAAGGGAATCGCGCCAGATAAACGCATCGCTGACAAAACAGAAGTCATCGAACATGATCCATCGAATTTAGAAGCCGCCTTCAAGTTTGCCTGCAGTCCAAGGCCTTATTTTGGTTTATTCTATCAAAATTCCAATAAGCCTCGCTACGACAGCATTATGCATGATCTTGTCAAACAGGCTAAGCCTCGATCACGGGCACAATTGTTGGATGGGTATAAAATATAACAATTTGAAGATGGAAGATTGATGATAAAAATCGATCTTCCATTTTCTATTCTCTAATTTAATATGGAAAATTTAATCATCATTGGTTCAGGTCCTGCCGCACACACCGCAGCAATTTATGCCGGTCGGGCAAAATTAAATCCATTAGTTTACGAAGGATTGTTGGCAGGAGGAGTCGCGGCCGGAGGACAATTAACAACGACGACTGAGGTAGAAAACTATCCAGGATTTCCTGAAGGCGTCTCTGGACCAGAGCTTATGGTTAAGATGCGAGAACAAGCGATCAAATGTGGCGCCCGCATTAAGACCCTTACCGTTGACAAAGTCGATTTAAAATCAAACCCATTTAAAGTTTTTTCTGGCAATGAAGTTGTCGAGGCAAAATCAATTATTATCGCAACAGGCGCAACCGCGAAACGGATGAACGTTCCCGGCGAAGAAAAATTTTGGCAAAAAGGAATCTCCGCCTGTGCGGTTTGTGATGGGGCACTACCGTTTTTTCGAAACAAGGTGCTTGTTGTTGTTGGCGGCGGTGATTCCGCGGGAGAGGAAGCTACATTTCTAACAAAATATGCCAGTAAAGTTATTCTTCTTGTCCGACGGGATGTCTTACGTGCCTCCAAAGCAATGCAAGAAAGGGTGAGCGCTAATCCCAAAATTGAAATCATGTGGAATACTGAACTGACCGAAGCCGTTGGCGAAAAATCTTTAGCTGCTGTTAAAATCAAAAATAATAAAACCAATCAAGAGTCGAAGATCGATGCCGGTGGATTGTTTTACGCAATCGGTCATCTTCCCAACACATCCTTTCTTAATGGCCAGATCGAGCTCGATGAAACTGGCTATATCAAAACTGTTCCCGGGACAACGAAGACCAATGTCCCCGGTGTCTTTGCCTGCGGCGATGTGCAAGACAAAATTTATCGCCAAGCGGTGACCGCGGCTGGCTCTGGCTGCATGGCCGCATTAGAAGCAGAAAAGTATCTATCCGGACATTAAACTGTTTATAAAATGAAAAATTTGCCTTTGGGCATTAAAATTATCTTTTTGCTTAATTGTTTGCTAATTATTTTCTTGCTAATAACAAGTTGGCATTCTATAAAACCCTCCAATGCTCCTATATTCTTTGTAATTGGGACTCCAATTCTTGCGAACCTAGGCTTTATTTATAAAAAAAATTGGGCTAAGTGGGTTATGATAATTTACTACTTTACCATCGTGGTCACCATTGCCATTATCGCAGAAAATGATTATTCAAAATCACCTGTTGTTCGAGCAGAAGATGGTTATTGGATAATTTTCCTCCTAATTGGAGGCCTTGTTTGGACTGTTTTTTATTTATTCAAAATAAAGATTAAAAATGAAACAACCTCATAAAAATGTCCCTGATGCCTCATCTGAAACAATGATTAAAGTTGAAAATATTTTCCCCTTAAACTGAAGCATTTCAAGGTATCGCACATTGCGACACCTCAATGTCCACAGTCACTAACCTTAATAAGCCGCTAAAACTCGTTTGAAATTATCCGTCAATTATGTTAGGATGGGCCATCTTTAAACGTTATTAGCCAACATCTTATGATGGATATTGCCAAAGAAAAGTTAGCCCTGCCAAAATCCGAATCCTGGAAAATGTTCAACGACATTTCGCCGCGCTACGATTTATTAAATCATTTATTATCGTTTGGCTTACACATCCATTGGCGACGACAACTAGCTAAATATCTTCCCACCAAAGACAATCAAAAGATTTTAGATTTGGCAACAGGCACAGCGGATGTTTTGATTACGCTATTTAAAACCAATTCAAATATTCAAACTGGCTATGGCATTGATATGGCTGAGAAGATGCTGGCTATTGGCGAAGAAAAAGTTGCCAAAGAAGGCCTTGCAAAACAAATCATTCTTCAACGCGGCGACGCGCACCAAATTCCCTTTAATGATAAAACCTTTGATGGGGCAACAATTTCTTTTGGTATTCGAAACATGGAAAATCCAACACGCGTTTTAAAGGAAATGTTTCGAGTGCTAAATCCACAAGGTCGCGCGATCATTTTAGAATTTTCGTTACCAAAAAATATCGTCATTCGTGGGCTTCATCTATTTTATTTACGTAACGTAGTGCCTGTTGTTGGATGGATTTTTACCGGTCACTATAAAGCATATCGATACCTAAACCAAACCATTGAAGACTTTCCTTACGGTGAAAAATTTTGTGATCTAATGCGTAGCGCTGGATTTACGCGTGTCGTCGATCATCCACTTCTTTTTGGTATTGCCTCAATTTATGTCGGAGAGAAATAGCCAATGATTACACTATTTCGCAATGACACTACCTATCCGCTTAAAGATATTAAAGAACACATGCTACGCGAAATTGGACAACTGCCTCATAAGGTTGCGGCTATTGGCAACAATCCAACAATTTTACGTTTTGAATTTCTCACGGAACATTTAGATATTTTAACCTGGCTTAATAATCAAAACACTTCAAACAAAATTTACTGGTCCAATCGTCAGCATGATTTTGAAGTAGGTGGTATCGGTGCCGCTCATATTTGTGAGGGGCAAGGCGCGGTCAACTACCGAGAACTATTTGACGCAATGGAAGATCATTTGTCATCTGACAATTCGCAGTTACGTTACTACGGCGGATTTAGCTTTAATGACACCTCTTTAGACACAGAGTGGAAAGATTTTGGACACTATCGATTTGTTATCCCACAATTTGAACTTTTATCAGCACAGGGCAAAACGCTGTTCGCTTTTAATATCGTTATTGATGAAATTACTGAAGACAATATCAAAAAAATTCTAAAAACTTGCGAGGCCGTTAATTTTTCAAAAGAAACAATCTACAAGCGTCCACCGCCAGAAGTTCAATCACGTCATGATTTTCCTGACCGTGACAGTTGGAATAAACTTTTAACTCAACTGATCGATCAAAACGGAAAAACAAAATATGAAAAAGTGGTTCTGGCGCGTAAAACGATATTTGATTTTGATCGCCCAATTAACCCCATTGCGCTTATCAAACATTTAAAAGACATGACGCCGAATTGTTTTCATTTTTGTTTTCAAACAAGTGATCACCATGCATTTTTGGGGGCGAGTCCGGAACGATTATTTAAACGAACAGAAAATAGAATCGAAACCGAGGCGTTGGCAGGAACAATGCCACGAGGGAAAAATCCCAATGATGAACGCCAGTTTGAAGAAGATCTCTTGAATTCGCCAAAACTGCTTAATGAACACAATATTGTTGTTAAAGAAATCAAAAAAACATTAAAAGATTTCTGCGAACAATTAGACTGCGACAAGACATTCACCGTTATTAAATTAAATGAAGGGCAGCATCTTTTGACAAAATTTCGAGGCACCTTACAAAAAAATATTGGAAATGATGAGCTCATTAGCCATCTACATCCGACGCCAGCTGTAGGAGGTGCTCCACGAGAATCGGTCTTGCCGGCGATTAATAAACTTGAACCATTTTCACGTGGCTGGTACGCGGCGCCGATCGGTTACGTTGGATATGACACAGCTGAATTTGCCGTCGCGATTCGATCTGGACTCGTTGATCAAAACAAACTTTCACTTTATGCTGGCGCTGGCATTGTCACTGGTTCAACAGCAGAAAAAGAGTGGGAAGAAATTGAATATAAAATCAGCAGCTTCTTAAAGGTGTTTGGCCGATGAACATTGCTACCGCCCCCAATATAAATTATTGTTGGAGCATGCTTATGGTCGAAGAGCTTGTGCGAAATGGTGTGGATTATTTTTGTATCTCACCGGGATCGCGATCATCACCGCTTTCGATGGCCGTTGGATTTAATGTTAAAGCAAGTAGTCATGTTCATTTCGATGAGCGCGGCACAGCGTTTCATGCCTTGGGATATGTTGCCGCGACTAAAAAGCCATGCGTTCTTATTTCAACCTCCGGTACTGCCGTGGCCAATATGTTACCGGCGGTTATTGAAGCGTCCAAGAAAAAAATCCCACTTATTATTTTAACGGCGGATCGTCCGCCGGAAGAACGCATGACCGGTGCCAATCAAGTCATTGATCAGGTAAAAATTTTTGGCGAATATGTGCGTTGGCATTTCGATATTCCCTGTCCGACAGAAGAAATTAAGCCAGAATTTATTTTAACAACGATCAATCAAGCGATCTTTCGCGCTAGATCAAATCCTCCCGGACCGGTTCATCTTAATTGCATGTTCCGCGAACCGCTTGCGCCGACCAAATCAAACTTAAATCTAGAACATTATATCCGATCGATCAAACGTTGGCTTGATGATGATAAAGTTTATACACAGTATGTTGCGCCAGAGCCAACGATTGCGACAAACGACATTGAACCAATTGTTGAAAAAATCAATGCAATCAAATCAGGGATTATTGTTGTCGGCAAACTTGGCACGCAACAAGATCGTGAGGGCGCTTTAAAGTTAGCCCAGGCCTTAAACTGGCCAATTTTTCCAGACATCAGCTCAGGTCTTCGCCTCGGAGAGAACAACAAAAATATCATTTCGTATTTTGATCAAATATTACTTTCCGATCACTTCGCAAAACATTCAACGGTTGATGGCGTGATTCATCTTGGTGGTCGTATTACTTCAAAGCGTTGGTACGAATATATTGATCATCATCGGCCCAAAGAATATTTGATGGTTTTAAATCATCCACTACGTAACGATCCCACACATATTGTCACGACCCGACTACAGACAAAGGTCAACCTTTTCTGTGAGGCGATCGTTGAAAAATTGTCACAACGAAAAGAAAACACCTTTTTATCGCATCTGCAAAATGCCAATAAGGTTGTTGAAGAAACGATCAATAACTTTCTTGAAACCTCAAGTGAATTATTTGAAACGCCGCATGAGTTAAGCGAACCCGAGGTCGCACGTTTAATCAGCCAATTGATTCCAAAAAATACGGGATTATTTTTAGCGAGCAGTTTGCCCGTGCGTGAAATGGATATGTATGCTGACTTTAAAGGAAATGCCATTGAGATTGGCGCAAATCGCGGAGCCAGCGGTATTGATGGAACAATCGCAAGTGTGTGTGGATTTACGGTCGGGTTAAATAAATCTGTGACCTTGCTCATCGGCGACTTAGCGTTTCTGTACGATCTTAATTCATTGGCCATGGTCAAAGACTTAAAGAAGCCCCTCGTCATCGTTGTTATTAACAATAACGGAGGAGGGATCTTCTCGTTTTTGCCGATTGCGCATTCCAATAAATTATTTGAAAAATTCTTTGGTACGCCTCATAATCTGTCCTTTGAATCGGCGGCCAAACTGTTTAACTTAAATTACGCGCAACCCAAGACAAAAACAGAATTTAAAAATTTTTATCAAAAAGCGGTAAGCGGCAAAACATCGACCATCATTGAAGTCATAGCCAATCGTGAACAGAATGTTGCGATTCATCATGATTTACAAAAGAAAATCGCCGTGGCGTTAAGTGAGAAGTTTAAATAATGACCGTCATCCTGAGCGCAGCGTACTGACTTTTCAATATTTATAGTTAGATGAAGTCAGTACGTACCAACTTCATCTAAAACCATTAAGGAAAGTTGGTGCGAAGGATCTCTTCGGAGATCCTTCAGTCGCTATCGCTCCTTCAGGATGACGGACCACATAACAGAGGATAAAAATGACAAAAATAACTAAGAAATCTTTCTGGATCAAAGCCGGAACTTTCACCGATATTAAATATGAAAAACTTGACGGGATCGCAAAGATTACGATTAATCGGCCAGAGGTGCGTAATGCCTTTCGACCAAAAACTGTTTTTGAAATGGCCGAGGCACTTAATGAAGCACGTAACGATGAAAAAATCGGCGTCATTATCTTAACAGGCGAAGGCAAAGAAGCATTCTGTTCTGGTGGCGATCAAAAAATCCGTGGCGATAGTGGATATAAAGATGAACAAGGTGTTCATCGGTTAAATGTTTTAGATTTCCAAAGGCAAATTCGCACATGTCCAAAACCAGTTATTGCGATGGTGGCTGGCTATGCGGTTGGCGGCGGACAAATTTTACAAATGCTTTGTGATATCACAATCGCGGCCGACAACGCTATCTTTGGTCAGACCGGACCAAAAGTGGGATCTTTCGACGGCGGCTATGGGGCCAGTTACATGGCTAGAATCGTTGGACAAAAAAAGGCGCGCGAGATTTGGTTTTTATGCCGACAATACAATGCAGCCCAGGCGCTTGTAATGGGTTTAGCGAACGTCGTTGTTCCGTACGCAAAATTAGAAGAAGAGACGGTTAAGTGGTGCAAGGAAATTTTAGCGAACTCGCCGATTGCCATTCGTTGTTTAAAAGCAGCGCTTAATGCTGATTGCGATGGCCAAGCAGGATTGCAAGAGTTGGCCGGCAACGCGACGATGTTATTTTACATGACCGAAGAAGGGCAGGAAGGACGTAATGCATTTGTTCAAAAACGTAAACCAAATTTTTCAAAATTTCCGAAAAGACCATAATTAAAGGGTCAAGGGACAAGGGTCAAGTAGCAAGGAACGCTGTTGACCCATGACCCTTGCCCCATGACCCCAACATGCTAAAACATTGGCTCATGGCCATTCGGCCCAAAACTTTATCAGCATCGATTTGTCCTGTTCTCATTGGCACGGCCATGGCCTTTGGTGATGGACCATATCATTTGCCAACAGCAATTCTCTGTCTTTTGGGTGCGCTCTCGATTCAAATCGGAACAAATCTGGCCAATGATTATTTTGATTTTAAAAACGGCGCTGACAATAACGAACGCATCGGCCCAACACGCGTGACCCAAGCCGGACTGATAAGTCCAAAAGCCATGATTATCGCAACAGCCATTGCATTTAGCGTATCGGCAATCATTTGCTATTTGCTCGTCCTTCGCGGCGGCTGGCCGATAGCCACTATTGGCATCTTCTCGATTTTATCTGGACTTCTCTATACCGCTGGACCAAAGCCGTTAGGTTACATGGGGCTCGGGGATATTTTTGTTTTCGTTTTCTTCGGACCGGTTGCGGTCGCGGGAACTTATTATGTTCAAACCTTTGAAATAAACTTGGCTGTCATTGCCGCTGGCATCGCACCTGGACTAATTGCAACAGCCATTTTAGCAATCAACAATTTACGTGACATCGATAGCGATCGAAAATCAGGAAAGAATACATTGGCCGTTCGTTTCGGCCGTTCGTTTGCAATCTCTGAATATTTATTTTGTATTTTGGCTGCGTCACTTATGCCCGTTCTTATTTACACCATTACTGACGATCATGTTCAAATCCTTGTTGCTGTGATTACATGTTTAATCGCAATTCCAACAATCAAAACCGTTGCCTCAAAAATTGATGGACCTTCTCTAAATAAAGCACTCGCCTCAACCGGACAGTTATTATTAATTTATAGCATTTTATTTTCTATTGGATGGATTTGGAAATTATGAACATCGCAACCATCAATCTTTATCAATACAGTTTGCCGCTAACCGAAACCATCTCCATTCGTGGTCATAAGATGACTGTCCGTGATGGACTAATTATTCAACTCATTTCAAGTCATGGACACGAAGGATTTGGAGAGATTGCGCCGCTGCCTGGCTTAAGTTCAGAGACATTGGAAGAAGCAAGAGAGCAGGCGCTATTTCTAAAAAATTCGCTAAGAAAAAAAGATATTTCTGGTCACGTTGAAAAACTTGATGGCAAATTTGATGCATGGCTTAATGAATTTGGACTTAAACCATCAGTTCGTTTTGGATTTGAAATGGCGGTGCTAAACCTCATGGCAAACACAAAAAAGATCCCACTTAACCGATTGCTCTCTGATCACCATCATGATGAAATCAAAATCAGTGGACTCATTCAAGGCAACAAAGACCAGGTTAAAAAACAAGCTCAGGAACTCATCGCGCAAGGATTTACATCGATCAAATTAAAAATTGATAAAAACATTGAGGAAGAAATTGATAAAATCAAAACAGCAGAATCCATTATCAATGGCCAGGCGATGCTGCACTTAGATGCAAACCAGGCGCTCGATTTTAAAAAGGCGGTTAAATTAGGCGAAGAGATTGGGTGTGCCGCGGTTATTTATATTGAAGAACCATTTAAGGACACAACAAAAATTCCAGAATTCTTTATGAAGACGCTCATTCCGGTAGCTCTTGATGAATCCTTAAATCATTTAAGCCTGCAAGAAATCCAATCCCTAGATGGCGTTGATGTTTTAATCCTTAAACCGACAATTTTAGGTGGGATTGAACGGACCTGGAAATTTATTAACCATGCCAAAAAATTTGCCATTGATTATGTTTTAAGTTCAAGCTATGAATCATCACTTGGGCTACTGTGCCTCGCCCAAATTGCTGGCAGCTCACTTCGTGATTACACGGCGGGAATTGATACCTTTAAATGGTTCAAGCAAGATCTCCTCAAAGAAAAACTCACCATTTCCCATGGCAAGCTCAACATCAAAGATAAAATGATTCAATCGAAGGATATAAATTTTGAATTGTTGAAAGAAATAAAGTAGGGGCAAGTAGTAAGGGACAAGGGTCAAAACCCTGACCCTTGCTACCTGACCCTTGACCCCACGATGAATTCCATTCCTTGTCCACTCCAATCAAACGCTCAGATATTTCCAAATCATCCCGCCATCATTGATCAAAATAAATCTTTAACTTACCAGGAATTTCATCAGCGCGTTTGTGCGATGACTGATTATTTAGCGAAACGTGGAATAAAACCAAACGATCGTGTGGACATTGTCAGTCAAAATTCTGCTGAATATCTAATTATGCTGCTCGCTTTGTGGCGGATAAAGGCAGTGGCGTGTTTATTAAGTACACGTTTACCGCAAAAAAATTTAAAAAAACAAATTAAGAAACTTAGATGTCAATATGTTCTCACGCTTCGTCATCCTGAAGGAGCGATAGCGACTGAAGGATCTCTAAAAAAATCATTTACTTACTCCTTGAATCAACCAACCACAATCATTTTTACCTCAGGCACCAGCGGTGAACCAAAAGCAGCCGTTCACACCTTCGGCAATCATTACTTCAGTGCCAAAGGCTCCAATGAACACATTCCCTTTAAGAAAGGAGACCGTTGGCTTTTATCGTTACCACTTTATCACGTTGGTGGCTTAAGCATTTTATTTCGTGCGCTGTTAGGGGGAGGAACGGTTGTTATTGCCGATCCATCACAAAAGTTAGAAACAAACATTCACCGTTATAAAATTACACATGTCTCAGTTGTGCCAACGCAACTCTATCGCTTGTTACAAAAAAAACCTAATGCAAAGGTTCTTAAAAAACTTAAAGCTATTCTCGTGGGAGGGAGTTCAATTCCTGAATTACTCTTAACGCAATCAAAGCGACTGCGCTTACCTATTTATATTTCTTATGGCTTAACCGAAATGTCATCGCAAGTGGCGACCTCAGAAAAATTAAAATTCAATCGTGTTAAAATTTTAAACTACCGTGAGTTTAGAATTTCAAAAGAGGGAGAGATCCTTGTTAAAGGAAAGACTTTATTTAAAGGATACATCAAAGGAAAAACTATTGAGCTTGCGTTAGATCATCAAGGCTGGTTTCACACGGGCGACTTGGGACGTTTAACTAAAGGTAAATATCTTAGCGTGATCGGTCGTAAAGACAACATGTTCATCTCCGGCGGCGAGAACATCCAACCGGAAGAAATTGAAAAGTATTTACTTCAAATACCAGGGATTGAACAAGCTATCGTTGTTCCAGTTAAGAGTAAAGAATTCGGCTTTAGACCCGTGGCATTTATTAAGAGAACTAAGGCAAGCTTCTTAACCAATGCGCAGATCATTCAACATCTAAAAAACCATCTCCCTAAATTCAAAATCCCCGATCAATTTCTGCCGTGGCCAAACCCTTTAAACAAGAAAAATTTGAAATTAAATCGAAAAATTCTTTCCAAAGCACATCACAGAAAAGCATCATAAATTTGTTAATGATCTACAGAATAAAGATCATCGATCTTCACACGCATTTCTTTGGGAAGAGGGATCTTTTTCTTTGTGGCCTTGTCCATGGTGACATGAACGGTGCGGGCGGTGCCAACAAGCTGTTGTTTGGCATTAAGAAGTTTATAGGCGAAGGTAAAGGAGGTGTTCCCAACTTTCTCAACGGTCACTTGAATCTCAATTAAATCGCCAACAAAAAGAGGGAGCTTATAATCGGACTCGGCATGAACAATGGGAAGAAAATAATTTTTATTTTTGATGAGTTCTGCAAACCCGAAACCGATGTTCTCCAAAAGCGCCTCATAGGCATCATGGATGAGCTCAAATTGATGACTAAAAAATAATAATCCAGCGGCATCGGTGTCGTGAAGTTTAATCTTTACTTGATACGTATACATGTTTTTCTCCTCGTGAAATGACGTTTTATCTAACTGGCGTTGATTATAACATAAAGTAAGCGCACAACAAGCTCATCTAAACAAAAATATTGATTGAAAAAACTTTTCACCCTGTCGTTTCTATTGACAAATATAATAATTTGAGTAAGATAAAAACACTCAATCACTAGAATTATTAACAATTTTTTAAATGAGGAAATAATTATGAATGTTAAAGCACTTATTGCTGAATTTATTGGAACATTTGCTTTGATTTTCGTTGGCGTTGGCGCGATCGCCAGCAACTACATTATTGGCGGTCAATCGGGATTAGTTGGCATTGCCCTCGCACATGGACTCACGATCGCCGTTATGGTAAGTGCAACCGCAGCTATCAGTGGTGGACATTTTAACCCGGCCGTTACGATCGGCTTATTTGTAGCCCAAAAGATTGATGCAATTAACACCTTCGGTTATGTGATCGCGCAATGTTTAGGGGCTATTTTTGCGGCCTTCCTTATTAAACTATGTATGCCGCATGATGCGCTTATGGCCGTCGGTATGGGGACTCCAGCACTTGGGGCCAATATTTCTGCCAGTATGGGATTACTTACGGAAATCATCTTAACATTCTTTTTGGTTTTTGTTGTTTATGGAACCGCTGTTGATAAGCGTGCGCCAAAAGTTGGCGGACTTTTTATTGGACTAACTGTCGCGCTCGATATTTTAATCGGTGGTCCAATTACTGGCGCCGCGATGAATCCAGCACGACATCTAGGGCCAGCGTTACTTGGTGGAGGATTACAAAATCTTTGGATATATTGGGTCGGGCCTATTGTTGGTGGAATTTTAGCAGCTGTAACATATCGTACAACTTTAGAATAATAAATTTAAACCTCGTCATCCTGAGGACCGAAGTAACGAAGGATCTCTTCGATATTTTGAGATTCTTCGCTAACGCTCAGAATGACGATAAAAAAAGGAGTCCTAACAATGTCTTCAACTTTTGCGACAAAAGTAACGATGAAGGGCAATCCAGTGACGCTTGCTGGAAGGGAAATTGAAGTTGGCCAAATGGCACCAGAGTTTACCTTGACCGCCAATGATCTTTCTGAATTCAAATTATCTTCACTGAAAGGAAAAAAAGTTATCCTTTCCGTTGTTCCTTCGCTTGATACAGGTATTTGTGATCTGCAAACAAAAAGATTTAATAAAGAAGCAGCTAATTTAGGAAATGATGTTGTGATTCTCACGATCAGTATGGATTTACCTTTCGCCCAAAAAAGATGGTGTGGGGCCACCGGTGTGGATAAACTTAAAACATTATCAGATCATCGCGACGCTAACTTCGGTGAAAAATATGGTGTTTTAATTAAAGGTTTACGCTTACTTATCCGCGCTATTTTTATCGTTGATACAAAAGGTGCCGTTGCCTATAAACAAATCGTTCCAGAAATTACCACCGAACCAAATTACGATGAAGTTTTAAACGCTCTTAAAAAAGTTCAATAATATTAAGGAGAGAACCCCATGGCTTTTACATTACCAACGTTAGCTTATCCGCTTAACGCGCTTGAGCCCCACATTGATGCTATGACGATGGAAATTCATCACGGCAAACATCATGCGGCTTACATTAATAATTTGAATAAAGCCCTTGAAGGCAAGGCTGATCTTTCCTCAAAAAGTCTTGAAGATTTAATCAGCAAAATTGCTTCAATTCCGGAAGACATCAGAGGTGTTGTTCGCAATAATGCCGGCGGACACTGGAATCATTCATTCTTCTGGAATATCATCGGCCCTAAAGCTGGTGGCGCACCAAAAGGAAAAATTGCTGACGAAATCAACAAAACTTTTGGAAGCTTCGATGCCTTTAAAGAACAATTTGGCAAAGCCGCCGTTGGACGTTTTGGAAGTGGATGGGCGTGGCTTGTTGTAAAAGAAGGGAAGCTCGTCATTGGCTCAACACCAAATCAAGATAATCCTTTGATGGATGTTTCTGATCTTAAAGGTACACCTGTTCTTGGTATCGATGTTTGGGAACATGCTTACTATTTAAAATATCAAAATCGTCGTCCTGATTATGTGGCTGCGTTTTGGAATGTTGTCAATTGGGATGCTGTCGAAAAATTATATCAATCCGCTAAAAAATAATTTCACCTTGACCTCGTCCTTGATGTAAAATCAGGGACGAGGCATTCAAATCAAAAAAATAACTAAAAATTTCTAAATTTGCCCTTGACTGAACTATCGGAAATAAATACTATATCTAGTACATAAGCAAACTTTTCTTCAATATATAGTAGTTTTAGGACACAGATCATGACCCTGCAGTTATCAGAAAACAAACATTTCTCGCCACGAAATATAACCAAAAAACAAAACAGCAAACAAAAAAACAATCTAAGAATTGATATAAATATTATTTATACAAATTTTACGGAGGATCTTTCTCATGTCGCATGAAACAACAACTGGATTGGAGATGAAAGTTCAAAAACGAAACGGACAGATTGTTGCATATAATGAAATGAGAATTAAAAAGGCGATCGAAAATGCCTTTAAAGATCAAATGAGTTTGCCGCGTGAGGTTGAACTACCCATTGAGGTTATGCAGGGGGTTGAAAAAGTTAATCGCTGTGTTGTGGCGGTTCTTAAAGAACGTGGACAAAATAAAGATCATTTAAATGTCGAAGAAATTCAAGATGAGGTTATCCGCCAACTTTTTGAAAATGGATACAAAGATGCTGCAGAGCTTTACGCCAATTACCGCAAACAACATGCCGCTCGACGAAACTTATTTGAACTTTACTCGATAACCAAGCGCGACGGTAAAATTGTTTCGCTTAAGCCAGAAAAAATTACCCTCGCTATTGCCAAAGCCTTTCGCGCCATTAATGGTGGCATCTTAACTGAAACACTTCTCGATAAAGTTCACGAGGTCTCCCGCAATGTCGTTACCGAAATCCAAAGCCTTTGGCCCAATGGAAAATCAGTTCATATTGAAGAAATTCAGGACTTAGTTGAAAAGAATTTAATGAAGGCTGGCTATCATGACGTGGCCCGCAAATATATTATTTATCGTGAAGAACGCGCTCGCATTAGACGTGCCCAAAAACCTGCTGAACCAACAACCATTTCCGCCGATTTAGTCAAAGATATTTTCTACAAAACCACCGATGGACAAGAGAAACCGATTAATCTCGATGAAATTCGTTTTCAGATTGAAACCTGCTGTCAGGGATTAGAAAATGTTTCTTCAGAAAAGATTCTAAAAGAAGCGATCAAGAATTATTTTAATGGTATCACCGAAGAAAAAATTGCAGCCTCGAATATCATGGCGGCCAAGGCCTTCCTTGAAATCGATCCAGGTTACACCTTCGTTGCGGCGAGACTTTTACTCTTTAAAGAATATCAAGAAGCCTTAGGATACCCGGTTAGTTTCGAAAGAATCAAGACAGAATACGCCATCTATTTTGAATCATATATCCATAAAGCTGTTGAGTTGGAACTATTAAGTCCCGATCTTTTACAGTTCGACTTAAAATTGTTAGGAAACAATATAAAACCTAAACGTGATTTTCTTTTTAGATACATGGGGCTGCAAACCCTTTATGACCGCTATTTTATCCACTGGGATCAAAGACGATTAGAACTCCCACAAGTTTTTTGGATGAGAGTCGCGATGGGCCTAGCCCGTGCCGAAGGCAAAGAACGCAATCAACGCGCTATCGAATTTTACAATATTTTATCAACCTTCCGATTCATGTCATCAACCCCAACGCTATTTAATTCCGGCACACGCCATTCACAATTGTCATCATGCTTTTTGACTACTGTTGAAGATGATCTCTTGCATATTTTCAAATGCATCCAAGATGATGCCATGCTTTCAAAATGGAGTGGAGGGTTAGGTAATGATTGGACCAATGTCCGTTCAATGGGTTCGCGGATCAAAGGAACCAACGGCAAAAGCCAAGGAATTATTCCATTTTTAAAAGTCGCCAATGATACGGCCGTTGCGGTTAATCAAGGTGGCAAACGTCAAGGAGCGATGTGCGCATATCTTGAAACCTGGCATTTAGACATCGAAGAATTTTTAGAGTTACGAAAAAATACAGGGGATGATCGTCGCCGAACTCATGACATGCACACCGCCAATTGGATCCCTGATCTATTTATGAAACGCGTCAAAGAAAATGCCCAGTGGACACTGTTAAGTCCGCATGAGGCCCCTGATCTACACCATATCTTCGGACAAGAATTTGAAAAACGCTATGAAGAATATGAACAACTCGCCAAAGACGGAAAAATAAAAAATTTTAAGGTGGTTTCTGCCGTTGATCTATGGCGAAAAATGTTAACCATGCTTTTTGAAACTGGGCATCCTTGGATCACATGGAAAGATCCATCAAACATTCGATCCCCCCAAGATCATGTGGGAGTTGTCCATAGCTCAAATCTTTGTACCGAAATTCTTCTTAACACCTCAAAAGATGAAACCGCTGTTTGCAATTTAGGTTCTATTAATTTGGCAGAACACACAACGCCGCAAGGAATTGATCTAACCAAATTAAAAGAAACTGTTCAAACGGCTGTTCGAATGTTAGACAACGTTATTGATATTAATTATTATCCGACGATAGAATCAAAAATCGCCAACCAAAAGCATCGCCCGATTGGACTGGGAATTATGGGCTTTCAAGATGCCCTTTATATCCAAAACATGTCGTATGCCTCACTTGATGCTGTTCAATTCGCTGATGAAAGCATGGAGGCAATTTCGTATTATGCGATTTTAGCTTCTGTCAGCATAGCGGCCGAACGTGGGACGTATTCTTCCTATCGCGGATCGAAATGGGATCGCGGACTACTGCCCATCGACACCTTAGACACATTAGAAAAAGAACGTGGTGGGTATTTAAGTCTCGATCGTTCTTCAAAAATGGATTGGAAACCTGTTCGTGATGCGATCAAAAAGAGTGGGTTACGTAATAGTCTTATTATGGCGATTGCGCCGACAGCTACCATTGGCAATATTGTTGGCGTTACCGCTTCCATCGAACCAGTTTATAAAAACATCTTTGTCAAAAGCAATCTCTCTGGAGAATTTACGGTCATTAACGAATATTTAGTTAATGATTTGAAAAAATTAAACCTTTGGGATAAAGAGATGATCGATGATTTAAAATATTTTGATGGCAGCATTCAAGAGATTAATCGTATTCCTGATACCATTAAAGCCAAATATGCCACGGCCTTTGAAATTGATTATGAATGGTTGATTGAAGCTGCCAGCCGTCGACAAAAATGGATCGACATGGGACAATCACTCAATCTATATCAAGCAAAACCAAGTGGTAAAAAAGTAAGTGACATGTATATGCTCGGCTGGGAACGCGGGCTCAAAACAACTTACTACTTGCGCTCAATGGGCGCCACACGCATCGAGAAAAGTACGCTTGATATTGCAAAATATGGCAACGTTGTTGGACAAAGAGAACGTGATGAATTTGGACACGTTACCGAAAAACAAAGTACAGCAACATCAACACCGTCATCAACCGTAACGGCAACTGCACCCAAATCAAGTGCCGAACCTAAAGAAGATTGCGAAGCCTGTCAGTAGAAGGAGCCTCCCATGAGCGATTCTTGTTTTAAAATGTCAAAACAGCGCGTAACCGCTGACAGTAAAAAAATTATTAACAACGATCGAACAGTTGATTGCAACCAACTTGTTCCTATCAAATATAAATGGGCATGGAACTATTATCTTGATGGTTGCGCAAATTCTTGGATGCCAACGGAAGTTTCCATGCAACGTGATATCGAACAATGGAAAGATCCCAAGGGGTTCACCGCCGAAGAACGTCATATCATTAAACGCACCTTTGGTTTTTTTGCTACCGCTGAAACACTCGTTGGCAACAATCTTGTTTTAGCTGTCTATAAAATCATCGATAATCCCGAATGCCGTCAATATCTTCTGCGCCAGGCCTTTGAGGAAGCGATTCACGTCCACACCTTTCAATACATTGTCCAATCCCTGTCACTCAATGAAGGGGAAATGTTTAACATGTATCGTGAAGTTGAGGCTATCTATAACAAGGACCAGTATGCCATGAGCTGCACGGATGGGATTATGGACACAACTGTTGATAGCAAAACAAAAGAAGGATTACAAAATTTTATCAGAAATCTTGTTGGCTTTTATGTTATTACCGAAGGAATTTTCTTCTATAGTGGTTTTGTCACGATGCTTTCCTTTGGCCGTCAGAATCGTCTGCCAGGAACCTGTGAACAAATTCAATACATTTTGCGCGATGAAAGTATTCACATGAACTTTGGCATTGATTTGATCAATACCATCATTGCTGAAAATCCTTCAGTTTGGGAGGATTCCTACAAAGAGATGATTATTTCTTTTATTAAGCGCGCCGTTGAACTCGAACACAAATACGCCGAAGAATGTTTGCCCAATGGCATTCTAGGATTAAACACCAAAAATCTTAAAGAATATATTGAATACATTGCTGACCGCCGCTTTGAACGCCTGCAACTGCCAAAACAGTACGGCGCTGAGAATCCATTCCCCTGGATGAGCGAAGTCATTGACCTAAAGAAGGAAAAAAACTTCTTCGAGACCCGTGTCACCGAATACCAAACCGGTGGGGCTCTTGAGTGGTAAACCTAATGGCTTAAAGTTTAAGGTGTAAAGTTTAAAGTTAACGGCTCTTAGAAATATTTAAAAGCCTTTAATATTATGACATCACTATAATGCTTGCCTAAAAACTTCCTCAACACTATACTAGCCTCAATCACATTTCAGTTAACATTAAACCTTAAACTTTAAACATTCAACGCAAGAAAATGCCCTGTTCAGACAGCTCATCAAGTATTTCAATTAAAATTAATCATGACGAAAAATTTATTTCCTTTGATTACGCTAAAATCACCTGCGGACGGGAAATTGATGGAGGGACCGGTTTGTCGAAGTATTGCGCTGGTCGAGATCTGCAGGAAATCCTTAAGCTTTCCTTTGACCAAGTTACAAAAGATCTGTCACCCAAAGATGACGAATCTCAATTTATTCTTTATTCCGAATGGGATGCTCTTCGCTCCGCCATTGCGCAGTATATAGGTACAGACGATGAGTCCATTGACAAAAACCGCTGCCAGATTACATCTGTTGATTATAACGACGAGGAAATCGAAATTGCTCAAGTAATTTTGCCGCCGAAGGAACTACCGAAGATAATGCCCTGCAGTTTAGCTGACGAAAAGAATTAAGTCGTTTCTTTGCCCGTTGCCATCACAAGCTTACCTGAACGAACCATTTCAATAATACCAAATTTTTTAAGTTCAGTTTCCAATAAATCCAAATCTTCCGTTGTACCCGTTTTACCAATAATTAATGTACTTTGATGTTCATCAACCACATGGGCTTTATTCTTAAGGGCCTTAATAATACTCGTCTTTTTATTGGAAGGACATTTGACCTTAAAAAGAGCAAATTCACGCGTCACGGAGTCAATGCCTGTATGTTCACTGGCATGAATCACATCAATAAGCTTAGCTGATTGTTTAATAATTTGCTCAAGCGTTTCGACATTACCTGTTGCGGTTATGGTCATCCGTGAATATTTAGGATTAACCGTTGCAGAGACAACAAGTGAATCAATATTATATCCGCGTCGGGCAAAAACCTGAGCCACCCGCACTAAAACCCCGGGTTTATTGGCCACTAAAAAACTGATTGTATGAATATTTGATTTTTGAGATTCCATAAAATTAAGTACTTCCTGTTGGTTTTTCTAATTTTGTATCACGATGAGGTGGTTCGATAATCATCTCGTACGCAGATTTGCCTGCGGGAATCATTGGGAACACATTATCTCCCTTAATAACTTCCGCCCAAATAACAACCGGTCCAGGGAAATTGATCGCTTCTTCTAAGCGCGCACGGACATGTTCAGCCTTATCAATATGAACACCTTTAATGTGATAAGCTTCTGCTAATTTCACAAAGTCAGGATTTCCTTCAAGATCAACACCAGACAAACGATTTTCAAAGAAGAGTTCCTGCCACTGACGAACCATGCCTAAATATTTATTGTCAATAATCAAAACCTTGACTGGAAGTTTATGAATAAAAACAGTGGCAAGTTCTGATAGCGTCATCTGAAATCCACCGTCACCGACAACAGCAACCACCAAATCTTTTGGACAACCAAATTGCGCACCAACCGCAGCCGGAAAACCAAATCCCATTGTTCCCGCACCACCGGAAGAGAGCCAACGCGTTCCTTTAATCGCTAAATTAAATTGCGCCGACCACATCTGATGTTGACCAACGTCGGTTGAAATAATAGCCCGACCTTGTGTCACATTTTGAAGTTCATGAAGCACATATTGCGCCGTTAAACCTTTTTCGCTCGAGGCGGAATTTAATGGATATTTTGCTTTGTAGCCGTCTAATTCTTTAAGCCATTCTTTGGTGTCCAGCGTATCAACACATTTAACCAATTCTTCCACAATTTCTCGAGCATCCCCAATGCAATAGGCATCGGGCTTTAAAATTTTGTTAATTTCCGCGGCATCAATATCGATATGCAATTTTTTAGCGCCAATACAAAATTTCGCCGGGTTACCATTAATACGATCATCCCAACGCGAACCAATCGACATAATTAAATCGCAGCGTGTTAAGGCCAAGTTCGCATACGCGGTGCCGTGCATTCCGAGCATTCCCAAAGAAAGAGGATCTGTTTCAGGAAATTCACCTTTACCCAAAAGAGTATTGGTTACGGGAGATTTTAATTTATAAGCTAATTTTTTAATAGCATCGCCAGCGCGCGCAATAACAGCTCCGTGGCCAACGAGCAAAACCGGACGCTTAGAACCTTTAAATAATTTTGCCATTTTAAGAATATCAGACTTCTTGGGCTTGGCTGGTATTTTATAGCCAGGGATATCCATTTTTGGGTCAAGTGTCGTTCCAGTAAAGGTAGCGGAGGTCACGTCTTTAGGAAGATCAATTAAGACAGGCCCAGGACGTCCTGTATTTGTAATATGAAACGCTTCTTTAATAACGCGAGGAATATCGTTGGTGACTTTAACTAAATAGCTGTGTTTAACAACAGGCATCGTTATGCCAAAAATATCAGATTCTTGGAAAGCATCTTTCCCAAGCATAGGAGAGATCGTCTGCCCAGTTAAAACAATCATTGGCACAGAATCCATATGCGCCGTCATGATACCAGTGACCGTGTTGGTGGCCCCGGGACCGCTGGTCACAAGCACCACACCTGGTTTTCCGGTGGCACGGGCATAACCATCAGCCATATGCGTTGCGCCTTGTTCATGACGCACTAAGATTAATTTAATTTTTGATCCAACGAGGGCATCAAAGATAGGAATGGCGGCACCGCCAGAAAGGCCCCAGATATATTCGACACCATAATTTTCAAGGCAACGAATAAGCGCTTCAGCACCCGTCATAGATTTTTGTGAAGATGTATTTTTCATAGGCGCACATAGTAACATAAAATCCTCACGGAAATCAAGAATAATTTACCTTTAAAATTTAATTTTGCGTATATAATCCGCTTGAATTTTCCGTCTAAATCAGATACTATGAGCAAGTTATTTTTAGAGAAAAACGATGATTCAAACCAATTCACATATGAATAATTCCAAAAAACAAGTCAAAGCCGTTGGACTTATCTCCGGTGGACTAGATAGTACCGTTGCGGCCAAGATTATGAAAGATCTTGGCGTCGATGTTTATGGAGTTTACTTTGCCATGCCCTGGGGATGCTGTGATAAAACTAAGGCCATTGAAGCGGCGATGCAGCTTGAGATAAAATTTATCACATTGCAATTGGACGAACGTTATTTAGAGGTTGTAAAAAATCCAAAATTCGGCTACGGCTCGGCGATGAATCCTTGTGTTGATTGCCGTATTCATATGTTTACGCGCGCGCGTGTTTACATGGATCAAATTGGCGCTGACTTTGTTTTTACTGGTGAGGTCTTGGGCCAACGTCAAATGTCACAGATGCGCCATAGTATGAAATGGATTGAAGAAGGCTCTGGTTTACAAGGACGACTCGTGCGACCATTATGCGCTCAGCTGCTCGAGCCAACTATTCCCGAACAAGAAGGTTTGATTGATCGCCAAAAACTTTTAAGGCTTAACGGCCGTTCGCGCCGCGAGCAAGTGTTAATTGCCCAAGCGAATAATATTACCGGATACAGCCAACCCGCGGGAGGATGTTTACTAACGAATCAAGACTTTGCCCGACGAATTAAAGACACCTTCGTCCATGGCTATCGAAATTTCCGTGAAACAATCGCGTTAAAATGGGGACGACATTTTCGTATCAATGAAAATTTTAAAGTAATCCTCGGTCGCGATGAAGAAGAAAACACATCGCTTATTCGTTATGCCCATTCTGACGACATCATCATGCAAATGCCGGATCAAATGGGGCCAACGCTAATTCTTAAAGGAACAAATCCCCCTAATGAAATCTTAGCGCTTGCAGCTGGGCTTATCCAAAAGTTTTCGCGCTATAAAAACGATTCTCCACAAGAATTAAAATATTGGTACGTCAAAGATAAGAACACCGTTTATTCCATCAATGCAAATCTAATTTCTGAAGTTGAAATTGAAAAGTTGCGCGTTTAATCTCCCATGATTACAGAAAAAGACATTTTAAATAGCCTCAAACACATCATCGACCCTGATTTTCAACGGGATATTGTCACGCTGGGCTTTGTCCAAAATATCAAAATTGATGGAGGAGAAGTTTCTTTTGATATTGTGCTGACAACGCCAGCGTGCCCGATCAAAGGCGAATTTGAACGACAAGCAAAAGAGGCTGTTACAAAAATTCCAGGCGTCACAAAAGTTAACATTCATATGACATCGATGAAGAGATCTCCTGCGCCATCAACTCCAACGACAGCCGCACTGGCGCAAGTTAAATCAATTATTGCAGTTTCATCTTGTAAGGGGGGCGTTGGTAAGTCAACTGTTGCGGCGTATCTTGCCCAAGAACTTGCATCGCGAGGATTTAGGGTCGGGTTGGTTGATGTGGACATTCATGGGCCATCTATTCCAACGCTATTTAATCTAGTAGGCACGCAAATCTATGTCAACGAGAAGAAACAGCTAATCCCCGTTGAAAAAAATAATTTAAAAATTATGTCGTTTGGATTTTTATTAGGTGATGCGCCAGCGGTTATGCGCGGGCCGATTGTTACCCGTTACGTCCAGCAGATTTTACTCAACACGGCCTGGGGTGAACTCGATTATTTATTTATCGATATGCCACCGGGAACAGGGGATGT
>JAHFGL010000048.1 GCA_023247445.1 Candidatus Omnitrophota bacterium | reverse complement strand
TGGCGGAGATTGTCTCTTCTGGTGAGGCGGCGCGGGTGATGCTCGCACTTAAGAAGGCGCTCGTTAAGGTTGATCCTGTTCCTGTTCTTATTTTTGATGAAATTGACGCGCAGATTGGCGGACGGTTAGGAACGGTGACCGGCGAGAAATTGCGTGAGCTGGCCAAGGTGCGTCAGGTTATTTTGATTACACATCTGCCGCAAATTGCGTCGTATGCCGATGTGCACTTTAAGGTTATCAAGGCGGTTGAAAGTGGCCGGGCGACGACCAAGGTTGAGCTTTTGAATAAAGAATCGCGCGTTAAAGAACTAGCTAAGATGATGAGTGGTGAAGAAGAAACCAAAATCGCTCTTAAGCATGCGCAAGACATGTTGGCGCAGGCAAGAAAATAAATTCCAAATCTCAATTTCCAAATACCAAACAATATACAAACTCCAAATCCAAAAAACCAAACAAATTCCAACTTAAAAGATATTTTTTGTAATTGGCAGTTTGTTTATTGTTTGTAATTTGGGAGTTGTAATTTGTATATTGTTTGGTATTTGGGATTTGTATATTGGGATTTATTTCAATTTGCATTCCCTATTTTTCTATGATAATTTAATCTCTTCATTTAATGAACCATTTATTTAAGGAGTAGGAAAGATGAAAAAGATTGCAGTAATTACAAGCGGTGGTGATTGTGGCGGATTAAATGCTGTTGTTAAGGGCGCGGCGCAGATGGCAGCCCATTTTGGAATTTCTTGTTACATTATCCCCAGCGGCTACGCGGGGCTTTATAATTTAATCGACTTTGATCATTTGGTCGAGTTAACGCCAGCTCGGTTAGATTCTGTTAATGCGAATCTCGCTGGATCTGAAGCAGGCCACTCTCGTGTTAAAATCAAAAAAATTGACGACGATAAAAAATATGATCGGATCAAAGCTGGCCTTAAGAAATTTGCCATCGATGGCCTTGTTATCAGTGGCGGTGATGATACGGGAAGCGTCATGATCGATTTAGCGCAGCATGGAATTCAATGCATTCATGCGCCTAAGACAATGGATTTGGATTTGCAAACGTATTCGGTTGGCGGTGACTCAACGATTAATCGCATTGCCACCTTTGCTGAAGAAATAAAAACAACTGGTCGTTCCCACAATCGTATTATTGTTATGGAAGTTTTTGGTCGTTACGCTGGTCACACTGCATTTCGCGCAGGAATTGCTGCTGATGCTGATGCGGTTATTATTCCTGAAGTCCCGGTTGATTTTGATGTTCTTTATGAGCATGCCAAAAAGACATTTATGGCGCGGGTTGCTGACAGTGATGTTAAGGCTGGAACCTATTTGATTTTAGTTGCCGAAGGACTTCGTGATGCCAGCGGCGCGGAAATTGTTGATGAATCCGCCGGGCTCGATGCCTTTGGTCATAAACGATTAGCCGGCGCGGGAAAATATATTTGCGATCAGTTGATCAAACGATTTAAGAAAGATTCATCGGTTATTGAGTTTATGAAAAAAGAACATTTGTATGTTAAAGGTCTTTATGAAATGCCGGAAGTGCGATCGGTTACGCCGGGGCATTTGGTTCGAAGCGGTCATACCTCCGCTTACGATGTTAACTTTGGCAAGGAAGCAGGCGCTGCGGCGGTACTTCTTTTAAATAAGGGTTTAAGCGGAATGACGGTTGTTGGCGTCGATGGCAAAGAGCTTCGCTATATGGCGACCGCTGAGGCGATCAAACAGCGTCATGTGGATCCCGATATGGTTGCTTTCTATGAAAATTTAGGTGTGTGCTTCGGCCGAAAACCAGCAGCGATTAATTTGAATTATAAAAAGGTTGAAGGCGCTGTCGATAGGCACTTGTAAAAATATGTGTTATAATTTGTCCTAAATATGAGCCCAACTGTATTTAAGTATAAGAATTATCGTTTCTTTTTCTTTTCAAAAGAAGAATCTCGTTTACATATTCATGTATCATGTTCGGATGGAGAAGCAAAATTTTGGTTAGAGCCGATAGTTTCTTTGGCTTTTAATTATAGATTATCGTCAAAGCAATTAAAGCAACTTCAAGAAATCGTTGAGGATCATAAAGATGAAATTGAAAAGTCCTGGAAAAAGCATTTCAAAGGTTGAAGTTTTAAATATTTCTAACCATGGTATTTGGTTGTCTATTAATGAAAAGGAATATTTTCTGCCGTACGAGAATTATTCGTGGTTTAAAAAGGCTAGATTAGAAGAAATTTACAACATCAAATTTACTAACGGCCACCATCTTTACTGGCCCGATCTAGATGTTGATTTAGAGTTAGACTGCATTGCAAATCCTGCCAAATATCCTCTTTCCTATAAATAAATTCTATTTGAATGATTTGAAGTGAAATTCATTGGCGATGGATTTAAGGGCCAAATCCCCTTTGCTGTCGCCGTAGGCATAGACATAATCAAAGTCTTTTAAATTATATTTTTCTTTAATATATCGTATTTTCTCTTCCCCATAACAGTTCTTATCTAGAAGCCTGCCGGTCACCTTATCATTCTTAAATTCAATTTTTGTGCAGATAAGTTCTAGCTGATTGTTTCGGCACCACTCCTTTAAATAATCTTCAATGGACGCGGAAACGACAACGATTTTATGCCCTTCTTTTTTATGAAAGTCGATTCGCGCAAGCGCTGATTTCTTAGCGAGCGCTGGTAATTTTTCTTTCGCATATCGGCACGCTGTTTCTTTAAAATTTTTTTCATCCCAGCCGCGATAAAAGTAGGTTAAAAATATTTCCTTCGTTGTCGTTCGGGGCAAAATTTTAAGACCATACAAGATTAATGCCGGACTTAAGATCAGAAACCCTAAAATAGTCCTCCATGGACCGTGGGTATAATACATAAACGGAATCAGACTGTCGGTCGTTGTAATCGTTCCATCAAAATCAAATAGGGCGAGTTTCATAAGGCTTTCTGATTGGTGAAGGTTAAAATGGCTTCTTCAAATTTCTGACAACTTTTTTCAAGGCTGTATTGTTCGGCTAGCTTGCGAGCATTCTTTCTTAGTTTTTCGCGTAGCGAATCATCGCGAAGGACACGATCTAAATTTTTGGCAAGTCCCTCCCCATCTTCTATTGGAGAAATCAATCCATCAACTTCATGGGTAATTATGTTAGCTGCCTCAGTGGCAACGACCGCACATTCGCAAGCCAAAGCCTGAAGAAGTAAAGTGCTTAATCCTTCGTTTCTAGAAGGTAAAAGAAAAATATCCGCAGCACTTAAGATGTCTCGCAGTTTTTCATTATTTAAAAATCCAAAATTTTTGATGAGAATACCTGCAGTTTTTAATTCTTCACCAATTGTCCAAACCTGCCAAGGTGTGGTTTTATTAATTTCAAAGAGTTTGTTAAAGCATTTTTGGGCAACATCCATTCCTTTAACGTAGTCATGTTTCCCATAAATTAGAATGACCGTTGTGTTGGCTTTTAAATCTGAAAATTGATTTTGTGGATAAAAATGAAAAGATAATAGATTTACACCATTGGGAATGGTGATTAAATGTTTTGGCTTAAAGGTTTTTAATTTATTTGATAAATTATCAGAAGCTGAGATCGTTGGGATTTTTAGAAAATTTAAAGCAATTCGGTAGCAAAAGCCAATAAATGCATGCATCAGTGGTGAGGCATAATACGTTGTATCAAAGCCTTGGGCAAAATAGATAAGTTTTTTTCTGTTTAATATCCAGCTCAGGCAGCTAGTTGCGATTAAATCAAAGACAACAATGTCTTCATTGAATTTAGTTTTAAGAACAAAAAGAATGGTGGATAGTTTGCCGCTACCAGGAATTTCTTTTATTTTGATAGCTTTGTTGTAATCAAAAGCTGTTTTAACCTCGTTGGTGTAATAACTAATTTGGTGACCTTGCCGAATTAAATAGTCGGCATAATCAAAAATGACTCGATCAGAGCCTCGATTGTAGATGGAATGACGAACAATAGCAATGTTCATAGATTAATGATTAATTTTTGTCTGGATATGAGGAAATAATCTTAATATGAAAGCAAAAAATCGTTTTGGAAGTAGGCTTGTTATCAGAGTTATCCCTGTGATTAGCCATGTTTTTAGATTTAATTTATCATACGAAAAAGATTTCTTAGAGTATTGCAAAGATTCTTTATGTTGATTATTAAAAAAAGCACATGAGGCTAAATAATTATACCCCTGCGCAATTTTTCTTTTGATACCCACCTCTTCATTCGTATCTTTCAACTTGTTTTCTTGTAGTAATTTTTCTAATTTAAGGCATTCTTCTAGATAAAACCTTGTTGAAATTGATTCTGTGTAATTCCGCCATTTGTAAAGACAGTCTGGGAGATTTGCAACGTCATAATGTTCAGCGATACGGCAGGATAAATCATAATCATGAGTATATTTTAAATCTTCATTATAATAACCTACTTTATTAAGACATTCTTTACGAAAAGTTATCGAACCATGAGCAAATTGATTCTTTTGAGCTAACTTTTCTTTGATTCTCTTGGAGTTGGTTTCTGGTTGAAATTCTTGTAGAAACTCTCCTTCTTCATTGATCGCCATGTAGAATGTGCCGACAAGACCAATGTTTTTATGTTGATCTAGGAATTCGATTTGTTTGTCTAGTCTTTTTGGCAAAGATATATCATCTCCATCTTGATGGACGATATATTCACCCTTAGCTAATTTCAAGCCCTTATTAAGTGATTGAGGAATTCCCAGGTTCTTCTCATTCTCAATAAAAATAATTCGAGGATCTTTATAGGATAGGATAATTTCTTTTGTTTTATCTGTTGAACCATCATTAAGAATAAGAAACTCAAAATCAGTGAAGGTTTGATTTAAAATACCATTAACGGCTTCTCGAATATATTTTTCACAATTATAGACAGACATTAAAACAGTGACTTTAGGGTTATTATTCATAAATTATATTTTTAACCAATTAGTTGGGATTATGTCGCGATTATAAAGAGGATTTTTAAACCATTTTTTAGGCGCTAAAACCATTTTATCTTTCTTTGGGTTAAGCCATGCTCCCCACCAAGAAAAACTACTGTTGGCAATAATATGGTGCTTGCATTGGCTCATCAGCCGCAGATCTTCATGGTTTGTTGATTCATTATTAATATCAACGAAGGTTAATGGATATCCTTTTAGGTTATCTTTGGCCCAGGGGATATCATCACTAAAGACAAAAAAATGTGGTTTCTGCAATTCTTTAGTTAAATAATTTAAAGAATTTATATAATAATGTAAATCACAGTTTACAAAACGTTTATTTGCTTTTTGAAGATAATCATCTCTGCGGATATGTAAGCTCACAGAGTTAGATTGTTCAATAAGTTGGGCCAACTCTTTATTCTTTCCTGTTTGTGGGGCTCGAATAGTAAAATCTTGTCGAATAATTTCGGAAATATCGCTAAAATATTTTTCACTCTGCCAATATCCTTCCAGAAAAATATTGTCATGAAGTTTGAGAATCCTTGGATCAAACCAGGGTTGTAGATTACGAAAATATGTTTTAGGCCGATTAAAGATAACGCTCCATACTGTTTCAATCGCCCCTACTTTTCGACCAGATAGTTTTTCGATTTCTTCGGCTGTTGCAAATTTCTCTTTAATATTAAATACAGAAAGCCCATAAGCCCGTAATTTATAATTATCAAAGGCAGAGATATCTAGCTTTAGCTCAACGTCTAATTTATGCGCTAAGCGTCTGCCAGCAGCGTATTGAAACATCTGATTGCCAAGCCCACCGATAATCTTTGTGATAATCATAGTTGAGTTGTGGGTTTAATTGTAGATTTGAATAATATCATCAGCAATTTCTATCTTATAGGTTCGATTCCTGGTTGTTATAAATTCTTTTATATAGGCTAATGTTGGATAATCTTTTTCTTTCCCAAAACATCGAGCGTCATCAATCAAAATAACGTGATTAAGTATAGGATGATTAAGGATGTGGTTAAGTTCTTGAAGAATGGGCGTTTCTGTCTCTCCCTTGGCTGTGATCCCAGCGGAATAATGACCATCTAGCCAGAAAAGGCACGGCTCCTTTATATCTTTTAATAAATGGGATAAAATTTCTCCACTATTCCCATGAAAAATATTTATGTGTTTTGATGCGGCAAATTTTTTCTTTGCCTTTTTGTAAAGTTTTTCGCTAAGTTCAATTGAATATATGTTGCAAAAGTTATTCTTCATAGCGTCAACCATGTGACCTAGAAACGTTCCAGTTTCAATGAAGATGTTAAGTTGATATTTCTTTGCATAGAACATTATGACCAATTGTTTTATTATGTGTGGTGGGCTCTTGGTTTTATCATTGGTCCAAATCAGAAATTGTTTTATCTGTTGGAAAAGTGAGATTGGATCAAAAATAAATAATTGTTTAACAATCAGTCCTAAATTTTCTTTGAGGATGAATTTCATTTTTCTTTCTTAAATAAAAAGCAACCACAGCCATATTCTTGTCGATCAGCCATTTCTTTAGTTGCATTTTTAATCAGCCCACCTTCTTCAGGGGCATCTGGGATTAAGGTAAACTCAATTAATTTTAGTTCCGAAAAATAGTCCACAATCTGTGTATAACTATAAATACGATGAGCATTAAACATGATTTTAGGCTGACCTATCGGAACGACAAAGAGTAGTTCTCCTCCCTGGGCTAATACACGCCTAAGTTCATTAATGGCTTTTAGGTCACCATCAGGATCCATTAAATCTCCGTAGCGTCCTAACCCAATGTGTTCAATAACATGCATGCACGAAAGTGATGTGATGGAATTATCTTCAAAAGGTAAAGACAGAAGATCAGCTTTCAAACTTTTTAGGCCACTCAAGTTGAGTTCAGCGGGACGATAATCATAGAATTCTACCGGGATAAAAGCTGACACCTGAGTTGCAAAATATATCGAAGATGAAATGTCAACGTGTTTTTTGGGACGAGTTTGGGCTAAGATTCGCGATGCCCAGGCCGTGTGGAAAACATAATGCCGATCAAAGGGTGTGTTTGATGTCCTATCATGAAGGCATGGATATCTATCTTTCCAAGCAATCTTAAACCGTTTTGAGTTGTTGAGTTTTTTAAAATTATTAAAATCGAGAACGAATTTAGGGTAACCAAAAATATACGAAACCGTTTTGTATGCAAATTCCACAAAAGGAGTTATTTTTATGTGTTTTTTAAGAAAGGCAATCATTTTTTATCTATGGGGAGAGTTATCATCTGATATTTCTTATTTAAAACTAGAAGCATCCCCCAAAAGCTGCTTAAAGCAAGTATTCCAATTAAGATTTGTGACATATCAATTAAATCATTGGCTAAGATTTTTATGAAGGAAAACACAAATATAGCAACAGTAACAATGACAAATGCTTTAAACAAGAGGTTGATAAAATTTTGGTTAAAAATAGGAAGCCCATTTTTTTGTAGATATCCATAGAGAAGATAACAGTTGAAAACTTGCATTATTATCGCGGCCAAGGCAATGCCAACAATATTAAACTTTTGCATCAACAGTAGATTGAGTGTAATTTTTAGAACAAAGATAATTAAACCTAAAAATATAAAAAATTGAAATTTTCCTAAAGATGAAATGATACGGATGGCAATTGTTGCAATAACGGTAAGATAGAAAACAAACACATAAGATTGAAGAACTTGGCTGACAGCTAAAGTAGCGGTTTGATCAAAGGCTCCACGCTTAAAAATAACAGAGATAATAGGTCCAGCATATAACATCATAAATGCGCACAGTGGGATAAGAAAAAAGGTTGCCAGAAGTATTAACTTTTGACTCGCTTCAATAATTAGATCGTGACGATTTTCAATATGCCACTGCGAAAAATGGGAGAAAACAGCAATCGCTAAACCAGAAGAAATGATTTCCGAGAATCCATCTGGAATACGCATGCCATAGGCCAACGTAGTTAATTTCCCCTCCCCTAAAAGACTGGCCATCTGTTGGTCTATCAGTCCAATAAAACTAGGAATGATTAAAGCAAAGATCAAAATGAAGAATTGGCTATGATCGCCATGAGATTTTAGTGAGCCAATCCCTCCTTTAATCCCGTTTATAAGCTTAGCTTTTAAACTATAAAAATAATAAATCAAAAAGCAGAATACACTTCCTAATGTTGCTCCATAAATGGCTGAAGCGATCCCTAAAGATTGATAGTTCAAGACAACGCTTATGATTCCACTTAATGGAATTAGAATTTGTGGATACAATGACATTTGATAACGATGTTCCGCTTGAAGCAAGGATGTAAAGAAAGAAGAAAGTGTATAGAATAAGAAAAAAATGCTCGCCCATTTCGATAGATGATAAAAATATTCAATATGGGTCGCAGAATTAAAAAAAACAGGATTCATTTTTACGATGAACCCCGGGATTATGACTCCGATGGCAAGAGCAACCATGATAAGAACAGCACTTAAGTAGATAAAGAATGTATGAGCGTATTCTTTGGCGTGATCGGTTCCACTTTGAGTTTTAATTTTTAAGTAAGCAGGAATAAAAAAGAAGTTTAAACTAAGTGAAATGATTCCAGCAAAGAACATAGGAACAATCATCGAATACAAATAATTATCGAGGCTCTTGCTCACTCCGAAATAGGTTGTTAATACCAGGTCGCGAATAACAATTGGGATTTTAACCAAGGCAATTGTAAAGATGATGAGCGCTGTGCTTCGTTGTAAGGGGCTGATTTGTTTGAGAAACTTTATCATTTGTTTAATAATTCTTTCATGGCGCTGATGATTCTTTCTGTATCTAATTTATTTAAGCTCGAGCCATCATAGCTTGGTGATGAATAGCTAAATTTTGAATAAGCCGCGTCAGGTAGGTTGTCGGCAATGATTATATTTTGCGGATTGGTTGCCCCCCATTTTTTCGGATTTGTCGAGCCAAAGATAGCAACGGTTGGCGTTCCAACGGCACGGGCCAGATGAAGCAATCCCGAATCTGTTCCCACAAATAATTTGCTTAAAGAAATGGTCGCGGCGCTTTGGGATAACGATGTCTGTCCGGTTAAGTTTAAAAGTCGTTTGTCTGAAACCTTATTTTCAATCTGTTGATTGAAACTTACGATATCTTTCCCTCCCAACAAGACAGCTTGATAACCTTGTCCAATAACAAATTTTATTACTTCAATGGCTTTATCAAGCGGCAGATATTTCTCTGGGAGGCTTCCCCCTAAAAACAAAGAGACACTTCTCTCTTTAACTTTATTTTTGGCCCAGCTTAACGAGTCTTGATCAACGTGAAAGCTTGCGTTTAAGCTATCAATTGGTTTTAGAGATGGAAATATTTTTGTGAATAATTTCTGAAAGCTTTTTAACTCATATTCATTGATGTCGTAATCAACTGGATGGTTTAAAAGTTTCGTTCGTAGCGGCCTTGAGCCAAAGCCAACAGAATATTGGGCCGATAAGAAATATGACACAAGTGCACTTAAGTAGTGCCATTGTTCGGAGTCAATAATGACATCATATGAGTTGTGCCAGAGAGTTGAGAAAGATTTAAGCGAATCATAACAATAAACGTGATCGCAGATCCCTTCTTGCGATGAAAAGACAATAGCATTTCTTTTCTCGCAGAGAACATCAATACAGATTCCAGCTTTAACTTCCTTAATTCTTCGCAGTATTGGCAGAAGAAAAATCGCATCTCCGATTCCTCCTGGGCGAATAACAAGAATTCTTTTAGGGTCTAGCGAAGCTGGCTCTAGAGTTTTATTTTTGGCTGGCACCAGCTGAGCCAGTAATGAGCCTACAATATAATCAATGGTTTTAATGAGTTTAATCCGAAAAGAACCAGAAGATAAAAGAACGTCTTTAAAGCTAATGAGGGTGTAGGACATAATTTAAGAGCGTGGGATGTAAATCAAGACAGCAACATATCCTATCCATAGGAGGATCGAAATCAAAAGTGGAAAATCAGAAAATAAAACCTCTCCTGGATCATCGCCAAGTTTTTTTACGTGAACCAAGTAAAGATAACGAAAGATTCCATAGATAACAAAGGCGACAGAATAAACCATCTTTTGGTTACCCGTACGGCTAATAATATCTGGGGATATTGTGTACAAGCCATAAAAGACAATGGCCAGTGTCGAACAAATGATAATGATTTGATCAAGTAAGTAAGATGTGTAGTGCGCCAAGACGCTTCGATGTTCAGATGCTTTGTCTTTCAACGTTGAAATTTCATGACGGCGTTTAGTAAATCCTAAAAATAAAGCTAGGAGAAAGACGCACATCTGCAGCCAAACCGATGGCATCGTGGCCGCAGCAAAGGCGCCAGCCCAAACTCTTAGTTGAAATCCAACCGCGATGAAAATGACATCAAGAATTACAATTCTTTTGGCATAAAGGTTATAGCAGATATTGCAAATGACATAAGCCAGCGCCGCAAATATGACGAGCCCTCCCACCTTTTGGCAGATCAAAAGACCAATGGTCAGGAGTAGAAAAATAGAAAGCCAGATGTTCGTCGGATTAAGAGATCCTTGGGATAAAAGTCGTTTGGATTTTTTTGGATGAAGGCGATCAGCTTTATGATCAAATAGATCATTAAACAGATAAACACTGCTTGAAATCAGGCAAAATCCGACAAAGGTCAAGCTACAGTTGATTAATAGTGTTTGATCTAAAAATTGTCCGGAGAATAATAAGGGGAAAAAAATGAAGGTATTTTTTACCCATTGTTTGACGCGCAGGAGTCTTAAAATATCAATCATGATTAATTTTAGCGATGACCCAAACAACATTGTTTGGGAAGAATATGTTTAACGGCAATCCTAATATGTAAAACAACTTAGATTGTAAGATACTTTTAACCATTTGTGGACAGTTTTTTTGTCTAATTATGACATTAAAACTGTCAACCACTGTAGGGATTGTGTCGAATCCATGGCCAATTATTTTGGCATCGATTGTGCGTAAAAGCGCTTTTAAAGAAGAAAGATTAAAATGCCAGAGATGATAAGGCAGTCCCAAAAGGTTGTCACAATTTTTAAAAAATCTTAGTTCCGGGCGATCAAAGTTGGGAAGAACGATATAAACATATCCGGCTTTATATTTTTTCCATTGTTTGAGAAATGAATGCGGATCTTTAATGTGTTCAAGGACATGGCGCAGAATAACCACCGCCCCTTCTATTTTTTGAGGATTCTGTAGTTCTAACGTTTCATAATTAAAATGAAGATAGGGAATCTCTGGAATAGATTTTAGATAGTATGGATGTTGTTGTGAGGCATCAGCGGCAATTGGTTCTAATCCCATGTTGAACGCATTCTTTGAGAGATCCCCGAAGCCACACCCTAAATCTAGAATCTTTTTTGTCTTTGTGTGATGGATAATTCGTTTGATTTCATGACGTAGTAGAATTCCTTTAAGATAATAATTTAATCCCTCCTGAGGTTTGTTGTAGCTATCTTCCTTATAAAATACACTTAAGTCCGTTGGCCAAGGACTGGTTTTTCCAACATGACATGTCGGACACTCAAAGATGTCATAGCTATCTTTAAGATTACTATCCATGAATTGATAGAGTTTCTTATAGGAAACAGGATTTTGACAAATAAGACAAGTATTAGACATGTTTTTACTTTAAGGACTTATTGTAAAGGTTGCGATCGAAATCGTTTTACCACCCGATTCTTTTCCTGTGCGATTTAGAGTTAGGTTGGCGGGTTGTTTGGCGGTTCTATTCATGATAGAAATATCGATAGAATATTCCCCTGGTTCTAAGACAGGAAGATAATAAGCATAATATTCTTTAATATAGTCCCCTTTTTTCCACACACTTGTTGGATAAATCGTATATCCAATGGTACGAGAATGAGTGTAGACCCAGTCATTATTTTTTCGTATTCCTAAATTTAAGGCATATTGATTTTTTATCTCTTCATTAGCTTTCCAATAAAATGTTATAGGAAGCAGTTGCCCATTAGAAGAAAGATTATGATTAATCGTAACGGCCTGTAAATCAAAGGTTTGGTCAACGCTTATATCATTTTCATTGGGTGTTTTAGGAAATGGTTGAGGTTGTATCTCTAATAATTTAATGCCAGTCGTCGTATTTTTCGTAAGAAAAACCATTTCTTCAACCGCTTGTTGAACGCGCCAATCGTGATCAATGAATAGTTCTTTTAGTTTCTGGCTGGTTTTTTGCGGGTTAGCATCCATCCCTCCAATCATCCATGGGTCGCCAAAATCAACAAGGGCATGATCTACATGATTTGGAACTATGAACTTTTTCTCACCTGTAAAACCATTAAGATCGATCCAAACATTATAAAGGGCATATAAATTTTTTCTTTGAGAAAGCTGACTTAAAAGATTAAAGTTGGTAATGATAGAGGCATTTTTAGGAATTTGGTCAATCATTGCCCAACGAATGGGATTTAATCGGTCGTTCCATCTTGATATTTTCGCTTTCCAATCAGCGGTGTAGTTAAAGACCCTTACGAGAGAGCTGATAATAATGGCAGAAATGATAATGGGCAGAAAGATTTTGTATTTGAATCTTTTTTTCCAAAAACTGATTGACTCAAGCGAGGCGAGAAAAATAAATGGGACAATGGTGGCGGCGTAATGATAAAAGATCGTATGTTGTGACATGGGAGCCGCTAAAAGATTTTGAAATA
>JAHFGL010000012.1 GCA_023247445.1 Candidatus Omnitrophota bacterium | reverse complement strand
AAATTTGAATACAAACGTGGATATAAATTCTCGACCTATGCAACGTGGTGGATTAGGCAGGCTATTACGCGTTCTATTGCTGATCAAGCTAGGACGATTCGTATCCCGGTTCATATGACTGAAACCATTAACAAGATTATTCGTGTTTCGCGCTTGTTTGTCCAGGAATATGGCCGTGAACCCACAGCTCGGGAAATCGCTGAGGAGATGCGTATTCCAATTAGTAAGGTTAAAGAGATCTTGAAAATTTCTCAGGTTCCAATTTCTCTTCAAACACCTATTGGAGATGAGGGCGATACACATTTTGGTGATTTTATTGAGGACAAAAAAGCTGTGTCACCAGCTAATGCGACGTTGCAATCGATGCTCAAAGATGAAATCTCAAGTGTTTTGGAGACGCTCGATGAACGTGAACGCAAAATTTTAGAACTGCGTTTTGGGATTCATGATGGAACAACACGTACGTTAGAAGAGGTTGGTAGCGAGTTTAATGTTACCCGAGAACGCGTGCGTCAAATTGAATCTAAGGCGCTACGTAAGTTGCGTCATCCAACACGATCTCGTCGGATTAAACAGTTTCTAGATATGGCTGCTAAAGAGGATGAGATCATTTAACGTGATTATTTATCAGCGTAAAAAAAGGCCTACTTTAATTTAAAGTAGGCCTTTTTTTATTTCCTGATTAAGCTATACTTTTAATATAGTTAACACGAAAGAGACTCTATGATTATGAAAAAAATCTTCTTATCCATCATGATGATTTTGCTTGTTTCCACAGCCTTTGCTCAAAGCCCACGGCTTGATGAAGAAACAAAAAAGATTTGTAATGAGGTTATGACGGCTATCTTTACTGATATTCTTGCCGCAAAAAATCGTTACGATGGATTATCAGGTTTTGATAACCCAGCATTGACACAAAATCAATATGGAATTTATGCTATTAACTATAAGAATCAAGATCCTAACAGTAGATCGTATGAGGTTGGCTTGACAATTCTTGGGATTGATGATCCGAGTCCTTATGCGAAAAAGGAGGGAAATTTTGCGTTAGGGTTTCCTTTCTTGAAGCTTAAATTTGTTGGTTATCAAATGCGAACTATGCGTAGCCGACAACTTGATGTCGAGGGGCTTATCCAGAGGTATGGTCAACGTTTATCGGATTATCAGCAAAAATATATGCCCCTTAAATTAGTGATTGAAAGGACGAAAGATACATATAAAACAGGAGAGCCGATTGAGTTTACGGTTTCGTTAAAGAACACATCGATGGGTAATCTTGTTGTTAAAGACTTAACTGATAGCACGTTATTCTTTCTTTATAATAACAGGGCTTGGGGAGCTACTGAAGTTAATCCTGGAACATCCAGTGCTAAACAGATTATCCTAAAGCATGGAGAGTCTATAAGTAAGCGTTACAGAGGGAATGGTTTCTCTTCTCCCAAAGAGTTTGAAATTTATGTTTCTTATGGAATGACCTTTCAAGGCGTTAAACCCACCAATACCATGAAGGTTAAAGTCGGTCCTTAACTTATTGAATAAAAATACTTTCCACGAATTAATTCTTTCAACCCGATGGGAAATCTTGTTGAAAATAAAAAATGATTATGTTATGCTGAAGGTCAATTTGGGACTAAATTTTGCGATTTTCGGGCCCATAGCTCAGTCGGTTAGAGCAGTTGACTCATAATCAATTGGTCCCTGGTTCAAGTCCAGGTGGGCCCAGTTTAGGCCCTATTTAATTTTAAGCACATAGCTCAGCTGGTTAGAGTGCTGCCCTCACATGGCAGCCCCAATTTATCTGAATAATTTTTATGGTAATTGGGACTATACTGATTTTTTCTGAATTCTTTTATGGGCGTATAGCTCAGTTGGTTAGAGTGTTGCCCTCACATGGCAAAGGTCGAAGGTTCGAGCCCTTCTACGCCCATGGGTAATGACTTTAAAATTGGGCAGTACTGATTACAATAATTATTAAAAGGAAAATCAGTACAGAGGTCGAAGATTCGATCCCTTCTGTGCCCATTGAAAATAAAATTAGCCTAATTATTTTTTAACTGTTTAACGAAGGATATCTATGGTAGCTGATACGGCTATTAAGACGCAGATTAAAAAGTTGATCGATTTACAAAAAATCGACGGAGAAATTTATAATTTAAGAAAAGATTTGCAGGAAAAGCCAGAAATTATTAGGGCCATAACAGAAGAATTTGAGAATAATAAAAAGAAACTCAAAGAATTAGATGATCAGTTGAAAACGATTCTTTTAAAACGTAAAGAACGAGAGTTAGAATTAAAGACTAAAGAAGAGGGAATTTTAAAGGCGAATGGTCAACTTTCGCTATTAAAAACGAATAAAGAATATTCGACAAAATTACAGGAAATTGAAGGCTTAAAGGCTGATAAGTCGCTTGTGGAAGAGCAAATTTTAGTGTCGTATGATGAATCTGATAAGGCCATGGCGGAGATTGAACAGGAAAAGAAAAAAGTTGCTGAGTTTGAAAAGACATTTGCGATTAAGAAGAAAACCATTGATGATGAGATTAGAAACCTTGATGAGCGTGTTAAATCCCTTGAGAATGAGCGTAAAGAACTCTTGCCGGGCATTGATAAAAACTATTTAAGCCGATATGAGAAAATTTTAGACCACAAAGATGGCTTGGCTATTACCGCGATTCATGGATCAAATTGTGGTGGTTGTTTTATGAACGTTACAACACAGATGCTAAATAATATTAGATTAAATGAGGGGCTTGTTTTTTGTGAAATGTGCACGAGGATTTTGTATTTAGAGGATAATCTTTGAGCCGGGAATTAGAAATATTTGTTGATGGGGCTTGCAGTGGAAATCCTGGAGAGGCCGCGATCGGTGTTGTTGTTCTTGAAAATAAAAACAAAATTAAAGAAATTTCTAAATCAATTGGTCCAGCCACGAACAATATCGCTGAATATACGGCTTTAATTTATGCGCTGCAGGAAGGATTAATTTTAAAAGCGGATCAAGTTACGGTTTATACTGATAGCGAATTGGTTTTTAATCAGGTTACAGGCCAATATAAAATTAAAAATGAAAATTTGAAATTGCTTCTTGATCAAGTCCAGCATTTAGCTCAAGGATTTAAGCGGCTTGATATGAAATGCATTCCTCGAGAACAAAATAAGGATGCTGATCAGTTAGCAACCAAAGCAATAAACAAAAAGCAAGCCAAGATGGTTGCCTCGTTATTTCAGTATAGCGAGGAGGAAAGTCCGGGCTCCGAAGGGTAATGTATCCTGTTAATGCAGGACGTTATTTAGGGGGCAGGGATTAGGGGAAAGGTTTTAGTTTTGGCTAACACCCAAACCCTATTCCTTAAACCCTGAATAAAAGGATTAGAGCTACAGTGACGATGCCCAAAACACCTTCGGGTGTGAGGGAGTGAAACGAGCAATCTCTACATGGAGCAAGGCCAAATAGGGGAAGATTATGGGTCGCAAGGCGCATGAACGAGTTGATCCGATTCGTCAAAATTCCCGGGTAGGCTGCAAGAGTTTATTCCGTAAGGAATAAAGTGAGTTGAATAACCGTCAGTCTCGCCTAAAAATAATCGAGACTCACAGAACTCGGCTTATTGGCTTGCTTTTATAATTTAAAATAAATAAAAACAGAACAGATGGATGGTTAAGGAGGAAGTTCAATGTCAGGTCATTCAAAATGGGCAAAAATTAAACATAAAAAGGCGGGAACTGATGCTAAGAGAGGCGCTGCCTTTACGAAAATTATTCGTGAAATTACATCAGCGGCTAAGGATAGTGGTGGAGATCCTAATACAAATCCACGTTTAAGAACAGCTATCGACCGTGCACGTGGAATCAATATGCCAAAAGATAACATTGATAACGCGATCAAAAAAGGAACTGGTGAATTGCCAGGCGTTGTTTATGAAGCTGTCACCTTTGATGCTTATGGTCCAGGTGGCGTTGCCGTTTTAATTGAAGGATTAACCGATAATAAAAATCGTACGACGGCAGAAATTAGAAATATATTATCCAAGAAAAATGGCAGTCTTGCGGGAGCTGGAAGCACAGCCTTTATGTTTACTAAAAAAGGTGTTATCACGGTGCAAAAAGATAAGGTAAGTGAAGAAACAATTTATGAATTAGCCTTGCCGGCCGGGGCCGAAGATATAAATAGTGAAGACAATCAATATCATGAAATTATTTGTGAGTCCGCCAACTTAGAACCTCTTAAGAAAATTCTTCAAAGCAAAAACATTCCTATGGAATCAGCAGAAATTACCATGATTGCTAGCTCAAAGGTAAAAGTTCTCGGTGATGATGCTAAATCAATCTTAGGCCTTATGGAAGCCCTTGAAGAACAAGAAGACGTTCAGAATGTTCACGCCAATTTCGATATACCTGATGAAGAAATGGATAAAATTTCGTCAGAAATGTCATGAAGATTTTAGGGATAGACCCAAGCTTAACGGCAACTGGTTATGGTCTTATTGACTATCAGAATCAGAAAATTAAGTTAATCGAGACTGGAACAATTGAACCCAAGAAAAAAGATCTCTTTGAAAATCGTATCAAGAAAATTTATACCTTGCTCGATGAATTAATCGAGCAGTATAAGCCCAACGTTCTAGTTTTGGAACAGCTCTATGCACATCATAAACATCCAATTACAGCGAGTATTTTAGGTCATGTTCGTGGGGTTGTATGTTTGTTGTGCGCGCAAAAGAATGTTAAGTTAGCGGAGTATAGTGTGAAACGGATTCGCAGTGCCATTGTCGGCAATGGTAATGCGTCAAAGGTGCAAACACGACGAGTTGTTGCTCATATACTTCATATCAGTGAAGAAAAGTTGACGTTAGATGCCAGTGATGCGTTAGCCTTGAGCATTGGATATGCGCAGATTAATAGCCGCCAAATATGATCGTCAGAATCAAAGGAAAGTTAGTTGAAAAGCGTGAGCAGTCATTAATCTTAAATGTCCACGGCATTTGTTATGAGATTGTTGTCCCCATATCGGTTTTAGAGCGGGTCGATGAAACCAAAGATGAACAAGGCGAGATTAATTTAATTACGCATCATTATTTTCAGATTGGGCCAGGAAGCGGACAGCCGATTTTAATCGGTTTTATTAACGAGGTTGAACGAGATTTTTTTCAAGAGTTTATTAAAGTTTCAGGCATAGGACCTAAGGCCGCGGTTAAGGCGATTAGCCAGCCGATATCTGAGATTAGCCGCGCGATTGATGACGGAGATTTAAATTATTTAAAGACGCTGCCAGGAATTGGATTGCAACGCGCGAAAGATATTATTGCCAAGCTGCAAGGAAAAGTTGGAAAGTTTGGATTGATTCAAGATAAAAAAACGAGCGCAACTAAACCAATAGTCACGACGGGTTGGCAAGAAGAAGCGCTAGATGTTTTGATCCAACTTCAGTATAAGAAACAAGAGGCCTTGGAGATGATTGATAAAGCACTCAAACGATCCAAGGATATCCAAACAACCGAAGGGTTGCTCAATGAGATTTATAAGCAAAAGATTAAATCATAAGTATTAGTTAAACGTCCGCCTCATCCACCAAAATTTTATGAATTTTGGTGGATGGGCGAGATCTCGCCCAAAATTATTTTGGGCGGAAAATTTATAAACAGAGGGTAAAAGGCTAATGGAAAATACGACCAAGGACCAAATCGATTATATTAAAGGTGTTATTGAAGCGATCCTCTTTGTTAGTGAACGTCCCGTAGCTCTTGATGAATTAAAAAAAGCTTTAGAGACAGTGGGAGCGGCGGAAATTAAAAGTTATATCCAAGCGCTGCAGCAAGAACAAGAACAAAGAAAAAGTGGGATGACAATCGTCGAGATCGCCGAAGGGTATCAGATGCTTAGTAACCCCACGTATGCTGCGTATCTACATAATTTTTATAAAACAAAACATAAAGAAAAGTTATCTAAACCGGCGCTTGAAACGATTGCAATCGTGGCTTACAAACAACCCGTTACGCGAGCGGACATCGAAGTTATTCGTGGCGTTAATTCTGATGGTGTTGTCGCGCATCTTTTGAATAAAGAATTAATTAAGGTCGTCGGTAGAAAAGATATTCCAGGTAAACCATTTCTCTATGGCACAACGAAACAATTTTTAGAGTACTTTGGATTAAAATCATTGAGCGATTTGCCTAGGTTAGAAGAATTTCCTACTCTACAGCCTCCGCAAGGAGAAACATTACCTGTTAATGAAGAAGAATTAAAGGAAGAAGAAGCGGCCATCAAAGAATCCGTGGAAGCGTTGGCCCAAGCAGCTTCTTCTTTAGAAAAGAAAGAGATTGAGCAGAAAGCTGAAGAATCTACTCCTACCACGGGTGAATCGCAAATTCCTTCCAATCAACCGCAGGAGTCTCGTTAATGAGTTTAGAACCGCTACGTAAAAAGATCGATAGCTTTGATTCTAAAATTGTGTACATGCTTAATGAGCGCGCAAAATTAAGTAAGCAAATTGGCGAAGCAAAACTAAAAGATCAGATCAGTATTTATTCTCCAGCGAGAGAGAAGAAAGTATTAAATCATCTGCGGACATTAAATAAAGGTCCTATATCTAAAGAAGCGCTCGAGGCCATTTACCGTGAGATTATGTCGAGTTCACTTTCGTTAGAAAAGCCTTTACGGATTGCCTCGTTGGGAACGCAAGGATCATTTACCTATATTGCCGCCAGGAAGAAATTTGGTTCACAGGTTGAATATGTATCGTGCCGTAATATTCCTGAAGTTTTCCAACGAGTTGAGCAAGGCGATTGTGATTATGGAGTTGCTCCTGTTGAAAACTCTGTTGAGGGCGCTGTTACCGATACATTTGATTTGCTCGTCGATTCAGAGCTAAAAATATGCTCACAAGTCTTACAGAAGATATCACATTATTTATTGTCAAAAGAAAGATCGTTAAAAAATATCAGAAAAATTCATTCTAATCCTCAGGTTTTTGGGCAATGTCGAAGTTGGTTATCACAGAATTTGCCGAAAGCCGATTTGATTATGGAGGCATCAACAACTCAAGCCGCAGAAATTGCAACCAAACAAAAATATTCGGCAGCGATTGCCTCTCGAGAAGCAGGAGAAATCTATAATTTAAATATTCTTGAAGATAATTTACAAGATATCGCTCATAACACGACTAGATTCTTGATCATTGCTAAAGGTGATGCCCCGGCCACAGGAAAAGATCGAACAACGATTTTGTTTTCGATTAAAGATAAAATGGGCGCGCTTCATGCAATGCTTTCACCATTTTTACAATATAAAATTAACCTAACAAAAATAGAATCTCGACCATCTAAGAAGAAAGCCTGGGACTATTATTTCTTTGTCGATTTCGAAGGCCATCGTTTGGATAAAAATGTTATGAAAGCTTTAGCCAAACTAGAGGTGATGTGTAAGTATTTGAAGGTTGTCGGTTCTTATCCGGTTCTCGAATGAGACGTGTAGCGAAGCGAACAATTTTGGATGTTAAACCGTATATTCCCGGGAAACCCATCGATGAGGTCAAGCGTGAATTAGGACTCAAGGATGTCATTAAGCTCGCCTCCAACGAAAATCCGTATGGCCCTTCACCCAAAGTTTTCCAAGCGATAAAAACGGCAGCAAAAGAGATTCATCGCTATCCTGATGGCGGATGCTTTTATTTGCGTCAAGCCCTAGTTCGTCATCTTAAGGTCAGTCCAGAGCAACTGATCTTTGGTAACGGTTCCGACGAGCTTATAGTCTTAGCCATTCGCGCGTTTGTCGAAGAAGGCGATGAGGTTATCATTGCGAAACCATCTTTTTTAATTTATGATATTGCCTCACAAATTGCTGGCGCGAAAATTAAAAGTATTCCGCTCATTGATTTTTATTATGACTTAAAGGCCATGAAGGCTGCCGTTACCGAAAAAACCAAGATTATTTTTCTTGGCAATCCGGATAATCCCGCTGGAACATATTTAACACAAGCCCAGGTTGAGGATTTTTTGAAGGATCTGCGTTCGGACATTTTGATTTTTCTAGATGAAGCTTATTTTGAATATGTTCATGCGAAGGATTACGTTAAATCGACGGGATTAATTAACCGCTACAAAAATGTTTTTGTCAGCCGGACGTTTTCAAAGATGTATGGATTAGCAGGGTTACGTGTTGGTTATGGGATTGGTTCTCCAGAGGTTGTTGATTTACTCAATCGTATACGAGAACCGTTTAATGTTAATTCGCTGGCTCAAACGGCGGCGTTAACCGCGCTTGCCGACCAATCGTATTATAAGAAATTAGCTCGAATGGTTGAGGTCGAGCGTAAGTCCCTCTACAAAGAATTTAAACGGTTGAAGTTAAGTTATATTCAAAGTTGCACGAACTTTATTCTTATTGAAGTGAATGATTCAACTACTGTTGCACAGCAATTATTAAAACGCGGCATCATAATACGCGATATGTCGCATTGGGGTTTGACCAAATATATTCGCGTCACAATTGGAACACAAAAAGAAAATCGACGTTTGATTAAGGCATTGGAGGAGATTCTATGATTATTGTTTTAAAATCAACCGCAACTGAAGATAATATTCAACATATTTTAAAGCGGGTTGAACAACTTGGACTTAAAGCGAACATTTCGCGTGGAGTAGAACGAACAGTGATCGGCTTGCTCGGTCCCGAAGATAAATTGCGGGCGATTCCGCTGGAGGTTTTTCCAGGAGTTGATCAGGTTATTCCCGTCTTAGCCCCGTACAAGTTAGTTTCGCGTGAATTTAAAAAAGATAATTCAGTTATTAAAATTGGCAAAGATATTCAACTCGGCGGCAGCAAAATAATCGTCATGGCTGGGCCATGTTCGATTGAAAGCTTAGATGGCTTACGTTCGGTTGCCAAAAAAATCAAACAAGCTGGGGCGAACGTTCTTCGCGGCGGGGCTTTTAAACCGAGAACTTCTCCGTATGATTTCCAAGGTTTAGGCGAAGATGGTTTAAAACATTTGGCTCAAGTCGGCAAAGAATTAGGAATGGCCACGATTTCTGAAGTTATGGATCCACGTGATGTCGGGTTGGTTGGAAAATATGTTGATATTTTTCAAATCGGCGCGCGTAATATGCAAAATTTCTCGCTGCTTAAGGAAATTGGAAAAACGAAAAAGCCAGCGATGCTCAAGCGCGGGATGAGTGCAACGATTAAGGAATGGTTGATGTCGGCGGAGTATCTTCTTGCCAATGGGAATTATGATGTAATGTTATGCGAACGAGGAATTCGAACTTTTGAAACGTATACGCGAAATACCCTCGATATTAATGCCGTTGCGGTGGCGAAACAATTATCGCATTTGCCCGTTATTGTTGATCCAAGCCATGGTACAGGACGATGGGGATTAGTTGGCAGTGCGGCCAAGGCTGCGGTTGCCGCTGGATGTGATGGACTCATGATTGAAGTCCATGAAAATCCAGAAGAAGCACTTTCCGATGGGGAACAGTCATTAGTTCCAGAAAATTTTAACAGCTTAATGAAAGATTTAGGAAAAATTGCCAACGCCGTTTCACGAACAATTTAGGAAACTAGGTAAATATGATGCTACGAACACAAATTTTTAGACGTGTGACCATTATTGGGGTTGGCCTCATGGGCGGCTCATTAGGGCTAGCGATCAAAAAACACAGCTTGGCTCAAGAAGTTGTTGGCGTTTCGCAACAGCAATCAACGCTTCTTGCCGCCGTTAAATGTGGGGCGATCGATCAAGCGCAAACGGATATGGCCCAAGCGTTACGTAACGCTGAATTAGTTGTTTTGGCAACCCCCGTTGAAACGATTGCAAAATTGTTTCCGATCATTAATCCGCACATCAGGCGAGGATGTATCGTTACGGATTTAGGCAGCACCAAAGAATTGATTGTTGAGGCGGCGGAAAAACATCTGAGTAATTCTCCGTTTTTTGTTGGATCGCATCCCCTCATAGGTTCAGAAAAACGTGGGGTGGACAATGCTCGAGCGGAATTATTTGAAAATGCACAGTGCATCATGACCCCAACGGATAAATCAAATCAAGTCGCTAAAGAGAAAATTAAATTTTTATGGACGAAAATTGGCGCGAAGATAACATTTTTGACGCCTAAGGAACATGATGAAATCCTTGGCTTTACCAGTCATTTACCGCACCTCTTAGCTTATGGCATGATGGAAACGATTCCCGATAAATATTTAACGTATGCTTCGCAGGGACTCAAAGATACGACACGTATTGCGGCCTCTTCTCCACAGATGTGGAATGAAATTTGTTTAGCCAATTCAAAAAATATTATTAAAGCACTCGATGAGAGTATTAAGAATTTTTCTTCTCTTCGCAAAGCAATGATCAACCGCGATCAGCAAACGATCATCCAGCATTTTACAAAAGCAAAAGAAAAACGTGATGGCCTCGCCGCAAACCCATAGAACTCTTGAAGTGATTGCTATTGATGGACCTGCCGGCGCCGGTAAGAGTACGGTTGCCAAAAGACTAGCGAAAATTCTTAATCTTTCCTATTTAGATACAGGGGCGATGTATCGCGCTTTGACTTTAAAAGCTTTACGGCAAAAAATTAATTTAGAAGATGAACAAAGTCTTGTTGAGCTCGCAGGTTCGACAGCTATTGATCTGGAAGATACGCCAAGTGGTGTCAAAGTTATCTTAGATGGTGAAGATGTTAGTCAGGAAGTTAGAACACCGGAGGTGACCAACAAAACTTTTTATATCGCGCGGACATCGGGAGTAAGAACGATTATGGTTGGGTGGCAACGAACGATTGCTGCTAAAAGAGGGGTGGTTGCTGAAGGGCGAGATATCGGGACGGTTGTTTTTCCGGGGGCCACATCAAAATTTTATATCGATGCTGATTTAGAAGAACGTTCCAAACGTCGGTTACGGGAATTAACAGATAATGGCAAAAAGGTTGATCCATCAATTCTTAAAACAGAAATGAAAGAACGAGATCAGCGCGATATCACACGATCAGTGGGACCTCTTAAAAAAGCCGACGATGCGATCTTTATTGATACAACCTACCTTTCCATTGATGAAGTTGTCGCTGAGCTATTAAAGAATATTCGAAAAAATGGATAAATCTCTTATACGTAATTTTTCTATCATTGCCCATATTGACCACGGCAAGTCCACCTTGGCGGATCGGTTTCTTCTATTTGCCGGAGCTATCGATGAACGCAAGTTTAAAAATCAACTATTAGATGATATGGATCTAGAGCGAGAACGCGGCATTACGATCAAGGCCTCGGCCGTTCGAATTGAATACAACGCCAATGATGGAAAGCGGTATGTCTTTAATTTGATTGATACGCCTGGCCATGTTGATTTTACGTATGAGGTTGAAAAATCGCTGAAGGCCTGTGAAGGTGCGCTTTTATTAGTCGATGTTTCCCAAGGCGTCGAATCTCAGACCGTCGCGAATTATTATCTGGCCATTGACAATAATTTGGAAATGCTTCCTGTGATTAACAAAATTGATATTGCCAATATTGATATTGATCATGCCAAAATACAATTAATCGAGATTTTAAAATTTAAGGAAGATGATATTCAACTTGTTTCGGCTAAAGAGGGGATCGGGATTAAAGAACTTTTTGAGAAGATCGTTAGCTTTATCCCGGCGCCCGATGGGGATTTTAATGCTCCACTCAAAGCCCTTATCTTTGATTTAAAATATGATATTTATAAAGGCATTATTATTTATGTTCGTGTCATGGATGGCATCATTAAGCCAGGCATGCGCATAAAGATGATGCATATGGATAAAGAATATGGCGTTGAGGAAATTGGAGTTTTTCGGCCGGAACAAGAAAAAGTTAAAGAGTTAGGCGCTGGCGAAGTTGGTTATATTACCTGCAATGTCCATGAACCTCGAGAGGTGCGTGTGGGGGATACGATTACAGATGTAATCAATCCAACCAAGGAACCTTTGGCCGGATATCGTCAGTTAAAGCCACTAGTCTTTTGCGGCGTTTTTCCCGTCAACACAATGGATTTTATGGCGCTACGTGAAGCCATTGAGAAATTACGACTTAGTGATCCAAGTTTAGTTTATGAACCAGAAAGTTCGCAATCTTTTGGTCATGGATTTCGCTGCGGATTTTTGGGACTGCTTCATATGGAGATTGTTCAGGAAAGATTGCAACGCGAATATGATTTAAATTTGGTTTTAACAACACCCAACGTTCAATTTCGAATCAAGACCAAGGATGGCAAAGCGATTACCTTAGATAGCCCAACGGCGTTACCGGATAGTTCCATCATTTCTGGCGTTGAAGAGCCATATCTAACGGTTACGATTTTAACACCCGTGGCCAACATGGATGCGGTTATGGAGTTGGCTAAGAAAAAGCGCGGAATTTTTATCGGCAGCGAATATGTCTCGGATCGTATGAAGATTATCTTTGATATCCCGCTTTCCGAAGTCATTGTTGACTTTAATGATGCGGTTAAATCTGTTACCCGCGGTTATGGATCTATTGATTATAAATTTAAAGGATTCTTACCAACGAGAATATCTAAGTTAGATATTATGATTAATGATAAGATCTGCGATGCGTTTTCGTGTTTAGTCTTTAAAGATTATGCTTATGAAAAGGGATTGGCGCTCGTCACTAAATTAAAAGATGTTATTCCACAACAGCTCTTTGAGGTGCGCATTCAGGCAACCAGTGAAGGGCGAATTATTTCCAGTGCGCGCGTTAAAGCGATGGGAAAGAATGTCACCGCCAAATGTTATGGGGGGGATATTTCAAGAAAACGAAAACTTTGGGAAAAACAAAAAGAGGGGAAGAAGCGTATGAAGCAATTTGGTAACGTTGAAATCCCTCAAGAGGCCTTTTTGGCGGCGCTAAAACTATGATTAAACTTAGAATCAAAATACTCAAGAAATTAGCGGTAAAAGAGAAACATTTGCTAAAGGTTACCAATAACCCAGATGCTCTTTGGCGAACCCTTGTTATTAATGAATATATTGATAACGATGGAATTCTTCAGGAGAAATTTTTTGAATTGACAAACGCCTCCCAACTGAAGATTGAAGAATCTTTTTCAGCGAAGAAGGAAAAGATATTTAATATTCTGAAAATGTCTCATACCAAATTGGTAGTTTTGGAATGGGTTGAATCTATCCTAATTGCACTTCTATTGGCGTTATTTATCCGTACTTTTTTCATCCAAGCATTTAAAATCCCTAGTGGCTCGATGCGCATGACACTTATTGAAGGGGATCGGCTTATGGTCAACAAGTTACGTTATGGCCCGCATATCCCTCTTACTGATAAACGTTTGCCAGGGTTTACTAAACCTAAAAGAGGCGATATTATTGTTTTTATTTTTCCAGAGGATCCTAAACGCGATTTTATTAAGCGATTGATCGCAACAGGAGGAGAGACTGTGGAAATTAAGGACGGCCACATTTATATTAATGGAGTATTATCTAAAGAGCCTCGGATAAAGAATATTTATTATTATAATCGTAATTCATCTTTTGGTGAGGCACATCAAGTCGTCAAGGTTCCTCCGGGTAATTATTTTGTTTTGGGGGATAATAGTGCTTCGAGTCTTGATAGTCGATTCTGGGGATTTGTACCCGAGAAGAATTTAATCGGTCGGGCTGAGTTTATTTATTGGCCACTAAATCGCATCCGTTTTTTAGAATGATTGTCATTTTATGAATATTTCTAGAATTATTCTTAGTTTAACCTCGATCATTTTTCTATGCGGCTGTCAGACGATTAATGGGAATAAAAGTCAATCATCGACTGAAGCTAAAGAAGCGTTAACTTCCATCGCCGGCGCGATGAGTGGTAAACAGCTAAGTGAAAAAGATATCGAGGCTTTATCTAAGAGAGTTCAAAACGATCCAGAAACAAAGTCGGCGGTTGAAACGTTAACCAATTCTTTAAGTGGCAAAGAAAGAAAAATTTATTATTGTCCCATTGATGGCGTACGATATTCTCAAGCGGTTGCAATATGTCCGGTACACCATATCCCTTTAAAAGCAGTGGATGAATAACGATGGCACTGACCTTTGCTAATAAAATTACCATTGTCCGCATCTTAGCTGTTCCTTTTTTTATTATCACGCTTTTATACTATACCCCACAACATGATTACATGCGACTAGTTGCTTTAGGAATTTTCCTTTTTGCGGTTATTTCCGACATTATAGATGGTTATATTGCGCGCACCCGTGATCAAAAGACAAAAGCGGGAGCTATCCTCGATCCACTCGCCGATAAACTACTTTTAATCAGCGCTTTTATTTGCCTTTATCTGACAGGCCCTTTACTAGGGGCTGTTCAATTTCCTACATGGTTGGTGGTCGCTGTTATTAGTCGAGATGTCGTTCTTCTTTTGGGAGGACTCATTATATTACAAGTTAGAGGAGACATTATTCTTAAGCCAACAATTTGGGGTAAGGCCAGCACATTTTTTCAAATTTTTTGTGTTTTTGGTATTTTTTTAGAGTGGTCGTTTTCTCCATTATTATGGTGGACAACTTTAATTTTAGCGGCCATCTCAGGCGTTGACTATATAAGAGAAGGTATCAAAATTTTAAATGGAGTTAAATGATGATTATTCTTGGGATTATTATCAGCTATTTGATTGGGGCCATCCCGACGGCTTATATTTATGGAAGAATATATAAGAAGATTGATATTCGTGAACACGGATCAGGCAATGTGGGGGCTACGAATGTCTTTCGTGTTTTGGGTAAAGGGCCAGGAATTGCAGTTCTTATCATTGATATTCTTAAAGGGGTATTAGCCGTTGCCGTTGTTGCAGATCTTTTAGGGTTAACGGATATTTTATCACGTGTAGTATTAGCCTTATGTGTTGTTAGTGGTCATAATTGGACGGTTTTTCTAAATTTTAAAGGCGGCAAAGGGATTGCCACCAGTTTAGGTGTTCTTATTGGTTTAACGATTCGCATCGCCTCGATTCGACCTGTTCTTTTGTTCACCGTTTTGGTCTGGATTAGTAGCTTTCTTATTAGTGGTATTATTTCGATTTCTTCCATTTTGGCGGCGATTGCGCTGCCTATTATTATGGTTTTAACTAATCAACCCTTTGTTTTAGTTTGTTTAGGTGTTATTTTCTGTATTTTTGTTGTCTTGCGTCACCGCCCCAATATTAAACGACTTCTTACCGGCCAAGAGCCACGCATTCATTTACCATTTCATAAGCAAAAATAAGCCCAATTTTCTTTAAAGAAAACGGTTTCTTTCTAGACGGATCTTTGATTTATTTCAAAGATCCCTTGCCTATTTTCAATAAAAGCAACACCACCGCAGTAGATAAATAAAAATAAATATTTGGTTTATTTATGCCTCAGCCATTTATACCGACGGGGAGATTTTAAGGAAACGGTTTCCCAAAACGGCTCTGGTCATCTTGTTAGCTCTTTGAGGGGTGATATACTTTCGTTGTAAGGGAAAAGAGGGACATATGAAAGAAATCCTGTTCAAAAAGAAAATAGACCTAACCAACCGAATCAAGAGCTTCTCTATTAGTTCTGACTCGGAAGATAAAGAGTGCAAAACACATGTAGAGAAGAGCTTCCTCTATAATGTTCTTTTAGCTGATAAAACAGAGGATTTAGAACCTCCGCAAATTCATATTAAAAAATCGATTGATACAGCCAAAAAGTTGGAGAAATTCAACTTTCAAGTTAAGGGTAGTTTTTACATGACCCGTGATAGGGTTTTAATCAAGGTTGATTTTCATCATACACTGAATATCGAGATTGTTTGGAAGACAAAGATCTTCTCCCCCAAAAAGTCAGAGGTTCTGACGGACCAGGGCTAGTCTAAAAATAAGCCTAAAGAAGCGGTCAAGGGAAACCTTGGCCGTTTCTTTTTTTATCCTGCCAGAGTGTTTCCTAAAAAAAATTACTAAAAAATATTTTTTCTGATAAACTAAAAATCTAAAATTAATTTTATTTCTCTACATGAGAATTTATGATTAGAAAATACTTCCCGTTAGTTTTAATTCTTCTTTTGTGTGGTTGTGCCACAACACAGAAGTCTAGCCGAGCGATTAAAAACAATCAACAGACGACACCACCATTTTCTTCTCCAGACACATCACCACAACTCCAAAATGTGGCCGGGGAAACTTTAGAGGAATATGCTCTAAAAAAAGGAGTTGTTTTTGCTAAAACAGATTTTCAAGGCGTACTTGAGGCAACCTATGTCAAGCTCTTGATTGAGAGTGCGGATGATCAAGGCCAAAAGTTTCAGCTTTATATTGGAGACAAGAATCAACAAAAGGCTTTTGCGTGGGATGTTCAAACAGTAAAGCCAGGGTATTTTTTTATCGAGCTCCCGTATGGCGCTTACAAAATTTCTTCTATCTCAATTCCTGTTGGTTCAACTTTGGCAACGGAAAAGCTTGATGTTAAATTTGATGTTTTGCCTGATGCCATTGCTTATATGGGAACGTTACGGATGGTGGGGACTAAGGAGAAAATAAAATTAGGAGGCCTCCCCGTTATTCAACCCGGATTTGAATTTACAACAGAAATTATTAATGATGAGGCAGAGGGTAAGACGGTTTTTCATCAAAATTATCCCAATAGCACGAGCCCGATTGTTGTTCGCTTGATGAAAATAAATGCAAATAAAAGTATGATATTTAAGAAAAATAATTGAAGAAGACATAGGAAGAAAATAACTTTGTGTTAGAATACAACTGTTCGTCAGTAGTATTTTCAAGAAATCCTAAAAATAATTTTGGTTTAATGGTTCTTTACGAGGAGGGAACATGATTTTTCAATCAATAGTTCTTATTTTGATGACAACATTTTTAGTCGGTTGCGCAACAACTCGTCAACCTTCAGAGGTCGGTAGATTACAAATCACAGTTTCTCAATTAGAAAAGAAAATAGAGGAACGTGATCAGGAAATCAATGATCTTAAAGATCAAGTTCAAGATCTTTCCGGCCAAGTTGAGAGTTTGGGATCTGCTTCTGAAACAACTGTAACTCAAATCAAGACATCACTATCGGATGCAGGTAGCTATAAATCAGATGATGATCGTATTATTAGAGTTGCGGCTAGTGCTGAAGAGGTCCAGAAAGCTCTTAAAGGGGCAGGATATTATGATGGAGATATAGATGGAAAGATTGGAGCAAAAACGCAAAAAGCGATTTCCGCTTTCCAAAAAGATCATGGCCTTAAAGGTGATGGGATCATTGGCAAAAAGACGTGGATGGAATTAAAGAAATATCTATAAAAAATAAAATTAGCCTCTTAGGCTGTGGCTGGTTAGGCGTATCGTTAGCTCAATATTTACTCACATTAGGTTATCGACCCAACGGGTCAACAACATCCCCTGCTAAAGTTTCTCTTTTAAACGATTTAGGAATAACGCCATTTCTTATTAATGTTGCCCCCCAAGTCCAGGGTGCAGACATCACTCCTTTTTTTGAAGCGGATGTCCTTTTTCTAAACATTCCTTTTAAACGCAGTTTGACCGACCCTTCCTTTTATAAAAAACAAATTGAGTCCGTGGTTTTTTTTGTCAAAGACTCATCAATTAAGCATGTCATTTTTGCCAGTTCAACATCTATTTATCCTGATACGTTGTTGGACGCAAGCGAAGATAGTTTATTCGCTCCCGATAACCCTCGATCAAAAGTTTTAAAAGAAATAGAAGATTTGCTGCTAGCGGACAAACATTTTCAAACGACCATTCTTCGATTCGCTGGATTATATGGCCCCGATCGACCGATTGGAAATTTTCTTTTGGCGGATAAAGAACGCAGTAAAGAAATATTAGCTTATGGCAATAAACGTGTTAATTTAATCCATCGGGAGGATTGTGTTGCAATCATTACTCAAATCATTGAAAAAGGTACTATTGGCAATCAAGTGCTCAATCTTTGTAGCGATGGCCATCCCACACGTCAAGAGCTCTATGTGATAGCCGCTGGCAAAATGGGTCGGCCGATCCCTGAATTTAGTACTCAAGGAACATATGAGGGGAAAATTGTGAACAATCAGAAGTTAAAACAACTGTTAAATTATACGTTTAAATATCCTGACCCACTAAACGCTATCTAGCTTCCCATGAAAAAGATCCTTGTGATTATTTTATTTATTATGATGGGCATTATCGTTTATAGCCCATCTTTTCATGCCCCATTTCAATTTGATGATCTTCCTCGGATTGTTAATAATCCCATTATTGAGAACTTAAAAAATATAAAAGCCATCTGGCTTTATGAGCCATCTCGGGTTTTAGCTTATTTAAGTTTTGCAATTAATTATCAGTTTAATCAGCTCAATCCCTTTGGATATCATCTTGTTAATATCTTTTTACACCTACTTACAACGGTCATTTATTTCATTCTTTTAAAATTGTTTTTCGCTAAACTAGAAACAAATGGAAGAAACGAGCATCACGACGGCAAGATTGTATTGTTTGCCAGTTTGATTTTTCTTTGTCATCCCATTCAAACTTCCGCTGTTACTTATGTTGTGCAGCGCTCAACACTACTTGCCAGTCTTTTTTATCTTTCAGCGGTATTGTTTTACGTTTACTATCGTCTTTTGAAAGAAAAGAGATTGTATGTTTTTAGTATCTTTTTCTTTGTTCTTGGACTTTTTTCAAAACCAATTAGTTTAAGTCTGCCGCTGGCCATATTACTTATTGATAAATGTTTTTTCACCAGAGTTGATCAAAAAGATAATAAAACCTTAAAAAGGATTATTCCGTATGCCGTCGTCAGCATTCTTTTCTTACTCCTCTTAACGTTATGTCAATATCGAGCATTGTCGTTTGAATCTTTGGCAAATATGAGTAAGGAAACAATAATTATTCCCCGCTGGCAATATCTTCTTACACAATTTAACGTGGTTATCACGTATTGGCGGTTATTTTTCTTTCCAATTAATCTTCACCTTGATTACGAGTATCCATTGGTTACGAGTTTTTTAAATCCTCAGATGTTGGTTTCTTTAGCGCTTATTGTCTTGATTCTTTATTTGAGTTATCGATTGTTCCAAAAAGAGAGGATGATGGCCTTCGCCATTCTATGGATATTTGTGACGCTAATTCCTGAGTCGAGTTTTTTTCCCATAGCGGATGTCATCTTCGAACACCGAATGTATTTGCCGATGGTTGGTTTCGCGATACTTATTCCTGCTCTTCTAAGACGAATGATTAAAGAGTTTAAAGTTTATCAGGCTGTTATGTGGTTGATTATTGTTATATTTGCTGTTCTTGCGTATCAACGCAATTGTGTTTGGGCTGACAAAATGAAATTTCTTGAGGATATGGCGCGACATGCCCCGAATAAGCCAAGAGTTCTTTATCATCTGGCTTACGGCTATGATGAAATTGGGAAAAAAGATTTGGCAATAGACATTTTTAATCAAGTGATTAATCAAAACCCTGATGATGCGCAAGCCTATCATAATCGAGGTTTCTTTTATCTTCTTAATGATAAGCTAGATTTAGCATTAGCGGATTTTAATAAGGCCATCGACTTTGCGCCAAATTTTATTAAGGCCCATTATAATCGGGGGCAGGTTTATCAGAAAAAAGAACAATATGATTTAGCCCTTAACGATTATCAGTTTGCTTTAGATTTGATGCCATCGTATGTTGATGTCTACAATAATCGTGGCAATATTTACAAAAAGTTAGGTAAGTATGATTTAGCCCTTAACGATTATCAAAAATCTCTTGAGTTTAATTCTCGCAATGCAGAGGTGCTCAATAATCGAGGTGTCATTTATCTTGTGACTAATCAATTCAGGGAAGCTTTGAATGATTTTAATCAGGCCCTGAGCTTAAAGCCTGGGTTTGCCGAAGGCTATTTAAATCGTGGGGGGCTCTTTATTAAAGCGGGTCAATATGAACTGGCTCTCAAGGATTATACAAATGGGATTTTATTAAATGCGTCTAATAAAGAGGCGTATTTTAATCGCGGGGGGATTTATATCGTGCAGGGACAATTAGATTTTGCTATCACCGATTATAACAAAGTTATTGAATTAGATCCTTCCGATGATCGAGCTTACAATGCCAGAGGCACAGCCTATCAGCAAAAAAGAGAATTTGATTTAGCGTTAAAAGATTTTAATCAGGCAATTACCCTTAATCCAAAGAATTATTTTGCCTATTACAATCGCGCCCAACTCTATCAATTGCAAAATAATTTACCGATGGTTTTACAGGACCTTTTGACAATAAAATCGTTGGGTTACTCTGTTGATGAAAAACATATTGAAGAGCTTAAGAAGGCCCTGCGTTAATTCATCCGCCTACGCCGGAGACCACGGGTTTGCTCGTGGGGGAACGTTTGGCTACGGCGGATGTTCGTCCTTATCTGAAAGGGCGGATGAACCCGGCGAAGCTCCCAAACAGAAGTTTTGGAGCGAAGACAGGTCATGAAAGATTTAATTCTTACGGTTACTCTTAATCCCGCCCTGGATAAGACAATCCTCAAAACTGAAAAAGACATACCGCTTTCAAAAGAAAAGTATATTTTCAGCGCCGGAGGAAAGGGTATCAATGTTTCCCGGGCGCTCGACTCTTTTAAACATCCTAACCTAGCGATCGGTTTATTAGCTGGGGTAACAGGCCAAACGGTTAGGAAACTACTTCGTGAAGAAAAAATCAAATCAAACTTTATTAATGTTAAAGGAGAGACCCGTACAAATTTGACAATCATCAGTACAGCAAAAAAAGAAATAAAGCGTGCTATTGAAATCGGCCCGCGTGTTTCTCAAGTAGATATGAATAGATTCAAAAGACAGTTTCAAAATGTCCTCAAAGAATCTGACTGTGTTGTCCTCGCCGGGCGTAGTGCCAATGGCGCGCATGATTCAATTTATGCACAGTTGATTACATTAGCCCACAAAACTAATGTGATGACTGTTCTGGATACCAGTGGCAAGGCTTTGAGCGAAGGGATAAAAGCTGCGCCTTTTATGATCAAGCCGAATTTAATGGAAGCCGAAGAAGTTTTGCATACGAAATTAAATAGTTTAAAGAAAGTAAAAGAAGCCATCAACCGATTCCATCAGATGGGAATAAAGATTGTGGTGATATCGTTGGCTGATAAGGGCGCCATTGGATCTAATCAAAGAGAAATTTATCATGCACGGACACCAAAATTATCAGTAAAGAATGATGTTGGGTGTGGGGATAGTTTCTTGGCGGGATTTTTGCATTCTTATTGCGGTGATCAGTCACTGAAGAAAGCGATGCACATGGGTGTTGCCGCTGGCGCCGCCAATTTAAATAATTATATTCCTGGACTCATTGATAGAAAAATTTTTAAACAGATGATACAATGTGTCAAAATTAAGAAGGCGTAAAGATAATTTATATCGAAAGGGAAGTCGTTATGAAAAGTTTTGAGATTTCAGAAGGAACTAACAAACGCAGCAAAGATCATATTATTGGGGATACTCTTCGAGAACAAATCGCGGATTATGCGAAGGATTTTAAGACGTCTTGGGTTAATTTGGGACAATCTCTTTATGCCGTCTGGCAAGATAAGCATTATCATGCGTGGGGCTATGAAAAATTTGAGCATTATACCGAAAAGGAAGTTGGTCTTAAAAAAGAATTGTGTTTGAAGCTTTTAAAAACGTATCTTTTTTTGGAACAAGATGAACCCGCGTATTTATCCAAAGAGTTTAGTGAGAAACGTGAAGCCATCAATGTTCCCAGTTATGACGCTATTAATGTTCTTCGAATGGCGAAACAAAAAAAGGAATTATTAAGAGAAGATTATTCTCAGCTAAAGAAATCTATTTTTGATAAAGGCAAGGATGCTAGTGTTGTCCGCCGTGATTTGACATCAATCATGAAGGAACGGAAACCGGTTGATCCAGAAGAAGAAAGGGATAAACGAAACGAAGCCGCGATCCGTAAATTAGTTAATTCGCTGCGATCCTTCCAGAAAGATATGCAAGCGCTTAAACTTGTTCCAGAAAATATTGTCAAGGAAACGACGGATCTTATGGCAAAATTGGAATCGCAATTAAAGTAACCATCAGGTTTAAAGAATATGAAGGTAAAAAATTTGTAGTTGGACTTGCCTTTGGGTGAATTTAATAATATAAAGAATACAAGTAATTCTGTTTGTATGAGCAACCAGGCAATTCCCTATGGCAATGGTAGATCCGAAACAGATTCCCCACCTAATTAAGTTGCTCGATGATGAATCGACGGATATTCAAAATAGAATTATTGCCGAATTAACTACTTACGGCCCCAGTTTAAGAGATGAATTAAGTAAAATATCTTTTCCGCTTACCCCGACACAAAGAGATTGTCTGCATATTATTTTCAAAAATCAGAAAAGTATTTGGCTTCGTCACGTTTGGCCGTCTTGGTTTAACAATCCAAATGATTCTGTGAAATTAGAAAAAGCCTTAAATATGCTTTCGTGTTTTTTAGACCCTTCTGAATCAGAAAAAACTTTAGGAACTTTATTGGATGATTTAGCTTCGCAATACAAAGCGAAGTTTAAAGTCAATGATGCGCGTTTACTTGCTCAATTTTTATTCAAAATTAAAGGTTTACAAGGCAACGAAGACGATTATTACAATCCACAAAATAGTAATCTTATTTATGTGATTAAATATAAAAGAGGGATCCCTATTAGCTTGGCTAGCATTTATATGCTCGTTGGTCATCGGTTAGGGCTACATATCGAAGGCTGTCATTTTCCGGGGCATTTTTTGGCGCGTATTGATCTTCAGGGGAAAAAAGTTTATGTGGATTGCTTTAGTTCCGGGCAAATTATTCACGAGCATGATATGTTGCGGTTAAAAGAAAAATCGATCGAGGATATCCAAGAGATTCTAAATGAAAAAGCAGAGGTCGATACCATTATTCGACGTTATCTAGCGAATTTGATCCGAGCTTTTCAAACCCAAGATGATGCGATGAGCACTAAGCTTATGGTTGAGCTCTTTAAAGATTTGGACAAGAAGGTCAATCACCAGCAGTTTGTCCATATCACGCCGGAGGAAATCATTCGTAGTATTGAGCCGCTATTTCAAACTGGCCAGCTCGTTCGTCACAAAGAGTTAAATTATCGTGGAATTATTGTTGATATTGATGGGCATTGCTTAGATGCTTCTTGTTGGGAGGAGGCCAGCTTGGCAAAAATTAATCCTCATCAACCTTGGTATCATGTTTTGATTGATGGTTCTGATCAGGTTACTTATGTGTGTGAAGAAAAACTCATAAAAGAAGATAGTAAGAATAAAATTTCTCATCCGTTGTTACTGCAATTTTTTACTAAATTAGAAGACGGCCAATATATCCGCAATGATAACCCTTGGCCTGGGACTGACTCCTAAACGTATTTTCCCGCATTTCTTTATCTTCGTTAAAAATATTTTCGCTGAAGGCTCTCATTGACTTTCCCGTACTTTCTCATTAAGATAAAACAGTTTTAAGTCGAGAAAGGGGTTTATTCGTTATGGATTTAGAAAAAACGGTTGGATTTTTAAGCAATCATTTTGAGCTGATTTTGTATCTTTTTCTAGCCTGCGCAATAATTGTCATTGTGCTTTTACTTGTATTAAAATTGAGCGATTTTAAAGCCCGGGATGCTTTTTTCACAACACTTCAAAATATCATTTATATTACAGCCATGAGTAGTCTACTGTTGCTGGTGAGTTTGGCTGGTTATGTGTATTGGACTAATTACTACAGCCTTGCCGAAATATTTGAATTTCCTAAAGACGTTTCACCCAACACCCATTGGATTAATGACTCATCATCTGTTTATTTTATCGATGGTAACGAATTAAAATCTATCCAGATTAATGGCCAAAATGCGCAATCCGTTTTTGCCGCGAAAGACCCCATTCGAGAATATGTTTTTTCTCCCGATGGGAAAAACTTATTGATTAACACATACCAATCACTTTACCTATTACCTCTTAAAACAAGGCAAAGTATATTAATTGATAGTGTGACGGCTTTGGCCGATAATTCTCTTGCTACGCAGAAATCAGATGAAAAAGTTAAGGGAGCCATCAGCGGGGCTCATTGGTCGCCGGATAGTAAAAAGTTTTGTTATGAAATATCTCGGTGGTCTCAGTATCTTTCAAAAGATCAGATTTATATATATGATCTAGAAGAGAAGAATAAACGTGCCATTGATAGTCCTGTTCGAAAAAGTTCTGCTTTATATTGGGATAAAAAGGGTGAGAATTTATATAATCTTTATCAAGAAGCTGTTGATACCTCGCTGCATGATTATTCTTATGAAATTAAGGTTTCTCGTATTTCTTTAACGACCTTGCAGTCAGAACTTGTTGCACAAATCGCTTCTAATCAATCGACAGTTCCCGTTGATCATTTGCTTTTACGGGATATTAAACTTTTCTTAGAAGGGGATCGCCTTCGTTTTAATAGCCAGAGTCAGTCAAGGGAACGCTTTGTCTCAGATGCCGGGAAACTCCTTGGTATCGATAAAGATGACCATTTGTATTTTGTGAATGATCGTTGGTTTCGTAAACGATTATTTAAAATTCCTCGTCATGCTGTCGCTAGCGAAATCCCTCGATATCAATATAAAGGGGGAGATTTGACGGTCCAAGATATACGTTGGCTTCCCGGGAGTCGTTTTGCCATGCTGGATCATCACTATTTAGGAGTGCTCATTTTAGAGCCAGCGACTAATAAGATTGGGCAGCTGGTTGAAATTAATGGACATACGATAGGTTGGTATACGGATATTAGTAAAGAAATTGATTCTAGAAAGATTCAAGAAATTCCGTCATTAGATGAGTGGATTCATCAGCGCGAATAAGCTCAACTTATGCCTTGTTTGTAAAGATAGTTAACGTTAAAATACATTTAATTTCGTTTAGATTATTATAAGAGAGATCGGGTTATGATGTTTTCAGATCCGATGAAAAAGACAAAAGATGAGTATCAAAATACGATTAATAAAATAGGTTCTAACTCAGCCGTTGGAATTGATCCTTAGTTTACTCATGCGATCATCATTGATTATCTGCAGCAAATTACAAAACGTATTGAGCGTCTTGAAGAGATTGTTGCTTCACGCAATAAATAAATTTTCGTATTCTTTTAAAGGAGGGATTATATGAAAAATTCATGGTTAATCAGTGCCCTCATCGTTGGGGTTGTTATTATTGTTCTTGTTCTTTTGAACCATCAAGGAAATAGAGAGACCATTCCTTTGAGCGATTTATTTCAGGATGAGGAAAAAACAACACATAATGTTGAGTATGAGTTTGTTGGAAAAGAAAATCAAACTGTTAAGACAACACCGCCTGTTGTAAATGTGGCTATCCCAGCAACATCTCCGAAGGTTAGTGTTTCCCCTCCCGCATCTGAACCAAAATCATCAACGACTACAGCCGTGGCAACAAAATCTATTTTTACTGTTCAAGTGGCGTCTTTTAAAGATAAACCCAAAGCGGATAAAACTTTGGAAGAGGTTAAAAAGATTGATCCAACGGCTTATATGGTGACGAAGAATTTGGGTGAAAAGGGGACGTGGTATCGGCTTTATGCGGGAAAGTTTGAAACTAAAGAGGAAGCCCAAGATTTGTTAAGTAAGTTCAGCGGCAAATTCCCCAATAGTTTTATCATGATAACTAAATAGTAAATGATATTGCGCTAAGAAATATATTTGAATGTTATGTCTAAAGTTTTATCTGTTGAGGAGAAAAAAGAGCCCCGCGTTTTAGAAATTCCGTTTTATTCGATTGTGATTCCTGTTTTTAATGAAGCAGATTCTATCGAATTTCTTCTTTTAGAGATTTTAGAATCGATGAAATCATTCGAGTCTTTTGAGATAATTTTTGTCAATGACGGATCTGTTGATCAAACGTTAAAAGTTCTTAATCAATTGCAATATAAATTTTCAAGCGTAATCCAGGTCGTTCATTTGCAGGAGCGGCGAGGTCAGACACATGCTTTGCAAAAGGGGTTGGCCGTAGCCCGAGGCGAAGTGGTTGTTACCTTAGATGGTGATCTACAAAACGATCCAGCCGATATCGCCAAAATTCTTTCGAAGATGAAGGAAGGTTTCGATTGTGTCTGTGGGTGGCGACAAAATAGGCAAGATACATTTCTTAAAACTGAGTTGTCAAAATTAGGAAATAGTCTACAGCGTTTTTTGACAGGAAAGAATATTCACGATATTTCTTGTACACTGCGGGGCTATCGTAAGGATTGTATTTTAAAGATTCCCCTTAATTGGGAAGGGCAACATCGTTTTATTCCTCTTTGTTTGTCATGGCAGGGCTTTAGAGTTGGGGAAATCGTTTCCCATCATCGTCCTCGGAGATTTGGACAAACGAAATACAGCCATAAAAGAATTTTTAAAGTTATGGCGGATTTTTTTCGTATACTTATGGCCAGAGGCCGACGATGAATAAGTGGATCATGTTGGGGTTGTTCGGACAGATTCTTTTTAGTTTGCGGTTTATTATTCAATGGATTTGTTCTGAGAAAAAGAAAGAAAGCTTCGTTCCAATTGTTTTTTGGTATTTTAGTATTGCTGGCGGAGTGATTTTGCTAATCTATGCCATTTATCGCCAAGATCCAGTTTTTATTGTTGGTCAAGCGGTAGGTTTGCTGGTGTATTCGCGTAACCTCTGGCTTATTTATAAAATCGACAACCTAAAACAAGGAGTTAAATGTGAATCGAAAAATTAATTGCATGATGATGATTTTATTGTTGGGTGTGATTGGATGCAGCTCAACAAAGGTGACGCGCGTTGATGTTCCCAGACCAATTGATCTAAGTGGAAATTGGAATGATTTTGATGCTCAGCTTGTTTTCCGCGAGATGATTCAAGATTGTCTGGAAAAACCGTGGTTAACCAATTTTATGAAGGAAAAACAAAAAAATCCTGTTGTTATTGTTGGTCGCATTAATAATCGTAGTGATGAGCACATCAATTCACAGGTTTTTATTAAAGAATTGGAACAAGAGCTACTTAATTCTGGCAAGGTTACTTTCGTTGCCTCTCCTAAGGAACGTGAGCAAGTTCGTGAGGAACGCGAAGATCAGCAAACTGGTTACACCTCGCAAGAAAGTATGAAAAAGATAGGGAGAGAATTAGGCGCTGATTTTATGCTTATTGGTAGCATCAACTCAGTTAGAGATGAAGTTAAAGGAAAGTCTGTTGTTTTTTATCAAGTCAATCTTGAACTGGTTGATCTAGAAACCAATGTGAAGGTTTGGATCGGACAACACGAAATCAAAAAGATGGTTGAGAACGCTAAGTTTTCTTTTTAAAGGTCACCAAGACACAAGGTTACCAGTCACCAGCAAAAAATTCTGGTGATTGGTGACATGGTGACAGGTGACCGCTTATGATTAGAACAAATCTCCTGGCAAAAAAATCACTCCAGCATTTTTTTCTTATTGTTTGTATTCTTGTTTTTTCTTCCTGCGCTTCATCTCCTATGATCCAGCCGCAAATCAATGGCCTGGCAACGGCTGGAAAATTCAAATATGCCCTCAAAGTGCTTCAAGAAAATCAAAAAGATAGTTATGGCGCGAACAACCATCTTTTGTATCTTCTTGATTATGGACTAATGTCACATTTAGCTGGACGATATGAAGAGAGCATAAAAACTTTTGAAGAGGCCAAGAATGTTTATGATCAACTATATACGACCTCCATATCGAAGGAAGTCGCGACATGGTTGATCAATGATAATATGGCTCCTTATCGGGGTGAAGATTTTGAACGGGTGATGATTAATATTTTTCAGAGTTTAAACTTTGTGGCCTTGGGTAATATCGAGGAAGCGCTTGTTGAGGCGAGGGATGTTGATGTCAAACTATCGGTGATCAATCGCCAATATAAGCCGGATCAAAAGAATGTTTATAAAGAAGATGCGTTTGCGCGACTATTGATGGGCATATTATATGAGCAGAATGGCACAGGTGATGATCTTAATGATGCCTTTATTTCTTATAAAAAGGCGGTTGATATTTATGAAAACGATTACCATATTGAGGTTCCTGAGATTCTAAAAGAAAATATTTTAGCGCTAGCCGAGTGGATGGACCAAGAAGAATTTCAAGTTTACCGCCGTAAATTTATGAATAAATCCTTTTTGGGGTTAAAAGACAAAGAAGCAAAAGCCGAGGTTTATCTGATTCATTATGCTGGCCTGTCACCCATCAAACATCAGATAAGTATTCCTATTCCATTACCGGGCGGGTATCTTTCTCAATTGGCCTTTCCTGTATATGATAGGCGAACGGAAGAAATATCCGTAGGTTATTTTAAGGCGGTTGATCTTGATCAGAATAGTTCTTTTATTAGTACAGAGGAAGTTGAAGATATTGGGGGCATCGCGATTGAAAATTTGAATAATCGTAAAGCACGAGTGATCGCAAAAGCGGCCATTCGTTCGGCTGGAAAATATTTGATAGAGCAAGAAACAGAAGAAGCCCTTGAAAGAAAATACGGCGATAATTCATCCAACTGGGTTAAGTATGTTGGCAGTCTCTATAACATCGTTTCAGAACAAGCCGATTTACGTTCGTGGCAAACCTTGCCAGATCAAATTCGTATGGCCAGATTAATTTTGGATCCAGGGCAATATGAGCTCTTTCTTAATGAGCATTCTTTCGGATCGATTAGTGTTATCGCCGGGGAGAAGAAGTTTATTTTGTTTAGAACCGTCCAATAAAACTTTATATGTTTGTTAAGCAATCCACAGTTCCCACCACAAATCCAAAGCATAAAAATTTATATCTAGCCATTATTCTGGCCATAACATTTTTCTCTTATTATCCCGTGTTAAATAATGGCTTTACAAACTGGGATGATGATGTCCATTTTATTGAAAATGTGGATGTCCGATCGCTAGCGCCGGAGAACATTAAGGCGATTTTTAGTCACACGGTTGAAGAAGTCTATATCCCACTAACAATTTTGTCGTTCGCGGTCGAATATCATTTCTTTAAATATCGCCCGATTATTTATCACTTGGATAATCTTTTGCTTCACTTGATTGTTACCGCCTTGATTTTTATTTTTGCGCTAGATCTTGGCCTTAGCTTGCCGGCAGCTTTTTGTGGAGGATTATTATTTGGGATTCATCCGATTCATGTGGAATCGGTGGCATGGATGACGGAACGAAAAGACGTCTTGTACGCCGCTTTTTATATGCTGGCGTTATCAAGTTATCTGCAATATTTAAATGGCCGCAAAGGTTTTTATTGGCTATCGATTCTTTGTGGGATTTTAAGTGTTTTATCAAAACCAATGGCCTTAAGTTTACCGTTGGTTTTTTGGATTTGTGATTGGTTGAGGCAAAGGAAGTTAAGTAAAGACGTTTTCTTAGATAAAATCCCGCATTTTATTTATATGATTCCTATTGTGTGGATCACCTATCGATTGCATGTGCGCGTGCCCGGCAGTGGGAATATCCTTAGCAGTGCCTTAACATGGATTTGGTCGTTGACGTTTTATTTGAAAAAGTTCATCGCCCCGTTTACATTGGTTCCGCTATATCAATTGCCAAAACCTGTGAACCTCTTGAATCCTCATTATTTCTTGGCGGGGATTACTTTTATTGTCATCATTTTTTGTTTAATCCGTTACCGAAAGAATAAGTGGATTATCTTTGCATTTTTATTCTATTTCATCTCGGTATTCTTTCTTCTAAGATTTGACGATTTACTGGATAAGAGCATTGTCGCCGACCGATTTATGTATTTGCCTAGCTTAGGATTTTGTTTGTTACTTGGCGTTGGTGTCGATGTGCTGCTTAGAAAGTTTGCCGTAAAGAGAATGGTCATTATTATCAGTGGGGTTATTCTTTTTGGTCTACTATCGTTTAAGACATTTCAACAATCACAAATTTGGCGAGACGGTTTTAGTTTATGGAATTATGTCCTTACAAAAGATGCGAATAACAGCATCGCCTATAACAATAGAGGAAATATTTATAATGAAAATGGTGTTTATGACTTGGCGCTAGCGGATTATCAAAAGGCCCTGGCCATTAATCCTAATTATGCAGAGGCCTATAATAATAGAGGAGCGTTACACTTTTTTGAGAAGTCCTACCAAGCCGCCTTCGATGATTTTTCTAAGGCGATTGCCATTGATCCAACCTATGCGGATGCCTATTCGAATCGAGGAAACATTTATTCTCAGAACGGTCAATTTGATTTAGCCATTAAAGAGTTTGATGAGACGATCAAGCTCAAACCTTTACTTTGGAAGGCCTACGTTAATAGGGGAAGTATTTATAAAGTTCAAAAGAAATATCCGCTGGCTTTGTCTGATTATAATAAAGCTTTAGAAATAAGCCCCAATTATGTGGATGGGTACTATGATCGAGGAGAAATTTATATGAGCCTCAATAATTATGATGCGGCCATTAACGATTTTAGTCGGGCGCTGCAACTAGCGCCTAAATATTCTGGAGCTTATTTGAATCGATCGATTGCTTATGGGTTAAAGAGGTTATATAAAGAGTCCTTACTTGATGCTTTAACGGCTCGAGCTTTAGGTGATAGTGTCAATGAAACTTATATCAAAGAACTACAGGAATTGATCAAGAAATAATATGTCACCACGCAAGTTAAAGAGTCTGCTTTTATTTTTTCTTCTACTAATAACCTTTCTCGCTTACCGGCCTGTTTTACATAATGGTTTTACGAACTGGGATGACGATCGATATTTGTTGGAAAATATTGATATCCGATCTTTAGCGTGGCCGAACATCAAGGCGATTTTTACAACGACAGTCAATAAAAGTTATAATCCATTAACTGTCCTTCAATTTGCCATCGAGTATCATTTCGTGAAATATAATCCTTTTGTTTATCATCTGAATAATTTACTTCTTCATTTAAGTGTTACGGCGTTAATATTTATTTTTGCGCTAAGAATTGGGCTAAGTTATCTTGCTGCATTTCTGGCGGCTTTACTTTTTGGAACTCATCCGATGCATGTGGAATCCGTTGCCTGGGTGACGGAACGAAAAGACGTGTTGTATGCGTTTTTTTATATGTTGAGTTTATTAAGTTATTGGAGCTATCTAGAAGGGAAGAAAGGCCAGTATGTGCTTAGTTTGTTCTGGGGGTTATTAAGCATCTTATCAAAACCGATGGCGCTTAGTTTGCCGCTGGTTTTATTTATCTGCGATTGGTTAAAGGGAAGATCATTTGAGCGAAAAATATTTTTGGACAAGATTTGCTACTTTGTTTATATCGTTCCTGTTGTCTGGATGACGTATCGATTCCATGCCCGGGTTCCTGGCGGTGGAAATATTGTTGAATCTTTTTTAACCTGGGTTTGGTCGTTGACATTTTATGTGAAGAAATTCTTCTTCCCAGCGGAATTTATCCCGTTATATCAACTTCCGCGGCCAATTGCCTTGGGCCATGATTCCTATGTGTTGTCGATAATTTTGTTGATATTGATTATTGTTATTTTGATTCGATATCGAAAAAATAAATGGTTAATGATCGGATTCTTGTTTTATTTTGTATCCATTTTCTTTTTACTGCGTTTTGATGACTTAAAGGATGAGAACATCGTGGCGGATCGATTCATGTATTTGCCAAGTCTGGGATTCTGTCTAATGCTGGGAGTTCTTTTGGAAAGAATATTTGTACGTTTGTCAAAGTCTCGACAGCAAGTGATGATTGTTGGTTTGATTATAGTTTATGGGTTTTTGGCCGCAAAAACTTTTACGCAATCAAAAGTATGGGAAAATAGTTTTAGTTTATGGAGTTATGTGGTTGCGAAGAATCCGCAAATTCCAACGGCCATTTTAAATCTGGGAGATACTTACAATAAGATGGGGGATTATGATAAGGCCATTGGGGAGTTCAATCGAGCGCTTGAATTAAATGATAAATTTTCATTGGCGTATAATAACCGCGGGATGGCGTATGGGATGAAAGGTTATTATGATTTAGCTTTAGCTGATTTTAATAAAGCCATCGAGCTTGATCCCCAATATGTTGATGCTATTACTAACAAAGGTGAGGCTTATCGAATGAAAAGTCAGTATGATTTAGCTATCGAGAATTTCGATCGCGCGCTTTCGATTGATCCTCGATTTATCCAAGCTTACTATAGTCGTTCATTATCTTTTGGCGCTCAAAAGAAATGGCAAAAGGCGCTAGATGATGCAAGAAAAGCTGAATCGTTCGGCTTGAGTGTCGATCCTAAATACATCTTAAAACTTCAAGAGTCTCTTGGTCATGAATAAACATAAAAAAATATTGTTATGGTTTGTCGGGTTCATTGTCATTTTTAATTTAGGATTATTTGTTTATGCCAATACAAGGCCCGTTAATTGGTTGCAGAACGAAATCCTGTTACATCGTTTTTTTTGGTCGATGGATGACGTGGATCAATTTACATTGCACACAGGTTTTACTAAGAATGATTTCATAAAACCATTTGATGCCCATTATGTTGATGGAATCTTTCGTACACGAACTGTTTCTTATTTTTTTGAAATGGTTTCATTTAAGTTTTGGCAATATATTGAAAAGGGTTTTATCCGCAATTACACACTCATTGGACTGCATCTACTTAATGTTGGGCTGTTATGGCTATTGATATCGAGTCTTATTAAAGAAAAGAGAGCAGCGCTTGTGGGAAGCGTACTTCTACTTAATGCGGGATGCGCCATCACAACGCTACTTTTTCCTTTTCGTAATGCCAAACTTCTGGTCATGACATTCTTTTTAATGGCGGCGATTATGATCGCACGGACAAAGCCGCCATTTAATCAAATTCGACTTTCGCGGTTTATTATTTTCTTAACCACTGTGCTTTTGATGTTGTTGACCGATGAGACGGCTTACTTTTTGATTTTCTTACTTCTTTTTTTTGTGATCATCCGTGATGGAATCAAGGTTCTGACAACCCCAAAAATAGCTACAGGATTTTTGATAACCATTTTTTCTTTCTTTTTAATTAATTATTTAATTTTTGTTAATAACTTGCCTAGCGCCCAGCTTGGATTTGCTCAATCGGAACACGTAAAATATTTTTATAAGTACTTTCAGTATTTCAGCAATTATCAAACGCTCCTTGATGTCGCCAAATCTTTCTTTGGCTATTTCTTAAGAAAAGACTTGGGATATTGGAGCTTAGCCCCCGTTGGCGTTGCCGCCGCCATTGCGTCACTACTTCTGATTCTATCGACACGTAAACCATCCCGATTTGTGCTGCTCTTATCAATTGGAATCGTAGGAACAATCATCGTTAAGGCATTCTTTCTTCCACACAACGGAGGGGTTCATGGCATTATTATGCCACCAGAAACATTTTTCCCCAGCCTGTTATTTTTTAGCTATTACTATGTTTATCCGGATGTCTTTCTTATTAGCATGTTTATTGGATTATTACTTGCCTCAGCGGTCATTGATTATAAAAGATTTATTTTGGTGTTAATTTCGGTCACGATCATTAATGCCTCGAATGTTATTCATTACAAGGAGGGGTTAAAAGAGGCTTTGGCTTTTCATGATTGGGATCAAGACTTTAAACAAGAAGCCATTACCGCCGTTTCCTTTACACAAGAATTTATGGCGCACAATAAAACTTGGCCTGTTTATCTTTCATTTCCAAGCGGTGACACAACTTTGTTTAAAGGGCGCATTGATGATGGAGATCAATATGTCTTTGCGCGGATTATTCCCGTGATGTTTTTGCGCTCTATTGAAAGTGGAAGGGCCATTTGTTCGTTGGGTATAATTAAGAAGAATGCCGTTGCCCCCCACAATGAACTTAGAGAGGTTAAAATTTTTGTTGATGCTGGAACAAAGATGACATTTGATTTAACACAAATAAATGATAATTCTTCGTTAGTTAAGCCTACGCCAGAGGTTGTTTCAGCAACAAAGATTTTATCCAAGAATTTGTCAGTTAAAGCCGATAGTGGACAAAGGGCCGTCTTTTTTATTAAGGGAAGGGCCACTTTTTTGTTTACGGTTAATGGAAAGAAATTAAAGGGCGAGCAGATTTACGGGCAATCATATCAAATGTTTTCTTATGATTTCACAGTTAACCCAACCGACTTTCCGGCAAAGATTACATTAGACACTATTGCATCCGGGGGCAATCAAGAGGCTTATCTAGTCGGCCCTTTTTTGGTTAAAAAATGAAAATTCAGTTGAGGCCTAAAGATATTTTGTTACAATAAGCCCACAGTTAAAAATTAATTAATGGAGGAATTGATATGAAAAATAAACTTTTGCTAGTTATGGCAGTTTTGACATTGGTGGGTTGTACCACAACACAAAAAGGAGCTACCATCGGTGGTTTGGGTGGGGCGACTGTCGGGGGCATCATCGGGCATCAAACTGGTAATGATCTCACCGGAGCCGCTATTGGGGGAGCTGTTGGAACTGTTGGGGGGATGCTCATTGGTGAGCATATGGATAAGAAATTTTGTCCTGTGTGTGGATCAGAATTCACCAGTGATGTCAAATATTGTCCCAAAGATGGTACAGAATTAAAATATAAGCAATAATAATCTCTGTTCAGGACTTAGGATTATGAGAAAGCGGCCATAGAAAAATATCTCTTCGGCCGCTTTTTTTTGACCTAGAGAAAGAGAAAATGATGAAAGAAGCTAAAATTCGTACCATCTTACGATGGGTGCATATTGTTTTGGGTCTGGTTATCATGTTTTACATTTATTCTCCCTTCCATAAATATCCGCTGTTTCAGATAGTAATTAAATTTGTGATTATTCCCATCATAACTTTAACTGGATTTTGGATTTTGAAATTTAAGGCCTTTAACAAATCTTTAAGAATTAGCACGTAAACGCCCATTTAAAAACGTTGATTTATTTTTTAATATCATTTAAAATGGCACCTAATTAACAAAAGTTTTTAACCCCATCATATGTGTTTGTAAAGGTTTGTGGCATTGAAGATACTTATCATTGATGATTCCCTCATGGATCGAAAACTCCTCATCAGTTTGATTAAAAAATCAGGGATTGAGAATGAAATTTTGCAGGCGGCTGACGGGGAAGAAGGGCTCAAGGTTTTAAGCGAAAATTATCAAAACATCTGTATTATTTTGTTAGATTGGCAGATGCCGAAATTAAATGGGCTTGATTTTATGAAAGCGGTTGTTAAGGTTCCAGCAACGGCCGCCACTCCGATTGTGATGGTCACCGCTTCAGGCTCGGAAGATAGCAAAAAACAGGCTATGGATGTTAATCCAAACTTAGCCGGATATATTGTTAAGCCATATAAAGCTGAAACTTTATTGGAAATAATTAAGAAATATATAAAATAGTCTTCGTTTAAGATATGGCAAGAAACATTGAAAATAAAAAAGACCCAGATGATTTGTATGTTCAAGCTTTACTGTTAGCTAAGGTTGTCGAAAGAGTCCTTAAGCATCGGGCCGATATTGAATTATCATCAGCACCTAAAGTGGAGCTTAAACCAATCACAGAATTTATTAAGCGCATGCGCATTAGCGGGTTAACCAAATTTGATGAACGAACGTACATCTCAACCGTTAATTTTTATAAAAACGAGAAGGATGGTGAACAAAAAAAGGCCATCGGGGCCATCATCATTTATCTACCGGAAATGTATGTTTTTAAACTTTTAAATGAATTGCAATATCCGGCTGTTATTGATGAGGATGATCAAGCTGCTTTACTCGATGCCTGTGGGACATTTTGTAATATTGTTGCCGGTAATTTTAAATCAGGGTTAACACAGTTGGGGTATCAAGAGTTGGTGATGTCGCATTTTTCTAACTATCAAAACGATGTTCTAAATGGCGTTGAGTATGACCCAACGCAAAAAGAGTTGTATGAAATAAATTTTGAAATTAAAGGGGTTAAACGGATTGTCGCTGACCTCACGATGGGTCCAATCCTTAAGGTTAATCAAGAAATAAAAGAAAGAGAATAACATGCCAAATGTAAGTTTAGCATCACTAAACCTAGAAAATATTGGAATCAAAGAATGGAAAGAGATTTTTTATAATCTTTCTTATGAAGATTTGTTTAAACATGAAACGGATGCTCGTTTAGAAGGATATGAGCGGGGACATCTGACAGAATTTGGCACCATTGCTGTTGATACGGGTAAATTTACGGGCCGTTCTCCAAAAGATAAATATATTGTCGAAGATGATATGACCAAAGATAGCGTTTGGTGGGCGACCGGTGAGGCATCAGGCTCAGATAATAAAAGACTTTCGATCGAGGCTTGGAAACATTTAAAAGAAATTTCGATTAAGCAATTAACTGGGAAAAAATTATATGTGATCGATGGCTTTTGCGGGGCCAATGCCGCCACACGTTTGAGTGTTCGCTTGGTGACGGAAGTTGCTTGGATGGCGCATTTTTTTAAGAACATGTTTATCCGTCCAACGGAAGATGAGCTTAAAAATTTTAAACCGGATTGGACGATTCTTAATGCTTGTAAGACCAGTTGTCTTGATTTTGCTAAATATGGATTACGCTCGGAAGTTTATGGGGCTTTTAACGTCAGCGAACGGATGACAGTTATTGGGGGAACATGGTACGGCGGAGAAATTAAAAAAGGAATTTTTTCGATTATGAATTATTTCCTTCCGCTTAAGGGAATCGGATCTTTCCATTGTTCCGCTAATCAAGGCAAGACTGGTGATACAGCTTTATTTTTTGGATTATCTGGAACTGGAAAAACGACGTTGTCGACAGATCCAAAACGTCAGCTCATTGGTGATGATGAGCATGGTTGGGACAATGATGGGATTTTTAATTTTGAAGGTGGCTGTTATGCCAAATGTATTAATTTAACAAAAGAACGCGAGCCGGAAATTTTTGAGGCCATTAAACGCGACGCGCTTTTGGAAAACGTTGATCTGGATGCTTCCGGAAAAGTCGATTTTCTATCATCGAAGAAAACTGAAAATAGCCGCGTTTCTTATCCAATGTATCATATTAAAAATATTGTTAAACCCGTTTCAAAAGGTGGGCATCCAAATTATATTATCTTTCTTGCCTGCGATGCCTTTGGTGTTTTGCCACCGGTGTCAAAGCTTGATCATAAACAAGCGATGTATCATTATTTAAGCGGTTACACCGCGAAGGTGGCTGGAACAGAACTTGGGGTTACAGAACCCAAGGCGACATTCTCCGCCTGTTTTGGCAAAGCCTTTTTGATGGTTCATCCGACGAAATATGCGGAAATCTTGGCTGATAAAATGCTTAAGCACAATTCACAGGCCTTTCTTATTAATACGGGTTGGGTTGCTGGACAATACGGCACGGGTTATCGAATTTCGTTAAAGGATAATCGCGCGACTATTGATGCCATTTTAAACGGAACGCTTGATAAAGTTGCTTATGAAACATTGCCGATTTTGAATTTGCAGATTCCAAAATCAGTTCCTGGCGTCAGTACTGAGTTACTTAATCCACGCAATGCTTGGAAGAATAAAGATGAATATGATGCCACCGCTAAGAAGTTGGCTAAAATGTTTGTCGATAATTTTAAATTATTTGCTGATTCTAAAATTGGACGAGACTTGACATCGGTTGGTCCACAACTTTAAGAGCTATCAGCTATCAGTCTTCAGCTTTCAGTAGCTGTCAGCTGCTGATCGCAGATAGCTGAAAGCCGATAATTGATAGGAGCCTGTTTTATGAGAAAAATTTCTAAGAAACAAATTTCTTTTCTTATCATTGCTTTCACCATTGCCGCCGTTTATGGCCTTAAACTCTGGAAACAGTCTTCACAAACGAGTTCCAAGAATGTAATGGCGGTTAAAACTAAGGGTGATCCTAGAGCCTCAATTAAAATCGTTGAATATGTTGATCTAGAGTGCCCATCCTGCGCTAAGGGATCTAAATATTTAGATCAGTTTATGAAGGATCATCCTGGTAAGATATATTTGCAGATCAAATATTTTCCTTTGACGATGCATCAACATGGATTTACTAGCGCCAAATATGCCGAATGTACGGCGCGGCAAGAAAAATTTTGGCCTTTTGTTGATCTTGTGTTTGAGCGACAAAAAGAATGGTCGATTTTACATAATGCCCGTCCAGCTTTTGATCAGATCGCTAAAGAAATTAATCTCAATATGGGACAACTTGAGCGCTGTCTAGATGATAAAAGTGTTGATGATGTTGTGATGGCTAACGCTAGAGAGGGCAAGGCCCTTGATGTTAAGAGCACTCCCAGCTATTTCGTTAATGGCAAAATGGTGGTTGGCATAAAATATCTTGAGGCAGAGTTAAATCGTCTTTTGGAGGAGAATAAAAATTAACATTTTTATTATTTTACGAATATTAATTGGTGCCATTTTTCTTGTCTCGGGATTTGAGAAAGTTAGCGGTCCTTACCAGAATTTCTTATACGTTATTCAAAGTTATAGTTTTCTGCCTGTTATAGTAGAGGAGATGGTTGCCAAAATTCTGCCATGGGTTGAATTGTTTATTGGTCTGTTTGTCGTCCTCGGCCTTTGGCTAGATATAAGTTTGCGCGCGGCACTCATTTTATTTATGGGGTTTATTCTTGTCGTTGGTCAAGCGCTGATTAGACATCTTCCTTTAACAGAGTGTGGTTGTTTTGGCGGACTAATTTCCCTTCCCCCGTATGTTGTTTTTATGATGGACAGTTGCGCCCTTTGCTTGACGGGACTTTTGATTCTTAAAAAAGATCAATCTCACGGCTTTAGTTTAGATCGTTATTTTGAAAAAGATAATAAGTAGTGGCAAGGGACAAGGGGCAAGTAGCAAGGAAGACCTTGACCCATGCCCCGTGACCCTTTTATGATACACACCACCTATTTTTTAAAGAATTCTATTATTCTTTTTTTATTTTTGTTAATGATGCCGCAGCGAGCCTTTAGTAATCCCATGATCAAAGAACCCAACGTCAGCGGACAATTTTATAGCGCCGACCCTAAAGAGCTTAGGGCTGATATTGAGAAGTTTATGAGCGCCGCAAGTAACACCCCTTCCCCAAAACATATCGATATTATCATCGCTCCACACGCCGGATACATTTATTCTGGACCCGTGGCTGGATACAGCTTTAAAGCCGTTAGCCAAACACCTTATAAAACAATTGTTATTCTAGCTCCAAGCCATTTTTATGGTTTTGATGGGATCTCCATTTGGGAAAAAGGAGGATTCAAGACACCTTTGGGAATCGCGGATGTTGATGAAGAATTTACAAAAAAGTTAATGGCAACTAATCCCAATTTTTATTTTGATTCCAAGGCCTTTGAACGCGAACATTCCTTAGAAGTCGAAATACCTTTTTTACAAAAGACATTTAACGATTTTAAGATTGTTCCTATTGTTTTTGGTCAACCTAGTGTCCAACTGCTTAATGATTTTGCCATGAGTCTTAAAGAGACCATCGGTGATCGTAAAGATGTCTTGATTGTCGTCAGCACGGATCTGTCTCATTATCACGATGATGGTTTTGCACGTGAGATGGATGCCCGCACTATTGGCGCTATTAAAGAATTAAATGCCAAACAGATTTGGATGGAAAATCAAAAACGGACGATGGAGATGTGTGGTTTTATTCCAGTTGTGACAGCGATTTTGTATGCGCAGCACAAGGGGTTAACGGATGTTGAGCTTTTAAATTATGGTAATTCGGGAGATGTAACCGGTGATAAGAGTAGTGTTGTTGGCTATAGCGCTATCGCTATTTACGGCAAATAAAATAAATTTTACTGCTAATGTTTATGCCGCAGAAGAAAAGGAAAGTGTTATGAGCTTAACGCTCGAACAAAAACGGCGGTTGATTGATATTGCAAAAAATACAATTGAAAAATACGTAACAACGAAAGAAGTTTTACAGATTCAAGAACAAGATTCACGTTTGTCCGCCGAAGAAGGGGCTTTTGTAACGATTCATAAGCATGGACAATTGCGTGGGTGTATTGGCAATATCGTTGGCCGCGGTCCACTTTATTTGTTGGTACGCGATATGGCGATTGCCTCCGCCAGTGAAGATCCGCGGTTTAATCCTGTGGCCACGGATGAAATCAAAGATTTAGAAATCGAGGTTTCTGTTCTTTCCAAGCCGCACTTGATAAAGAATGTAGATGAGATTCAGCTAGGTGTTCATGGCGTGATTGTTCATCAAGGACCTTTTAATCAAGGTGTTTTTTTGCCGCAGGTTGCAACGGAAACAGGATGGAGTAGGGAAGAATTTTTATCACAGTTATGTTCTCAAAAAGCTGGACTCCCACGGGATTGTTGGAAGGATCCGCGTACCAAGATTGAAGTATTTACCGCGCAGGTGTTTTCTGAAAAAGAAATCAATTAATGATAGTAACCCTTGATTGCTTCTAAACTTTAACGTCCCACGTCTTTCGTCCATCGTTTTACGTTTATGAAACATCATTTCAGAAATACCATCATCACCCTTTTCGTCATTATCTGGACGATTGTTTTTCACTACGAATCAACCCGCCATTTTTATTTAGAACCATTGTTAGGCAAGAACTTGCCCAAAACTAAGTTTTTATTTCCCCCCGCTGGATGGATCATGTTTTTTAACGTTGATGATAATTTTGGTTATGTGGAAGTTTATGGCATTAAAGGCAAAGAGCCACAGCCAATTGATCCCCACGATATTTTTAGAACGCGAACATTTGGTTTCGATAATATTCATCGTAATATTTTAAGTTCGGTGGCTGATCCATCAGCGGGGCGATCGTTTTGTAAATTTTTGCGATACCGGTTTCCCTACTTTGATCGCTTTGCTGTAAGCGTTGTGTATTATCCATCGATTACGAAACAGCCGTATGAACGATATCAGGAAGTGAAATATCAGTGTACTGAACATTGATTGGCTATCAGCTCTCAGTTTTCAGCTGTCAGTAGCTGTCAGTCTGAAAGCTGCTGATAGCTGAAAGCTGATAACTGAAAGCTTTTTAAGATTATGTTTAACATCTGGTCCAAATTATTTCTAGAAGAAAAACCTTCGATTGGCCTATCGTTTTTTAGGATTTTTGTGGCCATCACCGTGGGTGCGCACGTCCTGCCAACGTTCTGTCACTTAGGAGATAATTATTTTTCAACCGCCTTTAAAGACTATAACTTGATCTTTTTTACACCGCAAGTCGTTGAACTCGTGCAGAGAAGCCCCGATTGGTTTGTCGTCATGTTTGTCTGGATTTTTTGCATCTTCTGGTTTCTTTTTTTGATTGGATTGTGGAGTCAGATTAGTTGCATTTTGATGGTTCTTGCTTGTTATTATTTTTACGCGCTTAATTCTTTTCACGTTGGAACGCTATCCTGGGATATTTTGCTTGTGACGCTTTTTTTGATGTGCTTAACGGCTTATCATGGTGATTATTTCTCGCTCGATGCTTTACTGCGTGGCAATGAAGAGTCTTATAAAAAACGTCGACCCATTTTTATTCAGCGGTTATTGCAGCTACAGATTGGATTTACATATTTTTACACGGCTTTGTATAAAGTAACAGCGCAGGGCAATTGGCTGACGGATAATCCAATTTATAATTTGATGAATTATCCAACCGCCAGTGCGAGTGTGATGAAATTTTTTATTCTTAAAGATTATCTGATGCATCATCCGCAATTGTGCTACTTTTTGGGGATTGCTATTGTTGTCATAGAATTCTCTATGGTTTTTCTTTTGTTCTATCCTAAGACAAGGATTGCCGCGATTTATCTGGGTATTATTTTTCACATCACCTTAATTTTGACACTTGATGTTCCCGCAATTTTTTTCTTTTTGTTTATACCACAACTACTTTTATTTATTGATCCCGATAATGTGGTGAAGTGGATCGAGCAAAAACGTTTGTTTAATCAATCGTCCAACAAACAAAGTCAGTTGATTTATGATGGGCAGTGTCAATTTTGTTTAGCGAGTGTTAAGAAGTTAAAGATTTTGGATTTATACGGAACTTTAAGATTTGTCGATCTGCACCAAATTGATTTTCATTCAGCGCGCGAGGATGGTTTAACTAAAGAAAAAGCTTTAAGCCAACTTTATTTGATTGAACCTGATGGCGCGCTTTATGGAGGTTTCCAAGTCTTTCGCCGGATTTGTTTTACGATGCCAATGCTGTATCCCTTTATTCCTATTTTTTATTTTCCTGGGATGGGAATTTTAGGGCCGATAATCTACCGATTCATTGCTAAAAATCGATATCTCCTGCACTTTAACCATACCTGCCAAAATAACGCCTGCTTTCGGCAGTAAAAACTCCCTGAATTTAGCTATTCTGCAATTGTTTCGTTTCTGCTAAACCAAAAAATAGTTTCTCGACGAATATTTGTGTAAAAACAAGGTAAAAAAAATCAAACAACCATTGAGGGGGAATTATATTTTGTTACTATAGTATTATTAGTAAATAATTTTAATCATATAAATTTTATTGTTGGGATGCCAAATCTAAAATCATTTTTCCTTCCTAAGTTCTTCCTTATTTCTTTCCTGACTGTATTTATTTTTCAATTAAACTTCCCAAAGTTTTCGTATGCGATTCCTAACGGAACCGGCGGAGATATTGTGCCTTTGGGCACGGATGACGGAGATAATTTTAATGTTGGAACGAATAAGCTTGTCGCTGAAGGCGATACGGGAAATGTCGGTATCGGTACGTCAATTCCAGCTCAGAAATTACACGTGGTAGGAAATATGCGAGTTACTCTACTCAATTGTACTGGGAATGCTAACGGTGGAACATTAACCGCCGACGCTAACGGAGATATTTCGTGTACTGATGATGACAACGGTGCTGGATCAATCACCCTGCAATCGGCCTATGGTCAAGATGTTGATGGGGGCGATGCCACGATTGCGTTAACTGCGGCTGATGATTCGATCATTTTAAATAATCCAGCCGCCGCCGGATCCGATTCAACATTTTTACTTCGTTTAAAGCAAGATGCCATTGGCGTTGTTGCTTTAGATATTCCAGCGGCAAACACAACGGCCGATGTTATGACGTTAACCGCTAACGCTTTAACAACGGGTGGAATGGCGAGTTTTACATCAACCAGCGCGGACACAGCGACACGTACACTTTTTACAATTAGTAGCAGCTCGACCGCCAATAGCGGCTCAACGTTATTAAGTTTAACGCAAAATGGCGGAGCATCAACGGGGGTTTCATTAACCTACGGCGGGGCAACGGGGACTGGAATTTTAGCAGCAGGAAATAGTTTAACAACAGGAACATTAACCAGTCTTACTTCCAGCAGTGCGAGCACAGCGACAAGAACATTGTTGCAGGTCACGAATTCAAGTACAGCATCTGTTGGAACAGTGGGAATTGGTGTCAGTCAGGCTTCTGGTGGAGATGCCGTTGCGATAACACAGACGGCGAATGGCCGATCGATGTTAATCACAAGTTCAGCGACCACCGCAACGGCTGTTGAGGTCACGGCGAATTCAGCAACAACGGGCGGCAACGCGATTTTTAGTTCAACAAGTGCAAGTACAGCAACAAGAACGTTGGTGCAAATTACCAATGACGATAGTGCCGCGGTAGGAACAATAGCATTAAAGATTCAGCAAGATGCTGGAGCGCCAGCGTTAGTTACAACTAATGGTAATGTTGGGATTGGGTATACAACACCTGGTGGGGCATTAACGGTCAATGGTCGTCTAGGGGTTGGGAATTCAGCGCCTAGTACGGATTTTCATGTCACCGGCGGTGGGCGAATTACGGGACTCGTCAGTTGCGACACCATCGACACGGATGCCAACGGAGTTTTAAGTTGCGGGACGGATGCCAATAGCGCGAGCTCGATTGCGCTGCAGACAGCATACAATCAAGATGCCGATGGCAGCGATGCGACGATTGCGTTAACAACGGCTGATGATTCGATTATCTTCCAGAATCCCGGGGCCGGGGGAACAGACTCAGCGTTTTTATTGCGATTAGACCAGGATGTGGCCACGGGTGTTGTAGCGTTAGATATTGATGGAGAGAATACAACCAGTAATGTTGTTGACATCCAGCCGACGGTGTTAACAACGGGAACGGCTTTAGACATTGGTGATGCCGATGCGCTGACGACGGGAAAGATTGCAAACTTTGCGTCGAACAGTGCAACAACAAATACCAGAACATTGGTTCAAATCACTAATGATAATAGCGCGGCGGTGGGGGTTACGGCGTTAGCTATTCAACAGGATTCTTCAGGCCCGGCTTTAACAACTACAAATGGCAACGTCGGGATCGGGACGACGGCGCCTGCAGCTAAACTGGAAATCAAACAGGCATCGGATGCCGCCGCTAATGGATATAGAGTCACACGCTCCAGTGAGAATACATATTTTGATTTAAGCATAAGGTCTGGTTTTGGTGCTTTTAATGACCCATTGGTATTTAATACAGGTGCTGGAGGAGATATTATTGCATTTGGACGTACTGGAGAAGCATATTTTAAAGGTAGTGTGGGGATTGGAATGACAGCACCGGAATCAATTCTTCATGTTAAAGGTGGCGACACTAGTAAATATGCAAAATTTGGTACCACTGATTGGGGTTGGCGTATTGGAGAATTACAAAGTGGCATTCAGTTTTTAAGTATGGGGGTAAAGAAAACAGCGGCCGATAATAATTATATTGCAGAAACATCAGATAATGCGCTAGTAAATCATCGGGTTATGGAGCTTCATTATGATGGGGCAGTTAATTTTCTTTATCAAGCACATCAAAGTGATGATGCAACGCTAAGTTTAACAAATCAACTGACATTAACTAATGGTGGAAGTGTGGGGATTGGGATAACAGGACCCCAAAAAGCTTTAGATATACGCGTCGGAACAGGAACAAGTATTACCAATCCGTTAGGTGAAATTTTAGTAAATAGGACAAATACGGTTGGAGAAACGGTAGGAATTTCCTTTGGATTTAATAATACAGTTTCAACTTCAGGCGCTATTACCTTAATTGAAAAAGACACAACGCAACAATCAGCAGACATGGCTTTTGTGACAAGAGATTCTGCCGGTGGTGGTTCAACAACAGAAAAAATGCGTATTACAGGTGCGGGCAATGTGGGAGTCGGATACACAGCACCGGGTGGGGCGCTTACAGTTAGTGGCAGTGTGGGGATTGGCAATTCTGCTCCGAGTACGAATTTGCATGTCACCGGCGGGGCGCGGATCACGGGGCTTGTCAGTTGCGACACGATTGATACCGATGCTAATGGGGTTTTAAGTTGCGGAACAGATGGCGGCGGAGGGACTCTACAGGCTGCATACAATGGAGATGTGGATGGATCAGATGTAACGATTGCGTTAACGACAGCCGATGATTCAATTATTTTGCAGAATCCAGCCGCCGCTGGAACAGATTCAGCCTTTTTATTACGTCTAGATCAAGATGTGGCCACTGGTGTTGTGGCCTTAGATATCGATGGAGAAAATACAACAAGCAATGTGGTTGATATCCAGCCAACGGTATTAACGACAGGAACAGCCTTAGACATCGGTGATGCCGATGCTCTGACGACGGGAAAGATCGCAAACTTTGCGTCGAACAGTGCAACAACCAATACCAGAACATTGGTTGCGGTGACCAATAGTGCGACGGCTGCAATTGGAGTAACGAATTTAACTGTGACGCAAGAATCAAAAGGCCGAGGATTATTTATAGATCAAAATGGGATTGGGATTGCATTAGATATCGACACAGAATCAACAACGGCCAATGGAGTTGACATCCAACCGACGGTGATGACAACGGGAACAGCTCTGGATATTGGCGACGCAGATGCGCTGACGACGGGTAAGATTGCAAACTTTGCGTCGAACAGCGCAACAACGGATACGAGAATCTTGGTTCAAATTACCAATGACAACTCAGCAGCGGTAGGAGTCACCGCCTTAAGAATTCAACAAGATTCTTCAGGCCCAGCCTTAACAACCACTAATGGTAACGTCGGGATCGGGACGACGGCGCCGGGAGATGTTCTAGATGTCTATAGTACTTCTCACGCAGGACTAAGGTTAAATAGAAGCGTCGATACTAATATTGCTTATTTAAGATTTGGGAATGCAGGAGCAGATGTCGCGTATGTAGGAATTAGCCGTAATGATGGGACTGGATTGATAACGGGGGGAACAGCTAATTCATTGGTTTTACGTGCCGAAGCGGTGGATACATTTATTTCAAACGGGGCTACTCCTTTAGTAACCTTTAAGTCTGGCGGCAACGTCGGTATTGGGACGACAGGCCCGAATAGCAAGATCGATATTATTAGCTCTACTGAGGCAGCATCTACGGTTAATGATGGTTTAGGTGGTCATTTACGTCTATCTACAGGAACTGCTGTCACAGATGATTCTCTTTTCTTTGGTGTAAATGGCACTAGCTACAGCTGGATTCAAGCTGTTGACCCAGGTAATACGTATAGGCCATTGGTTCTTAATTCAGAGGGTGGCAATGTTGGAATCGGGGCAACGGATCCATCAGCCAAATTACATGTTGTCGGCGGGGCGCGGATCACGGGGCTTGTTAGTTGCGACACAATTGATACCGATGCCAATGGTGTCTTAAGTTGCGGAACAGATACCGGGGGAAGTGCAACTTTGCAAGGAGCTTATAATTCTGATGTGGATGGCAGTAACACGATTATTTCGTTAACGTCCGCTGACGACGCATTTGTAATTCAAAATGATGATGGGACCAATGATTCCGGGTTTGCGATGCAGATTGATCAAAACGATACAGCTGGGGTTATCGCTTTTGATATCGACGCGGAAAATACAGACGCCGATATTATTAATATTTCGGCCGCGCCGTTAACCACAGCCACGGCCTTAGACATCGGCGATGCGGATGCGTTAACTTCAGGAAAAATAGCTAATTTCGTTTCAAATTCAGCAACAACCACGGCAAGAACATTAGTCCAAATCACCAATGACAGCACCGGGGCTGCAACGACAAAAGTATTGGCCATCCAACAAGATTCCATCAACACATCATTATTTATAGACCATAACGGACCGACGGGTGTTGCGTTAGATATAGATGGTGAGCAAACGACCGCAAATGTTGTAGACATTCAACCGACGGTGTTAACAACCGGAACGGCGCTAGACATCGGTGGTGCGAATGCATTAACGACGGGAAAGATCGCCAATTTTGAGTCTAGCAGTGCAGATACAGCAACGAGGTTTTTAACAACGATAACAAATAGTTCAACAGCGGCCGTGGGGGCAACACCTTTGTTAATTACCCAAGAGTCTAATGGAGTTGCCTTATGGATTGACGATAATGGCGCGGCTAAATCAACGACGGCTGTTCAACTTGAAAGTTCAACACAAACGGGAAAGGTTTTCAATCTATCAACGAATGCGATAACAACAGGAGTCATTATCGATGCGAGTAGTGACACTACAATGACAACAGGAAAGTTTGCCAATTTTGCTTCGAGCAGCGCGAGCACAGCAACCAGAACACTCTTTGCGATTAGTAGTAGTTCAACGGCAAACACAGCTTCGACGTTATTAGGTTTGACACAAAACGGTGGAGCCTCGACAGGAATTGGATTAACGTATGGCGGAGCTAATGGAACAGCCCTCGGTGTGACGGGTAATTCTTTAGTTGGAGGTTATTTAGCTAATTTTTCATCAAGTTCGACGAGCACAGCCGCCAGAACACTTGTTCAAATTTATAATTCCGATGCAGGCGCAACCGGCGCCACGGCGCTTTTAGTGAGTCAGGCTGGTACGAGTGATGGTTCGAAAGCTTTAAGTGTTGTATATGGTGGCGATACAGGGATAGCGATGTCTTTGATAGGCAATTCATTAACTCAAGGAGGTTTGGCTGAATTTACATCAACGAGTGCTAATACAGCGGCAAGAACTCTTTTTACAATCAGTAGCAGCTCAACGGCCAATAGCGGCTCGACATTGTTAAGTTTGACACAAAATGGTGGAGCGTCGAAAGGAATCAGTTTAACTTACGGTGGCGCGACGGGAACAGCATTAGATATACCTAGCGCAGATTCTTTGACAACAGGAAAGATTGCGAACTTTGCATCAACTAGTGCAAGCACAGCAACAAGAACGCTAGTTCAGATTACCAATGATGATAGTGGCGCGGTTGGTGCAACAGCTTTAAAAATCCAACAAGATGCGAATGCCCGGGCCATTGATGTCACTAACGGATTAGTTCATTTAGGAAGTGCAGGATTATTATTACCAAGCTCAACAAGCTTACCGGCCGCCTGTAGCGTTGGACAAATTTATATGGACACGGACGCCACGACAGGTCAGAGACTTTATGCCTGCGAAACGGCTAATAATTGGGTGCTTGAAGGTGGGAGCGGGGCGAGCACATTACAGGCCGCTTATGGTGGAGATGTGGATGGATCAGATGTAACGATTGCGTTAACGACGGCCGACGATTCGCTTATTTTACAGAATCCAGCGGCGAGTGGAACAGACTCAGCGTTCTTATTACGTCTAGATCAGGATGTGGCAACCGGTATCGTCGCCTTAGATATCGATGGGGAAAATACAACAAGCAATGTGGTTGATATCCAGCCGACGGTATTAACAACGGGAACAGCGTTAGATATCGGTGATGCGAATGCACTTACCAGTGGAAAGATTGCAAATTTTGTATCGAACAGTAGTGACACAACAGCGAGAACCTTAGTTCAGGTAACAAATGATCATACCGGGGCGGCAACAACAAAGGTGTTAGGGCTTCAACAAGACTCCCTTGGTACATCACTTTATATCGATCATAACGGAATCACAGGAGTTGCGTTAGACATTGATGGAGAACAGACAACAGCGAATGTGGTGGATATCCAGCCGACGGTCTTAACAACGGGAACGGCATTAGATATTGGTGATGCCGATGCGCTCACCAGTGGAAAGATAGCGAACTTTGCCTCGAATTCGGCGAGCACAGCTAATTTAAGATCGTTGGTTCAGATTACCAACTCAGCGACGGCAACGAGCAATGTCACCGCTTTAGCAATTTCACAAAGTTCTTCAGGTCCGGCTATAACAACGACCAATGGCAACATTGGGTTTGGGACGACGGCGCCGAGTCAGAAACTACATGTCATTGGTAATATGGCTGCTGTTAATACAGGAACCGATGCTTTTGCGTATTTAGGGGAAGGTTCAAACGCAGGTGAGTATGGATGGATTAAATGGAACAGTGGCGATGACACGATGCGGATTGGTACTCAAACAGGAAGCGATTCAGTGTCGCTAACTGAAGGCGGTAACGTTGGGATTGGATACACGTTGCCAGGAGGAATGCTGACTGTTAGTGGTAACGTCGGGATCGGCTTAAGTGCTCCAACAACAGGTTTTCAATTCACTAATTCCAACAATTCCGCTTTTGAAATTTATGGATCAGGAGCATCTTCTTCAGCGGCAGGGGTAGGTATTACTTTGAAATTAAATGATGGCGCTGCCTTGGCTTCGGGTGATCAGATTGCTAAAGTCCTTTTTTCTGGTTTAGTGGATGCGACTACTTATGCTAATTCCGCTGGGGTTGTGGCACACGCGGAAAGTGCATGGGCGGCAGGTGATGCGCCATCATATATTAGATTTGATACAACTCCTGACAATACCGCAACACGTACGGAAAAAATGAGAATTGCTTCAGATGGCAACGTCGGGATCGGGACGACGGTGCCAGGCTCAATTCTACACACATACAAAAGTGGCACTTCTAGTATAATTACTTCTGAAACAGGAGATGCCGCGGGTACTTCGAGTTATGGAATGTATTCTGCTAAAGGTACAGGCCGAGAATATCGTTTTGGAGTTGGAGGAGCAGGAGAAACTCTTTTTGGTTTAGCCAATAAGTTTTTTATTTATGATACTACGGCGGTGGCGAATAGGATGGTAATTGATACAAATGGCAACGTCGGGATTGGAACTACTGGACCTAAGTCGACTTTGCATGTTAGTGGGTCTTTTGGTGTTGTAACCATTTCTAAAACAGCGGACTATACAGCTGCGGCCACCGACCATGTGATTTTAGTTGATGCCAGTGGTGGGGCAGTAAGGATCACCTTACCAGCCGCCAGCGGCGCAACGGGACGCGAGTATCAAATTAAGAAAACAGATGCCTCAGCTAACAATGTGATTATTGATGGTAATGCCTCAGAAACCATTGATGGCAGCACGACCGTTAGCTTTAATGCCCAATATCAGTCGTACATGATTGTCTGCGATGGATCGACGTGGTGGATTATTTAGTTAGTACTTAAGTTTTTTATCGTCATCCTGAGCGCAGCGAAGGATCTCAGAATTTCTTAAGTGTTTTGAGATCCTTCACTTCGTTCAGGATGACGGAAAAAAAAGACTTTGGGACACATTACCTGATTCCTAAATTAATTGCGGAATTGAGTATTGTGTCACGGATTTAATTTTCACGGATTTAATTATCACGAATTTAATTTTATCGTCATTCTGAGGAGCGAAAGCGACGAAGAATCTCAAAACACTTAAGATTTCTGAGATCCTTCAGTCGCTTTGCTCCTTCAGGATGACGGGGTGTATTCTTAGTCATCATGAAAAATATAATTTTATTTTTTATTTTCTTAAGCACACTATTCCTTCCCATCCGTCCAGCCAATGCTAGCTATTATGGACCACTTTCGGGTTATGAAGGGGAATCGAATATCGGTACAACACTTATTACTTTTAATGCAGACGACGATAAGATTTTGGTAGGAGTCATTAACAGTGTCGCTACGTGGACGACCGTTTCAAACTGTGCCACCGATGCGACGGATAAATTACTTTATAACCAAACGGGCAACACCTTTTCTTGCGGTACTGATCAAACAGGGGCAACAGCTTCATGGGTTAGTTCTGGTGGTTCTTATATTGCGAATACATCTGTGATTGCGGCCGGTGATCAAATTAAATATACATCTCGTGAAACAGATGGGGCTGGCCAAATCGCCCATTTATTTGATACGGAAAATGCATTTTCAACAGCCGGGGCGAATTTATTTGCTGGTCAAATTAGCAGTGGAAATCTATTAACGATTGATAAGGACGGAAAAATTGGGATTGGGACAACCGCTATCCCTAAAACTGGAATTGGGGCGGCAAAGTTAGCCCTTCATGGAACTAATCCTGATATTCAATATACAATACCCGCAGATGATTACCCTGTTTTTCAACACTATCTTTCTACCAATGGACATGGTGGTTATATGGGGCTACTTTTTGATGCATATTATGATGGTAGTTATCGTAGCTCTGATGCAGGATCAAATTATTATATTGAAAGATTTGGTAATTATTTAAGGTTTAGCTATGCTACGGGTGTGGCGGCTGGAAGTGCATTGACTTTTACAGAGGCTATGACGATGGTTTTATCAAGTGGAAATATTGGAATAGGATTAGCCTCACTTACAACCCCAAGTGTAAGAGTTGAGATGGATACGAGTAGTAACTCTGCCGCAATTCGTCTTAGAGGAGCCGCTTCGACCACAGAAATTGCAGATATGTATTTGGATGCTGGCGGACATCTTGTCATTAGTACGGTAAGTGGTTCCGGAACAGATGCATATATTGATTTTATACCGGAAAGCGCTACGGCCGGAGTTTCAATATTTGATGGGAGTGGCGCTGGTACAACAGCTTATGCCACTTTTGCTGTGGCTGATAGTGCCTCTGATGATTATTTGAATATAAGAGCTAGTAATGCTGCGAGTGCTACTGCTGGACTTTTCGTAACGGCCAACAATAAAGTTAGTATTGGGACAACCGCTAATACTTATTATGATGCCTTTTATGTTAATGGGGGTATTCGTATGGGGGTTCTTAACGTCACCAGTACATCCACTATGAATATAGATGTTAACGGATCGATTGGATATGATTTGGCGGAGGCTATGTGGGTTGATAAAAATGTGCAAGAAGGTGATTTGGTTTCGGTGGATCCTATTAATGGTAAGAAATTGGTTAAGTCTCAAGGACCTTATGATAATCATTTAATGGCGGTGACTTCTTCTCATGATACGCCGCGGGCGATTCCTGTCTTACAGCTTGGTTCCCCAGAAGAGATGGAAGAAATATTTCCTGATCGAGAATATATGTTTGTTTCGATGGCTGGTCAAGTGGAGGTTAAGGTTAATTTAGAAAATGGCCCAATTGAAGTTGGTGATTGGATTACATCTTCTTCTATCCCTGGAATTGGTATGAATGCCAAAGGGAAGGGGCCGGTTGTCGGTAAGGCTCTAGAAAGTTTTAAGGCAACGGCCGATGGTCAGCCTGGGAAAATCATCATCATTGTTTCTTTACAGAATATCGATGATAAAAATCAGAATAAGGAATTAGATCTTCTTAGAGAAGAAAAGGCAACTTTGGAAAAGGGAATTGCTAAAGAAACAGCTATGCATCAAAACGCAGAAGAAGTGTTGAATAAACAATTTGAATTAAATCAAAAACAAGATGCAATTATAAATAAATACAGAAAGAAGATTGAGAATTTAAAGAAGAGGATTTTACGATTAGAACGTAATAAGGGGAATGGATCGGGAAGATAGATGATAGAGGATGGAAGATTGATGAAAATAGAAAATGGAAAATGGAAAGAGTGCCTTTATCGAATTTCTACTTTCTATCTTCATCAATTTTCTATTTTCTCTTTTCTATTTTCAACGATGTTTCTCTTTATTATGATAACCCACCCAGCTCAAGCGTCTTATCTTGAGCTCGGTGACTTAGAGGAGGAAGCTCAAATTGGTACAACACTCGTAACAGGCAATGCGGCGGATGATAAGACATTGATTGGTTCTGCAGCGAATGCGGCAAGCTGGGTTACGATCCCTACCTGTGCGACGGCAGGAGTTTCTAAATTGCTTTATACAACAGCATCCAATACTCTTAGTTGTGGTATTGATGTGAAAAAAGGTGTTTGGACAAGTTCTGGCGGAATTTTTTCGATCGATACAAATTATATCCTTTCCGGTGATCAGATTAATTATGTCTCACGTGAGACCGATGGGGCTGGTCAAATCGCCCATGTGCTTAATACGGAAAATACTTTTCCAACAGCTGGAGCAAAGCTGATCTCTGTTGCAAATGCTGGGACAGCTAAATTGACCATTGATAAAGATGGAAAGATTGGTATCTCAACAACAGCTATTCCCCATGGAGGGGTCGGATTGGCGCAACTTGCTATTGAAGGAACAGCATCTTCTCTGTCAGATGGCCCCCATGTTCAATATACGGTTAACTCAGATAACTATCCTGTATTCCAGCAGCTTAATTGGGATCATGATAATATTTCTTTAAATTTTGATTCTTATTATGATGGGTCATGGCGGAGTTCTGATGCAGGTTCGAATTTTCAAATCTACAAACTATCAGATAAGTTACTATTTCGTTACGCAAGTGGTGTGGCCGCTGGTTCAGCTGTTACTTGGTCAGAAGGGATGGCTATAGATACAACTGGTAATATTGGAATGGGGACGAGTGCTCCGGCGGCACGACTTGACGTTGCTTCTGGTAGTAATACGACGGGGATTTATCTGCGTGGATTGGCAGAAACTACAGAAATAGCCAATATTTGGATGAGAGCGACAAGCGGTGCGATAGCCTTTGACACAACCCCAGGATCAAATACAAACGCGTACATTGCTCTTTTTCCGGAAGATGCGAACTATGGTTTGATTCTCCGTCAGGGTAATGGGGTTTCAACAAATTATGCTAACCTATATGTCAATGATACTGCTGCAGATTATTTTAATATGGTGGTCAATGCTACAAATGGGACGAAAAATCTTATTGTTGCATCTTCCGATAACGTTGGTATAGGAACAACAGCTCCTGCTAACAAATTTGAAGTCGTTGGAGGTATCCGCATGGCGATAAGAGATGTTGATGGTACGGGATCAGGCTATACAACGATGGATATGAGTACAAGTGGGGACATCGGCTATGATTTAGCGGAAGCGATGTGGGTTGATCATCGTGTTGATGAAGCCAATCTTGTTTCTATCGATCCTAACACAATGATAAAACTTATTCTTTCCAAAGGGGCTTATGACAAGAATTTAGTTGGTGTTGTTTCTTCCATACATATCTTTAATCCTCGGGCATTTCCTGGATTACAATTAGGTTCTCCAGAAGAAATGGAAGAAAAATACCCAGAGAGGAAATATCGATTTATTTCTTTAGCCGGACAGGTTGAAGCGAGAGTCAACTTAGAAAATGGTCCGATTGAAGAAGGAGATTGGATCACCTCTTCATCCACGCCTGGCGTTGGGATGAAGGCCACTAAGTATGGGGCGGTCGTTGGTAAAGCCTTGGAAAGTTTTAAGGAAATAAAGAAAGGTAAAAAAGAAGGACGAATTCTTATGCTCGTTTCACCTCATCAATTAGGAAATAATTATTTGGATAAAGAAATTAATTTGCTCAAGCAAGAACAGATGTTATTAGAAGAAGAGCTTCTTAAAAAAGATGATTTAAATCAAGAGCAAAGTCAATTTCTTAAACATCAAATGGGAATTGATGATAAACAAAATCAAATGTTAGAAGAAAATTCAATAATAATTAGTAAGATTGACGAGGAGATTAAAGGACTTGAAGTTGGGGAAATAAAGTGATGAGGAAGATGAAAGATAGATGATAGAGCGATTTGATAAAAATTTAAAAAGAAAAACGAAGGACGAAGGACGTAGGACGTTAAAGTCCATCGTCCATCGTCCTTCGTCTCTCGTTTTAAGTATCTTTTTCTTTTGGATCCTAACAACCACCCCAGCCAGTGCTTCCTATACTCAAAGCACCACCAATTATGAGGAGGAAGGACAAATTACTGACACAGTTGTTACCGGCAATGCCGCTGATGATCAGGTTTTGTTAGGTTCTGGCGTTAATGCGGCCACTTGGGTTAGTTTGCCAAGCTGTAGCGCCGTCCCAACCTCCAAATTACTTTATACTCAAGCGTCAAATACCTTTAGTTGTGGGACTGATCAAGATAGTGCTACGGTGGAATGGTATAGTACAGGTTCGGGTACTTTTATTGCAAACACCGCTGTCATTGCCTCGGGAGATCAGATCAAGGCTGTCTCTCGGGAGAGTGATGGGGCTGGCCAGATTGCGCATTTGTTTGACACAGAAAATGCTTTTTTAACCGCCGGAGCGCAGCTAATTTCGATTAAAAATCAAGGAACAGCGAAAGTTACAATTGATAAAGATGGTAAATTAGGGATGGGAACAACGGCAATTCCAAAGGGTGGTGTCGGAGGAGCGAAATTGGCTATTGAGGGAACAGCCGGTTCTGTAGCGGCTGGACCGCATGTCCAATAT
>JAHFGL010000001.1:3517-3999 GCA_023247445.1 Candidatus Omnitrophota bacterium | reverse complement strand
GACATGCCATGAGCAAAAGCTATTGCTGGCGTTAAGATGAAAATCAAAAAGTAAAAACATTTCTTCATTACGCGGGTCCCTTATATATTCTTTAAAATGAGAATTTTAATTAAAAGAAATACGACATAACAACCGATCAGGATGGCTCCCTCCACCCTTGAAATAACCTTCCTTGTAATCATAAAAATAAAAAGAAAAACACTCATAATTAGAATCGCGGGCAGATCAAGCATCAACATCTCTTGAGTGATTTCGATCGGTTTCATAATTGATAAGATACCCAACGTCACTAACAGAGTAAATATATTAGAGCCAAGTGTTCCCGATACCGCCACCTCATACATTCCTTTACGGGTTGCTTGATACGCCGCCATAATATTAGGAATTGAGGGCCCAATAGCGCCAATGGTCATACCGATAAACAATTCGTCCATTTTCATTAATCTGGCCAAATCAATGGCCTGATTAGTAAATATATGCGT
>JAHFGL010000001.1:0-3507 GCA_023247445.1 Candidatus Omnitrophota bacterium | reverse complement strand
TTCCTAATAAAAGAAGTCCCAGTCCAAGAACAAACGCAATCCAAGGATTACGGATTTTTGCAAAACTAAAACCCAGGAGATCTAGTTCAATTTCAATATCTCGAAGGAGTTCCTTTTTATGAGAGTCTTGTTGCTCTTGAAGAAAAACATTGATGACGTAAGGGATAAAAAGTATAAGGAACGCAAATCCCTCCAATCTTGTGATCTGCCCTCCGGCTGCTATAGCAAAAACCAAGATTGGAACTGTAATTGAGAAAATACCATCCCGTAAAATAATGGTATTGCTAACTTTTAACGGTTTAATAAGTGCGCAGAAGCCAGTCATTAAAGCAATATTGCAAGCGATGGATCCAAGCGTAACACCGAAACTAAAAGAAGAATGCTGCCTTACGACTCCATCAACGGCGATCATAACCTCCGGCAAACTGACAGCCACTGAAACAAGGATTAACCCGACACTGGCCGCGGAAGTCCCCATCTTCCGGGCAATAGGAATGAGCGCATCGGTAAACCAATCCGAACCTTTGCCAATCGCAATGACGCCAATAAGAATATAAAAAATATTAAATAAAATTTCGGCCATTAGAATTTTTCACAGCACTATAAATATTTAGTGATTTCTTTGAATTCCGAAACATGCTTCTCTTTATTTTTTGAACTATGGATGGTTGTGTCATCCAAACAATGATCAATGTGATCCATAATAAAAATCTGTTTGGCTTTCTTTATGGCACACTCTGACCTTCCCCAATCCAGTGGACGTTTTATTAAGACAGGATCGCCTGCCTTTCGTATTCAAAAGGACTCAAATAACCAAGCGTTGAATGAGCCCGCTTGCGATTGTAATACATCTCCACATATTCGAAAATTTTTATTCTTGCTTCATCTCGGGTCTTAAACTTATTCCGATGAATCAACTCTACTTTGAACGTATGAAAAAAACTTTCTGCGACGGCATTATCCCAGCAATCGCCCTTCTTGCTCATGCTCCCGATAAATTCGTTCTGGGCCAATATTGTTTTAAAGTCATTACCGGCGAACTGGCTGCCACGGTCCGAATGAAGGATCAACCCCTTGCCCGGATTGCGTCGTAAGATCGCTTGTCTCATCGCCTGTGTGGTCAATGTTTCCGCAATGGTTTTATCCATCGCCAGACCTACAATTCCTCGTGAAAATAAATCAAGAATTGCCGCCACATATAACCAGCCCTCTAATGTCCAGACATATGTTATATCCGATACCCACACTGCGTTTGGCTTCTCTACGCTAAAGTTCCGGTTTAGAACATTCGGCCACACCGGATGATCGTGTTTTGAATTCGTCGTCACACGAAATCTGCGTTTCTGAATGGCCACAATGCCATTACTTCGCATCACACCAGCCACTCGATTCTCAGAACAGCGCACGTGCTCTACATTGTGCAACTGATTCCATATCCGCGGACTACCGTAGTTGCGGTCATTGTCCCAGAATATCCTTCTTATCTCAATGAGCAGTTTTTCGTTATCTATTCTGTTTTTACTTTTAGGTCTTTTTCTAAACGCGTAATACCCGCTCCTCGATACTTCCAACGCTCGGCACATCCTCGCAAGCGCAAAAACCAATCGGTTCGCCTCTATGAACCCGAACCGTTCTCGGTCTCTTTTGAAAATATGCCGACTGCTTTTTTTAGGATGTCGCGCTCCATCTCCACATCCCGCAACTTCCGCCGCAGCGACGCAAGCTCCGTCAAATGCCCCTTACCAGGAAAAGCCTTCTCCCCCTGATCGCTAAACTTTTTCTTCCAATTGTATAGTTGGTTCGAATGTATCCCTAAACTTCTTGCTACCTCGGATGCTTTATGACCACCCTCGGTGACCATCTTCACCGCCGAGATCTTAAATTCCTGGTCAAATCGTTTCTTTTTTCCGTTCTCTCCCACCATTGGACACCTCCACGTTTTGAGTTGGTATCATACTAAAACCATCTCTTCGTTGTGTCCACTTTTTCGGGGGAAGATCAAGATAAAATATTTCCCATTGTTGCTTGTATGAATAATAATTTACGCAAGCTAAGAAACGAGGAGGGTCAAGTCTCATTTTCCCTGTAAATTCGGTTATTAAAGGGCATAAGATTTTTGGGTTAATTTAATATTTCGTTCTTTGACAGTTGCATGTTTAAGCTCGTCACGTAAAGCCAGGATTTGAGTTTGCTCGTTAAAAGTTATTTTGATACTGTTCCAACGTTGAGCCACACGAATCAACGTGGCGTAGATGAGTTTCAATCCGCTTTTTTCGGTAAAGAATCTTGGAATAACTTTGCTCCGTCGATTTTCTTCGCCGAAGGAACGTTCTACCAGATTCGTTGTGGTAATGTGTCGACGATGTTTGGCCGGGCAGCGCAAGTGTTGAAGGCAAGATTCTAAATCATCTTCAAAACATTCCACCGCCGACGGATGCATTAAGCGATACTTCTTGCTGAATAATGCGGCATTGCGTTTGGCCGATTCCATATCTCCGGCGTAATAGACTGCATTGAGATCAATTTTCATCTGGCTGATCATCTCCGACGGTACCTTGCTTAGAATATTTCCTTTTTTATGGAACAAACATCGCTGACGCAAAGTTTTATAAAAGACTTCTTTGAACGCTTTAATCATTCCCGTCGCGCCGTCCATGACACCCAACACTGGATCTTTAAGACCACGCTTTTTCAAATCACGAAGGATTTCAACACCGTTTTCATAAGATTCTTTATTGCCATGACGAATGCTTAATAACACTTTGGCTCCGTCAGATAGAATCCCCCAGATAACGATGATGGCTTCTTTACGACTTTTAAACATTCGCAACGGTTCATAAACAGCGTCGGTAAAAATATAAACGACGTCATACGAACTCAAATCCTGACGGCAAAACTTTTGATATTCGTCCCAGAGTTTTTCATTCAACCGACTCACCGCGCTTTTTGATAATAATATATGCCCGTCTTCATCTTTGAGTAATTCTTCAATGTCCCGAGTTGAGCATCCCCGGACATACATCTCCACGGCCATGTACTCCAACTGCTCAGTACGTTTTTTTAAATGCGGCCACGTCCTGGATTCGAAGGGTTTCTCACCATCTCGCACTTGCGGTCGTTCGATGGTCACTGCGCCTTCGGCCGTCTTTAACGTCGAGGACTCGTACCCGTTACGATAACCATTTGTTTTTTGATTGTGTTTGTAATATTCTCGTCCCGTAAAATCTAATACTTCATTCTCGAGGGTTTCCTGGATGATTCGCTGCATCGCTAATTTTATCAGTTTTCCTAACACATCCTTCGGCACATCTTCTTCATCAAGGTTGTATCGAAGTTTATTTATTTCGTTGTCGATTCTTTCGCTCGGTGGTATTCTTTTCTTCGGCATGAGTGTTTCTCCTTTGGTTTTAGCCGCGCTTACGGCTATTGTTTCTTTAACTTCTTCCCAAAGATTACCTCATGCCCTTTCTTTTTTATCCACAATTTACAGGAATTTTAAGACATAAC
>JAHFGL010000011.1 GCA_023247445.1 Candidatus Omnitrophota bacterium | reverse complement strand
GCATCATTAAGCGTTTTTATATCTTCATCCTCAAGCCCCAATTTCTTTGCAATTTGAATACAATGATTAGCAACTCGATCCAAATGACCACGCGAATATTTATCTTTGGCATCAACGGCCAAGGCGAGCGCGGAGATTGTTTCAAAATAAGTTAGCTCAATATTACTATTTAACTGGGCGTTTTCTAAGGCAATGGCTGTTTGTGAGGCGAGATTAGAAAGAAGATTTAATTCCTCATCCGCAAAATTAGAATTGTTTTTACTTCCACTAACAGCAATGACGCCACTAACGTGGTCATGCACGATAAGGGGCGCACAAATGATCGGCGCCTCAAACAAATAGCTATGCTTTTTTGATTCGCTTGTTCCATAAATCATTTTTGGAATCACAAATGGTTTTTTTGATTTAACAACAGAATGAATCGATGTCCCCTCATCAATCTTCATGCGAGTCTCAAGCTGGCCGTCATACTCAATGCCATAAACTGTTTTAATCCAAAATTCATTTTTTCTTTCATCAATCAACATCAAAACGCCTACACGTCCCGACAATGCATCTGTTACTGTCTCAAGAATGAGCTCCAGAAAGGTATCAATATTTTCCATATTCGATATCCCTTCCCCAACCTTCGCCATGACAGAATGTAGTGTCTTCTTCGCCTCTTCTAGACTTCGAACATTCTCTTCCAAACGATGAGTAATTTCAGAAAATGACCGACTTAAAATGGCAATTTCGTTAGATTCATTAAGTAATTCCTTAGTTTTATCTATTCCAAAAACATTGCCAAGGGCCATACGATTTTTATTTGTTAAATCAATAATTTGCTGAAGAACCGAACGCATCGCCATATACCCAACCACAACACCAAAAACAACAAATAGCAGCGTAACATTAAGGCTCGCGGCTGTAATTTGAATAGTCCCATTATCTCGAATTTGAAGATAGAGATACCAAATAATCAACATTGGTATAACGGACATAACCAAAAAAAGGATCGTAAACTTTCTTAGAATCGAAGTGTTTTCGATCGAACCAACGATATGTCTTTTTAAAGATTCTTTTTTCATTTTAAAATAAATTTTAAGGTTCTTCCGATACTAATTTTCCTGTCTCATCAAACGCTTTTCGTTTTAATCGAACACCATTTTCATAAGTGTCATCGTAAGCGAGTATGCTATTTTTATAGTAGAGTCGGCATGTTCCATTTTTGTTTCCATCAACGTAGTTTTCTTCGACCATCAACGTTTTATTAGGGAAATAGCCCTTACTGACCCCATGCAAAAGCCCTCCCTTAATTGGCCATTCCTGCTTTAACTCTCCTGTTCTGTAATACTCTTTTAGCACTCCATCGTGGTTGGCACTCGTGTATTCACGCAAAACCCACAATGTACCATTATCATAATATTCCTTAGAAGTCCCAACCTCGATCCCTTGGGCATAATTACGCTCCAAACTCATTGTTCCATCGTGAAAATATTCTTTGAGAAATCCCTGTTTGACATCATCTTTATAATTCGCCACGCGCTTGATAACTCCATCATCATAATATTCCTTAACATTGCCATTAAGTTTATTATTCACGAAATTAGCTTCGACAATAATCTGACCATTAGGGGCATATGTAAAACTGACCCCTTGCAACAGATCCGCTTTAAATTGGCCATCCCATTTTAGTTGACCATTGGAATAAAAGACCTTACATAAACCACTACGCTTGCCATCCTTATAATTCCATTGGGCCGAAAGATTGCCCTGCTCATCATATTCACTAATTAGACCGTCCCACTGATCCTTTTTATAATTTACTTCGCTCTTTAAAATACTCGTATCGTAATATTCTTTACTTGGTCCCTCTAGTGAACCATTTTTAAAATTCATTTCATACTTTAAATTACCATTTTCATAATAATATTTACTAACACCATTCAAGCGATCATCTTTATAATTCTCCACACTCTTGAGTTTCCCATCATCAAAATACTCTCTCGCCTCACCCTGCTGTACCCCATTCTTAAAATTCTTAATAAAATACGTTTTGCCATCTTCATAATACGTTTTATAAACGCCATCTAAAACATCATTTTTATAAACGGCTTCACTCATTAGTGGCCCGTCCTGATAAAAAGACTTGCTGATTCCATTTAATTTTCCATCTTTATAATTACGCTGGGCACTTAGCTCACCGGTGGGATAATGCTCTTCGACTTCACCATCTTTGGGAACATCAACGCTGTAAGAATAACTTACCAAGGAGAAACAAAATAAAAAAACCAGAAGGGATATTTTTTTCATAACGATACAATGTAAATTGATTTTATTTGTCAGTAAGCATACCATTAAATCGGTATCTGATAAATTCAAAAAAAACTATTCTTCTTTTTCAATCTTGCGGATAAAAAACGTGCACGCCGACACACACAAAATGGCCAGTCCGAAATAAAGCATTTCAAGAGGGGTCGTAAAGGAAGTGCTTAAAATTGCTTTAAAGAAACTCACGATTAGCACCATGAGGATAACCTTAATAAGTTTATTTTTTAACTCATCCAATGAGGTGATTTCAAGGATATTGTGGCTATGTCCTTCTTCTTGAGCAATGTCAATTTTTGAAATGAAGAGTTCATAAATACCGAAAGAAAAAATAAGTAACACAATTCCAATTAAGTATAAATCCACGGCCCCGATAATACCGATCAAAAGATTGTTGTAATCAGGCTCCCTGCTTCCCTCGTGAAAAAGATGCGAAACAGTATAGTACACTTCAAAACTGCCACATAAAAACAGTATAAGAGATCCCAAAAGACTAAATATTACGGCAAAAAGAATAATGAGCCGTGATTTCCAAAGGAATCCTTCAAATAATTTTTCAAGCAAACTTGTTTTATTGTCGCTCATAGTAATATAGGTTATAGTAAAAAAATTTTACGAATTAACTATCAATGGAAGGAAATTATATCATCAACTTATGAAGGGACATATTTAATTCTTTGATTTTATAGTTTCACATTGACCTGCCTCGCGCAGCATGAATTGAGGCAACTCAATAGATTCAACCCTATCACCTATCATTAGCGTTCCCTCATGGAGAACTTTGGCATACATTCCGCAACGCCCTACAATATCTTCCTTAAGTTTTGGATTAATCGCATCAAGAACATAACAAGGTTTGCGAACTTTGGTTAATTCAAGAAGAACACCACTCGAAAATCGTAAAATCGTTCCAATCGGGAGATAATTTACGTTCAAATCACGCATAGTAAGATTCTCTCCCGTTGTTCCAGCATCTAACAAATATCCCTCGTTACACAACTCATTAAGCTTTTCGATATCCTGCAAACATACCGCCTGTAAAGGTGTGCGGTGTTTCTCATGATTGTGTCCATCACCATCGAATCCATCAATATCAAGACGGATAGATTGAATCGGCTTTTTTGGAATCCCACCCTTTGAAATATTGATTGAAAGAATTATTGGCTTTGGTTTATCCATATCACCTTGTTTCTAACTAGCACTTAATACCTGAATTCTTCCGGTCATAATAATACCAATTCAAAAAAAGACAAACCATGTAATAAACGGCAAATCCATAAAGCGCGTATTCAGCGTGTCCGGCTTTAATTTGCTGACCAAAGACAATAGGAATAATAAAAGCCCCATAAGCAGCAATGGCCGAAGTCCAGCCCAAAACAGGACCAGCCAACTCTTTTGGAAAAATATAAGGGATACTGCGAAATGTCGATCCGTTTCCTATGCCAGCCGCAAAAAATAAAAGCATAAAGAGGCCAAAAAAAGGCAACCAAAACACTTCTGGGGAAGGAGATGCTTTAGCTTTGACAACAAAAAATGCAACACCTAGGCATGCAAATACCTGCATGATTGTGCTCCATGTAGTAATTTTAGATCCGCTTCCTATTTTATCAGCAAACCATCCCCCGATTGGGCGGATTAATGCTCCAACTAATGGTCCCAAAAAAGCCCATACCATCGGATTGGGTGCGTTTGGATTTACTGAACCATCAGGTAGATAACCAAAAACATCCTGGATCAATTTTGGAAATGAGGCGGAATAACCGATAAATGACCCGAATGTCATTACATATAAGACAGTCATGATCCATGTGTGCTTATTATTGAATATTGCAAACTGACGTTGTAGATTATCTTGAATTTGCTTTGGCGAGAAAAATTTTATGATCATTAAAGTCAGCATGATAGTTACCGGCAAGACAATCCACATATTAAGCTTTAAACCTGTGAGCATGTACGCCCCGGTCCCAGCGGCAATTACACCAAAAAGAATCAATAATAAAATCTTCCTGAATTCACCGAATGTATCACCCAATTGCGGAGTCGCTATTTTTAAATTATTCATACCGAAATAGGCCGCAATAGCCGACAAAAATAATAAAGGAGCGCCTACGCACCCCGCATTTTGAATAAACACCAAAGAACCGACAACTTTGCCTCCATCCGGCTCAACCAGTGCTAATCCAGGACCCGCCGGACTGCCAAAATAACCGCCTGTAATTAAAATTGGAATCATAAATTGCACGGCACTGACCCCAAGGTTTCCTAAACCCGCATTTAAACCCAATGCCGTACCCTGCATTCTCTTAGGAAAAAAGAATGAAATATTTGACATAAATGATGCAAAATTACCGCCCCCAAGACCAGAAAGTACAGCAAGCAGCGCAAATATATAATAAGGCGTGTTATTGTTCTGCAGCGCAAATCCTGCACCTACCGCAGGTATCATAAGTAGTATAGTTGAAATAAAAACAACATTCCTGCCGCCTCCGATGGCAATTAAGAATGAATGTGGAATACGTAGCGTTGCGCCTGATAAACCGGCAATAGCCGGTAAAGTCCAAAGTAATTCATTAATGACTTTGAGATCTTGGGCCGTTTCATGGGGCATACCCAGTGTAAAACCAAGCTTCTTCATCTGGACAATGATGATGCCCCACATGATCCAAACGGCAAAAGATTGAAACAACGCTGAGATGGAAATCCAAAGATTTCGAAAAGCTATTTTCTTACCTTCGGCATCCCAAAACGACTGATTTTCGACATCCCAATTTTGAATATTAGTCTTTAACATTGGTCCCTCCTGTCAGAGATTTTAAGAACTCCGCTTTTTCCCGAATAAAAGTTGGCATATCCAATCCAATATAAGCTTGGGCTTTTTCTTTTGTAGATATATCCGGCATAATAACTGGCAAAGCAACCCCACGTTTAATAAGAACACCATTTAGTTCCAGCCTCGCTTGCTGCGCTAGGTCAATGGAATGGCCTAAAACACGCATAATTTCAAGCGGCGCATGAAAAGACGATCCGTGTCCAGCCGCCGCGAAATCCCAACGCCATTGAGATTTACGAATTAAATTCAAAATATTTGTCATCTCCTCCTCCGTCGCGCCCGCATCCCAGGCTGCCTTAGCTTCCACATGAGCCTGAACCAAAATATCTTCAGCCCTTATCCGCAGTTCCCGAATTTTATCCTGTCGTTCAAACACATTCTGTCGCAGCGTTTCTTCGCTTTCGCGATGACATACTTGACAGGAATTAGCGATATTATTTAAAGGACTTTGAATGTGATGATCTGTGAATTTTTCCCCTCCTTCTCGTCGATACGGCATATGGCAATCCGCGCAAGCAACCCCCCTTTGGGCGTGAATTCCCATTTTATAAACCTCATAATCCGGATGCTGCGCTTTAAGCATGGGAGCTTTTGAAAGTCCGTGCACCCAGTCTTTGAACCGCGCTTCATCATAATATTGTTCCATCTCTTCAACGCTCAGTCCTTTATCCCAAGGAAAGGTTAAATATTTTTCTTCGCCTTTGAAATAATATTCCACATGGCATTGCGCGCAAATCAGTGAACGCATTTGCTGATGATTCAACTGACTCGGATCTTGTCCTTGGCGCTCTAGCGCCTCATTTAACGCTGGTCTAGTGATTTTTAGTTTCATCGTTTTGGGGTCATGACAATCTAAACAGCCGATGGCATGGACCATATCCTTAACGCCGTCTTTCCATTTCCCTTTATAAAAGTTCTCTACCCCCGCTTCATTCATTGCCTTTATAACATTAGGACTCTTGCAAGTAAAACAAGTCATCGGCTGAGGGGACCCTGTACGCAATGTTTTTTGAATATCTTCAATCGTGTAATAATGTCCGCGTCCCTGATTATAATCTTTGCTAAAACCATACCCCGCCCACAACACAACCAAGCGAGGATCACGCTCCAGCATGTCGATGGGCACGTTTCCTCCTTCCCGACTGGCAAAATCCATTTCTTTTGTTTCTAAATATCGACCGTACTGACGAGGAAATTGTTGGCCCCATACCGCAGAATCCGTCTCCATTTCATTAATAGGATTAAACTGCTTAACCGCCGTCTTCATTTCAACACGACGTTCCAAAATTGACGTGGCTAATAATCCAACAACAACAACCAACCCCAAAGTTATTATAAAAAGCACCCAGGCAGCCCAGACATTTTGACGCAAAAAATCTCTTAAATCACTCATGTCAATTATCCTCTACTGGTGTAATTAATTTTTCTAGAAAATCACGTAAGAATTCTAAGCATCGTGGCGTGGTGTCCAATAATTCAGGAACATGATAATAAGGAGTCGCCGACAAACTCCTCAAACTACCGTGAGGAACCTCGCGATGACATTGCCAACACAACTTCGCGTTCCCCTGGATGTATTGCGGATAATCCCCGTGAATCAGATTGTTCCCATCCAGCAATTGTTCGTGACATCGAATACAATTCGACTGCACAACTTCTTGGCCGGACTCATGCATACGAATAACCTGCGGTTCCTTTCTTAAACTATAAATTGTGGCGTGACGCAACCCATCCTGCGCCTTAAACACATATTTCTTAACCATAGAATCGTGTGGGACATGACAATCATTACACATCGCGTTTTCCCTATGGCTTGAATGAAGCCATGTTTCATACTGGGGGAACATCACATGGCAATTGATACAGGCCTTAGGGTCATCTGATAAGTATGCCGTCGCGTTAGAGATCCGTAAAATAACAACAACAACCCCAATAAGAACGCCAAACAAAAACACCACTGGGAAAAACCACTCTCGAGGAGGAGCGAGCGCCTTTAGTAATTCAACAATGGTCCTCATGAAATTCTATTCAATCTTATCCATTCAATTCTTTGATCTCTCATTGACTATTCGCTTTCTTGTTACTTTCTCAAAGGCGCTTTGATATCCATAGCGATGTGGTATCCTCAGAGCAAACTCACAAGGAATTTTTCGATTAAAAGAATGTGATCTTAAAACAGCAAAATTTAATTTTCTATAACGCGGGTTGATTCAGAAAATTTCGTGTTCATCATCCGCGTGATCACCACGTGCATCCACCAAAGGCAGGTCAACGACAAAAGAAACATAAGCATCCAGCAGCTTGTCCATAAACCAGTGTATTTAAGTAAATAACCAAAAATGATCGGGCAAAAGAATCCTCCCAACCCTCCTAAAACCCCCACCATTCCACCAACAACACCGACTTCCTCAGGAAAATAATCAGGGATATGTTTATAAACAGCTGCCTTTCCAATTCCCCAAATGATTCCCAAAGCAAAGACTAAAAATACAAAAATCCAAATATTTGCTTGAAAATAAATACGCGTAATACCTTTAGCTAAAAGTTCTTTTCGTTGTACTTTTTTCCCCACTTCGACAACTGGCTCTTGCCAAACTTCCTTAGCAGGAAGTATAAGAAGCTTATCGTCAAAATCTTCTTTATGAATTTGCTTTTCAATCAGCAGATAGGATTTATCTCCAATTTCAATTGATTTTGTGTTGACGGCAGTCACAATTCCTGACTTTACCGCCATAACTCCTTGCCCCGGAGAATATATATCCATCTTAGGAATGATCAGCATAAATGAAATTATGCTTGATGTCCCCAAGACCCAATACATGACTTTTCTAGCTCCCCATTTATCGGATATCCACCCACCTAGAGCACGAATAACTCCAGAAGGGAAACTAAAACAGGATGCTAAGATACCCGCGGTCACAAGAGGCAAATAATAAGCGCTCACAAAATATGGAACTAGCCACTGGGAGAAACCCACAAAACACCCAAATACCAAAAAGTAATAAAGGCCAAACCTCCATACGCGAATATTTTTAAGAGGAGCCAACATATCTACCCAATGTTTGGTACTTGATAATGGTTTTTTATTGATTGAAAAAATAAAGAAAATAATACCCATTAAAAAAAGGATTGCTGCATAATATTTTGGAAGCATTCTCCAGCCCTCAATATTAGCCCCATCTTGGGTAAGCATATTAAGAAGCTTCGGTGCCAATAATGTTGTCAATGCCGCGCCTGCGTTTCCCGCCCCAAAAATCCCAAGTGCCGTGCCTTGCAACTTTTTTGGATACCACACGGAGGAAAAAGCGATGCCAATTGAAAAACTCACACCCACCAATCCAAATCCAAAACTACAAAGTGCAAATTCTACAAAATTGTTGGCATACGATAATAAATACATAGGAATTGCACAAAGTAAAAGCAATGTTCCAAAGACAGGTTTCCCACCGAATTTATCTGTTAACATTCCCGCTGGCAATCTAAAAATCGAACCCGTCAAAACCGGAATACCCAAAAGCCAACCAATCTCAACCGGGCCCCAATTAAAAACTTGGTTCGATGACAGAAAAGTCACAAGAACTCCATTAAGCATCCATGCGGCAAAACAAACTGTGAATGCCAGCGTATTCAAAAAAAGAACTCTATGCGATTGAGAAGTTACCTGTGCTTGCATAATTTATTATTTTCCATCTCTTTTGATTTAACAAACATCTTGCCCTAAGAATTTTTCTTTTGATAAGTTTTGCTTCGGCCTTCCGTCATTCCTTTAAAAAAATCTATATTCGTCAGAAGAACGCTGACGCCGCACGCCATAAAAGCCAATCCACTTAAAATTACACTCGGCAATAAATTTGAATATTTACCTTTAAAATAAGCTTCAATGCCTGAAAGTAAAATCCAAATCTGCAAAAATATTGCTCCGAAACTAATGACAAGAGCGACTGTTTCGATGGTGCGAACAAAATCTTCTTTCTTATTTGAGAATCTCATGCGAGCTCCCCTCGCTCCATACCGACAAAATAAATCCCATCGGGTAAGACTTCTATTTTAAGTTTAGGAAGTGGGCGTTCTGGCGGGCCATACAAAACATCTCCAGTTACACCGTTAAACGCTCCTTTGTGGCACGGGCAGAAAAGAATCTTTTCATCTTTCTTCCAAATAACTGGACACTGCAAATGAGTACATTTCTGTCCAAACGCCACATATTCGTCCTGATTTAAACGAACGAGCATCGCTGGTTCCTTATATCCTGGAACTTCAAAAACATAAGATTCCCCAACCTTTAAATCTTCTCTATCAATAATCTTCATACGATTAAAAGCACGTGGCGTTATTTTCAACATACTGTTAAACCAAACCCCCACTGTTCCAGCAAAAAAACCCAATGAGACCAACCCTAAATAACGGATAAAATCCCGCCGTGACACATTAGAATCACTACTTTGGTCAATAGGAAAATCTTCAGCCCATTTTGGGACTTCCTTGTATTTATCCTTCAAACGTTTTTCAATAGGATCTTGCATAGTCATTCCTTTTTTAAATAATCCACGGCTGACGATCTTCAATATTCGTGCTGACAAAATCCATAATATCCATACCAATGGGCTCTTCTGTATCCATCATGATATGAACCTTCGTTGTAATCTTCTGCTTGCCAAAAACAAATTGATTGTTCGCCTTATTTTTACGTTGAGCCTCGATGACAGATTTTGGACCGAAAAAAATCGCTTCCGATGGACAAACAGTTGCACACATCGGTTTAAAACCAACGGAAGTACGATCGTAACACATATCACATTTAATCATCTGGGCGCGGGCCTTGAAGACTTTTGGAACACCAAAGGCACAAGCAATTTGGCAATTAGAACATCCAATGCATCGCGGCTTCAGCGATGATTGAACAACGCCATCATCGGTACGCTTAATCGCATCAGCCGGACACACCGCAGCACACGCTGGATCATCGCAGTGCATACACAGAGTTGGACCAGTTTTAACTGATTCAGCCCGATCGAGTGGTTCTATATGAATCATCGGGACTCCACGATGCGTGCCGCATTCAGCACACGCTGCTTCACACGCGCGACAACCAATGCAACGCTGAGGATCAATAAACAAATCATTTTCTTCTAGCCATGCACTCATTAAGATTGCTCCTTGTTAAATTCTTGATCTTAAAAATATTTCTTAAATCACACTCGTTAAAGGTCTATTAAAAATTTCGCCCTGTGAGCTAGATTTTAATACAGGGAAATTTAAAGAAGCAGAATAAAGATGATAGGTAATAAACCCTACATATAAAATACTGTTAACAATAAAATATCCCCACATCGCCGGCACAAACATAAACAGCGACAATAATAACATGATCCGTTCTATGTCAACAATGACATGTGCAGGCCTGACATACTTTTCATTGCGCAAATATGGTCTGATATTCACTTTTAGTTCTTGATTAATCCACCTCGCAAAACTCGAATAACGGTCATACATAAACATACAATAAGGAATAATTAGCGTGCTAAAAAGAGCTACCCAAAACAACATACAAAATGAATATTTAATATAAATGACCCAGGTCAAAGCCATCCGTATACATGTTAATCCCAAAATATCCAACCACCCTTCAATAAATTTTCCCCAGAAAGAAGCTTTAAGCGTTGCACGGGCTAATCTGCCATCGATGTGATCCCCTATAGTCGCGATAACATAGAGTATCAATCCTACCGGCCAGGCCCACGGAACTGGGGAGATGATCACAACCGCGGCTATTGCTTGCACAAGAAAAGAACTGATGCTCACCGTATTTGCACCAATTTGACATCGAATAAAGAAAGGATTTATGTAATAGGCCATAATGTCATTTACTTTCTCTGAAATAGACGTGGAATAAATTCCGTAGCGGGTAAAACTCTCTTTACATTCATCAAATATTTCTTTAAAAGTCAATTTTTGAGGCGATGCCTTGCCTAACGAATTATAATCTGAAATTTTAAATTTCTTACGCGCATGATAAATATAGTAAAAAATAAACATTGCCCCCGACATCACAATAAAAATTTGATAGAACCATATTCCTTCAATAAATTTAAACAACGATACAAGTAGTGCAAAATTTGCCGCATTGTTCAAAAGCGTAGCCGCCATAGAAAATCGCCACTTCTGGATATCAGATTCAATATAAATCTTTTTCTGTTCAAAAATCCACCTTGTAAACGCTGAATAACGATCTTCAATCAACATTCCATAGGGAGTTATGACAAGTCCTAAAAGAGCGAACCAAAAAAGAGAGATGAACCCATAACGTTGATAAATAAGATTGACAATCGCGAAACGAAAACATCCCACACCAACGATAGCCCACCAACCGTTAATAAACCGATTGTAAAATTGATATCCTTGAGCATCTTGTGTAGAAATTGACGCATACTTATGTATATTAACCGACAGAAAATACAAAATAAGTCCTGTAGCCCAAGACCAAGTCATGTTTAAAACAATCATTCCACAGGCCAGTAAACAGACAATAAAACTTCCCATTGTTATTTTGTATGTAGGAATATTAATCTTTCATTTTCCAAGCATTCATTAGATTTTATAATTACTAATTTTTTCAATCCGTACCGCGCTCATTTTGAATTCAGGAATTTTCGATACCGGATCAAGAGCGCGCTGAGTTAAACGATTGATCGATTTCTTGCCAGCAAAATGATACGGAACAAAAATGGTGTCAGGTCGAATAGTTTTAACAACCTTCGCTTTAAGCTCAATTGAATCCCGTCGAGAAGTAATAAGAACCAAGTCTCCCTCTCTGATGTTGTATTTATCTGCCAAGAGCGGATGGATTTCCACATAAGGATCGGGGCATTGATCTGTTAAAAATCCAATGCGACGGGTCTGAGTTCCAGATAAATAGTGAAAAATCACCCGTCCGCTTGTCAGATAGATTGGATACTCTTCGTTGATCAGATCTGCAGAAGGCCGGTACTCAACGACATTAAAATGCGCCTTGCCATCAGGATGATAAAATTTCCCGCCCTCAAATAATCGCGGAGTCCCCGGATGATCGAGTTCAGGGCAGGGCCAAAATACTCCCATATTCTTATCAATTTTATCGTAGGTGATTCCGTAATAATCCGCCGTCCCGCCTTTGGAGGCAACACGCAATTCATTAAACATATCTTCAGTATTTCTAAAATGATCAAAATATTTTCCTTTGCCTAACCGTCGTGCAATTTCAAGCAATATTTCCCAATCCACTTTTGCTTCCCCCGGTGGATTAACAGCCTTTTGGATGCGGATGACACGTCCCTCGGCAGATGTGGAAGTCCCCTCGTCCTCTTCATGCAATGAACCCGGTAAAATAATATCAGCATGCTGAGCCGTTTCGCTTAAGAAAAAATCAATGTTTGTGTAAAATTCTAATTTCTCTAAAGCCTCACGTGTAAAATTCGAATCCGGCAAACTCACCAACGGATTAAAACAGATGCTGAGCAATCCCTTAATCTTTCCCGAATGAATCTCATTTAGAAGTTCCTGAGCAGACAAACCTTTTCCAGGTAAATCTTTTTCATCAATGCCCCAAACTTTTGAAATATACTGACGATGCTCAGGGTTGGTAATATCGCGATTCCCGGGAAGTTGATCACATTTATGCCCATGCTCACGGCCCCCTTGACCATTTCCCTGCCCAGTAATCGTTGCATATCCACAACCAATTTTACCGATACGCCCCGATGCTAAGACAATGTTAATGCAAGAAAGAACATTATCCACACCCTTGGTGTGATGTTCAATGCCGCGAGCATGGAGAAGAAAACTTCGCTTGGCCTTGCCCCACCAATCGGCGGCCGTCTTAATACTTTTAATCGGAACACCCGTGATTCGCTCACATTCCTCTAGTGTATACTTGGCAACGGCATTCTTTACATCCTGAAAATTAGTTGTATAGGCATTGATAAATTGTTCATCAATATCGCCAGCCTGAATCATAAGATTAAGAATTGTATTAAACAAATGCGAGTCTGTTCCTGGACGTACAGGTAAAATTAAATCCGCCGTTCGCGCAATCGGAGTAATGCGCGGGTCAACAACAATCAGCTTTGCTCCACGCATATCACGTGCCTTCCAAATATAATCCGTCGTAATTGGCGCGCATTCAGACACATTTGTTCCAGCGCATAAAATCAAATCTGTTTCGAGAATATCGGCCCAAGAATTAGCGGCGCGATCAAGGCCAAACGCTTTTTTATTTCCTGCTCCGGCGGAAACCATGCACAAGCGTCCGTTATAATCCAAATTGGCTGTCTGTAAGGCCACCCGAGCAAATTTTCCAACGAGGTAAGATTTTTCGTTACTAAGAGAAACACCTGAAAGCATGGCAAAGCTATCCTTACCATACTTACTTTGAATACGTTGAATTTCAGAAACAACTCTACTATAAGCCGCATCCCACGAGATTCGTTCATATCCTTGTCCAGCGCGATTCTCTAAAGGATACAGTAAACGATCAGGATGACTTCCCTGCATATATCGCTTAACCCCTTTGGGGCAAAGTTTTCCTTTATTAAAAGGAAATTCTTCCCACGGATCAAATCCCACGACAGCATTATCTTTCACTTTTAGAACAATGCCGCATTGCTGTCCGCAGAAACAACAGTGGGTTTTAACTCTTTTGTCTGGCTCACCACTAGACTGATCCCACCCCCCAGGAGGTTCGTGCTTGAGGTGAGGACCAAATTGTTCAATAATTTTTTCCTGTGAAATTGGTAACTTTGCCATAGTTAATCCTTAATCAATTCTTTCGCGGGTAATATCAAACTCCCCCTTAAGATGTTTATGCTGAGTTGTCATCATAAGCTGGCGACGCGCTTGTGGGCTTAAATCTTGAACAGAATATTTTTCATCTTCCGTCTCAAACTTAAAACCAAGTTCACGCAGGATACTTTTGACATCCTCTTTCTGAACTTGACTGGTAAATTTTTCCCCCGTTTTCGGACAGACAGCAAGCTTCCCTTCTTCTTTTTCATGAATATATAATTCGGCACCCATCTGAGCGGAACGTTGAAAAATATGGAAAAATTTTCCAAAAGGAAGATAGACAAGAAAGGCGACAACTGTCCAACAATGTACCGTAGATAGAATTCGATAATGTTGTCCACCCAAATAATGTGTACTAAATGTCAAAAAAAGTCCTGAGATCGCTACCGAAAATAAAATAAGGAGTGGTAAAATATCATGAGCAAAAGTTTGCGTCGTAATTTCTCCTGGATGAATAAGGCGGCGGGAAAAAGCCATCATTGTCCCTACAATAATCATAATAGAACAAAAGTTCAGTGAATTAAAAAATGAAAAACCGATAATGCCGTACGGATCAAAAATCATCATAGGGAAACCAAAAACATAAAGTTGATACATGTATGAATCGCCCATTGGATGAGCAAAGTGCAACCAACCAAACACAAGCGGAAACGTAACGGCAAACCCTAAAACGCATCCCCAGGCCAAAAGAAAATGCATCACCCAACGGTAGGTGCTTCTCTTACCGATAAATTTCTGTATAAACATATTTTCGAAAAATGCTTTAATAATAAAAAAGAAATTTGAAAAAAAATGCTTACTAAAGAAAAGGTTTAAGCTACGTTTCCATAATGTACGGGTTGGAGGGCGAGATAGCCATACGGAGTAACGATAAACACAGCCAAAGATGGCAAAAACGGTTGCGATTAAATAAGGAATAAGCGCGGCGTCAAAATAAATAAGTTTACGAGATCCAAAGACGATGAAAACAGACAAAACTGCAATGCTTGACAGTCCCTTAATAATTCCCGTCGGATACAATCGCATAAACACGTTAATTTTTCTCCTTACTTAAATTTCCCAGATAAAATCTTTAGTATTATTTTGACTGTCTGGCTTTATTTGTAAACTGTAAAAATATTTTTTTTCGTCCTTGGCCAACTCTTTTTTAAATCCCTGATTTTTATAAATTTTCATCATCGCTTTATTATCCAGACCGACATCGGCAATCAGTTTGTGTACCCCATGCCATTTCGCTGCTTTTAGAAGACACTCAGCTAAAAATGTTCCAATACCCAAACCCTGATAACTCTCTTTAACAACGAAGCCACAAACTGCCGAATTATCTTCGTTCCTGATATACCGGCCCAAACACACCATCTCAGCATATGGCATGGGAGAATCAAAACCAGCTATTGCCATATCTTTATTGTAATCAACGCTCACCCGCACCCGTGCGACTTCACTTGGCAATGCCGACACATCCGATAAATAACGTTGATAAATCGTCTGGGGATCATGGCTGTAAAAGAAATCTTGAATCGTTCTCTCATCAGATGGTCGTAAAGCACGAAAATAAATTGTTTTATCCTTAAACGAATGAGAAAAAGGAATTATATCTTTGACAGGATTATGATCATCTTTGATAGTTCTCTGGTCAAGATAAACATAATGTTTTTGCTTTAAATAATCCAAAAGCTCATCTCGAAACTTTGGATGCGCAATCTGCACCAAAGCCAGGCCGCGCTCGCGAATATTTTTTCCATGTAAATAAGCAACACCATATTCCGTAACTATATAATGAACATCAGCACGGTTAGTAACAACCCCGGCGCCCTGTCCTAAATAGGGAACAATTTTTGAAACAGCTCCCTCTTTAGCCGTTGAGGCAAACGCCAAAAAAGATCGACCGCCTAAAGAACGTTTCGCCCCACGGATAAAATCTACCTGCCCGCCAAAACCGCTAAAAAATCGTGTACCGATACTATCGGAACAAACCTGACCGGTAAGATCAACTTGAATAGCGGAATTAATGGAAACAAGATTCTTATTTTGACAAATGATAAACGGATCATTGGTATATTCCGATGGATAAAACTGGAAATCCGGATTTTCATGAATAACATCAAAGGTCTTTTTACTGGCTAAAACAAAACTGACAATCGACTTTCCCTTATTAATTCCTTTCATCTTATTGGTGAGGTTACCGCGCTTATAAAGTTCAACAATGCCATCAGAAACCATCTCCGAATGAAGTCCCAAATCATTTTTATCTTTAAGATTTGTTAAGACCGCGTCAGGAATTTCTCCTATCCCTAGTTGCAAAGTATCGCCATCACGGACATACCGAGAAATGTGTTTACCGATTTTAGCAGATATTTCATCCGCTGCGCTTTGCGCAAACTCAATCAAAGGTTCATCTTGCTTAACTAAATAATCAATGCACGAAATTGGAATTTTTGCCTTACCTAACGTGACCGGCATTCGTGTATTAACCTGTGCGATCACAATATCCGCCACCGATATCGCAGCTAAAATAATATCAACGCTAACACCCAAGGAAACCATATTCTTTTTATCCGGAGGAGTTACTTGAATTAGCGCAGCATGTAAGGGCATGAGGCCGCCCGTAAACAATAAAGGTACTTCCGATAGATTAATCGGGATATAATCCGCGTTACCTTCGCTCACCGCATCGCGAACATTTTTACCCATAAAGAATGCATTATGACGAAAAGCTTGTGAATACTTTGGGTCCGTATAAGGAGCAATCCCCGACGTCAGAATATGAACAATTTCATTGTCCCGAAAATTATCAACATTTTTTATTAACGCTGAAACCAGATGCTGAGGCTCGGCGCATCCCGATCCAATTAAAATCCGCTTGCCCTTTTTGATTTTTCGGATGGCTGTGTCCGCATCGACCCACTCAGATCTTTTCTTTTTAAATTTGTATTCAGTAAAGTATTGCATTGCGTAACCCTCTTCGGCTCAGAACCAACAACTAATTTAACTATTAATACAAATCTTGTTCTTCCCCTCTTTTTTGGCCGTATACAAAGCGGTGTCGGCCTTGAGGATTAATTCCGTTCGATCCATTGGCGATGAGTACTGCGCAATTCCAATGCTAAGCGTTACTGCCCTCTTAAGCAAAAGATCTTCCATCCTTTTCATTATTCTTCTAGCAACAGTTTCAGCTCCCACCGAATTCGTTTCAGGTAATATCATAACAAATTCATCTCCCGCATAACGACAAGCAATATCAACTTTTCGCAAGGCCTGCTCTAATAGCTTTGCTATTTCTCGAAGGAGGTTGTCACCTTCCAAGTGACCGAAATCGTCATTATAAGATTTAAAATTATCAATATCGATCATCGCGATGCACAATGTTCCTCCAAAACGTTTTAACCTTTGAATTTCATAATCTAATTTCTCAACAAGAAAACGGTAATTGTGTATATTGGTAATCGGATCGGTGACAGTTAAATAATTCAATTGTCGATACATTCTTGCATTCTCAATAGCCACCGCCGCCTGACGAACAATCATGCAAAGAATCTTTAAATCAAGATCCGTAAAAACACCTTTGTCCGTGAATTTATCCGCAAGACTGATGACACCAATGAAACTCTTCCCCAACCTAATGGGTGCGCTGATGAATGATTTACTTTTATAAGATGGTCTATTCTCCCTTAAAAATCGCTTATCGCTTTCAATATCCGTAACCAGAACCGGCTTACCTTCGAGAGCAATCATCCCTGCAATAGGATCACCGACCTTAAGACGCTTATCAGCAACTAGCGCTGGGTCAATCCCTTTAAATCCTTTTACACATAATTCACCACTATTCTCATCAATGAACATAACAGAACATTTTTGCGCCTCTAAAATGGCGGTTGTATGATTAACAATAAAGTCGATTAATTTATGTAAATCAAAAATTGTATTTAGATGCTCTTCTATATTCAAAACTTGTTCTAACTTTCTTTTTTCTAAATCTATCTGATTCCTTAACCGCTTCATTTCCTCTTCAGCCTTAACAAGTTCGCTAATATCTCTCCACACAGAAACAAAATGTGTAATTTCACCGGCCTCGTTCATAATTGGAGAAATCGTTTGATCAGCGGTATACAATGATCCTCCTCTTTTTTTATTAATTGTCTGAGCTTTAAAAATGTTGCCGGTCAAAATCGTTGACCACAATCTTGAATAATAGGCTTTCCCATGTTCTCCTGATTGAAGGATCCGGGGATTTTGCCCGATAATTTCATCTTTCATATAACCTGTCGTCTTTTCAAAGGCAGAATTTACATACAAAACAACACCTTCTTTATCAGTTATCATGACATTATCAGCTATCTGCTGAATGATCTTAGCCATCAACGATCCTTTTCCCTCAAATATTTCCCATTTATTTTTCATTTATTCAACCTGTCGATAGCACTTCTTTCTTAACCATTAGATCGCTGCTTTGATTGTTCATGCATCTTTGCGAATTCATCTTCATTCGGAACATAAAATAACTTTGGTAAAACGAAAATAAGCCATGCTCCCGCGCCAAAGATCCACGCAGTTGACGCCATCCCTAGCAGATTAAAATACGATTCTGGAAAAAAAACAACTGACAGTCGCTTTAATAAAGTAAACCCCACCGCCAACAAAACAACCCACAATATCCAAAGAGGATTTTTCAATTGTTCCGCCTGACCGCTATGAGAAAAGATTACCATTGTTGCAATCGCAAATGTCATTAAACTAAATCCACCGATAAAAGTAATATGAAGCATTTCAACATCGTATCGAGGGAAAAATGCTGCACCACAAAAGCCAATGACAACCATCCAACAGGATCCCCAGGCAATTTTTCCATAAAGGCCAATGTTGCGAGGATATCGCGTTAGCGTCCGTGTCCAAAGAAATTGGCTCATAGCGACAATCCCTTTAAAAGCATAACCAGCACCAAGCCATGCCGGGTCTTGAAACCAAAAACTGATAAAAAGAAGAATACTACACCCCACATGAAACCATAATGACTTGATCACTGGAGAAATCTTTCGCGCTGCGCAAACACATGATCCACAGCATCCTCCAGGATTTACCTCCTCTTTTTGATATATTCCTAAGATGCGGGGAATCAAAAATCCACCAATGCCCAAAACAATTGAAATAAGAAACCCTTGCTCCATCATCGGTCGCCCAATTTTTGACATGCCCCCCGGAATGATTTGCCACTGGGCTAATAAAAGAATAATTACTCCGATAAAAGCATGCAGAATGGCTACGGGGATCCAAATCAATTCAACGGGAGGATTTCCTCCGGTACTTTTGCGATGGACAACGCGCCGCATCACAAAAACAACTAAAAGAACGAGCCATATCAAATACAAAATTTGTGCCATTATCCATTCTTGCCGTTGTAAAAAAAATGCCATCCCAATAAGAAGCAATAGGAACGAAAATACTTCAGCTTTATTGGAATAAAAAGTTCCAGTAAAACGTGGAATAAATGTCATCAAGAAACCAATAATGAAGCAATTCATATAAACCAACATTTGCATGGAGGAATGAAAAACTCCCGAATAAGAAGCACTTAATTTCAGGGCATACAAAAGCCACGGGCCAATTCCAACGACACCCATCCCAACACCTAAAGGAAAAAACAACCGATAAGGTTCGCGGCATATGATGTTAATGATCTCGTTAAATTTATTCATTCGCACGCCCGCAACCTGTAGATTGAAATTCCCTAATTTGAAATCTTTGATTAAGGTTGTTGAATTCATCATCAGAGAATTGTTGTTGTGACAAAAGACTTTTGTCTAAAATTTTCTCATCTAATCTGACTTTTTGTAAGCAATAGCTCCCTGCCCCCTGAATCAGCTGACGGATTTGACACAAATCATCATCCAAAAATAAATCTTTTATAATTGTCGTACGAAACTGATGCTTAATTCCAGAATTAATAATCAGATCAATACTTTCTTTAATGTTCTGGACATCAAAAGATTGACCAGCAAGTTTTTGATAACGCACTAAAGGAGCCTTGATGTCCATGGCAATATAATTGACTAATTTCAGTTGAATCAATGATTTGAGCTGATTCGGCAGACTTCCGTTGGTATCAATCTTGATCAAATATCCCAGTTGCTTAATCCTATTCAAAAATGAAACAAGATCCACATGGATCGTTGCTTCTCCACCCGACACAACGACGCCTTGAAGATACTTCTGACGACTTCTTAAAAATTCAAAGACTTCCTTTTCTGGAATTGTTGGACAAAATTTTTCCGCGACGACTAACTCAGGATTATGACAATAGCAACAGCGAAAATTACACCCTTGTGTAAAAATAACACACGATACTTTCCCAGGATAATCAATTAACGAAAACTTTTGTAAACCGCCTATGCGCATATTTTATAAGTCTTTCGCTCAACAAACTCTTCCTTTTTCCCTTTATTCCATTGTGCAACTGGGCGTAAATATCCAACCACCCTTGAATAAACTTCACAACTACTGTGGCACCCATCGCATAATTTATATTCACCAGCTTTATAACCACAGTTAGGACAAACACTAAAAGTTGGTGTAATTGTAAAATAAGGCAATCTAAATTTCTGGCAGATAATTCTCACAAGTTGCTTAAGCCCTTCAATATTGTGGATTTTCTCACCGACAAATCCATGCAAAACGGTGCCCCCGGTATATTTTGTCTGCAAGTTATCCTGATGCTCCAAAACTTCAAAGATATCTTCAGAATAATTCACCGGAAGATGTGTTGAGTTGGTATAAAAAGGCTCGTGTCCTTGCTGATATTGATCTTCATTGGCACAAATAATATGTGAATTATTAGCCTTATCTTTTTTGGCTAAACGATACGAACACCCTTCGGCGGGCGTTGCTTCAAGATTAAAAATATTTCCTGTTTCTTCCTGAAATTTAATTAATTTTTTTCTCATAAATTCCAGAACCTCTTGGGCAAAAGCAGATCCTTTAGCCGAGGCAATATCTTCACCCATAAGATTCAAGCAGGCCTCATTCATACCAACCAATCCAATAGTTGAGAAATGATTCTTCCAATATTGATCAAAGCGCATTTTAATTTTCCGCAAATAAAATTTAATATATGGATAAAGATTTTGATCAGTAAATTTCTCTAAAATCTTTCGTTTAATTTCCAAACTTTCTTTTGCCAAGAGCATCTGATGTTCTAGGCGCTCATAAAACTCTTCTTTTGTTTTCGACCGTGAACCAATCCTTGGCATATTGATCGTCACGACTCCAATTGATCCTGTCAAAGGCGTAGCCCCAAATAGCCCGCCGCCACGACTACGTAGCTCCCGGTTATCTAGACGCAAACGACAGCACATGCTTCGCGCATCATCGGGATTCATATCAGAATTAATAAAATTTGAAAAATAGGGGATCCCATACTTAGCCGTCATTTCCCACAGTAAATTTATGTTAGGATTATCCCAATCGAAATCCTTTGTAATGTTATACGTTGGGATTGGGAAGGTAAAAACTCGGCCTTTAGCATCACCTTCAAGCATCACTTCTAAAAAAGCTTTATTAAACATCTCTTGCTCTTGCGCAAACTCTTTGTATGTCGCATCCTGAATTTTTCCACCGATGATAACACCATGATCAAGATAATAAGAAGGTGGCTTTAAATCCATCGTGATATTTGTAAACGGAGTTTGAAAGCCAACACGCGTTGGAACATTGACATTAAATACAAATTCTTGAAGGGCCTGCTTAACTTCTCTATAAGTTAATCTGTCATATCGAATAAATGGCGCCAAAAGGGTATCAAAATTTGAAAATGCCTGCGCCCCAGCGGCTTCTCCTTGTAACGTATAAAAGAAATTCACAATTTGTCCTAACGCACTGCGGAGATGCTTGGCCGGCGCTGATTCCATCTTTCCAGATACGCCTTTAAACCCCTCCGTTAACAAATCCTGCAAATCCCATCCAACACAATAAACACTGATAAGTCCCAAATCATGAATATGAAAATCACCATTTTGATGAGCTTCTCGTATTTCGAAAGGATAAACTTTATTTAGCCAATAAACTTGGCTGACTTCCGATGAAATATAATGATTTAGTCCTTGCAATGAAAATGCCATATTGCTATTTTCATTAACTTTCCAATCATCTCTGTTTAGATATCGAGTCACGAGATCCGTATTGAATTTATTAGCTATCTCACGAATCTGAGAATGCTGTTCGCGGTACAAAATATAGGCTTTGGCTGTCCTACGATAAGGAGACGTTAAAAGGACATCTTCAACAATATCTTGAATTTCCTCAACCGTGGGTGGGGTTTCTTTCTCAAGTTGATGTAAAACAACAAGCACACGTAGAGTTAATTTTCGAGCAACAATCTCGTCAAATTCTCCCGTTGCCTCACCAGCTTTAGCAATCGCTGCTCTAATTTTGTGTGGATTAAAAGTTTCTTCCCTGCCATTTCGTTTGATAACTTTGGTCAATGTTTTGGATAACGGCATCATCAGCCCCTCCCTGAAAATGTTATTGAATATTAACTTTATAATTCCCATGGCGCAGAATTGTATCTTGCTCATCCATTGGAATTGTTTCTTTGCGCTCATGCTCATATACGGTAACTGCCGGAATGCCGTAAAAATATGATTTGATCTCTTGGATTCCCTTCTTATCTAAGGGCTTGGCGGCTGATGGCCTTAAAGGTGTGTTAATTTGGACTTCATCGGCATTAATATTTCTTATGAGTTCAGCAATTTCTTTTGCATATTTTCGGTTATCCTCGACAAACATGATCTGAATAGCTAATTGGCCGCGATAAAGATCTCGAAAACTCTTGATCCCCCCTAAAACTTTTTCAAAACTTATACCTAAAATGGCCTTATCAATTTCTTTAAATGAAAACTCATCACAGGCATCGAGCTTCGCTAAAACTAAATCCGCTTCGCTTAAATCACGCTGAACCTGTTTGATGTGCATTAACGTTGAATTGGTAATCACCGCAATCTGTTCTTTACGAATTTTTCGAATGCTTCTAATCATATCGCCTAAATTACTAGCTAGCGTTGGTTCACCACGGCCAGAGAAAGTTAGATAATCAATGTTCTCAACAATTGATGGGTTTTCATTAAAAAATTTATCAATCTCAGCAATGATGATATCCGTTGCTACGTATTCTTTACGCTCATTAGTTAGCACATGTGTTTTGCCCAACTGGCAATAAACACAATTTAAATTACAAATTTTGGCTTTATCAGAAAGCGGGTCGATCCCCAACGACTTTCCCATCCGCCAGGATTCAACGGGACCGTAGATATAGTGAAATGAGTTGGCCATAAAGCCCTCCTCTTTCTTAAACAAAAATCTTTTCTCGTCTAGAGGCTGCCTCAAACTTAGCAATATTATTCATAAAATCTTTTACGCAGAGTTTAACCAAATTGTCATAGTTGCTGGTCATAATCCGGTGAATACGTTCTGGTTTAGAATAAAACTCGCGCATACACCATGCGCCAAGTCGGCCGACGTCTTCAATTGATAAATGTTTGGTGGGCATAACGGGATGATGAAAATCCCATTCGATAAGATTTATATTAGCTGGATTGAGAAATCCATTCTTAATCGATTTCTTCCAGACAGGTGAGCCAGGAACAGGAGTTAAATAATCAAGGGCAAGGATGTCTGGATCAATTTCATCAGCAACATGTAAACGTTCCTTAATAAGATTCTCATCGTCATTTTCTAATCCAATGAGAACTGTGCCAACGGTTGCCACATTATTTTCGCGAAGAGAATTAACCGTATCTTTGATTTGCGCAAGTGTAACACCTTTACCGATTCGCATCAGTTCACGGTCCGTTGAGACTTCAACGCCTACTAATCCCATAAAAAGTCCAGCCTGAGCCATTAGCGGGAGAATGTCTTTCTGTTTGGACCAATCATCAGCACGCCCCAAACAAACCCATTGAATTTTATTGCCGCGTTTGATCTTTTCCCTACAAAAAGCTTCCACCATCTTTGGATCAACATTAAAGGCATCGTCCTGGAATACAATTACCTTAATGCCATAAGTTTTCTCTAATAAATCAAGTTCGTCTACAATCCTTGAAGGAGAAAATCCTCTCCACGATGTAAAATCTTTGGTGCTTGAACGCGGATCATACAAACTCCATTCATAACAAAAATGACACCCCCCCGGACAGCCGCGGGATGTCATCAGTTCCGCAAAAGGTTTCCAATATGTGTGTCCAACATATTTCTCCATTGGAAATAAATCATAGGCTGGCATCGGAAGAATATTTAAATCTGGAATCAATGCCCGATGAGGACCGACAGAAACATGATTACTTGCATCACGCGAAACAAGCCCAGCTATTTTAGAAAATGGTTTGGTTGACGATTTTAAATTATTGAGCAGCTCTTCCAAAGTTAATTCCGCTTCTCCAATAATAATAAAATCAATTTGAGGATTGGTTGCCATCGTCTCTTCATAAAAAGCAGAATACCATAAACCACCGACGATCGTTTTTGTTTTAGGAAGAACTTCCTTAATCAACCGCGCACTTTCATTAAAATGCCAAATAATCGCAAGGCCCCCTGTAGAATGAAGCAAATCACCAAACAACACGCAATCCGGATTGATTCGTTTAACTTCCTCAATCATTTGATCATACGAAAGTTCCTGTGCCCGGCAATCAAGGATGCTGACCTCGGCTACTTTTTTACTTCGAATATAGGCAGCTAACTGTGCATAAAATTGATTTGGGGCTTTGTGATTTCCATGAGTAGCCCAGGCCTTGATCGGTGGGGTAATAAATAATAATTTCATCTTAACTCCCGTTTTAATTAGGATCTTAGTCCTACAGTGGAATCTTAAAAGATGCCAACTTAACCAATGGCTTTTTTAAACTTTTTAACAGAATCTGCTTTTCCTGAGGCCCCAATTCTTTATCAATGGGTGAAAATACTTCGGCATTTTCGATCTGTGTATGTTGACGGATAAAATAATTTAAGTACGTCCCCTTTTCTTTAAGTTTATCAATGACCTCCGTACGCGAAATCGTTGATCTAAGTCTATTTAATTTATTCACAAGATCACTTAATCCCTTAATAAGAAATATTATTTCTTTATGCTCCGCCTCAAGAATTTTTACAAGCGCTTGTCGCCGAGGGATATGCTTTTCCACAAAACCAAAACAAATATTCTCAACTTCAATGCAAGGCAACAAATTCTTCTTTAAAAACACCAGCGTCTTCTTTATGTTGTTTAAATTTGTGTAAAAATTCACCTTGCCCTCATAGCGCATACGGATAAAAATATCTTCCATCTCAGAAGCCTTCTCTGATATTTTTTTATGACGATGGATCAAAGTTGCTATCCCATTCTTTAGAATTTTTATATCTTTTTTAATAGACGAACAATATCTCATTAAGCAAGATTATATAGATATACCCATTTTTTGTCTGTGACACACGTCACAAAAACCAAAAAATTATTTTTAGGTATTAATCAGGAAACCGGTCACTGGAAACTTGGCTATTGAAACAATATTAAATAATTATGCTTCCAGAAGTTTCTGGAGACCTTCTTTATTGCGGATAATAATCTGCTGCGGCTTAATATCAATCAATTTCAAGCGTTTAAATTCATGAAGATGGCGGGCAATCGTTTCGCGGGCTGTCCCAAGACGACGTGCAATATCTTCTCTCGAAAGAGAAATAGGAACGGTCCCTGCTGCTGCAACTGGTTTACTGTCAAGCATATCGACTAAAAACTTTATCAACCTTTTCTTAACATCTTTGAGCGAAACTTCTTCAATAAGCGAACTCAAGTGACAAAGCCTGTGAGCAAACAATTGATTAAGCGTCTGTGAGAAATGGACATTATTTTTAGCCAGCTGCGCATAGCGTTCGCGAGCAAGAATCCAAACGCTGCCATCGGTTATCGCCTCAGAACTGCTGGTGCACGACCAATTGCTTACCCCTGGATTACAAGCACAAGTATCTCCCGAACCTAATATCTCAAGAATTTGCTCGCGGCCTGAGGCAGCTGTTCGGTAAACTTTAATCTGCCCCGAACGGACGATAAGAATACGTCCACAGGCCTCCCCTGCGATAAACATTATTTCACCTTTTTTAAACGATTTTATCTGAAGACATTTTTTAATAAGATTTAATTCTGTTGAAGGTAAGCCTTTAAAAAGCGGGATGTCAGAAGGTGATATTATCGACTCTGTTGTATTTTTTTTCATAAGTGATTAATTCTGCTTAGAGTAATCTGGCGGAGAGGCAGAGATTCGATTAAGCCTGTTTTTGTAGTACTTTAAACATTCTCGAAACTTCCCTCTACTTCCCACTTTTTCTTGGGCTTTACCCTCAAGATGAGCACCTTTTGGGCACCATGTGAATGCTACACACTTATATAACTGTTCTGAAATTCATAATTCAATTTACGATCAGATGTTTATTCTTTATTGCGATTTGCCTCTGTAATTGCCTTTACTTTTTGCAAGAACTCCGATGAATCCAAATAATTAATCTTTTCTTTCTGTCCGGGGAATAAATCCAAAGTTTTTTTCTTCATCATTTCATAATCATCCTCTCTTCCTGCAAGCTTACAAAAAAACAGGGCTTGAGAATATTGCGACCATAATGCATCTTTATACTCTGGATCATTATGGTCAATTTGTTCAATTAAACGAATTGTTTGTCTAGCCGCCAGATCATGTTGTTTGTCAACAAAAGCAATAGCAATCTCATAGGCCAATGGAAGCAATTTATAAGGAATATTTGAATATACTTCTGCTGATTTTTTCTTAAAAACTTCTATTGTCATTGTTTCCAGTCTTTGGTCACTATAATTCTGAATAATTTTCTCAATAGCCATCGAGCATCCATCATTTTTCTCCCCTACTGCAGTACAACCCAAGATTACAAGATATAAAGAATCATCGGCATACCGGCTATTTGGAAAACGATTCGAAAATTCAAATAAATCAGTTATTACCGTAGGGTTTTGAGAGAATTCATTAATTAGACTCTTATATAAATCCTCATCCTCACCTTGAGCTGAACAAATAGAAATAGTAAGGGCTAAAAAAGCCAAAATTAAATAGCATCGACATCGCATAATATTGTTGTCCGTCTGTTTTTTTATAAATCGAGGTATAATGCTGCACCCTGAATTCAATTTAGGTTAGATTATGTGTCTCAAAATTCATCTGACATATATATTTTCAAGAATTTTGAGACTTTTTAGATAATTTCTAAGCTCCAAATTCTTATTTTCGGGTAAGCATAGCATTAAATCATTAAAGAATAAATTCAAATTTGATCTTTCAGAATTTACGTTTATGGTTTCAAATTACCTGCCTTCTATTCCATATAATTCCGGCGTTAAATCTGATTGCCAATATTCTTTTGTATCAATATCCATGATCGTTAATTTACCAGACCATCCGGCCCCGGTATCCAACAAAATAACATTACATAAAAATAAAGGTTCTGTTCCCAACCTCGCGCGTTCGGCTGGTGTTAACAAACTGGTCTCTTTATTCCTCGCAAACCACTGAGTCGTCGTATGCCCAACAAAGATTTCTTCATATTTAGAAAATTTATATTTGGGATTTTGATGAGCCTTATTCCATGCACTTTCTACTAAATTTCTATCCCAAACTAAATAATCCAGATTATGCGCTTCGACTTTTTTATTTGGATCAATGCCACCGTGAACAAATAAGCAGTTCTTCTCATCAATCCAAGCATGTGCATTCTTCAAAAAATCAATATGTGTTTTTGGCATCGCTTGCCCATCATAAGAGGCAATTGTATTTCGTCCTCCCTGATTCAACCATAAATCCTCTTTGATTCCTTTTGTCGCCCAGTCCAACGCCCAAAGATCGTGATTTCCAATAATGAAGTCACAATGCTTAATCTTCAAGAGTTCATCGATGCATTGCTTGACTTCTGGATATCCATCACAAACATCACCCAACGCAATAAGGCGGTCGTTTTGATAATCAAATTTAGATCGCTCTAAACATTGCACCAATGCTTTATAAGCACCGTGAATATCGCCAATAACAAAAGTCTTCATTTGAATTATGCTCTATAGAGGGATCACAGACATCACTTTTAGCCTTTAAGAACGTCTGCGATTTCTTTATTTTTTGCTTTATTCAAAACATTTACAATTTTCTTCTGCCATTTGGGTGGAATTGTCTCAAAAACTTCTTTGATTCTACGGGCCTCACCTTTTGCAATAAGAGCATTTAATATCTCAAACGCCATGATCTTATCCTTCTCGGCTTTATCTTCTTTTTGTCTTCGCTCTGAAATAATCAGTTTATGTAAAGCAAAATTGGCTGGATGTGGCAGGGTGATATAAAAATCTTCAACTTTTACTTGAATAGTATCATCAGCGATAAGATTTAAAAACCTTAAAGCCTGGGCATTAAATTTTAAATGCGGCAAAGAAATAGGATTATCTGTGCCTTTGCCTCTTTCAGGAGCCAGAAACTCAATAACCAAATCCGGGTGCTCTAATTTCATATATCCTTTTGAACCTCGATAACCGACTACAAAACCAAGGTCTTTGAGCAAGTCGGCAATATCGACACTTCCCTTTATTTTGTTAGGATGAGGAACTAAGAAATCTACGTCTCTCGTTTTAATAGTTGAAAGATATTTTATCCCCGAGAAATATTCCTTATAAAAAGGCATGCACCAGCTACCGATGAGAATAACGCCACCTAATAAATTCTGACTATTAAGCCTTCTCAAGACTTCTACACACAGTTCATACTGATTCTTTTCCACGTAAAGTACTCCTTAAGAATCTGATTTGTTTTTTGACTTGCGATAATAACTTCCTATATTTGGCCCTATATTCTTTTCTTTCTTTATATTTCTTTATTTCCGCATCAGGCACTTTTCCTTTATAGATAAACTTTACTTTTCCCTTTTCCCTTAACAAAAGATAATAATACTCATGCCCATTAATTTTCTTCTTAATGAGACTACCCTTGGGCAACTTGGACAGCTCCCTTTCATAACTCTTTTTCATCTGCAAAGAATTACTAAGCTCTTCCCTAAGAACTCCTTTTATGACTCCCATATCAGCTCTCCTATCAGGCCACGGTAGTTACCATACAATACATATTAAAGAATACTATGTATGGTAACTCATGTCAAACAATATTACCATACAAATGAGACAACTCTACACTCTGTATGGTAATTTCATTTATTTGAATATTGTCTTCTGTTCATAAACAGTCTCCCAAAAATCAATTCTGCCTTTAGGCCCGGGATGGGCACTCCATAAAAAAAATCGTTGCAACTTATTAAGCTGCAACGATTTAAAATATGGCGGAGAGGTAGAGATTCGAACTCTAGATGGACCGAAATCCATAACAGTTTTCAAGACTGCCGCTTTCAACCGCTCAGCCACCTCTCCAAAATTTGTTTACAAATTTTGGAGAAGTCTCGCCAAATTTGCAAACAAATTTGGCGGACTCTCCTTTGCTACTTAATTTTTCTTACAACTAACATTCTTTACTCTGTTTCCGCTGATGAATAATCTGCTTTAATCTTCTTCTGCCAGTTGTTGATTTATAAAAAGATTCTTTATTTCTTGCCTCAATCAAAGATTTGAATTCTTCCTTTAAAAGCACTTCATATGGTCGATAAGGTTTTGACGACTTAACCTTCCCATTATTATGTTCAGAAATTCTTCTTTCCACATCACCAGTACTTCCAACATATGTGTGTTTGCTATCTTTGCTAATTAATCCATATGTAAAATACATCTTTTATTTCACCTTCCCCTTCACCATCAACGACATAATCTTATTATAGACATCCACATACAAATCCCACGCATTTGATATCATCGATTTAAAAAAGGTTGAAAAAGTAAATTGGCCGATGATTAAATCTAATAGCAAAACGATAATAAAAACATTCAAAACAAAATAAAGCGCCATTGACCAAAAATAATTTGGTTTTAAAATCGACTTTTCCTGCTCTTGTAAAATTTGGGCAACCAAAATCACATGCATACAAAAAGTAAATCCAGCAAAGAATACAAAATAATGACTATATTGATTCAGCTTAAAGAAATGATCAACAACCCAATAAACAATGACGATAACAAGCGTAAAAAATGGAATAATATTGGCCACCACTTGATCAAGTGGCGCGATAACTTTAAGCAGTCCACTTATCATCCGCTGACCGAATTCATGAAACCCACGGAATGGATGAACAAAAATAAACGTAATCAAAAAAGCCAAAAGACCCCACAAAAAAAATTCTTTATCAGTTCCTGAGTAGGTGATAAAAAAATTCTTGATCTCCAAAGAGCATGAAATGACAAGTGGCAAAAGAAAAATGGCAAAGAGCAATTTAAAAAAGCTAATGATCAGTTCTCCCAAGGTCCCCTCCCGTCATTTTTCGTCATTTTCTTTTTGAAGGAAATGACGAGGCTCGTCCGCCACTTTTCGTGGTGAGACGGCCTATTTTGATATTTTTTTCATGCCACCCATGTAGGGCTGCAAAACATCGGGGATGGTCACTTCACCATCTTTGGTCTGATAATTTTCTAAAATTGCCACAACCGCACGGGCCAGAGCAATTCCTGAGCCATTGAGCGTATGAACCGGTGTCGTTTTTTTTGTTTCTTTGCCCTTAAAACGGATGTTCGCTCTTCTGGCTTGAAAATCTTCGAAGTTAGAGCAACTGGAAACCTCTAACCATTTATCAACGCCAGGCGAAAAAGCTTCAATATCATAACATTTCGCCGCCGCAAAACTTAAATCACCCGTGGCTAACAACAGTACTCGATAAGGCAAATCAAGCAACTGAAATATTTTTTCAGCATTACCCACCAATTTTTCTAACTCATCATAAGAAGTTTCTGGCTTAACAAATTTAACCAGCTCAACTTTATCAAACTGATGAACGCGAATGAGCCCTCGCGTATCCTTTCCGTAAGATCCTGCTTCTCGACGAAAACAAGCTGTATACGCCGTGTAGTAAATCGGCAATTCTTCTTCACTTAGAATTTCATCGCGATGGATGTTAGTGACCGGCACCTCAGCTGTTGGAATCAAAAAAAGATCTTCATCTTTAAGCCGATACATATCTTCTTCCATCTTAGGAAGTTGTCCAGTGCCTATCATTGACTCACGATTAACTAAAACCGGTGGAAAAATTTCAGTATACCCATGTTCACTCGTATGCGTATCAAGCATAAAGTTATACAACGCACGTTCTAAACGCGCCCCCGCTTTTTTAAACAAAATAAAATTCGATCCCGTAATCTTCGTTGCTCGTTTAAAATCAATAATGTCTAAATGTTCAGCGATCTCGATATGTGTTTTAGGTTTAAAATCAAAGACCCTTGTTTTCCCCCAGGTCCTTACAACTTTATTCTCTTGAGCTGATCCAACTGGAACGGAGACATGCGGCAAGTTGGGAATCATAAGCAAAAGACTGTGCAACTCTTCTTCAATTTTCTTCGCCTGTGGCTCTAAGGAAGAAATTTTATTTGAGATTTCTTTCATCGTGGCAATTTTTGGCTTGGGATCTTCTTTGGCTTTAATCAACTGGCTAATCTCTTCATTGGCTGAATTGATCTGACTGCGCAGTTGATCAAGCTCAACCAAAAGATCACGACGTTTTTGATCTTTTTCTAGAATAGATTCAAGATTGGCGCAGGCGTTTTTAGCCTTTAATCCATTTCGGACGAGGTCAATATTGTCACGGATAAGCTTAATGTCAAACATAAGAAATACTTACTTTTTGGATGAACCTTCGTTAAGAAGTGCCTCAACTTGGGATATTAGGATTTTGGCATTAACTGGTTTGGAGAGATAATTTTCGGCATCAAGTTCAAAACAATCAAGGATATTCTTTGGGGTATTAAGACTTGTTAAAAAAGCTATTGGGATATCAACGGTTTCATTTTGTTCCTTAAGACGCTTACACATCTCTAAACCACCCATCACCGGCATCTCACAGTCCAAGATAATTGCATTTGGTTTTTGGGTTTTGACTTTATCTAAACCGATTTGGCCATTACCGGCGGTTACCACATTGTAACCATGACGAATCAAAATACTGGTAATCAATTTTTGATCAAGTTCGTTATCCTCAACAACCAGAATGGTAATGTGGCTATTGCCCTTTTTATGCTGTGCTTTTGTAAATATACTTTTAATTTTTTCAAACATATCGCGAGAGATCCGTGTAATTTTTGATTTAAATATGTGATAGTTATAACACAAGCGTCTAAAAAAATCAAAAGAGTTTAATATTTTCTATAAAATTATTGAATAAGATTAATTAAATGTATTTGGTTAGGAAAAAAAGCGGTATGTTAGTTAATGTGGGATAGATTAGATTCGTTATTTGCGTTTAAGACGAGCCCTGACGGCCCCAATCAAACCACTTCCCAATAGAAAAATAGATGCGGGTTCAGGAACTACCGGTGGAGTTGCGTTAGGAGAAAATGATACCCCACCTGAGCTGGAAGTAACCGCTTGGTCATTATTAAAAGCAAATAGGCCATAGCCAACGCTTCGCCCAACACCATTAGGTGGGTTACTTTTAAAAACAATTGATTGATTATGACCAATTGTGATCCCATCTGATGGAGGAGCGCCAAATATAGGGAGACTTGTTGTTGGATGAGCTCCTGGAGCCAAATTAAATCCATACGCATTGTAGGGTGGAAAACTGCCCACTGGAGGTCCTGGAAAAAGCGTGGTTGCAATCCCTGTATAAGCCCCAAAATCGCCTGAGTCGATACTAATGCCCCCAGAAAAATTTATGGTTCCACTTCCAGTTGGATCAAAAGATGTTACCAGCGGTGAAGCAATTAATGAAGACTGGCCTGCCATCGTAAATAACGATGAACTTGTCCATTCATATGCACTTAATGTGCCTGCAATATCTGAAGTAAGTCCATTCACAGCTCCACCCGTTTCAATAAGTTGTGTCAAAACTATTTTGTCGTAAAGATCGTTACCAAAAATAGCATAAACGGTATTATCCTGTGCCTGATAAACAGTAAAATTAGTAGCTGATGATGGTTTAACAAACCCAAATATACCAACAGAAAGCACCAATACACTGAAAAGTTGAATCATTCGTGCCGAACGTATCGCTTGAAGTATTGGTTTCATATCTTTCCCTTTTAAAATTAGAATTTATAGCTAATTATATATAAGCATTTTTTGTGCCATTTTTATATTATCTTTAATATTTTTTATAATTTTATAAAGTCAATAATTTTAACTACTTATAAAGTAAATATGAAGCTATACCCGTTGAATAATTCAAAAAATGTTTAAGTTTATCGACAACGTTTGTCGATAATATACATCACAGCTAAGAAGACATGTGCTTGTTAAAAATCAAAGCAGCCTAAATGTTTCGACAAAATGATCAAAGGCGGGCTTATTTTCCTTAAAATAATGCTGATCAGTAGCTTCATAATAAATACGGTACACATGCTCATCAGCAATGAGCCCATACAAAAGGCCCCTTACCTTTAAGTTATCCTTCGTAAAATAGGTATATTCCAAACGATACGCTGCGTAGTTATCCAGCTTGGCAGGTTCATTGGCCACAATTTCGAGCTTATTAGTCTTATCATTGCTCTTTAAATTATCACTCTCAATTTCAATCAAATCTTCCAACGACATATCATCAAAATATTTCTTTTTGGTAAATTCCAATTTATCTTTAAATTTGCGACGCTCAACAACAATGCGATCTAAAAGAATGCCATCCTTAGTTATCACAAAGCTCTGCGTCCAATTGAATTTATACCAATCAACGGATACTTGGGCCTTAAACTTCCGGGCCGAGTCTTGATACTCGCGATCATACAAATAGGTCCACGTCGTCAGCGCACATCCCTGTAAAAAAACAAATAAAATTAGGAATCCAATATATCGTCGTTGGCTCATGGCTTACTCTGGCTTAAAAATTGTTCAATATACGCCCGATTAGAAGCGGCTGGTTTAAGTTCCAAATATTTATGCAAATCAGTCTTTGCTTCTTCCATACGGTTTAATTTCTGCAAGACTCTTGCCCTGGATTGATACGTGCTCGCAAATTTTGGATTTAATTCAACTGTCTTGGAATATCCTTGCAATGCCGTTATGTAATCTTTTTCTTTATCTCGCTTCTTTTCTCCCTTGGGCGCATCTTGACGCTGACGAAATAATTCGCCGCGATAAAAGTATCCCTGATAATCTTGTGGATGTTGTGCAATAAATCGATCAATGATCTTCTCTCCTGTCTTAAACAAACCTTGCTCAAGACACAATCCAATATCTTTAATCTTCACATCTTGCATAAATTCGTCAAATGCGGGCGAGTCAATATCTTTAGTTGCTGAATAATTTTTATTTTTGGCAATGAGCACATTGCAATTGGCTATCCGACCATTGACATTAGGATGTGTTGAGAAAAAAAATGGATTCTTAACATCTTCATCAATAATAAACTCTTTGAGATGTTCAAATAGTTTTTTGGCCTCGTTAAGATCGTAACCGTTTTGAGTCAGCATCACAAAACTGTTTTCATCAGCCTCATATTCTAGACTCTTTGAATACCCATAGATTGAGGAAACAGTGGCTAGCTCAGTAAACACCGCCGCTAATTGTCCACCAGCAATCGCCAGGGGGACATCAATCACCGATAAAAAAGCACTTTTATTAGTTAAGGACCTAAATTGCTTTAGCGTATGACGATTAATAATATGTGTCATTTCATGCCCCAACAAAGTGGCCAACTGCGTCTGGTTATCCATCATCGCCAGCATTCCCGTATGAATATAAATGTGACCATTCGGTAGTGAAAAAGCATTTAAACTCGGATCATTAAGAACTTTAACGCTGATTGTTAATCCGTCTTTTTTGACCCCCTCCGACAAAAGACTGTTGGCTAGTTGTGTTAAATATTCTTCCAGTTTGGAATTGTTATAAATTGCGCCGCTTTGATCGATAGCTTCACACAATTCATCTGAACGTTTGTATAATCGCCGTTCATCATCTTCTACTTGATAGCCTTGTTGCCCAACACTCGGCATCGTGACCGTTGCACAGCCCGACAAGCATAGCCCCATCAAAAAAAAGTAAATTATTTTTTGGTTAAAAAATCTTTGGCAAACCATTTGATTAAGTTGTCCATCTCTTTGGGATTCCGATAATTATATTCACTGCTTTGGGGAGTTGTTTTAAACCACAACAAATCCCCCGTCTTGGCATCAACTAAACCAATCACTAAAAGAGTTGGGTTCGGTGTTAACATCGGCGTACCAATAGCCACCGATAACGCCAGATTCCAAAAGGCAACAACCTGCCTCCCCGCGGTCGCCTCATGGTCAAAGCCATAAATAAATAAAAGCGCATCCGATGAACAATAGGCCGCCAACTCACCAACATCACTTCCTAATGTGTAGTCAAAATTCTTTATCTTTGTTTTAAACGCATTATCGCCAGGATAGGAATGGGCCATCGCACTTACAGCAACCGTATTATATAAAGCACGGTTTTGATACCACAGATCTCTGTGATTAGTTTTAAGCCAATCTTCTTCCACAAACTTCATATCAAAACCATATTGCTTAGCAAAATTTTTCTGTAGGCTATCTTGAATCAGCTTTTTAGCCTCGTCACTCCACTGATCCATAAGCTCGCGAACACCGCCAGCGGTCAGCCGATAAACTTCCACATCGACCGGCAAAACAGCGATGGTATGAATCTTTGGAATGGACTCGTCAAAGGAAGATGATTTTTGGATGGTCGTGGCGCAACCAGTGAGAAACAAGCAAAGACCAAACAAAACAAAATATTTATTTTTCATTTAATCCAATTCTAAAAACTTTTAACGAAATTAATCCAAAACTAAGCAAAACTAGCGTCGGCCATTCAGGAACAGTGGTGGTCTCTGCAAGGGGCTGACCACTCGCGCTAGTTCCTGGAGAGAATAAACGCCCCTGCGATTCAGGTACGCTTGTATGCAAAACAAATAACGCGCCAGCCCCTTCAGGAGAACGAACAATTGATTGATCATGACTTGCAATGCTTCCATAAATGACCTGATCAATTAAATTCAAACTTCCGTCTACAAGGGTTACAGTCTCAGCAGTATTATTTAAACTTAATCCACCACTCGATGCAAGTTGCCACTTAGCACCAGGTAAATTCACAGAGCCTCCGCCAAAAACAACCAAATATTCGTACGGCGACAAAATTGTATTTGTTGGAAAAATATGCCGCGTGCTGATCGCATCCTTAATCGACCATCCGGAAATATTGACACTGCTGTTGCCGTAATTAAGGAGTTCAACAAATTCATCGTTTGTCGATGAACTTAGACCATCACCATTCGCATCGCCAGCGAGTCCTGTCGCTGGATCGGCCAAGAGCTCATTGATGATAATAAATGATTCTCCTTTGTGCGCACCCAACAAAACCATTAAAAGAGCAAAAAACAAAACACACTTTTTCCTTCCATTCATCGTAATCCTCCTTTTGCAACGTTTCAGTTAGTTCAAACTAATTTGTCTAGCAGAAGAAAACTCTTTGCCGCCGATTGCCTCTCTGAATAATATGGTGAGGGAATCCTTTATTCACAATCCTTGCTAGTCGTGGCATCATTATCCTCTATTTAATTATGGAATCGTGTATTGTGTCCCGGATCGTCTCCGGATCTCTCATAGGATCTCGTGTCCCGGATATTTTCCCTTACTCTACCCTTCTATCCGAACAATTTTATCTTCCTTTACATAAACTCCTATTTGATAAGAATGAACTTCTCTTTCACTATTATCTTTGAATTGATATATCCAAACCTCATCAGAATTTCCTATAGGACACCCATCTTTGCGACAACTTTGATCTAGAAAATATGGCCAATTATCTTTAATTATTTTGTTTGGTTTTCCCAATTCATCAATTATGCTTTCTTTGGGCAAATTAAGATATTTAGATTCTAAGATACCCGCTTGAATTCTTATATTGTCATGCTGTGCCTTTGCCTTTTTATAATCATCTATTGATGATGCACTACAATCTGAGCAAGTGATTAGAACCAAAAAAATAAGAATAATTTTCTTCATACACTCTATTGATTATTATAATATTTTCCACCATGATGCGTTGCCAATGTCCCTGCTCCAGCCACACCATAAATGATAGCTTGAAATGGATTAAACGTCGTGAACACACCAATAGGATCATTCCAATTCAAATTATATTGTGAATTAGTCACCCCAACAGAACTAGCTAGATTGTTTGCGGTCGATTGCATAATTACTGGTGCATTCCAAGAGAATGTCGTACCTGTCAATTTAACACCATCTACGCTTAGAGATTTTGCGGCCCCTGCTAACAATAAAGTTCCTTCACTATGAGCAAAAATATACTTTCCACTTGCTCCGCGAAGATAACTTCCCAGTTGTCTTTGTGCTAAACTTCTTCCAAAAATTCCCACTTTTTCCATACCTGCTCTTACCATGTCAGCACCAAAACCTCTTGATCTAACATAAAAAACTGATGATTGATTCGCATTGGCATGGGCTAGTGCACCCTCGTTAGTTGTATTAACTCCCAATATTTCCCAATTTTCATTTTGACTAGCATCTGTACCCGATCTAATTCCTCCATCATTGGAATTTCGGTTAAAAATTCCATCAAAAGCAAAACTTCCAATTCCTGTTCCCACTATACCACCAGTAACTCCACCAATAAAACTATCTGCATGCCCTGTTCCGATAGCATATCCTCCACCAGCCGCAAGAGCAGCGTATCCAAAGTTTGCTCCCCACGTCGATATTCCCAGCCCCACACCGCCTCCCAGAACGCCTCCCATCAATCCTCCCATCAAGGCACCCTGTAAACCTCCATTTAATCCTCCCGCAACTGCACCACCAGCAGCGCCACCTAATGCAAAAGCTGCCGGCGCACCAAGACCACCTGTCGCCACTGTCACAACAGCGCCAACGACTGCCCCGGCAAAACTATTCCAAAAACTTTTCCATGACCAGTGTCCAGTTGGATCAATCCGATTGAGCGGATTATTTAAAACATAACTATAACGATTAAGAGTCTGAGGATTATTAGGGGCTTGGACAACCGTGTCCGCCGTAATGAAGCGGCCCAACTTCGGATCATAATAGCGCGCGCCGTAGAAAAACAGTCCAGATTCATCATCGAGCTTCTTCCCTGTAAAATAAAATCGCGCGACTTCTTCGGAACTTCCATATTTTTCATGACGGGAGAATTGACCATAAGGGTCATATTCCATGAGCTCCTTCTTAACGCCGCTGCCATCCGTTAAGACATTCGTCCCGCCCAAATGATCAGCATGATAATAAAGCGCCTGACTATTGGTCACTGCCGCCACACGCGTATCGCCTAAGAAAATATATTTCGTTTTGCGCGTCGACGTTTCTTCATAGAGAGATCCGATGTAATTGGTAATTTCTCCATTAACAATCGTCTTGGTTCGGCCGCCGTCGCCATCATATTCATATAACGCGATATTTTTCCCACCGCGATCAACGCGCGTCAGACGATTCTCAACATCATATGAATACTGCGTTGTGACTCCACCTTCGACTTTTGCCGTCATGTTTCCGTTGACGTCATAACTAAAGGTCGTTCCACTGGTCAAAGAGCTTACCGCATGAGGACCGGCATTGCCTTCCCCATAATAATATCCGACGCCATCTTTCTGCGTAATATTTCCAATTGTGTCATACACATATTGTTTGGTTCCATAACCTTGACCGATTGCTTCAACCAAACGATTGAGTTCATCATATTTAAATGTTTGCGTGGCCGTGTTGACATTGTCCGTGACTTTTAAAATATTGCCAATGGAATCATATATATAATTTAAATCTTGAAGCACTACACCCACGGCATTAACAGTATATAACCGCGTCAATCGTAAATTGAGCGGATTAAACGTGTACGTCGTGACAACGCCATTGCCATATTCAATTTTTGTGGCTTGGCCATTAATATTATATTCAACATTTTTAATGTAAAGGATTGGCGTTTCGGAAATGGGTGTCGCAGATTGCTCATTGGAATTGCCACTCTCGCCTGTTGTGTTATACGCACTAACAACAAAATAATAAGTGGTGCCACTTACTAAACTGGTGGCATTATAACTGGTGACATTGCCGACATCAATTGTATTTATGTAATTTGCCGAAGTTGTTCCATACTTAATTTTATATCCCGTAGCGTTAGCAACACTACTCCAACTTAAATTGACTGATGCATTGCTCGCGGTGGCTGAATTTAAGATTGGCGCCGCTGGTATAGAAACTTGTGTGCCCGCAAGCTGCTTAATTTCAGATAAAGATAATTGTCGTTTATAAATTTGCGCGTCGTCAACATTTCCAACCAGATAACGCTGATCAGCTGTTCCATAATTGGATGAAACCCAAAAACGCTCACTGCCTAGTGCGCGTAAATTGGTGGTGATCGCGCCATCCGCTCCACTACTTGTCTGAGAACCTTGCGAAACGCCGTCTAAAAATAATTCAATCGTTCCAGTGGAATTTCTCGTTAACGCCACATGATGCCACTGAGCATTGTTGATTGTGTTTCCAACGACATGGGCGTAACTACTGCCGCCATCTTCTCGTACCAACGCCATAATTTTTCCACTTGAATTGGTTATCCCATCGTAACCAATCGCAATATCGATGATGGCCACTCCTGCGTCAGTTGAACTGCGAAACGAAAGAATCGGACCATAGCCATCTGTCGTCTTAACCCACATCGCATATGTAAACGCACCACCGGCCGACATATTTAACGATGTATTTGTTCCAGCGTTAACATAAGCACTTGTGCCATTAAAATTATACGAAAGATTAATTTTTCCTGATTGCCCGATAGTAGCTCCCAAATTTGTTCCGTTATTTCCAGTACCCGATCCATCTGTCACGGTTGTTCCGCTGGTTTCATCCAAAGGCCAATAGGCTGAGGCTCCTGTTAACGATGCGGCTTGTGCTTCTTGAACACCAAATACAATTGACTCAATCCACGATGTCATTTTACTCAAAAGTATCGTGGCCTTCTTACCTACATTATGTTTGGCTAATGTTCCACTAAAAACACCTTGAATCTTTACACCGATGTTATATGCATCATACTCATAATATTGTCCGCTAAAAAGCTGTGCTTCATCAGTCAAAGGATTCGGTGTGCTTGTTCCAACACCGCGCACGTCACCCTCTATTCTTCCGTTATAGGTATCTCCAGTACGGACTTCAAAAGCGACCCAATAATTACCGCTACTGACCGTCCACGATAGTCCATTTAGTACGTTGTAATTATTAGCTGAACTGATTGTCATCTTGGCAGAGTAAAGCTGTGTCGATGGAATTTGCACACCCAAATCTTTATAAAGGACAACAGTTAATGTCCCATTTCCAGAACCAGCAATCGTTGGATTAGAAGCAAACCAAGCGCCAACACTTTGAATTATTCCCGTATTGACCATATTAAATTTAGCCGCCACACCATTTTCGACATTCGGTGATGGTTGAAGATTCCATCCAAAATTATCTCGCGGCTCACCGGTATCGACTATTGTCGCAGGCAAAATATTTACGTCAGTTGCAACAGCTTTAATTTGCCCCGCCTCGTTATAACCATAGACAATATTTTGTCCAACCGAATATTGAAGATTGGTTAAGGCCCCAAGCGCATTATAATTTCGATCAATTTCAAAATTTTTATCCGCAATAGCCTTCATAGATTTTGTCTCTCGTCCTAAGGGATCATATTCAAATGCCGTATTATCTAATAAAGAATACTTGGCTTTGGTTAATCGTCCTTTTGAATTCGTCACAGCGTTGTCATCATACGTATAATCAACATTTAAATTCGCATGATCAGTCTTTTTTATTAGACGATTTAATTTGTCATAAGAAAAATCAATCACCTGACCTTTCGCATCCGTTTGTTTTAACAAATTACCATTTACGTCATATTCATATTTCCAGATGCCCATGTCAGGGTCATTCATCGAAACTTTACGACCAAAATTATCATAGGCAATGGTTGCGATATTGCCTTGCGCATCTTTAGTCTGAATTAAATTCCCCTCGGAGTCGTAGATATATTCCGTTGTGGCATAGAGTGTAAACGCTGACGCGGGATAATTTGGACTGCGGCCATCGGAACCACGATACTCTTCCTTTTTGATCAAACGTCCATACGCGTCCGAATAAGATTTTTGCATATGCCCATTCTCATCGATGGTGGTGGTTGTCCAGTCGTCATAAGAAGTGCTCGAATACGTTCCATCAGGATTTGTTGTTTTTATAACTCGGCCCATCGCGTCATAATCATACGCTGCATAGGGCATCGCCCCTCCAACAAATTCAAGAGTGTTAATTGAGTCCGATGAAAGAAACGGTAAATATTTCTTTATTGGCAAACCACGCCCATCATAAACTGTCCGACCATTAACAATATATTGTCCTGGATTTGCTGAAGGTCTTTTGCTTTGAAAAGGTCGGCCCATCCCATCGGAGAACTCATAGGCATCAATTGTCTGCGCCTTACCCTGCGCTACACGTTGACGTGTTGTCGTTCTTGAAAACGTAGTGTTAATTTGATAATCCATACTCACTGTTGGATAAGCAGTTGAATCCAGCGCTGAGACAGCCGTTATTGCGCGGCCAAAAGTGTCATAAGACTGTTGTCCTTTTTTCTGATTTGGATCTGTGCTTGATTTTAGTTGTCCCCACATTCCCTTAAATCCATTGCCACCATCCAAAGCGACGCCGCTAATTCCATAATATTCATTATTGATTTGATGACCCAATGCATTTTGTGTTCGAATGGGAAAACTTTGATATTGTGCATCATAGATCACCGTTGTCATATTATTCTTGGCATCAGTTGTTGTCGTTAAGTTTCCATAATTATCATAAGCGTATTTAAGAAATAAATTATTTACTCCTGTACTCCCATCCCAAGTTTCCTTTTTAGTTAATAAACCTTTGGTCGGAATCGTTACATTGTCATTCCCATCATAATAAAACCATGATTTGCGAATAATTTGCTCACTATTATTACGAACAATCGTAAACTGCGGCACTCCCAGAACCCAGCTACCTGTATTATTTAAATACGTCATTTCCACCGTGCGCTTATCGGTACCAACATCATAGGCGGTTGTTAAATTAATTTCGCCCCACTCAATCATCTTTGTTAAATTCCCCAATTGTTGTGCCTCGCCATAAACATACTCTTCCCGAGTTCGGCGGCCAGTGGCATTCCCATCATAGAGAAGCCGGTCTAGAAATTTAAGAAAAACAAAATTTGATCCCGTAGCAATGGTTTGATAATTCCAAGTATTAAGTACCTTTGAAAACACTTTTCCAGTCGCATCATAACTTGTCTCTTGACTCAACCTTCCTTTATAAATATCATCCTGCAAAAAAACTGATTCAACATAGTTACCCAGGGCATCGATTGTTTTCATCGATCTAAACCCTCGAAATTCTTTTTCCTTTGGATTCCATAAGCCATCACGATATTCATAACTGGTTGGATAAATATCCCCTAAAGCCGACATAACCTTATTCTTTTTAACCGTATTTAATAGAAAGGTGTTTTGAGCAAATCGATAAAGACCGCCCATTAATCCTTTAACTGGTGAATTACCATATTCAAGCTCTGTGCTACCACCGATAGAATTGTTCATATTAATCAAGACATCACTTCGAGATGTTAATAAATCTCGCCGATGCTTCCATACTTTATAGGGCAATTCACCTGATGATCCGTAAAGCATATCCGACAAATAATCACCGTTAATATCCGCCAGCATAATATTCCAATCTTCAATACTTGCTGAGGCATGATGTTGGCTGATGGCAACTGGAGGATTAAACCCATCAATTCCGTTGTTTAACCAAACTTGCCACCCGCCGCCATTGCCAAACCCTAAAAGAACATCGACCAAATTATCGGCGTTAAGATCAACTAATTTTAGGTTTGTATCTCCCGTGCCACGAATCGGCGAATTGTTCGTATAAACACCTGGCAGAAAATCAACATTCCCATTATTTAAATAAACTTTGTAATTTTGGGTACTTCCATTGAACTCATATGTCTCCAGAATATCTACCAATCCATCACCATTCATATCCACAAAATTTAAGAGACTCTGATGATTAATCGAATGTGGCGGACAATTGCTGATTGTTTTTGGAGGATTAAAACCATTTACTCCATTATTAGTCCAGATTTGATATGGACAACTTGAGCCAAAGACCATATCCAAAAGCCCATCGCCGTTAAAATCAACAAGTCGAATATCAAGATTATCTGTTCCATAAGGCGGAGCATTAGAAACCGACACTGGGGCATTAAAATTGACATTACCATTGTTAAAATAAATCTTATAAGTTTGATAGGTATCAAGAATATCGACAAGTCCATCTCCATTCATATCCACAAAATTCAAGAGATTTTGATGGTTGATCGAATGCGGTGGACAGTTACTGATTGTTTGTGGGGAATTAAAACCATTTACTCCATTATTAGTCCAGATTTGATATGGACAGCTTGAGCCAAAAACAACATCCAAGAGTCCATCACCATTAAAATCAACGAATCTAATATCAAGATTGTCCGTTGCATAAGTGGGAGAATTCGTAGCGGTAATAGCTGAATTAAAATCACCGTTACCATTATTAAAATAAATTTTATAATTCCCGGGACGCGTTTCAACCAAATCAACCAATCCATCCCCGTTCATGTCAGCTATTCGTACCAAATTACTGTTTATACTCAAATTAGGATAGTTAGCGAGATTGACCGCCGAATCAAAGGTTGAATCACCTTTACTATAGGTAAAATTAATCGGTGGCAAAGTGCTTGTGCCATCGCTGCCATATTGGATAACACTTGTCAGCAAGGAGCGTCGAGTTTCTAGACTGTCGCTATAATTAAAACGATATTTACTGTAAAGATTATTGCTGGCCTCTGTTGTTATTTGGTTTAATCTTTTACTCATTTTAATCTCAAATCCCGACATATAATTGGATACAACATCAAAGCGACCCTCATAATTAAATGTTAACTTCGCGTAGGGTAAACTGTTGTTTTGTGAATTACCCGTATAATCAATTTGTTGAGGATACAATTGATTGTCATATCGAGAATAGGTAATCGTCATATAATTCCCCGAGAGATCTTCCACGCGATCTAATTGCCAACGAAAAATATGACCAGAGTTACTTGGATCATAAACTTGTGAGCTTGCGTCCGATCCAAAATAATATTTAACTCCTTTTCGATCGGTGACAATCCAGCGGTTTGCGGACTGCTCAATCTTCATAAAAGCTCCCTCGATCTCGGGCCGATACACTCCCGCTAAAGTGTCATAAATTAATTCAGTCGGGCTGCCATTTTGCATAAGAATAAAAATGTCGTTTGTAGTATATTGAGGAACACCTCTTTTTGTGGAGCGCTGAATTGAGCCTAAATCAAGCATCCATCCTACGCCCAAAAGTCCGCTATTTATGCTTGAGTTATATGCAATCGTAATATTAGGAGAAATCCCATTTCTCCCCGGAGGCGTACTAATGGCCAGTGAAGTTGAAGCACTTCCGGAATAAGGATCGATAGTAACGGTCGTTGCACTAAATTGCATTGGATTGGATCCTGAGGTCGTTGCCGCAGCCGCCACAGCGGTTGCCTTAGTTTGTGATGTAGATGTTTGATTGTTTGTCACTTCCTCCACTTTTTTTGTTTCTGAGAAAACATTGTGTGTAGAAAAACATAAAGTTAATAACCCAACCGTTAGCATTAATCCTTTTCGTCTCATCGTAACCCCCTATATGGTTCAACGTCGCTCACCATTTTATTGCCCACCGCAAACTTTGCGCTGGAACTATAAAATCCTGAGCGGCGTCGAAGGACCCCCTATACTGTGTTCAAATTTAAATTTTCTTCAATAAGCAATAAATCCAACAACCCTCGAGTTCCAAAAACCCGTTGAGAATAACTACTCCAAGGATAATTCATCGGAGAGGCGGCTAAATTAAAATGGACGGGTAAGAATTCAATCAACTTCGTTAAATTAATGATTTCTTTTTCGTTACTGAGCACATGACTTCTAAACCGATCTCGCCAAACAGTTCCTTGTCGTTTCTGTTGCCCATTAAAATAACTGGCATAAACTTGATTAACTTTTTGCATGAATATCGATAAATTTTTAACTTGCTGGGGATGGACAATAAGATGTGTTGTGCGTGGGAATATACAGAAAGCATATATCTTGGTATCTAATTGATCTTTATATCGCGTTAGCAAATCCATGTAAAACTGATAATCTTGAATGGTTCTAAAAATTTGTAAATTATCATGACTCTTTGACTCGACGTAATACGAACATCCTTCCTTAAGCAATCTGGCTTTCCTAGGCATCCTAATCCTCCTTATTTAGCAAACCCTAAATTCTAAACCATAAACACAAAACAAATTACAAATCCCAAATACCAAACACCAAACAATACACAAGCTCCAATTAACAAATCACAAAATTACTTACTGTCCGGAGATTGTGATTTGTCTATAATTTGGCGCTTGGACTTTTCTATAATGGCACTAAAAATATTTCTTAATTCTTTTGACTCTTGTATAATCTGATCGAACTCAGTTGTAAAAATACTATTTTCACCCCTTAAAAGTTCCAACCAATAACCACTTTCTTTGCATTCCTTACGACTGATTTTTAACCTATGAACGAAGTCTTTTTTGCTCAGTGCCTCATTGGCTTCTCGATAATTAGCTCCAACAGATCCTGCCGCTCGAACCAACTGTTCTATCAATCTTAAATTAATTATGTTATGAGGAATTCTTTTATAGAGACCAATAGCTCCTTGAGCGTAATTCAATGTCCTTATTTCTAAATCGTATGTCTTCGTAAATGTTTGTGTCATTAGAATTTGTAAATTGTTTATGATTTGGTATTTGTTTATTGGAACTTTTTAAAAGAGGAGTGCCCATGAGCACCTCTCGATCCCCACCGAGTTTTATTCCCCCGCAATGTACTCATCCACTGGACACCCTCTTTAAAAAGTAAATTACGAATTATTATCAGCGTTGTAAGCACTTAAAACTTCTTGCGTAATATGTTCTTTAACGTCATCGCTCAGGCATTGAACGCGGTCGTACCATTTCTTATCCTTCGCCTGTTCTTGCGGCATTGCCACTGACAACCCTTCCTTACGATTTAAAATGCGTAAACTTTTAATCAAAAGGGCATCATTGATGGCAATATCAACGAAGGCTCTGACAAATTTATTGTTTTCCAACCGGTGAATGCGCTTGACCTTGATCTCAAAGAATTCATTAGTCATCATGATTTAATTTCTCCTCTCTTAAAATTAAAAATCCCAAATACCAAATTACAAACAATCAACAAACCACAATTCACAAACGATTTCTTTTAAACTGAATTTTAATCATTGAGATTTGTGCATTGTTTGGCATTTGGAATTTGTAACTTGTAAATTGTTTGGTGTTTGGAATTTGTAATTTGCATAAAATAGATAGCTACAGATACGAATGAAAAATGTTTAGTTAATTTTCTTTTGTTCTTGTGGAGCCGCTAACGCCTGTTCTTGCTTAAAACAGCTGTGACATGGTGCTAATCCTTTTTTAACAGCATCGGCCTTATCGATTTTCTTGGCCCCTTTGTTTTTAACAAGACGGCAGCCTTCTTTGTGATATTTCTTACCATTACTGGTTGAATAAACATCCTCGGCAAAAACATACGTCGTTGTTGCTAACATCGTCATCAACATTCCCATCAGCATCATTTTCTTTACCATCGCAACCTTCTCCTTTCTTCGTTATCTGTAGCTACCTTTTCAGCTAGCAGTTCTCAGCTATCAGCCTTCAGCAGCTAACAGCTAATAAACAGAAACTGCAAACTAAATTTATTTACTAAGACATTTTTTAAGTCCATAAATCATCGCTGATATTTCATCACATAACTTTATTAAATGATCTCCTTCATTTATTTCCAAAAATCTTAGCCTTTGTGCCAACTCAAGCCCACACATGACTTCATATGATGACCGTAAAGCAATATTTAAATATCTTTTGTACTCAACATCTGAGCTACCAGCGCTTCCTTCGGCAATATTCAAAGCTATAGAAGTCGATGCTCTACGCAATTGACTTGTCAACCCATATATTTCAGTATCCGGAAATTTGTGGGTTGTTTTATAAAGCATTTCAATAAAATCCATGGCTTTATCCCAAACGATTAATTTCTTATATTTTTTATCTTTCATAATTAACCTTTAAACTGAAAGCTACTGATAGCTGAAGGCTGATGGCTGAGAGCCCTTCATATTTTCACTAAACTTCCCCCCCGTAAAACCATCAATCAAAGCCGTCAGCTCTTCAATGCGCATTTGAGTATCAAGCTTAGCGCGAGAATTTGTTGAGGTGTTACTCCTGGCTTCAATTTCTAATCTTTTTCGTTCAAAGTACAACCGCGTGACCTGATCAACAATATTCTCCCGTAACTCCACCATAAGTTTTGATCGTGAATCAATGCTCGTTTGATCATTATTCCAAATTAATTCTCCAAGGTTCCATGTCAGCGATACATCCCAATCTAATAAATCTCGTCCTTTTTGTAAGACATCGGGGCTTGGCCCCGTATCCCAGTGGAAATTTTCTGTGGCATCACGATCCAACCCAACTGATAAACTAGGCAAAATGGCCTTGTGCTTGGCGGCATTTCGCCACTGTTCAATTTTTTTGGGATTTACCTCAGCATAATCAATCGCCCACTGATGAACCTGTTGAATGGTTGGTTCCTGATCAAACTTTTCATAATTTTTCTCAGAATTTTGTGACTTTGTGACCTTCTGACCTCGTGACTTTAAGAAAGAGGGAAGCGTTTTCTCTATAGTCAAATAAAAAACGCCTCTGTTCGTCGCAGCATATACCGTATTTTGCGCATCATAAACGACATCGCGTATTTCATTTGTTTCTATTCCCTGATAGATGGGCACCCACGTCCCATCCATCTTTAGAAACACTCCCCTCTTAGTTCCGGCCAAGAAAACCAAGTGATCCAATGGATTTTCTGAGGCCTCCCCGTGGCTATTTGAATCATATGGAAGAATAATAAGTGATGTTAATTGATCAACGCTAAATGTATCGGTTGGCAAGGGATCCCAAGTTGCCCCTTGATCTTGACTTGAATAAATTCCCCTTGTTGTGGCAAAAAAAACATAATCGGCAGGAACATTTAAAATTTGTAGCGACTTTATAAAGGATATTTGATTAGGCAGAGTATCTTCTTCATCAATGCTGTTTATTTCTTCACGAACGTTAATTCCCAATGAAAAAATTCTTTGCCAATTTTCTTTATCTTTATCAGACTTAAAAAGCTCTTGATCGGTTGAAACATAGATAACACCTTTATTAGACGCTATATGATAAATGGGTTTGTCGTTAGGAAGGGATTGAATCCTCTGCCAAGTTTGTTCATTGATGGACTTTTTAAATAGCCCTTTGGCTGTTCCTAAATAAATTTGATTGTCATCTCTTAGAACAGAAAAACATCGTCTCGATTCTAAATCTGAATCAAAATACGTTCGTTGCCAACGTCCATCGTTCGATTGGCTTTCATATAATCCCTGATCAGTTGCGGCATATATAAGAGAAGGTTGTACGTCTGTAACATAAATGGAATTAATTGCTTTCTCATTCCCCTGAACTTCAAGAATTCTTTTATAATGCTTTCCTTTATCCTTTGATTGATAGAGTGACTTCGAGGTTCCTACGTATATGATGCGGTTATTGTGCGGATCAGTCGTTAATGTCCGTATATCGGTCTCACTGATTCCTAAAACATTTTTCTGCCATGTGAGTGACTTCACACCAGCTCCCATGCTAAAAAATCCCAGCAAAACGCCTACGATTACAATTCTTTTCCCCCTCTGCCCTGACATAAACACGCCTCCTTGTAGATATTCGCAACATTTAACCTAGACAACGCTTGAATTACCGCCATTTTAAGCTGGGGATTGTGAGATTCGATGGTCATTAAATATTTTTCCAGATACTCTAACATTGCTTCCAAGCCCATCTGATCTTTCATCTTTCGTAAAATACAAAGCACCGTGTAAGTATTAACAGAATTGTGGGGATAACTATTTGCTGACTGAATTTTATTTGGGGAATTCGTTTCATCAAAATTAAACTTTTCATTTACTTTCATTATTTTGTTTTTCCTTTCATCAGAATAGTGAAAGAATATCATGTGTTTGATTATTTGTCAAATTTATTTGTTTTTTAATCAATTTTTAAGATGTTAAATGCCAATAAGTTATAAAATTAAGAAAAATATTTTAAAAATTTTCACAAATTAATTTAATTTTATGACAAATTTAATTGACTTTTAATCAAATTAAATTATACTTTTGGTGAGGTTTAATGATCTAAAAAAGGGGAGAACATGTATATCGGAAATAAGATTAAAGAATTACGCAAAGCCAAAGGTATGACACTTGTTGAGCTCTCAGAAAAAAGTGGGGTTCAGATTGCGACCTTAAGCCGCATCGAAAACGAAAAGATGGTGGGCTCCTTGGAATCGCATATGAATATGGCTAAAGCCCTTGGGGTCGATATCACCCATCTCTACGCTAATATTAGAGAAGACAGGCAAACGGAAAAAACTCCCAAAAAGCTAACGGATGCCTTTGTCCATAACGAAAAGGCCTCCTTTGAAATCTTAACCTCCAAGGTTTTATCAAAAAAAATGATGCCGATTATCATTAAAATCGAACCACGCGGGCAAACCAGCAAGGAGCAAAACTCGATAGGAACTGAAAAATTCGTTTTTGTATTAGAAGGCAATATTGAGGTAAAAGTTGGAAAAGAAACCTGCCCCCTGGTCAAACATAGCACCTTCTACTTTGATGCTTCTGCAGAACATTGTTTTGTTAATACAGGAAAATCTTTAGCCAAGGTGATTTGTGTAGCCTCACCGGTAGCACTTTAATTATCAAAAAGGAGAAAAAATGAGTAATAAGAAAATTCTAATCGTAGATGATGAAGAAGGAATTCGCGAGTCGTTGAAACTAATCCTGGAAGAACATTATGAGCTGATTGTGACCGATAATGGTGAACAAGCCCTGGAATGCCTTAAAAATGATAAAAATATCGGTCTTGTCCTTATGGATATCAAGATGCCTAAGGTCAATGGGCTTGATGTGCTTAAGGCGATGAAAGCCGCACATCCAAAGCTCAATATTATCATGGTGACCGGCTACAAATCCGTCGAAACCGCGGCCGAAGCCAGTAAGCTCGGGGCGTGTGGGTATATCGTAAAACCCTTTAAGTCGGAGGAAATCTTAGAGTCGGTAAAGAGGAACTTGAAATAAAATGATTCATCTAACACCATTTGCCATATCTGGGCTATTAATCTTTATTCCTTATTTTTTAGCCTTCATCTATATATTTACAAAAGGAAAAACGAAACTTACAAAGGTTTACTCTATTGTAATGTTGGTCGTTTCGCTGTGGGGGTTGGGAGCATTTTTAATTGGAATAACTACCGACCAAAAACTCTCACTTATTATCTGGTATTTTACATATCCTTTCGTTCTATTTATCCCACCAACCCTACTACATTCCGTATTTATATTTCTTAATATACAAAAAAGAATTCTTCTTCTGGTGGCATATTCCCAAGCCATCTTCTTCTCGTTGATTCTACTCACTGGACAAATGGCAATAAAACCCCTTCTGGTATCCAATTCTTTCTATTTTTTTAGCGGAAACATCTTTTACCTTTTATCATTTATTTTTTGGGAGCTATTTGTTTTCTATAAAGTCTTTATTCTCTTTGAGCATTATTGGAAAAGCCCAGGTCATATTAAAAAACAAATATTAACTGTACTTTTAGCTGGGCCACTTGGTTTTGGTGGGGGAACAATGAATTTCTTACCAGGAATATTTGGATTAAATATTTACCCCTATGGAAACTTTCTTATTGCCGTTTATTTTATTATTATTACTCATGGCATTTTGCAACATCAATTATTTGATATCTCTCTAATTATAAGAAAAGGCACCGTTTACTCAATTGTCATGACAATTATTACAATTTTCTATCTTTTGACTGTTTTTATTCTCGAAAAATATACTCAAGAATTATTTGGCTATAAATCACTGCTCATAAGTGGTGTCGCATCATTTTCTTTGGGATTAATATTCATCCCTCTAAGAAATCAAATCCAGAAATTTGTTGATCGATGTTTCTTTAAAGCCAACATTGAACAAATTGCGTTACAAAATGAACTTTTACGAGAGGAAGTCATTCAAACTGAGAAATATAAAACACTTGGGACACTAGCTACTGGGATTGCCCATGAGGTTAAAAACCCGCTTACAACGCTTAAAACTTTCTTTGAATATCTCCCCGCAAGAAAAGATGATCCAGAATTTATCGCGAGCTTTAATAAAATAGCTTCCCAAGAACTAAATCGAATAGAAAATCTAGTCAAGGATCTTCTTGATTTCGCTAAGCCCTCCATGCTGAAACTTGAACCAACAAATATCAATCAGACGATCAAAAAAACCCTTGATTTATTAAGTAATCAAATACAAAAATCCAACATTGTGCTTAAAATTACGCTAGCTCCCATGCCCCACTCCTTAAATCTAGATCAAAATAAAATTAAACAAGCTCTTCTTAATATCATGTTGAATGCCATCGAAGCCATGCCACAAGGTGGGGCACTGACAATTGAGACAAACATTCACCATAAAAACTTACAAGTTTCTATTCGGGATACAGGATATGGAATATCGGCGGCGCACTTAAAGTCTATATTCGAACCATTTTTTACTCAAAAGCAAGGTGGGACTGGCTTGGGGCTCGCCATCACGCAAGGAATCATTGAACAACATAAAGGAAAAATTAAAGTTAAAAGTATCGAGGGCCAAGGAACAGAGTTCATCATTGAACTACCCGTTGATCAGCCACAACAAACAGTACAACACTCTAAAGGTTAATTAAAAATGTCCCAATTTTTTCATATAACCCCGTTTGCAATTTCTGGACTATTAATATTACTTGTGAACTTCCCTCTTTTCCTGATGCTATTCTTAAAGGGAAAATCAAAATCCGCTCGACTGTTTTCTTATCACATCTTCACTGTGCTCATTTGGGGCATCGGCTCATTTTTCATTGGAGGCCTGCAAAATGAAACACTCGCTAAATATATTCTAAAATTCACCTTAATTGGGGTAATTTTTATACCAGCATCCTTCTATCATGCTGCGTCAATAATAATGAATAAAAAAGATAACCTAACAATCTTATTTGTTTATATTCAAGCCTTTTGTTTTTTAATTATTAATATTAATGATCAACTATATGCATCTAGTAAGTATATATTTAATTCGTTTTACTATTATAATTCGAATACCACTATGGTTGTATTTATGATATTTTGGATCATTATTGTTTTGACTGCTTATATTCGACTGATTTTACATTATAAAATATGTTACCCAGAACAGAAAAAAGCTCTACTTTTTCTAATTCTATCTTTGATAGGATTTAGTGGCGGCATAACTAATTTTATGGCAACTTTTGACTTAAATATTTACCCATATAGCAATTTTCTCGTTCCCATTCACTCTATTTTTATTACCCTTGCTATTTTCAGACATCAACTAATTGAGGTTGATTTAGTTATCAAACGGGGGCTTGTTTATTCAACAGTCATTGCCATTCTTTCCCTAACATATCTATTAATGGTTTTACTGCTTGAGAAATATTTCGAAGAACTTTTTGGCTACAAATCTTTAATAGTTAGCGCAATAACAGCGTTTATTCTTGGACTATTTTTCATTCCACTAAGGAACAAAATACATAGCTTCGTTGATGAATATTTTTATAAGGGGACTCCCGAAGAAATCATTCAACAAAACCAAAAACTTCGAGAAGAAATAACACGATCTGAAAAATATAAAACCCTAGGATTCTTGACTAGCGGGATCGCTCACGAAATAAAGAATCCACTAACCGCCATTAAAACTTTTGCTGAATATTTACCACAAAAAATTGAAGATAAAGAATTTTTATTAAAATTTTCTAAACTCATAAATAAAGAAGTATCGCGCATTGACGACCTTGTCCATCAACTCCTTGACTATGGTAAACCAAGCCCTCTTTCGATCAAATCAGCAGATATTCATAAATTACTAAATGAGACCATTGATTTCTTAAACAGTAAAACTATTCAAAAAAACATTACATTAATTAAGCAATTTCATGCTAACGAAGACCAAATCATCTCCATTGATTCCAACCAAATAAAACAAGCTCTGCTAAATCTTCTTCTTAACGCTCTGGAGTCGATGAAACAAAATGATCAGCTAATAATAGCAACTGAACAAACCGACAAATTATTTAAAATTATCATTAAGGATTCCGGCTGTGGAATTACAAAAGAAGACCTCCCCCATGTTTTTGATCCCTTTTTTAGCCGCAAAGATAACAGCACCGGGTTAGGTTTGGCCATTACGCAAAGCATCATTGAGAAGCATCAAGGAAAAATCCGAATTAGAAGTGAAATAAACGTTGGGACTGAGATTACTATTGAACTGCCTGTTGGCTAAAGGCGACCGGCGCGGAAGAGTTCGACAAGCGCCTTAACGGGGATGGGATTAAACTGAACACCTGATTTTCGTTTTATTTCATCGATTGCGGTTTCTCTGGAAAGGCCTTTACGGTAAGGTCGATCGGTCGTCATCGCATCAAAGGTATCAGCCACAGCAATAATGGCGGCGGAAATAGGGATTTGAGCTCCCGCTAACTTATCTGGATATCCGTTACCATCAAAAGATTCATGATGATATTTTATACCATCAACAGTTTCTTTCGCGAGCCCTAAAGGCTTGACCATCTCGGCCCCTCGGAGGGTATGTTGTTTCATAATGCCATATTCTTCTTCAGTAAGCTTTCCCGTCTTATGTAAAATACCCTCAGGAATCGCAATCTTTCCAATGTCGTGAAGTAAACCTGAAATATATAAATTTTCAAAAAAATTTTCCTGAAACTGTGTGGAACCATTGGTTACCATCTGACGGGCAATCGATAAGGCATAACGCGTGACGCGTTCGGTATGCCCATGAGTGTATGCATCTTTAGCTTCGATTGTCGAACCTAAAACCATAATCGTTTGTAAAAATAATTTGCGGTTGCGCTCGGCTTCATGTTTAAGACTTTCAAAAAGTTGGGCGTTACGGATCGCCATCGCAGCATCAGAGGCAAGTGCAGAAAAAAAGTCTAGCTCCTCCTGCTCAAATTTTGTTCCATCATATTTCTCACCCAATAAAAGAACGGCCAATAATTTATTTTGATAAAATGCCGGCACACAGGCCGTAGAATTTAGCATCTGCATCTGTTCATCAACCTTGTGCAAAATTTCTTTTGTGCCATTGCCGTTTTCAATGACACTTTCTTTCCAAAGCATCTTATTAATATCATCAGCGACGATAGCATTACGGCTGATCGTTAAAGATTTAAACTCTTTTCGATTAAAAATCTTTATAATTGGACTCTCATCATTAAAACGTGTATATCCCTTGGGAATTCTAACCCCCGACTCTCCACGAGAAATATTCAGCACATAACAATTATTTTCTGGTTCATAAAGAATCATCCCGGCATGTTTAATTTGAAGTTTACGTACAATCATCCGTACAATAAGCCTAATAAGCAGATGGGGATTGTGGATCATAATCATCCCCTTACTGGCTGACTCTAACTCTTTTTTATAATCTATCTTTACCATTTTACTTTTTAACTAACTCTGCAAGAACAATTTTTTCTAGTTCTTCTAACACAAGCGGCTTGTGGATATAGCCGCGAACGCCCCAGCTATTAACTTCGTTAATGACCGATTCATCTTCAACGCCTGTGACCATGATTACCTTAACATCATTCTTTCGTTCTCTAAGTTTTTTTAAAACCTCAACTCCTGAGGTCTGCTCCATATTAACATCGAGCAAAACCAAATCTGGATTTTCTTTTTCAATAATATCGAGCGCTTCGATTCCACCGCTTGCGGTAAAGACCTCAATATTTCTCTTTAAAAAAAATCGTTTAGCAAATTCTCGGATGTCTGATTCATCATCGACAATCAATAACTTAGGCATTTTTATTTCCTTTTTCTGAAAAGCTATCAGCTGTCAGTCTTCAGCTTTCAGTAACTGCCAGCTACTGAAAGCCGACAGCTGAAAACTGAAAGCCCCTAATTTTAAAATGATTTTAGTCTAACTACCAAGCAAGCACAACATCAACTTAAAATTTTTGTATCATCACCTTCGGTCACAATCGGCAAAGTTAGATGTGTTTCTGATCCAATTCCCAGCTTAGATAAAAACTCAACCTTCCCGCCATGATTTTCTTCAATAATTTGCCGAATAACATAGAGTCCCAAACCCGTTCCCTTCTTGCTTGAAAGCTTTGTTGTAAAAAATGGGGCAAACAGTTTATTAAGATCTTCTTCTTTAACGCCCATCCCATTATCTTTAATCACAATTTCAATCTTGCGACCCTTTTTCGTCGCATTAACCTCAAGTCGTCCTCGGTAGTTTGGCTCTTTTAAATCATTTTTTCGTTGAACCATTGCATCATAGGAATTATCAATAATGTTAAAGAGAACCTCCTGCAACTGAGTAAAATTTCCATAAATCTGCGGTGTTGTTTCATTAAAATTCTTAACAACATCAATTTCATTAACCTTAATTTTAAATTGAGCCATCTCAAAAGAGGCGTCAAAAAGCTTGTCCAAATCAACGGGAGAGAATCCTTCCTCTCCTTTGCGGGTATATTTCAAAAGGCCTTCAACAATCTCTCCACCGCGCTTAACATTATCTTGAATGCGATCAAGTGAATGCTCAATGTCTTCGAAAACAATCTTAATATCTTCAGGCAAAGCCTCTTTTTTCTTTATACGAATAGTATCCAAAGCATCGCCGGCAATAAACCCCATCGCATGCAGACGATTATTGATTTGATGTGACAAACCATCTGCCATCGTCCCAATGGTGGCCATTTTCTCTGCCCGAAAAAGCTGCTCGTGAGTCTTTTTCATATCTTCATAAAACTGAGCATTCTCGATTGCCAAGGCCGATTGATTGGCAAGAATAGAAAAAACAGCCAAGTCATCATGACTATACAGCTTCCCGGATTTCTTTTTCCCAAGAACAATAATAGCAATCAATCGTTCTTCGATAAAACTCGGAACAAGAAGTGCCCCATCTAAATTCTTCATTATTTGTTCAATCTCAGACAAATTTTTATCTTGATAATCATGTGAACGCTGATTAATCTCATCATAAACAAAGGGCTCTTTTATTTTAATCATTTCCTTAACTAAGATAGAATCGATCGGTAGCACACTAACCTGATCAACTTTAAGCCTCCCTTTAGAGGCTTTTAAAACATATTGATTTGATGCTTCATGCAACAAATAAATCTCGCAATGTTCAATCCGAACTGCTCGAGCTACAATATGAACAATCAATTGTAATAATTTCTTAAGATCTTTTATCCTCCCCATTCCTAATGAAGCTTGGCGCAAGGTAGATTGATATTGTCTTTGTTCTTTTAAAAGATTATTTTCAGCTTGTTTTTGAATATAAAGATAAATATAGGGACCTCCCGTTGCCAATATAGTCGAGCTAACAAGCGGGATTATCCACCAATTATCATTAAATAAAATAAATAAAAACTCACGACACCCAAATGCAATCGCAAATGGAATGCCCAAGACAAAACTGTAAACAACCAAAAAAATTCCAGTCCTTGTTATTGCTAACGAAATATCCATCAATCGATATTTAATAATGCTGTAACAAATAATCGACAAAAATATTGTGACTGGGATAAATCCCAACGGTAGTATATTGATACCATAATTGGGGATAAAATCTATGGAAGCGAGGGTAAAAATACCAAATGCTAATAATATATATTTGAGTTGTTGCAGGGTAAGGCTTGCGAATTCTTTCCTTTTTAAAAAATAGGTATAACCTATTTGAGCAGATGCGGCATTCACCAATCCTAAGAAAATCATTAAAAAGTAGGGATGAAGTTTGCCTGCTTTTGGATAAAATCCCCACTTAAATTCATTTAATCCATTTACAATAAAATTCGATGTCCATATTAAATAGGCCATAAAAAACCCAACGATATAACTAAAAATAATAATTTTTCTTGTAGACTTAATCTTTAGTATTACATTCGCAAAATGTAAATATGTAATAGCGATAAAGACCACTCCTGGATACCCAACTTTAAACCAAAAAAGGATCTCTTCTGTATAAGAGGAATTATATGCCTGCGAATAACTAAAAAGCCAAATTGCTGCGCTAAGACAAACTAATGCAAATGATAGGTTGACGGGTGATTTACTGTTTTTAATGAGAACAAAAACCATTAAAACAATAAGCAACGCAGAAATTAAGAAGGTAGAAAGAGATAGCCCTTTAACAATTGTCAACATGATTAGATCGTATTTCCCTTATGTTTTGGAAGTCTTTATCCGTGTAAGCATAGTTGAGGTAAGTAAAATCTGCGATATCAAAACCATACTTCAATCCTAAATTGTAAATCTCATTTATTTTATCCTCTGTGATTGTACCTCTACCTATGGAATAATTCTCAATTCTTTTTGCACATATTAATACCAATGCTTCTGCTAAACATCCATAAACAGAGTTGTATGGAAAAAGCGTCTTCCATGTTTCGTTACTGATAGAATCATAACTTGGAATACTGGCCCTCCCGCCTTCAAAAACTATAATGTCTTTTCTGCTATTTATTATATTACTACCAACATTTGGAGGTACCGAGAGGTCACAAATTATAGTACCCGGCTTAACATCATTACTATGGAATAAAACGTTAAATGAACTTGTAGCACAAATGATGATATCTGATTTTTTTGCAGCTTCTCCTGCATTTGAAAAAATCAAAGGTTCCTCTTTAGCATTCTTTCTAATTTCGGAAATAAATTTTGTCTCCTTCTCTATACCACGAGAACATAAAATAACATTTTTTACGTGTCTTGCTAAGATTCTAGAGCATATACTGCCAATATCTCCTGTTGCACCAATTATACCAAGTTTTATAGTATCAATGTTAATGCCCACCTTATCACAAACTTTAAATATTGATTTTAAGCATAACGCCGCTGTATAAGTATTTCCACTGGTAATCGAAATTGGAACCTTATTAACTATATCCTTGCCTTGATCCGTAATAATGGAAGTAAAAGAACCTAGTGTGACTAATTTAACGCCTATTCTATGCGCTTTATAAATTAAGCGTATTATTTTCTCTTGAATTATTTTTTTATCTTC
>JAHFGL010000010.1 GCA_023247445.1 Candidatus Omnitrophota bacterium | reverse complement strand
GAATGGTAAAAGAATTAATTTAATTGATACTCCCGGACACGTTGATTTTACTATCGAAGTTGAGCGTTCTTTGAAAGTTTTGGACGGTGCGGTTATTGTTTTATGTTCGACAAGCGGTGTTCAGCCTCAAACAGAAACAGTTTGGCGTCAAGCCGAAAGATATGGTGTTCCAAGTATTGCTTTTATCAATAAGTGTGATCGATTAGGATCTAGTTTTGATCGTGTTGTTGGTGAAATTCATGAACGTTTAGGTGCTAATGCTGCTCCAATCTATTTCCCCAATGCCCAAGAAGATGCCTTTAACGCGATCATTGATGTTATTAATAAAAGATGTATCACGTATAATGATGATCAGGGCGAAGATTTAGTTGTTGGTGAAGTTCCTGCCGAGCATCAAGAACGACTTGAAAAGTATCGAAAAAATTTGATTGAACGTTTAGCTGATGCGGATGAAGAGATTGGCGATAAATTCTTGGAAGAAAAAGAAATTACTAACGATGACATTAAAGCCGCTATTCGTCGGGCTGTTATTAAAAGCAAATTTTTACCTGTCTTATGTGGTTCTTCACTCAAAAATAAGGGTGTTCAGTTAGTTTTAGATGCGGTTTGTGATTACCTTCCATCACCGCTTGATATTCCTCCTGTCGCTGGTACTGATCCTGCCACAGGTGAAAAGATTACTCGTCCTGCCGATCCAAAAGCTCCTCTTTCTGGTCTTGTTTTTAAAATCGCAATGGATCCTTTTGTTGGAAAACTTTTTTATACCCGTATATATTCTGGAACAATTTCTCAGGGCGACACACTTTATAACTCAAGTCGTCAAAATAAAGAACGTATTTCAAAAATTGTTGTTATGCATGCCAATAAGCAAGAGATTGTGACCAAAGCTGAAGCGGGTGAGATTGTTGCCTTGGTAGGAATAAAGGATGCGAAATCAGGGGACAGTATCTGTGATTCAGAAAATCGTATTGTTTTGGAAAGCATGCGTGTTCCTGAACCGGTTGTTTCCATGGCGATTGAACCAAAGACAAAGGCTGATCAAGATAAATTAGGTTTGACGTTACGACGCTTTTTAGACGAAGATCCATCGTTGCGTGTTCAGTATGATGATGAAACGGCGCAAACAATTATTTCTGGAATGGGTGAGTTGCATTTGGAAATTATTATTGATCGAATGAAACGCGAATTTAATTTGGAAACAAATATCGGAAGGCCAGAAGTTGCGTATAAAGAAACAATTACTCAAAAAGCATCTGATGTTGTTGGAAAGTTTATCAGTCAGTCCGGCGGTCGTGGACAATATGGACATGTGGTTATCGATATTGAACCTTCTGAAGAAAAAGGCAAAGGTCTTACTTTTATCAATAAGATTAAGGGAGGATCAATCCCTCGCGAATTCTTTACTCCAGTTGAAAAAGGATTAAGGACCGGCGCGCTTAATGGTGTTTTAGCGGGTTATCCTGTTACCGATATCACTGTAACTTTAATTGATGGTTCTTACCATGAAGTTGATTCTAGTGAAATGGCATTTCAGTTGGCAGCTAAGGCTGCGTTAAAGGACGGATTGGTTAAGGGCAAGTCAGTGTTTCTAGAGCCAATTATGGATTTGGAAGTTGTGGCGCCCGATGAGCATATGACTAAAGTTGTTGGTGATTTAAATACTCGTCGAGCAATGATTGTTAGCTCAGGGATGCGAGGAAAATTAAAAGTCACACGTTGCCATGTTCCTCTAGCGGAGATGTTTAATTACGCGAATGCCGTTCGTTCGTTAACGCAGGGACGCGCATCATTCTCGATGGAACCAGCTTTTTACGCGCAAGTGCCACGTAACGTCGCTGAAAAAATTATTGGTGATCGACAAGAAGTCTCAGCAAGAAAAAAATAATTAATTAAAAGAATTAACAGATAAGAAAATAAAAAAACAGGAGGAAATTCAACATGGCTAAGGAAAAATTTTTACGTAATAAGCCACATATGAACATCGGAACCATTGGTCACGTCGACCATGGAAAGACAACTTTAAGCGCCGCGATCACAACGGTTCTTAGCAAGAGGGGTCTTGCCTCTGCACGTTCTTATGATTCGATTGATAACGCTCCTGAAGAAAAAGAACGAGGTGTTACAATTAATATTTCTCACCTTGAGTATCAAACAGATAAACGACATTATGCGCACATTGATTGCCCTGGCCACGCTGATTATATTAAGAATATGATTACCGGAGCTGCTCAAATGGATGGTGCCATTCTCGTCGTTGCCGCAACCGACGGGGCGATGCCTCAGACCAAAGAACATATCCTTTTGGCTCGTCAAGTTAATGTTCCTTCAATTGTCGTTTTTATGAATAAATGCGATCAAGTTGAAGATAAAGAGTTGTTAGATTTAGTTGAACTCGAGCTTCGTGAACTTTTAAGTAAATATGAATTTGATGGAGACAAGACGCCAATTATTCGTGGAAGTGCATTGGACGCATTAAACAATCCTGAAGATCCTGTAAAAAACAAACCAATCATCGATTTGATGCAAGCGGTTGATGATTTTATAAAAGAACCTGTACGTGAACTTGAAAAACCATTTCAGATGGCTGTTGAAGACGTTTTTACAATTTCTGGTCGTGGAACAGTTGCAACAGGCAGAATCGAACGCGGCATTGTTAAAGTCGGCGAAGAAGTTGATATCGTCGGGATGACAAAAGATGTTGGTAAGACAGTTATTACGGGTGTTGAAATGTTCCGTAAAGAATTAGATCAAGGTCAAGCTGGCGACAACGTTGGACTTTTGTTACGTGGTGTTGATAAAGGACAAATTGAACGTGGTCAAGTTTTAGCTAAGCCTGGAACCATTACGCCTCATACGAAATTTAAGGCTAAGGCGTACATCCTAACAAAAGAAGAAGGTGGACGTCATACTCCATTTTTTAAAGGATATAGACCACAGTTTTATTTTAGAACAACGGACGTAACCGGAACGGCTGAACTTCCCGCGGGCGTTGAGATGTGTATGCCTGGCGATAACGTGGAGATGACAGTTGAGTTAATCGTCCCCATCGCTATGGAAAAAGAATTACGTTTCGCTATCCGCGAAGGTGGTCGTACGGTTGGAGCTGGTGTTATTCACGAAATTATTCAGTAATTGATTAAGGGTATTGGAGCGTTATGCAAAAGATTCGTATAAAATTAAAAGCGTTTGATCATCGTTTGATTGATCAATCGGCACAAGAAATAGTTGATACAGCCATTCGTACAGGGGCAAAGGTAAGTGGTCCGGTTCCTCTGCCAACAAAAAAGGAACTTTACACAGTCCTTCGATCACCTGTCATTGATAAAAAATCACGAGAGCAATTTTCTCTGGCGACTCACAAACGGCTTATTGATTTAGTTGAGCCAACGGCAAAAACAGTTGAAGCGTTACGTAAGCTTAATTTGCCAGCTGGGGTCGATGTTGAGATTAAGCAATAATAAGGAATAAAATGATTAAAGGATTGATTGGTAAGAAAATTGGGATGACACAAACTTTCAACAAGGACGGACTGATTGTTCCCGTAACTGTTGTTGAAACCGGTCCTTGCACTGTTTTGGAAATTAAAGAATCTCCCAAAAAAATAAAATTAGGTTTTGACCCTATCAAAGAATCAAAACTTAATAAGCCCCAATTAGGATTTTTTAAGAAGCTTGGCGTTGCCCCGATGCGAACAGTTCGTGAAGTATCATCGACGGATAATAGCGGTTACACAGTTGGGCAAGAGATTAAAGCGGATTTTTTTAAGGCTGGTGATTTTGTGGATATCCAAGGCATCTCGATTGGTAAGGGATTTCAAGGAGGAATGAAACGTCATGGTTGGAAGGGTGGTGGGGCTACACACGGATCTATGCATCACAGACGTGTTGGATCTATTGGATCAAGTGCTTATCCATCACGTCCTTTTACCGGACGGACCATGCCTGGTCATATGGGAGATGAAACAGTAACAGTTCAAAGTTTACGTGTCATAGAAGTGAATGTCGAAAAGAATTTAGTTTTTATTAAGGGCGCAATCCCCGGCCAAGACCGCGGAACCGTCATTATAAAAAGATCACAAAAAAGAGCCTTTAAACCATTGGATGAGAAAATTGTTGCGGTGGCTAAAAAGGTTAATCCGCTTAAACAAAGTAAAAAAGCAGCGGGCGGCGGTAAAGCAGCAGCGAAAGGTGGGAAGTAAAAGTGGGTAAGCTTTCAATATTTAATACAGATGGTAAAGAATCCGATAATATCGATTTGCCAGAAAATGTTTTTGGCGGTCGCGTTAATACGCATGTTTTGCATCAAGCGGTTGTTATGTATAATGCCAATACGCGTCAAGGAATGGCATCGACAAAAGAGCGTGGGGCTGTATCCGGTGGTGGTAAAAAGCCATGGAGACAAAAGGGAACTGGTCGTGCCCGTGCAGGATCTAGCCGTTCTCCATTATGGGCAGGTGGTGGTGTTGTCTTTGGTCCACATCCTAGAGATTATAGTTATCAAATTCCACGAAAAGTTAAGATTGCTGCTTTGCGCGAAAGTTTAAATTCAAAATTACAAGAAAAAGATTTAGTTTGTTTAGATGATCTGAAAAAACCATTTAATAAAACCAAAGAGTTTGCGGCGATTTTAAAATTGTTGAAACTTAAAGGTAAGGTTTTGGCTCTTTTAGATGGCAGTGATCCAAGCGTTGAACGCGTTTCGCGCAATCTTCCATTCTTTAATTTAATGCGATCTCAAGATGTCAATGCATCAGACATTTTAAGAAATAAGAAAATTTTAGTAACAAAAACAGCTTTTAAAAACTTACTGAAACGGATTACAGAATGATTACTTGTTACGACGTGATTAAAACATTAGTTCGCACAGAAAAAGGGACGATGATGGAGCCTAATCGGCAATATCTTTTTGAAGTCTCATCAAGATCGAACAAAATCGAAATTAGGAAAGCCGTTGAAGAAATTTATAAGGTTAAGGTGCAATCTGTAAATACGACGATTGTGCGTGGAAAATTAAGAAGAGTCCGTAATGAATTAGGGAAAACTCCTGATTGGAAAAAGGCTGTTGTGACTCTCCAAGAAGGCCAAAAAATCGAGGTAACTTAACGTGGGACTTAAAAAATTTAAACCAACAACCAATGGGGTAAGACACGCAATCATTTCTGATTTCGCCGAACTTACAAAAGGCAAACCAGAAAAATCTTTGCTTGTCCCTTTGAAAAAATCTGGTGGACGTAATTGTTATGGCCGTATTACGATGCGTTTTATAGGTGGTGGACATAAGCGTATGTATCGTTTGGTTGACTTTAAACGTGATCGTATTGATCAGCCAGCAGATGTTTTAGCCATTGAATATGATCCAAATCGTACCTGCCGCATTGCTCTTATCCAATATGCTGATGGAACGAAATCATATATTTTAGCGCCACTTGAGTTAAAAGTCGGTGACAAGGTTGAAAGTACGATGGATAAAGATATTGATTTTAAAGCAGGAAATTGTTTACCGCTTCGTCGAATTCCTCTTGGGACAGCCATTCATAATATTGAATTAAAACCAGGTAAAGGTGGGCAAATCGCTCGTTCCGCTGGAACTTCAGCTCAGCTTTTAGCGAAAGAGGGTGATTATGCTTTTGTGCGCATGCCATCGAGCGAAGTTAGAAGAATTGCAGTTCTCTGTCGCGCCACAATCGGACAAATGGGTAATGTTGAGCATGAGGGACGTTCTATTGGTAAGGCAGGAAGAAATCGTTGGTTAGGACGGCTTCCTCATATTCGCGGGGCCGCGATGAATGCCGTTGACCATCCTCACGGTGGTGGGGAAGGTAAAGCGCCACAAGGAAATCCTCATCCCGTTACACCTTGGGGAAAACCGACCAAAGGATTTAAAACACGAAACCGAAGAAAATATTCTAGTCAGTTTATTTTAAAGAGAAGAGGATCAAAATAGTATGACACGTTCGCTTAAAAAAGGGGCTTATGTCGAGGAAAGTTTGCAAAAAAAAGTGCATCGCATGATATCCTCCGGCCAGAAACAAGTTTTAAAAACTTGGTCAAGACGATCAACGGTTACACCAGAATTCGTTGGATACACCATTGCTGTTTATGATGGCCACAAACATCAACCAGTTTTTATTACAGAAAATATGGTTGGTTATAAATTAGGCGACTTTGCTTTAACACGTACTTTCAAAAAGCACGGCGGAGTTAAGGCTAAAAAAGCAGATCAAAAAACTTAAAAGGTAAAAACTCATGATTGCTCAAGCTAAAGGAAGATATATTCGCGTTGCCCCCATGAAGATGAGACTGGTTGCTGATCTTATCCGTGGTAAAGATATCCCAACGTCACAAGTCGTTTTGACCCATGTTGATAAAGGATGCACAAAAATTATATCTAAAGTTTTGAATTCAGCGGTGGCTAATGCCAAACAAAAAGGTTTAACGGAAGAGCAGTTGGTTATTTCTAAAATTGTTGCCAATCCTGGACCAAATTGGAAACGTTATAGAGCTGCGTCTTTTGGTCGGGCATCAGAAATTTTAAAACGAACAACCCATTTAACGATCGAACTAGATTTAAAAACAAAATAAGGGGAAAATTCTCGTGGGACAAAAGGTAAATCCGATAGCGTTACGAATTGGTTATATTGAAAATTGGCGTAGTCAATGGTTCGCGGAAAAAGTTGATTTTACAAAATTTGTTGTTGAAGATTCAAAAATTAGAAAATATATTTGTAAGCAATTTATCCAGGCCGCTATTTCAAGAGTTATTATCGAACGATTAGCGGAGAAGATTAAGATTATTGTTCATACCGCCAGACCCGGTGTTATTATTGGTCGTCGTGGAGCTGATATTGATAAGTTAAAGGTTGAGTTGGGAAAGATCACAACCAAAGAAATTTCTATTGAGCCACGAGAGATTAAAAATCCTTCTATTGATGCTCAATTGGTAGCGCAAAACATTGCCTTCCAGTTGGAAAAACGCGTTGCTTTTCGTCGAGCGATGAAGCGCGCGATGGAACAATCATTAAGCTCAGGAGCGAAAGGTATTAAAATTAAATGTTCAGGCCGCCTTAATGGAGCAGAAATGGCCCGCAGTGAATCGTATCGAGAAGGGAAATTGCCTCTTCAGACTTTACGAGCGAATATTGATTATGGCTTTGCAGAAGCGTTGACGACCTATGGGATCATTGGCGTAAAAGCTTGGGTTAATAGAGGGGAAGTTATTAAAGAGATAAAAAAAATTCAAACACCGGTCGCTGCTCCTATTGACGAGACAAATAAAGTTTAATAGATTTTTAAAGAAGAGGTAGCTTGTTATGTTACTAATGCCCCGAAAAGTTAAGTATCGTAAATCCCAAAAGGGAAAAACACGTGGAGTTGCTGTTTCTGGTAATCGCCTTCATTTCGGCGAGTTTGGATTAAAATCGCTTGAAAATGGTTTGGTCAAAGGGGCTCATCTTGAAGCGAGTCGTGTGCTCGTTGCGCGAAAGTTAAAAGGAGCTGGAAAGTTTTGGATCAATATTTTTCCTTGTAAACCCGTTACCAAAAAGCCGCCAGAAACTCGTATGGGAAAAGGAAAAGGCGAGTTAAGTCACTGGGTAGCCGTTGTTAAGCGTGGGCGAGTGTTGTTTGAGTTAAGTGGTATCCCCGAAGATTTTGCACGATATGTTTTTCGTTTAGTCGCATTCAAATTGCCGGTTAAAACACGATTTATTACTCGAAACGAAAGTTAGTGGTTCGACGCGCTTCGCTTGCTCACCATTGTTGGTGAAAAGCGAAGAACCATCCTGAGCAAGTGACGAACAAAGTGAGGAACGCGTCGAAGGAGAAAAAAGATTATGAAAATTAAAGAATTACGCAATTTAGGTTCGGAAGAATTAATTCAAAAAGAAAAGACGTTTAAGAAAGAACTTTTTGAATTAAATTATCAACGTAAAGTTGGGACCGTTGAAAAACCAGCCCGATTTAAGTCATTACGACGACTAATTGCCAAGATCCTTACGATATTAAAAGAAAGAGAATTGAAGAATGGTTGAGATTAAAGAAAGAATTAATCGCAGGAAGTTTTTAGAAGGAACTGTTGTCAGCGACAAGATGCAAAAAACGCGCGTGGTTCAGGTGCGATGGTCGATGAAACATTCCAAATATAATAAAATTGTTCGTCGCGCTTCTAAGTATAAGGCGCATGATGAAAAGAATCAGTCAAAAATTGGTGATGTTGTGCGTATGATGGAAACAAGACCCATGTCTAAAGAAAAACGCTGGGTTATTTTAGATATTCTTAAGTCCAGCTAAGGGGATGATTCTATGATTCAGATGAAAACAATTTTGGTTGTTGCAGATAACAGTGGCGCACGCAAGGCTTCACTCATTGGTGTTTTACAAGCTAAGGGACGCAGACACGCGCATATTGGTGATACCGTAAAAGTTAATATTAAAGAATCAGCACCTGATGCCGCGGTTAAAAAAGGGGAAAAATCTCGTGCTATTATTGTTCGTACACGAGCTCCTATTCGACGTTCTGATGGTAGTTATGTTCGATTTGACACCAATGCGGTTGTATTAGTTGATGAGGCGGGCAATCCAAAGGGGACACGCGTTTTTGGTCCAGTTGCCCGAGAATTACGAAACTTAGATTATATGAAAATTATTTCTTTAGCTCCCGAGGTTGTTTAATATGTTACACATTAAAAAAGATGATGTAGTTTCGATTATTTCTGGAAAAGATAAAGGGAAAACAGGAAAAGTTTTACGAATTTTTCCTAAGGAAGGCCGAGCATTAGTTGAGAGTATTAATATTATTAAAAAATCAGCCAGAAAAACTCAACAAAACCCTCAAGGTGGATTTGTCCAGCGTGAAGCCCCAATTCATGTTTCTAATATTATGTTGATCGATAAAAAAACTAATAAACCAACTCGTTTTGGGGCATCTCGCCTTAAAGACGGGGATAAGATGCGTGTTAGTAAAAAAACAGGTGAGGTAATTTAAAGTGGTCCCACGTTTACAGAAAAAATGTCAAACAGAAGCTTTCGGTTATATGAAAGAAAAATGTAGTATTGATAATTTTATGGCTATTCCACATCTTGAAAAGATTGCAATCAATATGGGTGTTGGGAAAGCTATTGGTGATCCTAAAATTTTAGAGAGTGCGGTTGCCGATTTAACGATGATCACTGGACAGAAACCAGTAGTTACTCGTGCGCGAGTTGCGATTTCAAATTTTAAACTAAAGGAAAATGCGGCCATTGGTTGCAAGGTCACGCTTCGCCGAAAAAGAATGTACGAATTTTTAGATCGTTTAGTTAATGTTGCACTTCCACGTATCCGTGACTTTAATGGTGTTTCGCGAAAATCATTTGATAAAGATGGTAACTATACGCTCGGAATTTCTGATCAATCTATTTTTCCTGAGATTGATACAGGTAGATTAGCCCATACACAAGGAATGGATATTACATTTGTTTTTAATAAGGGGCCAAAAGAACACACATTTGAATTATTAAATTTCTTAGGCATGCCTTTTACTAAAAAGTAAAGGATTCTATGGCGAAAAAATCATTAGTTAACCGAAGTTTACGAAAAGCGAAATTTTCAACACGACAACATAATCGTTGTCAATTGTGTGGCCGTCCTAGAGGATATTTACGTCGATTTGGCTGTTGCCGTATCTGTTTTAGAGAGTTGGCGTGGAAAGGTGAAATCCCTGGCGTTAAAAAAGCAAGCTGGTAATGGTTCGACGCGCTTTGCTTGCTCACCATTGTTGGTGAGAAGCGGAGAACCATCCTGAGCAAGTGACGAGTGAAACGAGGAACGCGTCGAAGGAATTAAGAGATTAGATAATAGAAAATATAAGGATTTAAATTATGTCACTACATGATCCAATTAGCGATTTGTTAACGAATATTCGTAATGCCGCTTCCGCTGGTAAAGAAACGGTTGATGTGCGAGCTTCAAAATTAACAGGAAGAATTTTGGAAATTTTTAAAAACGAAGGATACATTGAAGATTTTCGTTTAATGAAGGCTGACGTTCAAGGCAGCTATAAGATTTATTTAAAGTATCAAAATAAAAAATCGACAATCATGGGACTCAAGAGAATTTCTAAATCAGGGTTACGCGTGTATGCTCAAAAAGATTCTATTCCACGCGTTTTAAACGGAATGGGTACGGCTGTTATCTCAACCTCAAAAGGTGTCATTAACGATCGTGAAGCCCGTAAGTTAAACATTGGCGGCGAAGTTTTGTGCCACATTTGGTAATCAACTATGTCTAGAATAGGTAAAAATCCGGTAGATGTTTCTAAAGATGTGAAGGTTTCGATTAATAATGAGAATGTTCATTTTGAAGGCCCGAAAGGTAAACTTGATTTAAAAGTTCCTCAAGGCATAAAAGTTGAATTGAAAGATTCGAAATTAATTGTCAATAGACTTTCAGATACAAAACAAGATCGCGCTAATCATGGGACGATCCGTGCAAGTTTAGTTAACATGATTGAGGGTGTTGTAAAAGGACATAAAAAGGAATTAGAGATTCAAGGTCTTGGTTTTAGAGCCGCTTTACAAGGCAAAAAAGTTATTTTTAGTATAGGTTTAAGTCATCCTGTCGAGTTTGATGTCCCAGATGATGTGAAAGTTGCTGTTGATAATCAAACAGTGATTAAGGTCGAGGGCTCAGATAAAATGCGTGTCGGACTCGTTGCTTCTCAAATGCGAGCTCTTAAGCCAGTTGAGCCTTACAAGGGTAAGGGCATTCGTTATACTGGTGAAGTTGTTCGTCGAAAACAAGGAAAATCTGTAACAAAATAAGGTTAAGATATGAGTGATAGTCAAGAAAGAGAAGTTAAAAGATTTTATCGTCATAAAAGAATTCGTGCAAAGATCAGTGGCACGGCAAATAAACCGCGCGTCTGCGTTCATCGCAGTTTGAACAATCTTTTTGTTCAAGCCATTGATGACAATGCTGGAAAAGTTTTATTTGGTGTATCAACACTTGCTAAAGATATTCGTAGCAAGATTAAAAGCGGGGGCAATGTGCAAGCCGCGTCCATTTTAGGGACTCATTTTGCTCAAGAAGCTCAGAAAAAAGGGATCAAAAAAGTTTGTTTTGATCGAGGTGGATATTTATATCATGGCCGTGTTAAAGCGTTTGCTGAGGCAGCTCGACAAGCCGGAATGGAGTTTTAAGTATGAATAAGAAGTTTGGTGATGATAAGATCGAAAGCGCTAAAAAGCGTGAATTAAAGGCAACGAAAGAACCGGGAATTGATCTAACAAAACAAGTTGAGTTAGAGGGTGACGATGTTCTTGCGCAAACTGTTGCCAAAGCCGCAAAACGTTTAAAAGCCGCTGAAACCGCAGCTGCTCGCGAAACCTCTGAATTTATTGAAAAAGTGGTTTCAATCAACAGAATTACAAAAGTTACTAAGGGTGGGAAAAAATTATCTTTTAGCGCACTTGTCGTCGTTGGTGATACCAAAGGGCGTGTTGGGTATAGTCTTGAAAAGGCGAGTGAAGTTTCGATTGCCATTCGTAAAGCCATGAACGCTGCCAAAGGCCAGATGATTAAGGTCTCGATGAAGGGAACATCTATTCCACATGAAATTATTGGTGAGTGTGGTAGTGCTAAAGTTCTTTTAAAACCAGCTGGTGAAGGTACGGGCGTTATTGCCGCTGGACCCGTTCGTGCGGTTTGTGACGGAGCTGGTATCCGAAATATTTTAACCAAGTGTCATCGATCAAACAATCCCATCAATGTGGTTAAAGCCACGTTTAATGGTTTAAGCCGTTTAAAGCAAGTAATTATTTAACGATAGGATTTTTCATGTTTTTACACGATTTAAAAGCTCCAAAAGGATCAAATCAACGAAGAAAGATAGTCGGCCGTGGCCGTGGTTCTGGTCATGGAAAAACATCAACTCGTGGTCACAAAGGACAAAGGTCACGCGCTGGTCGTGGAATTATCTTAGGACTTGAAGGTGGTCAAGTTCCACTGATTCGACGTCTTCCAAAATTTGGTTTTCGTAATCGTAATCCACTTGATATGCAAGTGATCAATGTTGAAACACTAAATAAATTTAGCAATGGAACAGTTATTACGGCTGAATTTTTAAAATCTAAGGGTTTAATTAGAAGTCTTAACAGACCATTTAAGATTTTGGGTACAGGGGATTTAAAGAAATCGTTAACGATTCAGGGTGGACGTGTTTCCAAGGCAGCGCAGGAGAAGATCGCAAAAGCTGGTGGAAAGGTTGAAAGCGTAGAGAGTAGCTCTTTAACAAAAAAAGAATCAATCGCTAAGAAATAAAGCATGCCCATTTTATCGACATATGCAAATTGTTTCAAGATACCTGAATTAAAGAATAAAATTCTTTTTACCTTACTGATTATTGTTGTCTATCGCATCGGATGCTATATCCCAACGCCGGGCGTTAATGGTTCGATGTTGGCGGAATTTTTTAGACGGATCGATTCAACGGCCAACGGTAGTATTTTTGGTATCATGAATATGTTTTCAGGCGGTTCGCTTGAGAAATTAACGGTTTTCTCATTAGGGATTATGCCGTATATCTCAAGTTCTATTATCATGCAGTTGTTAACCGCCGTTATTCCAGCACTTGAAAAAATCGCAAAAGAAGGACAAGCTGGGTATCACAAAATTAATCAATATACACGTTATGGCACGTTTATTTTAGCGGCTATTCAATCATTTTTTATTGCTCTTTGGCTTGAAAGTCCAACGCAGTTTGCAGGATTACAAATTGTGAATGATCCGGGGTGGGGGTTCCGTTTTACCACGGTTGTTACGCTCACCAGCGGTACGTTACTTCTGATGTGGTTAGGCGAGCAGATTCAGGAACGTGGTATTGGTAATGGTATTTCTCTTATTATTACCGCGGGGATTATTTCAGCTCTGCCGTCAGCGATTCACACGTTGATACTTTTATTATCACCTAATGGGAGCGGTGGGAGTCAGCTGCAGCCTTTAACTCTTTTAATCATGATTGCATTTTTAATCGGGGTTATCATTTCGATTACCTTGATTACACAGGCCCAGAGAAAAATTCCTGTTCAATATGCACGACGGATTGTTGGACGAAAAGTTTATGGTGGACAAAGCACTTATATCCCTTTAAAGGTTGATACGGCTGGCGTCATCGCAATTATCTTTGCGCAATCGATTATTCTTTTTCCAGCAACTTTAGCAAGTTTTATCCCAAGTCAGGCTTTTCATTCTTTTGCTGCTTACATTCAGCGTGGACATATTTTATATTATTCAATTTATGGATTGCTCATTGTTTTCTTTTGTTATTTTTATACGGCGATTGTTTTTAATCCTGTTGATGTTGCCGAGAATATGAAAAAACACGGCGGTTTTATTCCAGGGGTACGTCCAGGGGGACAGACTTCCGATTATTTAGATTTTGTCATGACACGTGTTACATTAGCTGGGGCGTTATTTGTTTGTGCGATTGCAATTATGCCGGATGCGATTATGTCGTCTTTTAAAGTTCCCTATTTAGTGGCATCATTCTTTGGTGGGACCGGGGTTTTGATTATGGTTGGCGTTATGCTTGATACCATGAAGCAGATTGAGTCACATTTATTGACACGTCATTATGACGGATTCATGAAAACCGGACAGTTACGAGGACGACGATGAAGTTGGTTCTTTTAGGACCACCGGGAGCCGGAAAAGGAACCCTCGCGAATTTATTGAAAAGCTCTTTGAATATTTTGCATATCTCAACCGGTGATATTTTACGTGAAGAGATTAAAAATAATACTACGCTTGGACAGGAAGCTAAAAAGTATATTGATAATGGGAAATTAGTTCCAGATGAACTTGTCACGCGCCTGATTAAAAATAAATTCGCAAAGGATGATCGGATTTCTAAAGGCTATATGCTTGACGGCTATCCTCGCACCGAACAGCAAGCACAGGATTTAGATAAGATTCTAAAAGAAGAAAAGAAGCTGCTTAATTATGCTATTTATTTAGATTCAACGTTGCCGGTTATTATTCAGCGTTTAGGTGGACGTCGCATTTGTCGAAAATGTGGAGCCGTTTTTCATATTAAAAATCGGCCGCCAAAAAAAGAAGGGGTTTGCGATCTTTGTCAAGGCGAACTGTATCAACGGCCCGATGATAATAAGACAACCATTGAAACGCGGATGAAAGAATATTTGACGAATACTAAGCCGATTATTGAATATTATAAGAAGCAAGGAATCCTCGTGACGGTTGATTCAGATGAGGAATCCGAGGATGTTCAGACGATATTAATGAAGACTTTTAATGAAAACGGAAAATCTCATAACCATTAAGTCTTCTGAGGAACTTGAAGTTCTTCGTGAAGCAGGCAAGATTTTAGCAGGAATAATCAAAGAATTAAAACGCTCTTTAAAACCAGGATTAACGACCAAAGCCATTGATAGTTTAGCTGAAAGTCTGATACGCGATAAAAAAGTTGTCCCAGCATTTAAGGGTTATCGTGGATTTCCTGCATCTGTATGTATCTCGATGAACGAAGAAGTTGTTCATGGCATTCCGAATGCACGGGTGATCAAAGACGGTGATATTGTTAGTTTAGATGTTGGGATTATTCATAAAAATTATTTTTCGGATACAGCGGTAACCGTTGGGATTGGACCGATTAAACCAGAATTGCAGAAGCTGCTGGATGTAACATCGGAAGCTCTTTATAAAGGTATCGAACAGGCACGGGCCAATAACCATTTATCGGATATCTCTCATGCTGTTCAGGTGTATGTTGAGGCGCATGGGTTTTCGGTTGTGCGTGATTTCGTTGGGCATGGAATTGGTCGACGATTACATGAGGACCCCGAAATACCAAATTATGGACCTCCACACCAAGGACCAATCCTAAAAGAAGGTATGGTACTAGCGATTGAACCGATGGTAAATTTAGGGACCTGGCCGACAAAAATTTTAAGCGATGGCTGGACGGTTGTCACCCAAGATGGTTTACCTTCAGCGCACTTTGAACATACGATAGCCATTACAAAGAAGGAACCAGAAATTCTAACAGCTTAAAAAATAGTTTATGGCAAAAGAAGATTTAATTGAAGTTGAAGGAGTTATTAGAGAAGCATTGCCCAACGCGAAATTTCGTATTGAATTAGATAATGGGCATCTTGTATTAGGTCACCTTTCAGGAAAGATTCGGATGAATTTTATTCGTATTTTACCTGGGGATCGTGTTAAAGTTGAGCTTTCTCCTTATGATTTATCTAAGGGGAGAATAACATTTAGATGCAAATAAAATAAAAGAGAGTTTAAAGAAATGAAAGTTAAATCATCTGTAAAACGTATTTGTAGTCATTGCAAAATTGTGCGACGAGAAGGTGTCGTGCGCGTTATTTGCTCCAATCCAAAACATAAACAAAGACAAGGGTAAAATATATGCCAAGAATTTTAGGTGTTGATATTCCAAAAGAGAAACGTATTGAAGCGGCTTTGCCTTTTCTTTATGGTATTGGACCAACCACCGCCCGTAAAGTTTTAGATGAAGTTAAGATTGATGTAAATCGTCGTGCAAAAGATTTGTCAGATGAGGAAATTGCTAAGATCACGACGCTTATTCAAAATAAATATATTATTGAAGGTGATTTAAGGCGCGAAGTAGGTCAAAACATTAAACGTTTAATTGATATTGGTTCTTACCGTGGGACTCGTCATCGTAAAGGTCTTCCAGCGCGCGGCCAACGAACACGTACAAATGCTCGTACACGAAAAGGTAAAAAACCAATCGTCGCGGCTAAGATGAAGGTTGAACCAGCAAAGCAAGCAAAAGGATAATTTATGGCAAAGCCTCAAGAAACATCAGCAACAGCACAACCAAAAAAAGATAAAGCAAAGAAAAAAGCGCTTAAAGGCATAACCGCCGGTGCTGTTTATATCAAGGCGAGTTTTAATAATACAGCCGTCACGATTACGGATTTGCAAGGCAATGTTTTGGTTTGGTCGACCCCAGGGGTTGTTGGTTTTAGTGGGTCAAAAAAATCAACTCCTTTTGCGGCTCAGGTTGCCGGAACAGATGCGGCCAAAAGAGCAAAAGATCTAGGTTTAAAAACGGTTGAGGTTTATGTCAATGGTCCTGGTTCAGGTCGAGAATCCGCTATCCGAGCATTACAAGCGGCCGGACTTTTGATTACAACGATTAAAGACATTACGCCGCTGCCACATAATGGTTGCCGGTCACGCAAAAAACGAAGAGTATAGTCTCCTTCGCTAAATAAAAAAGTATTAGCGAAGAACAATAACGAGGAAGGGATTTATGGGAAGATATGTTGGTTCAGTTTGTCGATTATGTCGAAGGGAGGGCGAAAAACTCTTTTTAAAAGGAGAACGCTGTTATACCCATCGCTGTGCTATCGAACGAAGAGCTTATGCTCCTGGTCAACATGGCCAGAATAAACGTATGAAGTTATCTAACTTTGGTTTGCAATTGCGTGAAAAACAAAAGGTCAAAAGAATCTATGGCCTTTATGAAAAACAATTTAGAAATTATTTTAATAAAGCGGCCAGCAGCAAGGGCGTTACAGGTCATGTCTTGTTACAATTCTTGGAAAGACGTTTAGATAATGTTATCTATCAATGTGGATTTGCGACTTCACGTCGTGAAGCTCGTCAAATCGTTGGTCACGGATATGTTTATCTTAATGATCATGTTGTTAATATTCCATCTTGTCAGATTAAAGAAAATGACGAGATTAGTATCCGTTTTAAGAAAAAGGGTGAAAAGGCTGTTTCTGATAATATTGAAGGATCAAAAAATCGAACAGCTCCAGCTTGGTTAACCGTTGATGCCCCACATTTTAAAGCTAAGGTTAATCGATTACCTTCTCGGGAAGATATTGGATACCCAGTTAATGAACAGCTCATCGTTGAGCTTTATTCAATGTAATACGTTTTGATACAGTTAGTTTCAATTAGATCCATCAATATATAATTTAGGAGGAAAGCATGGGAGTTAAATGGCGAGATTTTCAGATGCCTAAAAGGCTGGATTGTGATGAAACAACTTATACAGATGTTTACGGTAAATTTGTTGCCGAACCATTTGAGAGAGGTTATGGAGTCACATTAGGGAACTCTTTACGTCGCATCCTTCTATCGTCAATTGAAGGAAGCTCTATTACATCCATTAAGATTGATGGGGTGCAACATGAATTTTCAACAATTCCTGGTGTGCTTGAATCTGTTTCAGAAATTATTTTAAATATTAAAAAAGTCGTTTTAAGATCTCATTCAAAAGTTGCCAAAGCCATTTACATTAAGGCGGAGAAAAAAGGTGAGATTAAAGCGAAAGATATTATTTCTGATGAAACGGTTGAGGTGTTAAATCCCAATCTTCATATTGCAACATTAACCCGCGATGCCCATTTTTATATTGAAATGGAAGTTTCTCGTGGGCGAGGGTATGTGCCAGCTGAGTTTAATAAAAAAGAAGCAGCTCTTGGTACAATCGCTATCGATTCTATTTTTACGCCGATTGTTAAGGTCAATTTTGGCGTTGAAAATACTCGTGTAGGTCAGCGAACTGATTATGACCGTCTTATTTTTGAAATTTGGACCAATGGGGCCATTAATCCAAAAGAAGCCATGCTCTATGGTTCTAATATCTTACAACGACATCTAGATGTTTTTGTTAGCTACGGTCAACTTCCAGAAGAAGAGGAAGAAGAAGAAGAAATTTCTGCTGAAGAGCAAGCGCTCTATGAAAAACTTAGGTTACCAATTTCCGAATTGGAACTTTCGGTTCGTAGCGCTAATTGCTTAAAGGATGCAAATATTAAAACAATCTCTGACTTAGTCAGAAAACAAGAATCAGAATTATTGTCTTTTCGTAATTTTGGAAAAAAATCATTATCTGAAATTGGCGATCTTTTGAAAGTTATGGGATTACAATTAGGAATGAAAGTTGATCCAAAGAAGTTAAGACAATCACCAAAGAAGGACTAATATGCGACATGGTATTGCAGGCAATCGGTTAAGCCGAAATTCTACGTTAAGAAAAGCTACTGTTCGTGATCTTGCGAAAGCAACGTTGATCGCTCAGCGGATATGCACAACTAAAGCCAAAGCGAAAGAAGCTAGAAAGTTAGTTGAGCAACTCATTACCTTAGGAAAACGAGGGGAGCTTGCTGATAAGAGACGTGCTTTTGCGATTTTATGCGATCATCAATTGGTTAGTGAGCTATTTAATGACACAGCCCCACGTTTCAAAAATCGTATTGGGGGATATACACGTATCATTAACCTTGCTAATCGTCGCGGAGATAATGCAAAATTAGTTTTCTTAGAGTTAACGGAGAAAAAAGAAATTATTGTTAATAAACCAAAGGCCCAATCGAAGTCTAAAACAATCGATGTGCAGGCAAAACCAGCTGCAAAAGAAGAAAAAAAGTCAGAGGTTAAGGAATCTCCGAAAGAGCATGCCTCAACCAAAGACGCTGTAAAAAGCGAAGCCAAGGATTCAGTTACCCACGAAGATAAGACTAAAGCAGGAAAAAAGTTTGTTGGTGGGATAAGAAAAATGTTTAACAGAAAAGCGCCCGGCCAATAATAGGGTATGGAGACATTGACCCTCAAAATTAACAGTCGAGTTAAAAATTTATTAGGTTCTTCGACCCTCGCCATAACCGCCAGAGCCAAAGAGCTCAAAGCTCAAGGGCACGACGTTGTTAATTTTGCTGCTGGCGAACCAGATTTTGATACCCCAGATTCCATCAAAAAAGCAGCTATCACAGCTATTGAAAGCGGCTTTACCAAATATACTCCGAGTCTCGGCACTCCCGAATTAAGACAAGCCATTGCGCAGAAATTTAAGAAAGATAACAATCTTGAGTATAAACCCTCACAGGTTGCCGTCTCCTGCGGCGCTAAGCATTCTATTTATAATGTCATTCAAGTTTTAACCGATGAGGGAGATGAGGTTCTTCTTCCGACGCCGTATTGGGTCAGTTACCCCGAGATGATTAAAATGACCGGGGCGACGTGTAAACTTCTTCGCACATCAACTCAAACACAATTTAAAATTACCGCCAGCCAGCTCGCTCAAAATATTACGCCAAAGACAAAATTATTAATTCTTAATTCCCCATCTAATCCAACAGGGATGTTGTATTCAAAAAAAGAATTAGAAGATATTGCGGCGATCTGCGTTAAACATAATATTTATGTTTTAAGCGACGAGATTTATGAAAAATTAATTTATGATACGAATGAATACACATCGATTGCTGCGCTGGGAAAAGATATTTATGATTTAACGATTACCGTTAACGGTGTCTCGAAGGCTTATTCAATGACGGGTTGGCGCATTGGATATTGTGCCGCTAGCCAAGAAATTATTGATTATATTAATAAATTTCAAGATCACACAACATCAAATCCAACTTCAATTAGTCAGATGGCGGCGTTACAGGCCCTTAAGGAAACAAATGAAAGCATAGAAAAGATGCGACAAGAGTTTAAAAATCGTCGCGACTTAATGATGGCAGAGTTTGACAAGATTAAAGAGGTCAGCTATATTAGGCCCGATGGTGCGTTCTACTTATTCTGTGATTTTTCGAAAGTCGGGAAATCTGAAGAAATTGCCAAGGCTATTTTAAATGAAATGAAAGTAGCTATGATTCCGGGAGATAGTTTCGGAGCTCCTGGTTTTATTCGTTTGAGCTTTGCCACCTCAGCCGAGCGTATCAAAGAAGGTATCCGACGAATAAACGAATGGATCAGCAAAAATAATCCTCACTAATTTTTTTATCCTCTAAAGGAGATCATCATGGATTTAAGAGAGCTCCTCAGGCAAGCGATTCAAAATAAAGCTTCCGACCTTCATCTTACCGAGAACAGTCCTCCTATTTTACGCATTGATGGTAAATTAATTCTCATTGATCATGCTCCTGTGTCTCGCGAAGAATTAAAAAAAGGTATTTATGGGATCTTATCGGATTTTCAAAAGGAGAAATTTGAAAAAGACCGCGAGCTAGACTTCTCTTTGGCTTTGGAAGGAATGGATCGTTTTCGGGTTAATGTGCATATTCAAAAAGGATCTATTGAAGCGGCCTTTAGACGTATCCCCGTGTATGTGCCTAGTATCGTTGAACTTGGCCTTCCACCGGCGATTGTTAGCTTTGCTCGAAAGCCCAATGGCCTTATTTTAATTACTGGTCCAACGGGATCTGGAAAGACCACGACGCTCGCGGCGATGATCAATATTATTAATGAAGAGCGTGCGTGTATGATTACCTGCATTGAGGATCCTATTGAGTATGTTCATCGAAACAAAAAAGCAGTTATTAAACAACGAGAAGTTTATAGTGATACGCATTCATTTGCTGAGGCGCTTAAACGATGTCTGCGTCAAGATCCAGATGTTATTGTCGTTGGAGAAATGCGAGATTTAGAAACAATCTCAACAGCATTAACCGCTGCGGAAACAGGACATTTAGTTTTAGCGACGCTTCATACCCCTGATGCTGCTCAAACCATTGAAAGAATTATTGATGTTTTCCCCTCACATCAGCAGCAACAAGTGCGGTTACAGTTATCGGCGTGTCTTCAGGGAATTGCCGCACAATCTTTACTCCCACGGGCTGAAGGGCGCGGTCGCGTTTTAGTCAGTGAGGTTTTGGTGGCCACTCCCGCGATTCGTAATCTTATTCGTGAACAAGCGGTTGAACAAATCCCAACAGCTATCCAAACAGGGATGCAGTATGGAATGCATACGATGGATTCTTCTTTAAAGAGGTTGTATCAAGAAGGAATCATTACCTACGAAGATGCATTTTCGCAAGTGCGTAATGCCGATGAGTTCCAGCAACTCTTAGACAACGAAAACGACGCAAGTGTCCATAATGCGAAACCTAAAAAAGGTTTTCGTGGTTAAGCAATTCAACCAATATGTTGGTTTGATCAAGGAGATAAAGAATGGTTCATAAAATTGTGCTACTTCCCGGTGACGGCATCGGTCCAGAAGTTACGAAAGCTATGCAGACATGCGTTAGCGCAACCGGTCTTGATATTAAATGGGAGACTTTTCCCGTCGGAGAACATGCCATTAAGGAATTTGGAACACCGCTTCCAGAGCATGTGGTTGGTGCGATTAAAAAAGCTAAAGTTGCGATTAAAGGGCCGATTTCAACACCGATTGGCACAGGGTTTCGATCGATTAATGTGCTTTTAAGACAATCTCTTGATTTGTTTGCTTGTGTGCGCCCGGCCAAATATTATGAAGGAACAAAATCAATTGCTAAGAATGTTGATATTTTGATTTTTCGCGAAAACACGGAAGATCTTTATGCTGGGATTGAATTTGAAAAGGGAAGCAAAGATGCCAAAAAAGTTATAAAGACAATTAATGGTCTTCAGAAAAGACAAATCCGACCGGATTCTGGAATTTCCATTAAACCTATTTCAGTCTTTGGAACGAAACGACTTGTTAAACATGCTTTAGATCACGCCGTCAGAACAAAACGTAAAAAAGCGACGATTGTTCATAAAGCCAACATCATGAAATTCACCGATGGATTATTTTTAAAGATCGCTCGTGAAGTTGCTGAAGAATATAAAAGAAAAATTGAAGTTGAAGATTGTATCGTGGATAATCTTTGCATGCAGCTTGTCCAGCGCCCAGAATATTATGATGTTTTAATTCTTCCCAATTTATATGGTGACATTGTTTCTGATTTGTGTGCAGGTCTTGTGGGGGGGTTGGGAATTGCTCCGGGAGCTAATATTGGGGCCAAGGCTGCATTATTTGAACCTGTGCATGGTTCAGCACCTAAATATGCTGGATTAAATAAAGTCAATCCAACGGCAACAATTTTATCAGCGGTTCTTATGCTTCGATATATTAATGAAATTAAGGCTGCTGATCGACTGGAAGAAGCCGTTAAGAAAGTCATTAAAGAAGGCAAATATGTAACCTATGATTTAAAGAAAAAAGGGGATAAGGGTGAGCCCGTCGGAACACAGCAGATGGCCGAAGCGATTTGTAGGAAATTATAATTTCTAATTAGTGTGTGTTTATTGTATACTGAACCCCGATTCGAAGATAATTTGAATCGGGGTTTGTATTTAAGGGGGATCAATTGTTACAAACGCAAAAAGTAATGGCCTGTGAAATCGAAGATTTAGGTTTGATTGACTATACAAAAGCCTATGCGGTACAGATGGATTATGTCCAAAAGGTGCGTGAGAACGGCATCCAAAGGTTGTTGCTGTGTGAGCATCCAGCTGTTTTGACCTTGGGACGAATGACTAAAAAGGAAAACCTATTGATGTCGAGTGGAGAAATATTAGACCAAGGGGTTAACATTCATAATATTGATCGTGGCGGAGATGTGACGCTGCATAGCCCAGGGCAATTGGTTGTGTATCCGATTTTTGATTTGACGCATTATGGCAAAGATTTACATGCGTATTTGTCCAAATTAGAACAAGTTGCCATTGATTTATTAAAGGATTTTGATATAGTGGCTACTAGATTTTCAGGACGGACAGGGGCTTGGGTTGGCGGAAAAAAGATTGTTTCCATTGGGGTGGGGGTTCGTAAATGGATTTCCTATCATGGACTGGCAGTAAATGTTAATACAGATTTGAATCTTTTTAAAATGATTCGACCTTGCGGTTTAAATATTCAGATGACCTCGATCGCTTCCCTCAAAGGTAAAAATATCTCGATGCAACAGGTCAAAGATTTAATGATAAAGAATTTTATAAAGTCATTTCAATTGCATATTTGATGAAGGAGTTTGTCATGAGCCAAGTGCTTATCCCAGAACTAGGTGAAGGTATTGAAAAAGCGGTTGTGGCTTGCTGGCATTGTAAGGTTGGCGATCAAGTTTATGAAGAAGACGATATTGTGGAATTAGTAACAGACAAGGCGACATTTAATGTTTCCGCGGGGAGTAAAGGCGTTGTTAAACAAATTTTAATTCCTGAAGGGAAAGAAGCTCAAATTGGATCAGTCTTAGCCATTATTGAAGCGTCCACTTAATTTTATGACGACAAATCGAGAGCTTAGAAAATTACGCGTATTATTAATGTATATTACCCGAGTCTCTGGTCACCGTCAGGCGACTGTTGCTATCCAACATGCCCTTGAAGAGTTAGATCCTACGATAGAAACGCCTTCCGTAAATGGATTCGGCTACACGTATCCTATTCTTGAACAGATTATCCATAAGACATACATGAGCGTCATTAAACGTACGCCAAAGGTTTGGGATTATTTATATGATAATCCCAAAGTTTTTAAGAAATCGCAATCACTTAAAAATTTTCTCCATAAAACTAGCCATAAAAAGTTAGAGAAACTTTTTGATCAATATAAACCCGACATTATTGTTTGTACCCAAGCCTTTCCCTGTGGCATGGTCGCTGATTATAAAAAAGCTAATAACTTAAATGTCAAAATTATTGGAGTGTTAACAGATTTTGCTCCCCATTCCTATTGGATCAATGAGGGGGTTGATTATTATGTCGTCCCCTCTGAAGATGCTCGGGAACGATTTATCAGTAAGGGAATGAATCCCGCGGCAATTAAAGTTTATGGGATTCCCATTCGGCCTTGCTTTGCCACGCACCCTGAAAAGAAACAATTGGGAATTAAATTGGGATTAAATCCTAACCTTCCAACGATTCTAGTAATGGGCGGCGGTCAAGGGTTGGGACCAATTAAATCCATTGTTAAGTCGCTTATTAAGATGGAAGTTCATTGCCAAATTGTTGTTTTAGCGGGAATGAATAAGAAGATTATAAAAAAATTAAATAAATTATCTAAAAAAACAGATAAGAAAATTCTTATCTATGAATTTGTTTCCAATGTCGATGAGTTCATGGAGTTATCAAGCCTGATTATAACTAAACCCGGCGGCATGACAACTGCGGAGTCGCTCGCGAAGAATCTTCCCATGGTTATTGTCAATCCCATCCCAGGACAAGAGATGCGTAACACAGATTTTCTTATTCATAAAGGAATTGCTGTTCGTATTGATAGTACTAATGATATCGGTGAGGAAGTTGAGATTTTGTTGAAATCTCCAGAACGATTAAATGCGATGCGTCAAGCTGCCCTGGAAAGTGCCAAACCTTTTTCTGCCATTAATATTGCCAAGTTGATCTTAGGCCAAGAGAGTAGCTCTCTCGACAGAAGTTTTGAAAATGATCTAAAGCTAAAGAATTATGTTTAAATTCCTGCTGTATCAATTTGGTCTGTTCGTCATACGGCTGATTCCTTTAGAAACATCTTTTAAACTTGCTCGATTTTTCTCCGGTTTACAATACTATTTTTCACCGCGGGATCGCAAAGCAGTCCATGACAATATAAAAGTTATTCTAAAGTCCTCCAATAATTTAGAAACTCTAACAAAAGAAGTTTTTCAGAATTTTGGACAATATTTGGTTGAGTTTTTTCGCATGCCGGAGATGATGAATGACGATTATATCCGGGAACATATTAAGATTGATCATATTGAACGACTTGAACAAGTCTTAGCCAAGGGTAAGGGCGCAATTATTATAACGGCCCATATTGGAAACTGGGAACTGGGAAGTATTCTTTTGGGGATGATGGGTTACCGTCTGGTTGCGGTGGCGCTTCCTCATAAAGAACGTCCGGTTAATGATCTGTTTAATAATCAAAGGGCTATTCGGGGAGTAACTGTGGTGCCGAGCCATTATGCCGTTCGTCGGTGTCTTGAAACCTTGCATAAGAATGGCATTATTGCGCTGGTCGCGGATCGTGATTTTGGTTTAACGGGAGAAGTTCTCGACTTTTTTGGACGAAAGACACTGATTCCCAAAGGACCGGCAATTTTTTCCTATAAAACAGGAGCACCGGTGGTTCCGATGTTTCTTATTCGGGAGGGCGAACGTCAATTTCGTTTGATGGTCGCTGATCCAATTTATCCCGAGAAAGTTTTTAAAGGGGAAATTGATCAAGATTTACTGAAGAATTTTATGAAGAAATATATTGGTATTATTGAAGATAAAATCTTGAAATATCCATCTCAATGGTTGATGTTTAGAAAGTTTTGGATTGATGATTTAAGTAAAATAAAAGGTAATTTAAAAACATGAAAATTTGTATTCTTATTCCAGTTTATAATGAATCAAAAAATATTGGTTCGGTTGTTGCGGCCGTTAGAAACTTGAAATTTGATGTTGTTGTGGTTGATGATGGTTCAACGGATAATTCCGGGGCGATCGCTTTAAAAAATGGAGCCAAGGTCATTAGAAATGATCAAAAGAATGGTAAAGGATATTCTCTTCAGAAAGGTTTCGAATATATTATAAAGCAGGGTTATGATGGCGTCATTATCATGGATGGAGATGCCCAACACGCCACCGAGGACCTTGAGCTTTTTACTGGTGAAGCCAACATTCATCCCCAGAGCATTGTGACAGGAAATCGAATGAAGAATGCCAAAGGGATGCCCCTGGTTCGCTATGCAACCAATCGTTTTATGTCATTTCTTATCTCTTGGGCCTGTCATCAATCCGTTGCTGATACACAGTGCGGTTATCGCTATATTGGCGCGGATGTTTTAAGAAATATTAATTTAAGGTGTAATAGTTTTGAGATTGAAACAGAGATGCTTATCGAAGCGTCTCGCAAGGGATATAAGATTTATTCGGTCCCTATACGGACTATTTATGGCGATGAAACAAGTCATATTCATCCCGTTAAAGACACAATTCGCTTCTTTAATTATTTTATTAAAGAGGTATTTTTTTCTAATAAGAAATATTCCCCCTAGTATCTGTTAGCGATGAACAATCAAAAACTTTATTTTAATTGGATGACCAATCGAGACCGTTTTTTTTACTGGGCGCTACTAATTTCTCTTTTTGTTCATTTGGTTCTTATTAGTTACTTTACTTTAAAGAGAATTAAAGCGTTAAAGAAACCGTTGAATATGATCGAGATCACTTATGATTCGATAAAACCAATACCAGAGGCCAATAAAAAGAGTGTTAAAGATCTAAATGTGACAAAAGAAAAACCGATTAAGAATATTAAAGTTTTCTCTAAGGCGACCGATGTTTTTTCTCCTGCAGAGAAAAGTATTAATGATACGTCGAAAATGAAGGCAAGTGATCTTAGTTTTGAAAGTAAAGAAGGGTTGCCTGTTAAAGCGTTTAATATGGAACGAAAGATTACCGTTCCTATTTTGAAATCCGAGAAAATTACAAATCCTAAATATTTGAGTTATAACGATCGTATCCGTCAAAAAATTCGCCAACGAGCTTATGCCTATGTTGACAGTCCTGATTTTCAGGCCGGGCAAGTGTATTTGACTTTTGCGCTTGCCTCTGACGGAATACTTAAGCAGGTCAAGATTATTGAAGACAAGACATCGGCCAATAGTTATTTGCGAACAGTTGGAATACGAAGTATTGAAGAATCTGGACCTTTTGATAAATTTCCTGAAGATCTTAACTATCCCGAGTTGACCTTTAATGTGGTTATTTCCTTTGAGGTTAGTGATAAGTAGAAATAGCCAAGAAGGGCCTTTTGTCCACGATTGACAATGGTTATCTGAAATGATAATCTAGACGCGCTTAAAGAGGAAAATCTTTGCAAAACAGGAGTTGTCGTTATGGATCGAGAAAAATATGTTGATGAGTCTTGGAAGGAAACGGCTCAACAAGAAAAGGAAAAGTTAAAAGTAGTTGCGGGCAGCCGTGAACAACCCCAACGATCTTCCACACAGGAGCATCCACAATCGACAGATCAACAAGCGCCTCAATCTTCAACTCAAGATCAAGCCCAAGATTCCCAAGAAGAGGCAGGAGAATCCAGCGAATCGCAAATTAATTTTTTAAACTATATTTCCAGCTTAGCGTACCAGGCGATGATTTTCTTGGGGGAAATTCCAAACCCAATGACGAATATGCCAGAGACTAATCTTGAGCAGGCTAAATTTATTATTGATACTTTGGCCATGCTTCGAGAAAAAACAAAAGGCAATCTGACAAAAAAAGAGGGAGATGTTTTAAACACATCTTTATATCAGCTACAAATGAAATTTATTGAGCTTTATAAACGCGAAGGCGTAGCATGATCGACAAGGAATTGTTAAGCATCTTAGCCTGTCCGGCTTGTCGCGGGGATGTCAAAGAAGCAAATGGTAAGATTGTGTGTTCGTCCTGCGGGCGTAAGTATCCGATTAAAGATGGAATCCCTGTTATGTTAGTTGAGGAAGCCCAAAAATAGTTAATCGTTTGGAGAAAAAATATGAATAAAGTTTTAGTCATTCATGGCCCCAATTTAAATTTATTAGGTCAGCGAGAACAGAATGTTTATGGTAAAACGACACTTGATGAGATTAATGCTTCTTTAACGAAATTAGCCCAAGCCAACAATGTCAGTTTAGAGATTTTTCAGTCGAATCATGAGGGTGAAATTGTTGATATTATTGGCAAAGCCAAGACCAATAATATCAAAGCTATTCTAATGAACCCTGCGGCGTATACGCACACCAGCATTGCGATCCGCGATGCGGTTGCCGCGAACAACATTCCTACCGTTGAAGTGCATTTGTCCAACATCTTTGCCCGAGAAGAATTTCGGCATACATCCCTCATTGCGCCCGTCTGCCATGGGCAGGTCACCGGCTTTGGACCAAACAGTTATATTCTTGGATTACAAGCGATCATTAACCTATTAAACAAATAATTCTCGGGTGCTCTTGGTGAATTCAAGAATTAAACAACTTACCGCAACGTTTGCCCAACATAAAATTGATGCCTTTCTCGTTGTAAAAGACGTCAATATCACTTATCTGACAAATTTTCCAGCCAGCGAGTCTTGGTTGTTCGTCACGCCCCAAAAATCATTTTATATCACTGATTTTCGATATATTTTGGAAGCGCAAAGAGGACTTAAAGGCATTGCGATTAAACAATATACCAAATCTATTTATCAAACTCTTTTTGAAACAGCAGCTGAGCAGAAAATTAAATCAATTGGGTTTGATGATCGCCATATCACACTTGCGCAATATCGAACATTAACTGAAAAATGTCCTAAAACGATCAAATTGGTTCCAACCAGTAATCTAGTCGAGAATTTTCGAGAAATTAAGGATACTTATGAAGTTAATCAGGTTAAAAAGGCGCTAAAAGTTCATGCGGATACGCTTAAATTCTTGAAGGGGGTTATTAAGCCTGGTGTTACGGAGCAAGACGTCTTTTTAAAGCTGGAAAATTATGTAAAATCCAGAGGATGTGGATTTTCTTTTAGCCCTATTATCGCCTCAGGACCTAACTCCTGTTATCCGCATGCTAAAGTAACGAATCGAAAAATCAAAAATAACGAACCAGTGCTGATTGACATCGGAATTGACGTAAATGGCTATAAGTCCGACTTGACACGTATGTTCTTTTTAGGTAGAATAACGCCTCTTGTAGAAAAAGTAAACGCATCTGTTCGAGAAGCGCAGCAAATCGCGATTGCTAAAATTAAAGCTGGAATTTCAGTTGCTGACGTTGATCGAGAGGCTCGTAACTCGTTAGCAAAAAATAAGTTAGATCAATATTTTGGACATTCGTTAGGCCACGGCGTAGGGCTTGAGATTCACGAAAATCCAAGGCTTTCGCAAAATAGCAATGCGATTTTAAAAGAAGGCATGATCGTGACAGTAGAGCCTGGCGTTTACTTACCGAATAAATTTGGGATTCGCATTGAAGATATGGTTTTAGTTCAAAAAGATAAGGGAAAGGTGTTAAGTGGGAATATCGATTAATGAAATTGAATCTGGCATGGGGCTGATGATTGACGGCCAAATCTTTTTGGTCCAAGAATTTAACCATGTCAAGCCTGGCAAAGGCGCTGCGTTTGTCCGCGTTAGAGTAAAAAATCTTAAAACACTGCAGGTCTTAGAAAGAACCTTCCGATCGTCAGATTCCCTGGATGATATTGAGCTAGAAGAACGAAAATTGCAAAATCTTTATCAGAGTGCGGACGGACATCATTTTATGGACCATTCAACCTATGAAGAAGTTGTCATTCCTGAAGAGGTTTTGGGTGATAATATTAAATTTTTACAGGAGAATATGGAAGTTTTAGGAATTTGTTACAACAATAAAGTTTTAAAGATTGAACTTCCTAATTTTATTATTACAGAAATTATGGAAGCTGATCCTGGGTTAAAGGGAGATTCTTCTCGGGCTGGCACCAAGCCCGTTAAGATTGATACAGGGGCAACGGTTTATGCACCATTATTTATTGCCAAAGGTGATTGGGTTAGGATCGACACAAGATCTGGAGAATATGTCGAAAGGGTAAAAAAATGAACCTTAAAGAAATAAAAGAAATCATTAATTTGATGAATGAAAATGATCTGGCGGAAATTGAAATTGAACGAGATGGAATGAAGGTCAAGCTCAAGAAATCCTCCTCAGAAATTTCCGAAATGATGCCCCGCACGCCTATTTCCTATCGTATTGAAACACCCCATTCTGTTAAAGCTGGTTTAGAAGGGGAACAACCTGTTAATCCAAATCGAAAAGATATTAAGTCGCCAATGGTTGGAACTTTTTATCGATCACCATCTCCTGAAACGCCGCCATTTATTGAGGTGGGACAAACTGTTGAAGTTGGGCAAGTTGTTTGTATTGTTGAAGCCATGAAGCTGATGAATGAAATTAAATCTGAAGTTCGCGGTAAGGTTGTTGAATCGTTAATTGATAATGCTCAGCCCGTTGAATTTGGGCAGGTACTTTTTGTCGTTGAAACGACCTAATAATTTTTCACCTGATCATTTGATAATCTTATGTTTTCCAAAATATTAATTGCTAATCGTGGTGAGATTGCTTTACGTATTATCCGTGCCTGCCGAGAACTCAATATCAAAACGGTTGCGGTTTATTCGGAAGTCGATCGTGATTCTTCCCATGTGCGCTTTGCCGATGAAGCGGTTTGCATTGGCCCAGCCCCAAGCGCTGATAGTTATTTAAACATTCCCGCTATTATTTCTGCCGCTGAAGTGACAGATGTCGAAGCCATTCATCCTGGGTATGGATTTTTAGCTGAGAATGCCCATTTTGCTGAAATTTGTCAATCGTGTAATATTAATTTTATCGGCCCAACGCCACAAGCTATTCGCGCGATGGGAGACAAGGTTATCGCCAAACAAACAATGCGTAAAATTGGTGTTCCTTTAACACCCGGTGGCAAAGGCGTTGTTAAAACCAAAGAAGAGGCGCTTGATATTGCCAAAAAAATTCGTTATCCCGTTATTATCAAAGCGTCGGCCGGTGGTGGTGGTAAGGGGATGCGCGTTTGCCACAATGATGTGACGCTCGTCAGTTCTTTTACAATGGCGCAAAAGGAAGCGGAGGCAAACTTCGGCAACCCGGATGTTTATATTGAAAAATATCTTCAAGACCCGCGTCACATTGAATTTCAAATCATGGCGGATCATTATGGCAACATTATTCATTTAGGCGAGCGTGATTGCAGTATTCAGCGTCGGCATCAAAAGTTGTTGGAAGAAGCCCCTTCGCCAGCGCTCGACAGCAAATTAAGAAAAAGAATGGGCGATGCTGCAGTTCGTGCAGCTAAGTCAGTCAATTATCGTAATGTTGGGACCATTGAATTTTTGTTAGATAGCCATGGCGAATTTTATTTTATGGAAATGAATACGCGTATTCAGGTTGAACATCCCGTAACAGAGATGGTAACAGGCATTGATATTGTTAAAGAACAGTTAAAGATTGCGGCCGGAGAAAAATTAAAGATTAAGCAAGATGATGTTAAAATACATGGCGCGGCGATTGAATGCCGAATTAATGCCGAGGATCCTGACAATGGTTTTATTCCTTCGCCGGGAAAAATTGAACAGCTTAATTTGCCTGGCGGACCGGGGGTGCGTGTCGATACGCATATTTATACAGGCTACAAGATTCCGCCTAATTATGATTCGATGGTGGCAAAGCTCATTACCTTTGGAAAAAATCGACGTGAAGCCATTAGTATTATGAGCCGCGCTTTAGAAGAATTTTATATCAGTCCGATTAAAACAACGATTGGTTTACATTCAAAAATCTTAAATCATCCATTATTTTTAGAAGGACGTGTTACAACACATTTTCTCGAAAAAATTATTAAACCGGAAGGAAGTCGCATCAATGAGACAGCTGAACAATCTTGATCTAGGGTCCATTAAAGTTCACAAACAGGCGTTGGCCGAAATTGTCGCCTCAGCCGTGGCATCTATTGAAGGGGTGACTCTTGTTCAAGATAATATTGCCAGTAAATTTCTAAAAGCCTTTGAATACAAAATGTATCCTGGCGTTGATGTTAATATTGATGAAAACGGTGATGTGAGTTTAGATGTCAAGGTCATTGTCCGATTCGGATTAAATATTCCTCATGTTGCCACCGAAATTCAAGATACTGTTAAATTCGCCATTGAAAAGATGGTGGATATAAAATTAAAGGGGATCAATGTCTCTATTCATGGCATTGAAAGGGGGGTCCAATGACTTTCTTTCAACGTATCGCGATTTTAACGTATGTGACTTTGATTTTATTTGTCGGATGTTTTGTTATGCTTTTTGTTTTACATTGGTTAAACATTGATTTTGTCGTAGACGCACTCAACAGTATTTATTTTAATGATCATTTACGATTTGGTGTTGGCGTTTTTGCTGGGGCGCTACTTGTGTTTAATCTTGTTTTTTATCAATTTTTTTCGATCAATGTTCATCGCGATAAGATCATCGCTTTTGATAATCCTTCTGGCCGCGTGACGGTTTCTTTAATCGCGGTTGAAGATCTTATTAAGCGAACAGTTTTAAGATTAAGTGAAGTAAAGGCTGTCCGATCTGAAATCAAAGCAACTAAACAGGGGTTGGATATAAAGATTAGATTAAATTTATCGTCGGAAGTAAATATTCCAGAAGTCTCTGCCAGGGTTCAGCGAATTGTGACAAAGAAGATTCAAGATACGGTTGGCGTTGAAGAACAAATGAAAGTTTCAATTTATGTCGGCCGAATTATTACAGAAGAAATCAAAAGCAAGGGACCAAGTGATAAAGAAAAGATTGATGAGAAGCCTCTATATTTTCCGTTTCAAGGGTATCGTGTTTAATGGCAAATCACAATAAACAAATTCCAAATGCTAAACAATTTACAAATACCAATGAACAAGCGACAAACGTATTGGTTATTGTGATTTGTAGATTGTTTGGTATTTGTGATTTGTAAAGTTGGAATTTAAAAGGAAAGGCCATGAAGAAAATAGGTATTTTAACTGGTGGCGCTGATTGTCCTGGATTAAATTCAGTGATTCGCGCGGTGGTGCGTAAGGCAATGCAGGAAGGTTGCGTGGTGACGGGCATAAAAAATGGATGGATGGGACTAATTGAAAATGATATGCGCATTCTTGATCTTCGTTTGACCTCCGGCATCTTAGATCGCGGCGGTACCATTCTTGGAACCAGCCGAATGGTTTCTCCTCTTAAAGCTGATCAAATTAAAAAAATTAGTGAGAATTATAAACGCAGCGGTATTGACGCCGTCATTGCTGTTGGAGGCGAAGACACGTTAAAAATTGCGCTTGATTTACATGAGATGGATGTTATCCGTGTTGTTGGCGTTCCAAAGTCAATTGATAATGCGCTCTCGGGAACGGATTATGCCTTTGGTTTTGATACAGCTGTTAATGTCGCGACCGAATGCATTGATCGTCTTCACACAACGGCCGAAAGTCATCATCGCATCATTGTTATTGAGGTCATGGGGCGTTATACCGGATGGATCGCCCTTGAGGCAGGAATCGCGGGTGGGGCTGATATTATTTTGGTGCCGGAGTTTCCAATTAATATCGACGAGATTTGCGATTCTTTGCGATTACGTCATGGACGTGGCAAATCATTTAGTATCATCGTGGTTTCTGAAGGAGCCCGCGTTGCAGGATATACAGATTTTGATCGCGATGACACCAGCGGTAAACATCGCGTCGGAAAAATGGGAGAATTCTTAGCGAATCTAATCGAAGATAAAACAGGTTATGAAACTCGCGTAAGCGTACTTGGATATATCCAGCGCGGGGGTATCCCAACCGCGTATGATCGCATCATCGGTACGCGTTTTGGGGTTAAAGCCGTTGAATTAGTTAAAGAAAGTAAATTTGGAAAAATGGTTAGCTTACATGACAACAAGATTCGCTCAGTTGATATTAAAGAAGCTGTTAAGCAGCGTAAGTCAATTGATCTTGACCTTTATGAAATATCCAAGGTTTTCTCAGCCGTAACGGAAAATAATCTATGAAAGAACGCATTGAAAATATTTTTAAAGAATCGATAGCCGTTAAAGAGGCCACGCTTAAATCCAATGTCGATAAAATTGTTTCGATTGTAGAATCGATTACAACAACATTAAAAAATGGTGGCAAACTTTTATTTTTTGGCAATGGCGGATCCGCGGCCGATAGCCAACACATCGCCGCCGAATTTATTGGACGTTTTCAGAAGGAACGAAAATCATTAGCGGCGATTGCTTTGACGACGGACTCATCAATTCTTACCGCCTTAGGCAATGACTATTCATTTGATATTGTTTTTGCGCGCCAGATCGAAGGGCTTGGACAAAAAGGTGATATAGCCTTTGGGATTTCAACCAGCGGCAATTCCAAAAATGTTGTTGAGGCCGTCAAAAAGGCGAAGTCCATGGGACTTACAACCATTACGCTCACGGGATGTAGCGGCGGTCAATTAGCCCAAATTTCTGATATCTGCGTTATTGTTCCATCCAATGTAACGGCACGCATTCAAGAATCCCACATCTGTATTTATCATTCAATTTGTGAATTAGTTGAAAACCAATTTAAATAATTATTGTGAATACGAAACATAAAATCGTTAGTAGCGCGACGCTTAAAAAGAAAATTCTTTCCTTACGTAAGCAAGGAAAAGAGATCGCTTTTACCAACGGCTGTTTTGATATTTTACATTTTGGCCATGTTAGTTATTTAGAAGCGGCAAAGAAAGATTCCCGCATTTTGATTATTGGATTAAATAGTGATAGTTCCGTCAGAAAATTGAAGGGACCGAAGCGGCCGATTGTCTCAGAGAATCAACGCGCGGCTGTCCTAGCCGCTTTAGAGTGTGTTGATTTTGTAACTATATTTAATGAAGAAACGCCTTTAAAGGTTATTGAAGCGATCAAGCCAGATGTTTTGATTAAGGGGGCGGATTGGAAAGGCAAGGATGTGGTTGGCGCAGCGAGTGTCAAATCACATGGCGGAAAAGTTGAGTTCATCACCTATGTTGATGGATTATCATCGACAAATATCATCAAAACAATTAGTGAACGGTGCGCCAAATAGCCAGTCAAAAAATCTATCGCATTGTCGATGCGAATTTTAATCGCACGAAGGAAGGTTTGCGTGTTTGTGAAGATATTTGCCGATTTGTATTAGATCAGAGTAGCTTTGCCCGATCTTTTAAAAATATCCGTCATGAATTAACCCAGTGTATCGCTAGCTTGAAGATTTCGATTGTCATTCAAGCACGTGACATTGATGGTGATGTCGGGCGCGCAAGCACAAGTTTAGAATTAAAGCGAAAAAAGATGGCTGATGTTTTCTATGCCAATAGTCAACGTGTCAAAGAATCAATGCGGGTTTTGGAAGAAGTAACGAAGTTGCTCAATACCAATTTGGCGGTGAAGATCAAACAGATGCGTTACAAAGTATATGCTCTTGAAAAGAAAGTTACTCAGCAGTTGTAAGTTGTATTTGATTTTGGATACAGAAGTTAAGTCGTACGATGAGCTATTTGATATTGCCGGTAAAGCCATTGCCGCTGGAGTTGATATTATTCAACTACGCGATAAGGGTGGGAATGCTGCCGATATCCTGAAATTTTCTAAAGAAGTTCTTAGAGTAACAAAAGGACGCATTCCTTACATTATCAATGATCGCGTTGATTTAGCGATCATCGCCAAGGCTTCCGGTGTTCATTTGGGACAAGAAGACATCCCCATTAAAATCGCCAGAAAAATGTTAGGGCCAAAGGCGATTATTGGAACTTCTTGTCAAACGTTCGCGCATCTTGCGGCCGCACAAAAAGCAGGGGTTGACTATATTGGTTTTGGATCGATTTTTAAAACGTTAACAAAGCCCAATCGTTCCCCAATGGATTTAAATTTGTTGAAAAAAGTAGTGCAGTATAATCAGGTTCCAATTTTTGCTATTGGCGGGATTGATTTAAACAATGTTGATCAGATAAAAATGCGCGGAATAAAGCGTATTGCCGTTTGTCGGGCAATTTTAGAAGCGCAAAATGTTCAAGATCAGGTCAGAAAATTTAAAGACCGGATATAGAGTTTAAGAATTGCGAGGGTAATTCAATGGTAGAATGTGAGCTTCCCAAGCTCATCGCGCGGGTTCGATTCCCGTCCCTCGCTTTTTTGAAATGATAATGGAAGATAGAAGAGAGAAAATGGAATTAAATCGTTTTAAAAGTTTTATGAAAGATTTTAAACTTTTTTTTACAGTTTTTCTAATTTCCATCATCTCCCTTCTATCCTCCATCTGGCTAACCGGTTGCACAACGACCCCTACGACAAATGTTTCTACTAAATTTCCTGAGCCAGAAAAAGTCGGTATTTATCACAAGGTTAAACGTGGCGAAACCCTTTGGCGAATTGCGACGACCTATACTGTTTCCATCGATGATATTATTAAGAGCAATGATATTCCCAACGTCGCCCGCCTTGAAGAAAATCAGCTGGTTTTTATTCCAGGAGCAATGGCCGTTAAAGAAGTAACTTTGAGTAAAGAACAATTAGACAATGATTTTATTTGGCCTGTTAAGGGCAAGGTCATTGAATATTTTCGTGACCGTGATGGGTCTCGGGTCAATAATGGTATTGATATTCAAGTGACAGAGGGACAAATAGTTAAAGCCGCACGTCAAGGGAATGTTATTTTTAGTGACTACTTGACTGGTTATGGCTATACAATCGTTTTGGATCATTCGGATGGTCTATATTCTTTATATGCGAAGAATGCGAAGTTGTTAGTTAATTTAGGTGATGTTGTTCATCGCGGGCAAGAGATTGCCCACGCCGCTAAAAAGAATAATGATTTAGCGTATTTACATTTTGAGATTCGTCGAAATTCAAATGAACAGAATCCACTTTATTATTTACCTTAGATATCATGAACTATACCGAATCAGAACATAAATTTTTTGGCCGAACAAAGATTCTAAACTTGCTTAAAAGGCGCGTTGTTGACTTAAAAGAAGGGTACCGCCAAAATATTGCCTTTTTAGGACTTCCGTATGTTGGTAAAAGTACGATCTTACATCATTTTGTCATTAACTTAGATGACCCAGATGTGACGGTTATCTACCTCGATTTAGAAAATAAAGATTTTAGATACTTCTTTTCAAAATTCATCGGTAGTCTTCTCTATAATTATTCCAAAAACAAACAGCTTCCGTTGTACGATGATATTAATCTTCTCTTAACCAGCACGGAAAAGTTTATCCCCCAGACAGTTCAAGTTATTCGAAAGTTACAAGCTGATTTAATCAAAGATAAAACAGCCGATTTGTTTCAGGGATTATTGGTGCTTCCTGAAATCTTTACTAATGAAACTGGCAAATTTTGTGTCTTGATCTTAGATGAATTTCAAAATTTGGAAGATTTTGGAATTGCCAATGCGTTCCAAGATCTTGGAAAAAAGATCATGACGCAAAAAAAGTGTTTCTATATTCTTTCGAGTTCATTTCCTTCTTTAGCCAAAAAGATTGTTAGCGAAAAGTTGTCACTGCTTTTTGGTAATTTTGAAGTTGTCGATGTTGAGGCCTTTGATTTACAAACCAGTCAGGAATTTATTGAATATAGTCTTAAGGAAAAAAGAATTGGGATTCAACTGAGAAGTTTCATTACGGATTTTACCGGCGGACATCCGCTGTATTTAAATCTAATCTGCCAAGAACTAAAAAATTTGAGCGCTATTCATAATCAAAGTGAAGTTTATATGCCCATTGTTACCCAGGCCATTGAGAATACAATCTTTGACCGTTGGGGAGTTGTGAGTCGTCATTTTGAACTTGTTGTTAGTGATCTCTGTAGCGGTAAGGGCAATCGAATGATTTCTTCCATTTTTATTTCTTTGGCTAATGGTAAGCATAAAATTGAAGAAATTGTTGCTGATCTTAGCATCCCTCGGACACAGATTCATCAGAAGATCTTAAGACTGTTAGAACAAGGAATTATTGTTAAGAACGGCAACTTTTATTATTTTAAAGATAAGCTGTTGAAGTTCTGGATTAAATATGTTTACCAGAAACGTTTGCGTGATGTGGAGCTTTCCCCGGATAAGCAGCGTAAGCAATTTAAAGAGGAGTTTAATAAGCTCATTGAGAGTTTCAAACTCAGTTCTCGTAAAGATTTCTCGTCACGCATTGTTGAGCTTTTGCATTGTTTTGACAATGAGTCCTTTGACTTAAATGGGCGTCGTTACAAGTTGCCGATTTTTCGTTCCTTTGAACCAATCAAAATAAAGAGTGACAATGGGCTTTGTTTTGATGTGATTAAAGCATCAACACAAGATACGATTTGGTTTGTGGTGACAAAGAAAGACAATTTCGTCGAAACTGATATTAATTTTGTTTTATCGGAATTAAAGAAAATTGGACAAAAACCTGAACGGTGTCTTTTGGTTTGTCTGTCGGATTTAGATGTCAATGCCCGATTAAAAGCTCTTCAAGAAAGATTTTGGATCTGGAATGAAGGGGAGCTCAACACTCTTCTAACGCTGTTTGATCAGCCATTTATTGTTTAATGAAAATCGGTGTTGTTTCAGATACGCATTCACTCGCGGTTCCCCAGGTTGTTCTCGATAGTTTTAAAACAGTAGATTTGATTATTCATACGGGTGATTTTTGTTCGATGGAAGATCTGAAAATATTCTCAAAAATAAAAGATGTCAAAGCTGTTTTTGGGAATATGGATGATGTGAAGGTGCGGCAGGCTATCCCTGAGCGATTAATTTTTAAGGTAGAAGATGTTGTCATTGGTCTTTATCACGGAGCGGGCGCTCCCAAGAATATTTTGGCGTGTGTCCAGGCCCAATTTGAAAAAGATAAGGTGGATGTTGTTGTTTTTGGGCATTCTCATGAAGCTTTCAACGAACGGATTAATAATGTCTTGTATTTTAACCCGGGCAGTCCGAATGATATTGTCCGTGCCCCATTTCGTTCGTATGGAATTTTAGAAGTGAATAAAAATAAAGTTGTAGGAAAAATTGTAAAGATTAAGGATTGATGATGGATAAACTTTGGGCACCCTGGCGGGTTAAATATATTACGAAGATTCTTAAAGAACAGAAGGGGTGCGTTTTCTGTCGCATTTTAAAAGAGAAAAAAGATAAGAAGAATTATATCTTAACGCGAACAAAGCATTGTTTCTCTGTTCTTAACATTTATCCTTACAATAATGGACACATGTTAATTCTTCCCAATCGCCATGTTGATGATTTAGGTAAGTTAACAAAGGCTGAGCGAAACGAATTGTTTGATCTTCTACAAGAGACACAAAAGCTTTTAAAGAAAGTATTAAAACCTGGCGGTTATAACATCGGAATAAATCTTGGACGCGTCGCTGGGGCTGGTTTTCCAGGGCATGTTCATATTCATCTGGTTCCCCGTTGGTATGGTGATGTTAATTTTATGCCGGTTATGTCAAACACCAAAGTAATTTCTCAATCGTTAAAAACGTTATTTGAAAAGTTGGATGATGCGAACAAGAAAAGAATTTGAGGATTTAGAAAATCAGATTTTAGCCCCGTATGCGATGAAAAGTAAAGACTCCGTCGGGCGCGAACATGCGGAGCCTCAACATGAAACACGGACGTGTTACCAGCGTGATCGTGATCGTGTTGTGCACTCAGAGGCCTTTCGTAAACTCGAGTACAAAACACAGGTCTTTGTCATCTTTGAAGGAGATTATTACCGCACGCGCTTGACGCATACAATTGAAGTTGCACAAATTGCTCGCACAATTGGCCGAAGTCTAAGGCTTAACGAAGATTTAATTGAAGCCATTGCCCTTGCGCATGACTTGGGTCATCCACCGTTTGGCCACGCTGGAGAATACGCGCTTAACGACATCATGCAAGCGGCGCATGTTCCTGGATTTAATCACAATGTCCGCAGTTTTGAAATTGTAACGAAGTTTGAAAAACGTTATCCTGACTTTAGTGGATTAAATCTGACGCAAGAAGTTTTAATTGGCATTTTAAAACATCGTACTGAATATGATGAAGCGGGCGACATGAGTGAATACAAAAATAAAGGGACGACGCTTGAGGCCCAGGTGGTTGATGTTGCTGATTCCTTAACTTATTTGTCGCACGATATTGATGATGGATTAACTTCAGGTTGCATCACCGAAGATGATTTGAAAGAAAGTGTTCTTTGGGAAAAGGCTTACCGCAAGATCGATGATGGCCTTACACAAAAAAATAAAGATATGTTAAAATATCAGGTGGTTAAATTCTTGATTGATATGCAGACTAAAGATTTGCTTGCATATTCTGATAATCGGATCAAAGACCATAATTTTAAATCGTCGGAAGAAGTTAAGAATCATAATGCCAAGCACCCAGATGAATCAATTATTGATTTTAGCCCAACGATTAAGTCCGAGCGTGATTACTTGCAAGATTTGCTTAATGTGAAATTTTATCATCATTATCGCGTTGAGCGTATGACGCAAAAGGCCAAGCGAATTATTCAGGACCTTTTTAAAGTTTATAAAGATAATCCAAATCAATTGCCGTATTCGATTTATCAACGCAACACCAATTACGATGAAAAAATGAAATACCAAATTATTTGTAACCACATTGCGTCCATGACGGACAGGTTTGCCTTAGATGAACACAAAAAGTTCTTCGACCCCTACCAAAAAATATAAACAAATTTTATCCGCCGTACACATGGTTTATCGGTTGGTGAATTCAACCTATAACGTGCAAGAACTGAGTCTGCGGTTGGCGCGGTTATTGTGTCAATTTATTCATGCCAATTCGTCCAGCATTTATATCCTTGATCCTAAAAAAGAAAAAATTATTCTTATCGCTAACTTTGATAACAAGATTAATACTCTTGTAACCAAGAAAAAAGATATTGATAAAATTTCCAGTGCTGAACGAAAAGCGGCCCAAGGGTATGTAGTTTTTGAGAAACATTTAATTGGTTTGCCGCTAGTCGCCGATGATAACGTTGGCGCTATTTTTGTCCGTCGAAAAGTCGATGAACCTTCATTTACCGAATATGACCGCGAAATGCTTTCAGTTATTGGCGAACAAGCTGTCACGGCGATTAGAAATTTACAACTTTATGAGGAGCAACAGAAAATTATTTTAGGAAGTATCGAATTTATTGGAAAATTGTTGCAGCGTCATGGACCAGCCGTGTCAACGCACACCCCAGCGTACTTCCAGATTACGAAATCAATTGGTGAAAAGATTAACATGGGGCAGGAAGGCATTAATAGTTTATATTATGCGAGTGTCCTGCACGATGCAGGGGCTATTGATGTGCCATACGACATTCTTTCGAAGACCAGCCGTTTGACGGCAGAAGAATTTAAAATTATTCGTACACATCCGAAAAAGAGTGTAGAATTAATTAAGCCAGTGCGGTTTTTAAAACCAGTTTTGCCCATTGTCCTTTATCATCATGAAAAATATGATGGGACGGGATATCCGTCGGGTTTAAAGAAAGAACAAATTCCGCTCGGTGCGCGAGTCATGGCGATTGTGGATGCCTTTGAAGCGATGCTCAAAGAACGTCCGTATAAACGTCGTTTATCGATTCAAGAGGCGCTCCTTGAATTAAAGCGCAATAGTGGTACACAATTTGATCCAAAGATCGTCGATGTCTTTATTGAGTTGTCGCACCAAAAAAAATTTAGAAAGTACTTGAGTTCTATTAATTGAAAGGACTATAATTACGCCCATGGATCTCCCGTATAAACGACAATCTCAGTTCGAACTCTTTCCTGGCGCGTCCGCTAACCCTGGGGAAACTTCTCAGCGGTCTTATATATTACGAGCGATTACACTTCCTCCAGAAAATATTATCGTGTTATGTATTATTCTTCTTATGGTATTTGTTTTATCTTTTTCCATGGGTGTTGAGCGTGGGCGTAAGGCGGTCCCGGCCATTCCTAGCCCTCAAGAAAAAATTCCTTTACAAAATAAAAATAATGCTATAATAACCCCCTTAAGTAAGCCTGCGACGGTGTCAACCATAGCCGCCAAGCAGCCAAATACCCAGGGATCGAGCGTTAATCCCAAAGCGGTTAATAAGAATGTCCCGCTTCAGATTGTTTCAGGAGTTAATGCGAGCATTCAGACAGCGATGATTAATAAGGCTCCTGCTGTAGTTGTCCCGGTCGTTAGTAAGCCTACTAAGCCTCTTGAAAATTTTAATTATACGATTCAAGTGGCCTCATATAAGCAGGCTAGTTTCGCCCAAAAAGAAGCTGATCGGCTAAAGTTGACGGGATTGGACGCATTTGTGGTTGGCAAAGGTAATTATTCGATTGTTTGTGTGGGTAAATTTATACAAACAGCCGACGCAAAGAAAATGACAAGTAAATTAAAAGGGCGATATAAAGATTATCTGATAAGGAGTTTATAAATGTCTCTACATCCATCATTAAGAGTTGATAGTGCTGATTCGCAGCAACGAAATGTTTTAACACGCATCGAGCGTATTAAAGAAATGATGAAAAAAGATCTTTGGTCTGACAAGCAGTCAGTGGTTGGTCTTCCTAAAACAAAGATTATTAAGATTAAAGCCAAAAAGACAGTTAAGGCTAAGGAAGAGGGTGCTGCTGAAGGTGCCGCGGCTACTCCAGCTACTGCGGGAAAAGCTCCAGCGGCTAAAGCTCCAGCAGGAAAAGCCGAAGCTAAGAAATAGTTAATCAATAACATTTCCCATCCTATGTTTCTTCGGATTATCCCCATACTATGTTTCTTCTACTTGTTGCCTTTGACAGTAGAAGCACAGTCTGGGGATTTTCCATTTGTAGCCGAAGTTACATCCGATAATGTCAATGTCCGCGCTGGACAAAGTGCCAATTTTGAAAAAATTTGTCGACTAAAAAAGGGTGATGAAGTTATTGTTGTCGATAAGAGTTACAGTTGGTACAAAATCAAATTACCTAAAACAGCTAATAGTTTTATCAGCGATAAATACGTTAAGATCATTAATATGGCCAAAGGAGAAGTCACGGCCAATCGCGTCAATATTCGCGCCAGTACTAATGTCGACGCCTCAAGCTTGGGGCAGGTCTTGCTTGGAACGCAAATCCATATTATAGAAAAGTTACCAGGTTGGTACAAAATTGAACCGCTTGAAGAAAGTTTTGGCTGGCTTGCGCAGGATTTCGTCTCTTTTAAATCAAAAGATATTAGTAGTTACGTCGCGACCCAAAGGGGAAAACAAGAGGTAGCGGTAAGTTCTCTACCAACGCCCTCGGTTCAAGAACAAAAGATTGAAAAGTTAGAAGTTGTTTCTGTGACGGGGTATCTCGAACCTAGTAAAGATTCCACATCACCAGAGATTTCATATCAACTGATCATTGACGGACATCCGGCCTATTATATCCAGGGCCTCAAAGATTTTCTTGATAAGTGGGGATATTACAAAGTTAAGATTGAAGGATTTGTTAAAAAAGATGATCAAAATCAAACGATGCACCCGTTGTTAACTATTTCACGAATACAATTAGTTTTATAATTAATATGTCTATTGAATCCTTATCATGGGATAAAGTTGAGTGGATTTTAAAATTAGCGGTGATTGTTGGATCAGCGGTGATCTTACACGAATACGCGCATGGATGGGTGGCGTATAAGTTGGGTGATCCGACGGCAAAGAATGCCGGACGATTAACACTTAATCCAATAAAACACATTGACCCGGTTGGAACAGTTTTACTGCCGGGAATTTTGATTTTTTTGCAGGCGATGGGATTAAATACATTTGTTTTTGGTTGGGCGAAACCAGTTCCTGTTAGTTTTAATCGCTTAAACAATCCTAAACGGGATATGATTTTGGTGGCCCTCGCTGGACCAGCCATCAACATTCTTTTGGCGATTATATTTAGCCAAATATTGAGATTGAATCAATCAACCATATCTTTTGGAAATTTTGATTTGTTGGTTTCCGCCATCTTCATAAACCTTATACTAGCTTTCTTTAATTTAATTCCTATTCCACCACTAGATGGTTCACGTGTGGTCATGGGAATTCTGCCTAATCGTTATGCCGCTCAATATGCACAATTAGAACGCTATGGCATCATTATTGTCGTCGTCCTTTTTCTTTATCTTGGTTTATTCGATACATTGGTTTTGCCGGTCGTCAAATATGCCGGTCATTTATTAGGGGTAAACTTCTAATGAGCACAGTAAAAGTTTCGCTAAAGAATAATCCTTACAATATTGTTATTGGAACTGGAAATTTATCAGAAATAGGCCCAGCCTGTAAAAGTTTGAAGCTTGGGGCCGATGCTATTATTATTACAAGTTCTGTCATCAATAAATTGCATGGAAAAAGGGTTATCGACAGTCTTAAGCGAAATGGATTTGCCGTAAAAGTTTTAGAAGTGCCTGATGGCGAGCAAAGTAAGTCGGTAAAAACGGCCTTTACGCTTTTAGAAAAGCTGGCCCATTATGATGTGATGAAAAAAGTTTTTATTGTCGCTTTAGGCGGCGGGGTGATCGGTGATTTATCGGGCTTTGTCGCGGCTATTTATAAACGAGGAATTCCTTACATTCAAATTCCAACAACATTTCTGGCTCAGATTGATTCGGCTATTGGTGGCAAGACCGCGGTGGATCTGCCCGTTGGAAAGAACTTAGTTGGCGCGTTCTATCAACCCAAATTGGTTTTTACGGATGTCACTGTTTTAAAAACATTAAGCGTGCGTCAGATTCGAAATGGGTTAGCGGAGGCGGTTAAATATGGCGTCATCTACGACCAAAAGTTATTTAATTACATTGAGAAGAATGTCAAAACCCTTGTCGCTGGCGATATTTCGGTTTTAGCTCATGTTGTTCTTTCCAGCAGTCAAATCAAAACAGCGGTAGTCCTTGCGGATGAAAAGGAAACCAAAGGCATCCGCACGATTCTTAATTTTGGACACACCATTGGTCACGCTATTGAGGCTGCTGGAAAATATCATCTCTATCATCATGGAGAAGCGATCGCTTTGGGGATGAGGGTGGCCGCACATATTTCTTGTCAGCTTAAAATGTTTAAGGTAAATGATAGTTTACGCTTAAACAATCTTTTATCAAAGATAGGATTACCACAGAAGATAAGAGAGATTAAGGTGGCAGATATTTTACGTATTATGCGACATGATAAAAAATTTATTGCCGGGAAGAATCGGTTTGTTCTAGCAACTCAGATTGGGAAGGTGAAGGTCGTAGAAGGAATTTCTTTACCTGTTATTGAAAAAGCCATTAACGCGTATCGCTAATCTTTTTTTATTTACTTTTGCGGACGCTTAATTCAATGATTTTTTGGCCGTCTTGAAGTTCAACTTTATCGAAGGTAATATTGATAATCTTCCTGCCTTGGATTGTTTCTCCTGTCTCATAAATATCATTGTTGATCAAAGCCACGCGTTTATCTCCCATCATCATAATTCCACTTAAAACAAATTCATCTTTGCCATAAACTTTGGGAGGGGTAACTGTGGGCTCAACTGTTGATGCCGCTGGGGCAGAGCTGACCGTTTTTGATTTCATGAGAGCTGGATTTGAAACAAATATTAAGACAGCCAAGAGAAATCCAATAATAAGCGTGAAGGCCCCAATCAAAATAGGCAGTGTTACCGGAGAAGATTCAGGCTTTTCTAAAATAGGATTTGTGTTAACTGTTGTGGATGGATCTTGAGGAGGCTGCGGTTCTCTGGGTTTATGAAGTTTCGCGTAGATATCAACTTTATTTGTTGGCGGCTCTTTTTGTTCTTTCTTTACTAAGTTTGTTTGAACTTTTTTAAGGGCGTCGTTGATGATGCTCATTGATGAACTACCTCCTGCGCACACTTATAGACAATATTTTTATCAATCGTCCACGTCTCTTGAACAAATCCTGCCAAAAGCGCCCGGTCACAAAGGATATTGACCATGCGCGGTGTTCCATTTGAAAGTGCATAAATCGCTTCAACAGCGTCATCTGTAAACTGTAAATGACGGTTCGATTTATTAGAAACTTGAGCAATTTTTAAACGATGCTGAATATATTGCTGAAGTTCAGAGCGATCTAAGGGAAGGATGTGATAACGCACCGCAATACGTTGGTTTAACTGTCGTAACGATACAAGCTTTAATTTATCTAATAGTTCTGGTTGGCCGACAAGGATGATTTGAAGGAGTTTTTGTTTTTCGGTTTCCAAATTTGAGAGTAGGCGAATTTGCTCTAGTTGCTTGACCCCCAGATTTTGGGCTTCATCAATAATCATGACAACGTTGTGACCTAAATTTGTTTCGTTTAATAGAAATTCGTTGAGGGCATCGATAAGTGCAAATTTGTTTTTTAAAGGGGCCTTGATTCCTAAATCTTTTAGAATAAGTTGTAGAAGTTGTAGATCAGAAAAGGTTGGATTTAAAATTAAGGCCGTCTTTATATTTTCATCCAGGCGATTTAAAAGGGTTCGACAAAGAGTGGTTTTGCCCGTTCCAATTTCTCCGGTGACCACAAGGATGCCTTTACGTTGTTTAATCCCGTAAGTCAGATGGGAGAACGCCTCAGCATGTCGTGCGCTGGAAAAAAAGAAGTCAGGGTCAGCGGTGATATTAAAAGGGTCTTCTTTTAGTTGATAAAACTCTTTATACATGGAGCGCATTATAGCATGATCATTATATTTGGTAAAATATGATTTTTAGGCCTGGTTAGGGAGGGTCCAAAATCTTGTGTCCCTCCTATATAGGTAGCCCAAAAAACTAATTGTCACTAAAAACAATTATGCTATAATGCACCACATCCAATAGCGTGAAAGCTCTCGCTCTTAGGATCAAGGGAGATTTAAGCATGGAGGGGTCAGAAAAGATTGATGAACGTAGGCAATTTAAGCGGGTTTCGCTTAAAGAACCCGTTCAATACCGTTTTAAAGATTCGAATGATTTTGGCGGTTGTCTTTCTACCGATATTAGTGAAGAAGGAATTCGCATTAATGTCAGTAATTTTATCCCAGTCAATACCGAAGTTACCCTTTCAGTTCAATTGACTCATGAAAAGGTTGTGGAGTGTCGTGGGCGCGTCATGTGGGTTGAGCAACTTCCCCATGCGGAACGTTATCAGGCGGGATTAAAATTTGAAAGTACGGACTCGTTATTTGATGCAAAACAAGAGATTCACAAATTTCTTGATAGTTATTTAAGAAATAAATTATAAGTTAACGGTTGGTGGTGAAAGGAGTTTAGGTTTATCATGGCAGAGCAAACAGAAACTAAAGAAGTAAGTAAAAATTGTCCCGCATGTAAAAAAGTTATGAAGAGAGCCCGACGCTATTATCGTAATGGCGCTTATTATTGTAATAAGAATTGCTATCACAAAGTTAATGTCAAAGAAGCGGCTCCCGCAGAAGTAACCGAAGAAGCTAAATAAAGGATATTCGCTTTATGAGTCAGAAGTCTTCCCAAGAACGACGTCGTGATCCCCGATTATACAATAATGTTCCCTTGAAGATTTTTCATGATGACGGTGATATTGTTACGCAAACAGCTAATATCAGCCGTTCGGGTGCGTATTGCCGGGTTGAGAAATATATTGAGCCGATGACAAAGCTTAAGATTAATCTTCTTCTTCCGATTAAGAAAAATGGAAAAAGTACTTCGAAAAAGATAACCTGTCAGGGAGCGATTGTTCGTACAGAAAAAATCCTCGCTGATAATGCCTATAATATTGCGATTTTCTTTAACGATATTTCCCAGCGTGATGCTGAAAGCATTGCTGATTATGTGAGTTCGTCCTTAGAGCAAGATCATAAACAAAAACTTTAATCTAAAGCCAGCGGATCAAAAACCTTCGATTATTCTTGAAAGGGATAATTAATGGAAAATTCAATCAGCGTTAGCTTCTCACCACTACAGGTTATCCTTTCACTTGCATTTCAAATATGGATTGTCGCTTTTCCCATCATTATTATTCGCAAACTAAATCATTTGACCACGTTATTACAGGAGCAGGATTACTCAAAGAAGGAAGAAAATCCTTAAATTTTTGAGTAACGCGCTTAATAAAACTTAGTGCAAGATGCGGCCCATTATCTTAAAAAGCCAATTCCGATTCTTTACGAAGATGAGGCTTTTATCGTCTTTGACAAACCATCAGGGTTATTAGTTATCCCAACGGATAAAAATGAGTCGAACACCCTGGTTAATATTGTTAATCATCAGTACGCCTTAAATAAAGATTGGCGTTTGCATCCATGTCATCGGCTTGACCGCGAGACCTCGGGAGCAATCATTTTTGCCAAAGGCAAACACCATCAACAGCTGATGATGGAAGAATTTAAGCATCAGCGTATTAAAAAATTTTATATTGCATTTGTTCAGGGACGATTGGTGAAAAATACAGGTGAGTTGCGTAGCGCCATTCGCGATTTAGATCAAAAGAAATTTCAACGAAATTCAAAAGCAAAATTTGCCATTACACGTTATAAAGCGATTGAAACGAAAAGTTCCTACAGCGTAATTGAGGTTGAACCGTTAACGGGACGAACCAATCAGATCCGTATTCAGTTTGCTGAGATTGGTCATCCGCTCGTAGGGGATCGGAAATATTCCATTGCACGTGAATATAATATAACATTCCGGCGCACAGCACTACACGCAGCACGTTTAGAGTGGCCGCATCCGATAACACATAAAATAATAACTATCGAATCAGATTTACCTAAAGACATGGAGGAGTTCCTTGCAAAACACAGAAATTAAAGGAAGATCATTAAATGAATTGGCACAGATTTGCCACTCGATTGCGGTTGAAAAAGGTTTTTGGGAGAAGGATCGTAATATTGGAGAGGCCCTCATGCTCATTGTAACCGAGCTAGCCGAGGCGATGGAGGCCCATCGTCATCAAGACCAAGCTAATTTTAAAGAAGAGTTAGCGGATACATTTATTCGTTTATTAGATTTATGTGGCGGGTTAAAGATTGATATTGAAGAAGAGATTCATCAGAAATGCCTTAAAAATAAAAATAGACCATATAAACACGGCAAAATTTGTTAGATGAAAAGACTCTTACCATTATTTCTTGTTTTTCTTCTCGCTGGATGTGCAAGTGTCAACGTCCCCAACTATATTCAAGACAAACATCCTTATAAGAAGAGTTTCTATGGAAACTTTGATGACATTTTAGATGCAACGAAAAAGACCCTTGAGGAATATGGCTGGAGAATTGCCAGCACCTCAGCCCCATCGGTTTTTGAACGCGCTGAAGGATCAGAACATACCCCAGGGCAACAAATTCTTCTTTTCACTGAACTTAAGCAGACATCGTTTTTCGTCGGAACGAAATATTCCCGCATTAATGTTTATCTCCGCGAAGGCACAGATAATTCGACAGAGGTTGAGATTCGTTATGTTACTGTCAACTCGATGTCCGTTAAAAACTTTTATAAATACCGCAGCGATCATTTCGTCGAACGTGTCTTTAAACGCATTGACCAGCTTTTGAAATAACATGGAGAAGTTCCTCCTTAAGAGTCGTTTTAAGCCGGTTGTTGAACAAATAGGCGCTCTTGATAAATTAGTCGATGGCATTAAGCGCGGTGAAGGATCTCAAGTTCTTTTAGGGGTCACTGGGAGCGGAAAGACCTTCACCCTCGCCAATGTCATTGAGAAGATTAATCGTCCCACCTTAGTTATCTCGCATAATAAAACTCTCGCCGCCCAACTTTATAGCGAGTTTAAAGAATTTTTCCCTCACAATGCTGTTGAATATTTTGTTAGCTATTACGATTATTACCAGCCCGAAGCGTATATTCCACAAACTGATATTTATATTGAGAAAGACTCTTCGATCAATGATCGGTTAGATCGTCTACGACTTTCCTCAACAACTTCGTTAATGTCGCGACACGACGTGATTATTGTCGCGAGTGTTTCCTGCATTTATAACTTGGGTTCGCCAGATGACTATAAAGAATTTTTAGTTTACTTATCTAAAGGAGAAGAAATTGACCGTGATCAAGTGCTCATGAAGTTAATCGACATTCAATATGAGCGTAACGATTATGATTTTAGCCGAGGGAAAATACGAGTGCGCGGTGAAGTGGTTGAGGTTTATCCAGCGTATCGCCAGGATGCGATTAGAATTCAATTTTTTGGCGATAAGATAGAAAAGATTTCTCAGATTGATCCCGTTTCAGGAAATGAAATCAGCGAAGTCGATCAAGTGGCTGTGTATCCGGCCAAACATTTTATTATTTCACAACCGCGCATTGAGGCTGCTTTAAGTTTAATTGAAGATGAACTTAAAGAACGTTTGACGCAGTTAAATAAGTTGGGTAAATTAGCCGAAGCTCAGCGTCTTAATTCACGCACGCGTTATGATATGGAAATGATGAAAGAGATGGGGTATTGTCACGGGATTGAAAATTATTCGCGTGTTTTATCTGACCGTCCGCCGGGCAGCCGGCCGTCGTGCTTGATTGATTATTTCCCTAAAGATTTTATTACGCTCATTGATGAATCGCATGTCACGATCCCGCAACTTCATGGGATGTATGCGGGTGATCGCGCCCGTAAACAGATGTTGGTTGATTATGGATTTCGTTTGCCATCGTGTTTAGATAATCGACCGCTTAAGTTTGATGAATTTACCTCGATTATTGGCCCGCGAATTTATGTCTCGGCAACGCCGAGCCCATTTGAACGCAAGGAAAGCGGGCAACGAAATATCATTGAGCAAATTATTCGTCCAACAGGAATTGTAGATCCGCCGATTGAGGTTCGCCCCACCAAAGGTCAGATTGATGATTTTGTGAAGGAAGTACAGAAACGTGCCAAGATTAATCAGCGGGTCTTGGCAACGACCTTAACTAAAAAAATGTCGGAAGACCTGACAGAATATTTAGCGGAAAAAGGACTCAAGGTTAAATATCTTCATTCTGATATTGAAACAATTGACAGAACAAAAATTCTCAAAGAATTGCGTCAGAAAAAGTTTGATTGTTTGATTGGCGTCAATTTACTTCGTGAAGGACTCGATTTACCGGAGGTATCGCTAGTTGCGATCTTTGATGCGGATAAGGAAGGATTTTTGCGTTCCCAAACTTCTTTGATTCAAGTCTCCGGTCGCGCGGCGCGAAATATCGATGGCCTTGTCATCATGTATGCTGATACAATAAGCCAGGCGATGAAGGCAACCATTGGCGAATGCGATCGCCGTCGAGAAATTCAAACAAAATTTAATAAAGATCATAACATTACCCCGCAAACGATCAAGAAGGCAATCCGCAATGGCATTGAAGAACTGGCGGAGGAAGAAGCAGAAGAGCTAGTTTTGTCATCCGTTGGGCAAGATAAGGAAGAATTTGAGCTAGCGAGTTTTATTTCGCGTTTAGAGAACGATATGGAGCAGGCCGCACGGAATTTGCAATTTGAAAAGGCCGCATTAATTCGAGATAAAATTAAGGAATTAAAAGGCCCGAATCCAGAACTTCCAAAAACCGTAAAGAAAGGTCGATAATGTTTATCGCATTAGGAATTGTTGTTTTAATCGCCGTTGTGATTGCGATGATTTATAATCGTTTGATTCAGCTAAAGATGTTTTTGCAAGAAGCCTTTAGCGGGATTGATGTTCAGCTAAAGCGTCGATATGATTTGATTCCAAATATCGTTGAGACAGTCAAAGGGTATGCTCAGCATGAGCAAAAGACATTGGAAGATATTGCCAAGTTGCGTACACAGCTTGTGAGTGCCCCGTCAGATACTCAGCGTGAATCGATGGAGAATCAGCTTTCGCGAGGGCTAAAAACTATTTTTGCGTTAGCAGAAAATTATCCAGATTTGAAAGCTAATCAAGGTTTTCTTTCTCTGCAAAATAGTTTATCGGAAATTGAAGATCAATTGCAGATGGCGAGACGTTATTACAATGGCACTGTGCGCAATTATAATGTAATGGTTCAATCGTTTCCGGCGAATACGATCGCGTCACTGTTTAATTTTCAGCCGGCTAAGTTTTTTGAGATTGAATATGCAACAGAACGCCAAGTCCCAGATGCTAAATTTATTAAGGGAACTTAAAATGAGAAAATATTTTAACCATAAGCTGACGACAGGTTTTGTTTTATTTCTTCTAATTAGTTTGTTCGGGGCTTTATCGACTTTAGCGGCGGCCGATGAACGAATTCTTTCTTTTCATAGTTATGTCCGTGTGCATCCAGACGCGTCGATGACCGTTACCGAAATTATTAAGGTGCGTAGCGCAGAGAATCAAATTAAAAGAGGGATTTATCGGGATTTCCCGACAAATTATTTGGATCGATTGGGAAATCACGTTGTGGTTGGTTTTCGCATGATTGATGTTTTAAGAGACAATCGAAAAGAAAATTATTTTGTAAAAGATTGGGCCAATGGCAAACGGGTTTATATTGGAAACAAAGATTATTTTCTTCCTTCCGGTGAATATACGTACACAATTACATATGAAACCAACCGTCAACTGGGATTTTTTAAGGATCATGATGAACTTTATTGGAACGTAACCGGCAATGGTTGGAATTTTCCGATCGATGAAGCTTCTGTTACGATTGATTTGCCACAGCAAGCGGCGGAACGTATTTTAGAAACAGGTGGGTACACGGGTCTTATGGGGTCCCGTGAGCAACATTTTGCTTTTGAACGGAATCAAAATGATCACTTAGTCTTCACAACGACGCGGGGGCTTAATTCAAATGAGGGGTTAACCGTTGTCGTTTCTTGGCCAAAAGGAATTATTCATGAGCCGACATGGTTTCAGAGATGCAACTATTTTATTAAAGATAATTGGGGAACATTTCTTTGTTTCTTAGGTTTGCTTATTTTATTGGTTTATTACGTCATCATTTGGGATTTGGTGGGTAAGGATCCAGCTAAAGGAACGATTATTCCATTATATTCTCCACCAATGAATCTTTCTCCGGCGGTCATTCGCTATATTTTACATATGGGATATGATAATAAAGTCTTTACCGCTGCCATTCTAAACATGGCGGTCAAGGGCTATGCCAAGATTGAAGAGATAAGTGGAAAGTATACGCTCAAACAACTTACCAAAGATGCGTCGATGCTTACCAAAGAAGAAGCCGCGTCCGCGCGTCAGTTATTTTCAAATCGTTCACAAATTCAACTGAATAATCTTAATTATAAAGATATTCGTAGCGCCATGACTGATCTACAGGATTCGCTAAAGAAAAGTTATGAAAAGATTTATTTTCATACTAACAAAGAATATTTTTTCTGGGGTCTTGTTTTTACCGGTCTTTTTATTTTTTGGGGAGGTTCAAGCGGAAAGGAATTTAATCAGATTCCATTTTCATCAATTGTGCTTCTTTCAATTTTGACTATTGGTGTGCATGCCCTTTTTTATTATTTGCTTAAAGCCCCAACGATGACCGGCCGAAAACTAATGGATTCCATTGAAGGTTTTAGAATGTATTTATCTGTCGCGGAAAAAGATCGATTGAATATGCTCAATCCTCCGGAAAAAACGCCGGAGTTATTTGAAAAATATTTGCCTTACGCCCTAGCTCTTGATGTCGAGCAGAAATGGTCACAGCAATTTGCTGAGGTGTTTAAACGCGCAGAAGAAGCGGGGCAACCCTATTCTCCAGGATGGTATTATGGGCCATCGTGGAGTTCCTCAAGACCGACTAATTTTGCTTCGAGTCTCGCAGGGACATTTGCGACAACGATTGCTGCTTCTTCATCGCCTCCCGGATCAACTTCTGGCGGCGGTGGCTTTAGTGGCGGTGGGAGTTCTGGTGGTGGCGGCGGAGGAGGTGGTGGCGGTGGTTGGTAAGAATAAAATGCTTTTGGCAATTGATTTAGGCAACACATCCATTCATCTGGCTGTTCTTAAAAATTCTAAGGTGATAAAGGTTTATTATTTTGATAAGACGATTTCCACTAGCGCCTTTAAAATAAAACTATTGCAGACGCTAAAAATAATAAAACGAAATCATAATGCGATTGCTGATATTATTGTCTGTAGCGTCGTCCCACCACTTAATCATATTGTCCGAGGACAAATTAAAAATATTTTTAAGATCAATCCTTTGTTTGTTGGCGAAGACATTATTGTTCCCATTAAAAATAATTACAAGAATCCAAAACAGGTGGGCCAAGATCGTTTGGTCTGCGCCTACGCGACCAAATGTCTTTATGGCGCGCCAGCCATTGTCATTGATCTGGGAACAGCCATCACGCTTGATGCTGTTTCTAAAAGCGGCGCTTATGAAGGAGGGATTATTGTTCCCGGAATTCGTTTGTCGTTTGAATCGCTGTTTCGTAAAACGGCACTACTGCCTAAAATTAATAACATTGAAGCCCCGAGAAAGCTCATCGGCAAAGATACCGTGACGAGTATGCTCAGCGGAATTTTCTACGGTTATGGTGAAATGCTCGTTGGGTTGATTGATCGTATTTCCCGTCAACTAAAGGGCCGTCCAAGAGTGATTGTTACTGGTGGGTACCTTTATTTGATGAAACGTTTTATTGCGCATAAGATCCATAAAATTGACCGCGACCTTGTCTTTAAGGGCATGGCGCTGCTATCATCAAAGTAAATTTTTCTTGGCCTAATTCTCGCCGGAATCTAAACTCAATAATACCTTCAGTTAGCTTTACTAAAAAATTTATCCTTGACAAAAATTTTAATTTTGTTAAATTAGCACTCTATTGGAATCAGTGCTAAGCCAAGTTTTTTAATAAATATAAAGACCAATCAACAAACAGGAGGTGGGTAGTGAAAATTCAACCATTAGGTGACAGAATTCTTGTCAAGCCTTTAGAGGCCGAAGAAAAAACAAAAGGCGGGATCGTCCTTCCAGATACAGCCAAAGAAAAACCACAAGAAGGTAAAGTTATTGCTGTCGGTAAGGGCAAGATGAATGAACTTGGAAAAATTGTTGCGTTAGAAATTAAAGCCGGCGATCGCATTTTGTATGGAAAATACAGCGGAACGGAAATCAGCACCAAAGACGGTGAAGATTATTTGATCATGAGAGAAGAAGATGTATTTGCAGTTGTTGGCTAATTAATCTCCGTCATTCTGAGGCCAAAGGCCGAAGAATCTCAAAGAATAAAGAGATCCTTCGCTTTCGCTCAGGATGACAAAATGGTTTTATTAAAATTGTAATTCTAATGGAGGAATAGACATGGCGAAACAATTAATATTTAATGAAGAGGCCAGACGCAAGCTTTTAAGCGGTGTCGAACAGTTGGCTCGAGCAGTTAAAGTCACCTTAGGTCCTAAGGGACGTAATGTTGTCTTAGATAAAAAATTTGGTTCACCAACCGTGACCAAGGACGGCGTTTCTGTCGCTAAAGAAATTGATTTAAAAGATCCTTATGAAAACATGGGCGCACAAATGGTTAAAGAAGTTGCAGAAAAAACTTCTGATATCGCCGGTGATGGGACAACAACCGCGACCGTTCTAGCTGAAGCTATATATAGAGAAGGTTTAAAGAACGTGACCGCAGGTGCTAATCCAATGGCCCTAAAACGTGGAATTGATCTTGCCGTTGAAAAAGTTGTGGCAAAAATCAGCGCGTTATCAAAGAAGATTGATTTAAAGAATATTAAAGAAGTTGAGCAAGTTGCAACCATCGCCGCCAATAGCGACAATGTCATCGGAAAAAAGATTGCTGAAGCCTTTGAAGCCGTCGGAAAAGATGGTGTTATCACGGTTGAAGAATCAAAGACGATGCAAACAGAACTAAAGATCGTCGAGGGGATGCAATTTGATCAAGGTTATCTTTCTCCTTATTTCTGTACGGATATGGAAAAGATGGAATGTATTTTGGATGAACCTTATATCCTTCTTTATGAAAAGAAAATTGGAAACATCAAGGAAGTTCTTCCTTTGTTAGAAAAAGTGGCGAAGGCTGGACGTCCTTTGGTTATCTTAAGTGAAGAAGTTGAAGGTGAAGCACTTGCCACACTCGTTGTAAACAATATCCGCAAAACTCTTTCTTGCGCCGCTGTTAAAGCTCCTGGTTATGGAGATAGGCGCAAGGCTATGCTTGAAGACATCGCGGTGTTAACTGGCGGTAAAGCGATCTCTGAAGACTTAGGCATTAAATTAGAAAATGTGGATATTACACATTTAGGTCGAGCTAAAAAGATCAAAATCGACAAAGATAATACAACGATCGTTGAAGGCGCTGGTAAAACAGTCGACATTAAAGGTCGTATCAATCAGATCAAAACTCAAATTGAAGGAACAGATTCTTCTTATGATAAAGAAAAACTTCAAGAGAGATTAGCAAAACTTTCTGGTGGTGTTGCCATCATCAACGTTGGTGCTGCCACTGAAACAGAAATGAAAGAAAAGAAAGCCCGCGTTGAAGATGCTCTTCATGCGACACGCGCAGCCGTCGAAGAAGGAATTGTTCCTGGCGGTGGAGTTGCACTTCTACGATGCATTGAAGACATTGATACGCTTAAATTAAAAGGTGACGAAGCAACGGGAGCTTTGATTATTAAAAAAGCGTTAGAATTCCCTGTTCGTCAGTTAGCCGAGAATGCAGGACTTGAAGGTTCGGTTATTGTTGAACGTCTTAAAAAAGAAGGTGTGAATATCGGATACGACATTAACAAAGATGATTATGTCGATATGCTTAAATCCGGCGTTATTGATCCAGCGAAGGTTACGCGAACCGCGTTACAAAATGCGGCGAGCATTGCTGGACTGCTTTTGACGACGGAAGCTCTTATTACTGATATCCCAGAAAAAGAATCAGCTGCCCCTGCAATGCCTCCTGGAGGAATGGGTGGTGGTATGGGTGGGATGTATTAATAGTTTTAAAATTCCGTAATTCTGAGCACCAAAGGTGCGAAGAATCTCAACGTACTTAAAGAATTCTGAGATCCTTCGTCCTACGGACTCAGGATGACGATAATAAGATCAAAAGGGCAAGGATAATATCCTTGCTCTTTTTTGTTTGCCCTCCCTTCTACATATTTCCTAAATTATTTTTCCTCTATTTTGTTATTCACTAAGGTGCTGTAAAATACATAATATTTAGCAGCTAATTATTGACATATTCACAGCATGTTGATATGCTAGGGTCATGTTGATGCGCTCTATGCGTTATCAGAAACTAGGGCATATTTACCATGTCATCTGCCGTGGCACAGGTCTGCGTCCGCTTTTTTTATCCGATCAAGATCGAAATCAATATTTAGCTTATTTAAATGAGTCCAGAGAGCAGTTTTCCGTCAAGATCTTCAATTATGTCTTGATGGATCATTACATCCACTTATTGCTCGAACCTCAAGAAGAGGAGAGCCTTTCCAAGTTTATGGAGCTTGTCTCCAAGAAGTACGCCAAATATTTCAATAAAAAATACAAAGCAATCGGGCATGTTTTCTTACGACGCTATAAAAATTTTGTCGTTCAAGAAGAAAAATATTTCTTAGCCTGTTCTCGCCATATTGATTTAGATCCTGTTAAAGAAAAAATAGCTAAAGATCCAGCAGATTATGTCTGGTCTGGATTTAATCAATTAGCCTCGGGGAAGGTTGGGGTTTTGAAGCTTGACCATCACAAGCTTTATGAAGATTTAGGAAAGAATGATACAGAGAGAAAACTTTTATATAAGACTTTGGTTGTTAAAGGTCTTCTGAAGAATTTAGATGTCATTAATTTCCGTGGTCAGGCTATTGGAGACCGAGAGTTTAGAGATCAGTTTAAAAAGAGATGATGGGGATGAACAATATAAAATAGATGAAGATAGAAAATAAAAAATTGAAGATGAATATTTGGCAATGGATGCGGAGCTTTGTCTCTTCTCTATATATAGGTCTGATGCTCTGTGCCTTTGTATTATTTAATCCGCAAACAAGCGAAGCGACAAACATCGAAGCAGTGCTTGACTCAACGGATGGATCGAGTGTGTTTGCGGTTCAAGATTCATCACCAGCTGAAGTCTTGCATATTGATTCAGATGGAAATGTAAATGCGAAGGGATGTATGCGAATTGATTTAGGTGGAGCAGAGTGCGTTGATGCCGAAGGATTAATTGTGGATGGAACAATTGGCATCGGTGTGACAACGGCGAGTACGAAGTTACATATTAATAGTGGAGGAGCAGATACGGTCGCAGTCGTGACATTGGCCAACACCGGTGGTGACTATCAAACATTTATTAATAATGCGACGCCAGAAGCTGAAATCACGGGAAATAAAGGTGACCTCTGTGTTGATCACACCAACGGTAATTTGTATATCAAGACAACGGATGGTGGAAATACGGGCTGGGTATTACTCGCAACAGCTAGTTCAGCCAATTTACAAGGATCCTATGGCTTTGACGCCGATGGATCGGATGCGACGATTGCATTAACCTCGGCGGATGATTCAATCATTTTCCAGAACCCAGCGGCAGCGGGAACAGATTCAACATTCTTACTTCGACTTGATCAAGATACGGCGGGAGTTATCGCACTTGATATTGATGCCGAGAACACAACGGCAAATGTGGTCGACATTCAGCCGACGGTCTTAACAACCGGAACGGCGCTCGACATCGGTGATGCCAATGCACTGACGACGGGTAAAATTGCAAATTTTGTATCGAACAGTGCAACAACAGATACTAGAACACTAGTGCAAATAACAAACTCGAGTACTGCTGCTGTTGGAACAGTGGGCTTAGGAATTAATCAGGCGGCGGGAGGCAGTGCGGTTGCAATAACGCAAACAGCAAATGGGCGGTCGATGTTGATTACAAGTTCAGCAACGACAGCAACGGCGGTTGAAGTGACAGCAAATTCAGTCACAGCCGGTGGAGCCGCGATCTTTAGTTCAACGAGTGCGAGCACAGCAACACGAACATTAGTACAAATTACTAATGACGACAGTGGAGCGGTGGGAGCGACCGCGCTCAACATCCAACAAGATGCTGATGCCAAGGCCATTAATGTTACGAATGGTTTGGTTGATTTAAATACAGCGGCTTTGAAACTTCCAAGTTCGACGAGTTTGCCAGCGGCTTGCGCGGTTGGACAAATTTATATGGATACGGATGCGTCCAGTGGACAAAGACTTTATGCCTGCGAAACCGCGAATAATTGGGTATTGCAAGGCGATAGTGGAACCGGATCAACGCTGCAAAATGCGTATGACAATGATGCAAATGCTGGCGATACAACCATTCAATTATCTGCTAACGATGATTCCCTGATTTTAAATAATCCCGCTGCTGGTGGAACGGATTCAACATTTTTGCTTCGATTAAAACAAGATGCGGTTGGAGTAATTGCGTTAGATATTGCAGCGGCGAACACGACAGCGAATATCATTGATGCCCAAGCCACGGCATTAACAACGGGCACAGCATTTGATATTGGTGATGCCAATGCATTGACAACGGGAAAAATTGCCAATTTTGTGTCGAATAGTGCAACAACTGATACAAGGACGCTTGTCCAGATTACAAATGATAACTCCGCCGCGGTGGGAACAGTCGGACTTACGATTAAGCAAGATTCAGTTTATCCAGCTTTATCAATTACAGGAAATGGAGGCGGTTTTGCGATTGGATCTGCGGCGGCAGCAGCATTGAATACTATTGGGATAGCTGCTTCCCAAACATTTGATAGTGCGGATGATTGTAGTACTACTTATTCCTGTTGGGGAATTATTTCAAATCCAACCGCTGATAATCCTAATCCTGCAAATGCTACTTTTGTAACGGCGATAGCTGGATATGTACAAACGACAAATACAGCTTTTACAGTAGATAGTGCTGTTGCTTTGTATGCTCTTAATCCTATAAAAGGAGCTGCTAGTACAATTACTAATGCCTATGGACTTTATATCAATGATCAGACCGCAGGAACTAAGAATTGGGGAATTTATGCGCCAGGGACAACAAACTTACATTATTTTGCAAATAACGTCGGGATTGGAACCACCGGCGCGGCAGCGCGATTAGATATTTCTTTTGCAGCGGATACAACACAGACATTATTAAATATTGGCAATGCAAACGGATTGACTACAGGAAAGATCGCCAACTTTGCATCGAATAGTATAAGCACCGCAGATTTAAGGACGCTAGTTCAGATTACGAATTCTGCGACTGTAACGACTAATGTCACGGCATTAAATATTACGCAAAATTCTGGAGGCCCGGCATTAACAACTAATGGCAACATCGGGATTGGATATACGGCACCGGGTGGGGCATTGACGGTCAGTGGCCGAGTTGGTATTGGCAATTCCATTCCAAGCACAGATTTACATGTCACAGGGACGACGAGAATCACAACATTAGCAAGTTGCGATACGATTGATACAGATGCTAATGGCGTCTTAGCTTGCGGGACGGATGCTAATACTGCGGGAGCGATTGCGCTACAGTCAGTATACAATCAAGATGTGGATGGAAGCGATGCGATAATCGCCTTAACCACGGCGGATGATTCAATTATTTTACAGAATCCAGCCGCCGCTGGAACAGATTCAGCGTTTTTATTGCGTTTAGATCAGGATGTGGCTACCGGTATTGTTGCTTTAGATATTGATGGAGAAAATACAACCAGTAATGTTGTTGATATCCAGCCGACGGTATTAACAACCGGAACGGCACTTGATATTGGTGATGCCGATGCGCTGACGACGGGTAAAATTGCAAACTTTGCCTCAGCGAGTACCACGACGAATACTAGAACTTTAGTCCAAATTACTAACAGCGGTACGGCGTCAACAGGAACAACAGCGCTTAGTATTTCACAGGCTGGCGCCGGTCCAGCGTTAACAGTTACCAGCGGTAACGTTGGGATCGGGACAACCGGCGCGCCGACACGTTTATGGATAACGGAAGACGTCGATGAATCAACGAATTGGACCGCGCAGATCGCCATCGATGGTGTGACAAAGGTCGCCGGTAATGAAGGCAGAGTTATATTTGTTAATACAGATCATGGCACGGGACTAATTGCGGGTGGATATGGCGTCGGAGGCGATGGGTACATGTGGTTTGGGACAAGAACAGCCGGGATCATAAATCGATATTTAAGTATTGTCGAAGGTGGCAATATAGGGATTGGTACTTCTGTAACCAGTGGC